>CACYKF010000006.1 GCA_902774905.1 uncultured bacterium
GCAGTGAAATAGCGTATTTTCTCTTTCTTGGTTCATTCTTTCTCTTTTCATCGCAAGAAAAGAGAAAGAATGAACAGGTAGAAATTATCAATCTCTCAATTACTACCGATAATATGTTTTGTGTACTTTGTTTTTAATATTATCAATTCAAAATTCCTGCGGTTTCGTTATACATTATCATGTTAAAATCCGAAACAGTCAAATGCGGATTACTTTTCATAAACTTTTTAACATCAAATTTGCTTTTGTATTTATCAAGTTTTTCAAGAATTTTCGGTTCATTTTCATGTTCATTTTTTCTTTTGGTTATAAATTCGTTTAACAGATAAATAACATCATCTTCGGTTAATTCAGGTCTTTGACTGATAGAAACTTCGTCATTGTCATCTTCATCAAGTAATCTGCGTTCATCCTCGTCTTTTTGTTGCTGATTTTGACGCTTGTTTTCCTGTCCTGTTGAAACAGCGGATTCTATTTTTTGATTGAAAGGATTACCGTTTACAAAATTGAACATAGTCTTTGTCCTTTATGTTAAAAAGTACCGACAAAAATATCGGTACTTTTTCTATTTTTCTTTAATAAATTCGGTCATTTAATGTATTTTTAATTTTTTACTAACTTTTATGTTTTCAGATAATAAAGAAAATGATATAATTCATTTGTTCGTTTATGTAAATTTTTGGAATTATTGAAAGGAGAAAATGATGGAAGAACAAAAAGGCAAAAATTGGTTAGCAACAATGCTTGCTTGTTGTTTTTTAGGACCTTTGGGGATGCACAGATTTTATACGGGTAAGAAAAACACCGCTTGGTTAATGCTTGTTTTAACATTATTAACATGTACTTTTCCTATCAGTTGTATTTGGTCTTATGTTGACGGATTTATGATTGCTCTGGGGAAATTCAAACATGCTGACGGAAGCGAATTATATGAAAGAATCAATTGGGTTGGTGTTGTTTATATAGTTTTGGCTATACTTGGAATAGTGTTTGTGTTATTTTATTTTACAACAATTTTGGCTCTTGCAGGCGCAATGGCAGGCGGATCTGGTGCAGGCGCAGGTGCAGGCGCAAGATTTTAATTAAGATTAATATATAGGTAAAAGGCTGTACTAAAATGAGTACAGCCTTTATAATACTTGTGGACATGAATAAAAAGAATATTTGTTTAACACTTAAAAGAATTTTTGTTGTAAGTTTGCCGTTTTTGGCAGTAATTTGTGCAAATATTGCAGTAAGTGCAAATTTGAAAAATTTTTGTTTGTTCAGGTTGCTTTTTCATCATGAATGTATAGGATGCGGTTTGACAAGAGCATTTGTCGCATTATGCAGATTTGAATTTGAAAAGGCATACGAATACAATCCATTAATTGTAGTTATTTGCCCGATATTATGTGTAATTTGGATATTTTTGCTAAAAGAAGTTTTTAAAAAGAGTAATTAAATTGAATAATAATAATCTCTCAAAATTTTTGTATCTGTTTCAATATTAGGACTTTCACAGACTAAAGCGCCTTTTACTCCAAAAGATTTCAGTGCTTTGAGCAGGTCTTTGTAATTCATATCTGATTCTTCAAGTATAAGATGTCGTTTTTCACCTTTGGCAGTGTAATCAATTCCTGCAAGATGTGCGTGGAAATTATCTATCGCTTTTTGTCCGAGTTCTTTTGAAATTCTGTCTAAAATCAGGCAAAATTCATCATAGGTGTTATACTCACCTGCGGTTCTGGCATGTACATGTGAAAAATCAACGCATGGCAATACCTGTTCAAATTCTTTTGAAAGTCTGATAATTTCTTCATAATCGCCCCATTGAGTCGCTTTGCCTGTTGTTTCAGGTCTAATCCATACATCAATTTTTTCTTTTTGCAGTGTTTCAATGATTTTTGCAGTTTGTTTTTTAACCTGTTGATAAACTGTTTCTTTTTCTCCGCCCATATAAAATGCGGCATGATATGTTATACTGTAACCTCCAAAATCGTTTGCAGCCTGAGCAGTTTCAATAATTCTTTGTACGCTTGCTTCAACTTTTTCTTCTTCTTTGGAATTAAGATTAATATAAAAAGGTCCGTGTGAAGTTAAGATAAAGCCTTGTTCCTGAGAAATTTGTTTAAGATATTTTCTTGTATCGTCAGACATTCTGACACCATGCACAAATTCGACCTCAAGTCCGTCAAGTTCCATGTCTTTTATAATTTCAAACGCTGACGGATACCCTCTTTTATCCGTTTGCAAAGGCATTCCTGCCGTTAAAAAATTCAGTTTATCAGGTTTTATCATTCTATATTTTTACTTTCATTAAATCTTCCAAAATATCGCAGGCATCAGATACAAATTTTGTGCAATGATTTTTTCTTTCGCTTCCGCTGAATCCGGCCGATAATATTCTGCAGCAAGTTACTTTGTTGCGCTTTTTAAATTCTTCCACAAATTCACTTGCTTTTTCTCTTGCGCTGATTGTGTTTCCGAATTTGTTTCCTCTGCCAAACAGGTAACCAAGTACAAGTTGAGAACCTGTAACGCTTCCGCAGGCACAACCTGAGGACATTCCGCCTGAAAATGTAGTTGCACAAGGCAAAAGACTGTTTTCACAAATCCCTTCGTCTATACACGCCTGAACTATGCATTCCGAACAAGAATATCCGCTCATAAAATATTGTATTGCTCTATCTTTTATCATTTTAGTTCCTTATATAAAAATAGTTAGTTGTCAAAAGTTTTGTCGGCTCATCTTTTGAATAAGCCCTCATTTCATAAGCACCGGCAGAATGAAACACAAAGTAATCCGTGTAATAAAAAACCTGTTCATCACGAACTTTAACTTGTTTGCCCCAAACAGTTTCATAGCCGAGTCTTTCGTTCTTGCCCATTTTCATTACCTGTAATAACAGACGCTTTGTTTTTACTGTTTTGGGCGTTGTAACAAGATAATATATCTTTTCTCCCGGCTTAAAAACATTTGTGGTTGCACTCATTGATTCTTCGCTGAACGGGTATTTGTTGAAAAGAATATACGCTTCTTTTTCGCAAGCGGTTGTAAATATCATTACAAAACCCAATGTTGCAAGTAAAAATAAATTTTTTAAAAGTTTTATTATAATCTTCACCCCCTACCCGCTTCGCGTACTTCCCCTAAAAGGGGGAAGAAGGGTTTATTAACCCTATTCTTATTGTCTGATTATCTTTTATTACTGTAACTTTTTAATCATTTCTTCAACGGTATTTTTTAAATCTTTATCGTTGTTATGTTTGATAAATGTTTTATAATTCTTTACGGCGTCTGATTTTTTACCCTGATGCTCAAAAGCCATTCCAAGTGCATAGTATGCATAGCCGGAATTGTAATCAGGGTCAATTTCTATGACCTTTTCAAAACTCTTTTGGGATTCAATCAGATTATTTTCATTCGCATAAGCAAGTCCCAAATTAAACCAGCCGTCTGTGTATTCAGGATTAACAATAATTGATTTCTGATAGAAATTAATCGCTTTTGTATTATCCTCTTTCATTTTGTATATGTTGCCGATTTTTAGTAGTGTAACTTCATCATTCGGGACAAGTTGCAATGCGTCCTGATAATTTTTTACTGCCGCATCGTAGTTGTTTTCTTTGTAGTTTTTATCTCCCTGAGTGATAAAATCTTTACTTTTCTTTACTGCAACATCAGAGGTTGCAGGTTTTGATTGTGTGGTTTGGACAGGTTTTGTTTTTTCAGTTTCTTTTGGAGTTTCCTGCGGCGAATTTACGCTCAAATTTATTGATGGTAACTCGGATGATTTGTCTGAAGATTTAACCTCAACTTTTGTACTGTATAAATCCGAAATAAATTCGCTATATTCTGCCGAATAAGCCGTTTTTTCAGGGTCTATTGATATTGCCTTTTCATAATTTTCAGCGGCTTTTGAGTTGTCGCCGTCTTTTCTGTATGCTTTGGCAAGACCGTAATAAACATAGCCTTCGGTGTAACCGCCTTTAATTGCATCTTTAAAATATGTTATGGCATCTTTTGTATTCCCTGCTTCAACAAGTTCATGCCCTCTTGAAACAAGTGCATCGTTAAGGTTGGTTTTGATACTTTTTTCATTTTTCTCCGAAAGTAGTTCTTTATAAATAGAAATGGCATCTTCATATTTGTTTAGGGCATGTAGAGCGAGTGCCTTGTTAAATCTGATATTAAAATCTTTTGGCTCAACTGCCAAAACTTCCTCGTAATATTTTAATGCCGTTTGGTAATCCTTTTTGTTATGATAGCAGTTTGCAATATCTTTTTTGTAATCAATGTTTTTATCATCTTTTGATATTGCAATTAAATAATTTTCGATAGCCTTATCATAATTTTGAAGTTTTTTGTAAACTCCTGCTATATTTGCGTAACCTTTAACATCATCAGGGAATGCTTTGATATACATATTGTATTGCACTACGGCTTCAGTATTTTTGTCCATATCGGCAAGCAAATTTGCATAATCAAGCCTTACGGTGTTTAGATTTGGCATATTTTTAAGAACAATTTGATATTGTTCATAAGACATTTCATTTTTCCCTAAATCTTGGTATGCTTGCGCTAAACCAAGGTGTGCGGAATCATTTTCAGCATCAATTTCAATTGCTTTTTCAAGGAATTTTGCCGCTTTTTCAGAATCATTGTTGTTTAAAAGAGCAATCCCGTACTCGTAATTATGCTTGAAATTGTCCGGATTTTTTTCATATAATTTGCTGTATTGTGTTTCAGCATTTTGGTAATCCTTTATTGCAAGGTAAGAGCCGGCAAGATTTTCTCTTGCTTCAAGGTGCCCTGAATATGTTTCTAAAAATGAGTTGTAATCCTTAATTGCCTCTTTGTAATTTTTTAATTGGTAATTTACATTCCCTAAATTGAAATAGTTATACTTGTATTCAGGAAAAAGGTCTAAAGCCTTTTGGTATGCATTAAGAGCATCTTTATATTTCCCTTGATTTTCGTAAATACTTCCGATACTTATATAGATAAAAGCATCTTCAGGGTTGATTTTTATTACTTTGTTGTAATTTTCAAGTGCTTTGTCAAACTCGTCAATTTCAGAATAAATTCCTGCAAGTTTGGTGTAAAGCATTGCATCACCGCCTGAAATTGCAATAGCCTGTTCAAGTTTTGCAATGGCTTCTTTTAAATCTTGTTGATGTTCCGCACTGCAAGCCTGCTGATATAATGAACTCGCTTCAGGTGACATATAACAATATGCAGGAACACCTCCCATACATAAACCCGATACCAAAAAAGCCGTTAATAAATTTTTTCTTATATCCATTTTTTCATACTCTATAACTGTGTATAACTGTTTGAAAATATTTCTTTTCCCGTCAGAATTCTGACTGTTTTAATGATGTTTGAATGCTCGGAATTATTTTTGTTATATCCGATATCATCAACATCTCCAAAACATTGTACCATATTTGCAATATTTGTGTATAATTTATCAACATCATTTTGCGGATTGTTACATTCAAGCATGCGCATTATCCTGATGAGTTCTTCGTCCTTTGCATCAATAATGGCACCATCAAGTCCCGCTCCAAAAAGCATTACCGCAAAAGTTCTGTTTACAAGTCTGCGCAAGTCTGAGGGCATGCCGTTTGAAATATTTGAGAGTCCGACAACCGTATTTACCTTTGGCTCAAAACTCTCTTTAATCATCTGTATTGTGCTGACAACTTCCTTTGCTTGACTTTGTTCGACATTCAAAGGCAAAATTAACGGGTCAAAAAAGATTTTACAGGATACAATTCCTTTTTCCATACATTTTTCATAAATTTTGAATATCAATTCCATTCTTCCGTCTGCATCTTTTGGAATCCCTGTTTCTTTAGACATTCCAAGCGCAATAAGGTTGCAGTTATATTTTTTCGCCAAATCAGTCAGTTGTTCAAGTCTGTCATCATCGGCACTTGTGCTGTTGATAAAACAATTTTCAGGATTTGATACAAGTTTCAAGCCGCTTTCTATTGCATCAATATTAGATGAATCAAAAGAGATATTGTTGTGTTTTATGAGTGGGACAAGCCAATTGAAAACCATGTCAAGTTTTCCTTTTGCAGGTCCGACATTTAAATCAACCGCATCGCAATTTTGCATAATTTTTATCAAATTTTCTGCAAAATTTTGGTCCTTATTCTCTAATGCCGAGCGAACGCTCTTTGAGATTATATGTATATTTTCGCCTATTAATTTCATAAAAAAATTATACCATGAAAAGTTTAAAATTTTGTCAAAATTTTACATTAAAGTGCGAATAATTATAAAAACAAAATATCTTTACAAAATTTTACATTTGAAAGCCTTTAATAGTAGCAAATTTTTTGAATATCATGTTTTATACCTTTAAAAGGTAGAAACTATATGTTATAATTAATGGCATACAGGGGGTCAGATGACCTAAAATGTGTAAAGGAGTGTTTTATGGCAACAGTAACAACGGAAAAGGAAGTAAAAAAGATTAAATCACCGTTTGCTGATGAGTTTGAAGATTACTTGAAACATCAGTGTGCAAAAACAACTTTCAATGGTACAGAACTTGAATCGTTCTCTTGGTACAAAAAAGTTTTAGGTCTTATGTAAGAATTTAAAGCGGGCTTATTTAGTCCGCTTTGTTAAAACTTTGTACTGATACCGTTTAAATTTGTGGTTTTTATATCTATTCTCTCTCATAAGTTTTGATATGTGTAATCGTATGATTTGATTCAGGGTGTTGTGTTTTTGAATGACACCCCTGTAGTGTTTTGTGTGTTTTTAGGCTGTGTTATACGATTAATATTTTTACGGCGTATTGTAGGGTATGCTTCAGTCTACCCTCAATATAAAATTGTTGACTAAAGATAAGTAGGTTGGGTGAAACCCAACAGAATTACTATGAATTTTTACCTAATACTTTATTCCAAGCCTTACCGAAAGCCTCGTTTAACTTTTCTTTATTTGAGGTGATTTCTTTAGCAATAGCGTGTAGGTTGTGCTTTCAGCCCAACAAATGTATTATCGTTGGGGTAGAAACCCCAACCTACTTTTTAAATGGTGTCGATGGGGGGACTTGTCTTGAATTTTACTGTCTCTCGGACAAGTGATTTGCTTCACTTCGTTGTCGCAAATCTTTGTCCTCACATACTCGAGTTCGCTCGCTATCGCTCGACTTCACTCTTACGTAAAATTCGCTGAACCCCCAAAAGGTAATCCCAGCCCGACCCAACTTCATAATAAAAAAGATACTGACATTAGTCAATATCTTTTTTATTTGTCGACGGGGGGACTTGAACCCCCACAGCTCTCGCCACATGCACCTCAAGCATGCGTGTCTACCATTCCACCACATCGACATGGTATTTGATTATTTTGTAATTATACTATGAAATTGTTACTTGACCAATACCGTCGATGTGCCGGAAGTTGTCTTCGACAACCCTCTCCTCGAACGATACTCAATCGTTCTCGTCGGCAGAGTACCACATCGACATAATGGCATATTGCAAAGATTCTGAATCAAGTTCAGAATGGAATCTGCAAACATATCATAACACAAAAACTTTTTTCATACAAAAAGATTATTGAAGTTAACTCTTTCTATTGTAAAATGTGGGTATGAAACGGATAGTTTTAGGTTTGTTAGTATTTTCGTTTACATTTATGCCCGCTTTTTCACAGGAATTTGACATAAATTCGTTTTTTGTTGCTCAAAACGGAGTATTCAAATACCATATTCCTGATGAAGAAGATGAACAAACAGAAGAACAATCTCAAAATCTAAAAACAGATGAAGTTACTGTAAAGGAAGATATTGTCAGTGATGATGTTACGGCAGATACTTCAGGAATTTCCAAATATGATTCTGACCAAGAAATCTCTAATGAAGATGATTATGAATTAGAAGATATGTATGGTTATGTTCTGCACGGTTATGCCGAGTATTTTGATGATGAAGAAAATGCTATCTCACTTGATTTGCCTGAAAATGAATATCTTGTTTTGAATATCAAAAAACCTGTTGCGATAGAAGGTAAATATTTTGGTTATCTTCAGTCTTCACCGTCGTTATTTGATAATAATTATACAAAATATAACGGTTCTGAATACAGTATTTCGCCTATATCAGGTTCAAGTTCAAAATCTGTCGGCGGTTTTAGTGCAGGTGCAACATATTCTCAAGGTATAGATTACGGTGAACTTGAGCAGTCATCAGGGATATTTACAAAATATCAGTACAAAAGATTTTCCATAAGCACTTCTTATGCAAAAACCGTAAATACCACAAATAATACATATAACGATAATTTTTATATAATGCCTGAATTAAAGTTAAGTCAATATTTTACAATAAAAAATATACTTTCTGCCGACACTGTCAAAAAACGCAAGAAAGCAGAAGTTGTCTTATCAGTCAATCCGTTTGGGAATAAAGATTTTGACAGATTGCGTCTTGAATTTGGTGCAAGCGGAACTTATGATGAAGTTAATAATGCTTTTAAAAATCAGTTAAAATTTTCAACAATGTATAAATTTTAGAGTTTGTAAATATTTGTTACAAATTTTTCGTTTTTTCTAAAGTTTTGCATTGAACACTCCGACTAAAAGTATGTTGAGTTTAATACATATTAAGGAGTGTAGAAATGTCTGAAAAAAGAATTATGGATGTAGAAGATTTGATGATTGATTATGCTGAAATGACAAGTTTTGATTTCGGTACTTTATCAAACGAAGAAATGGATACTTTAAACAAGATAACTAATACAGAGTATATGAAAAAACCTATTCCGTTTAAATATGGCAATTTTAAGATGGCAGATTTCTTTCACGAATTGATGTCAGACAGAGGTTAATTGCTGAAGATTTTGGAGATATGTGAACATGAACGAAGAAAGATGGCTATTTGAAAAAGGATGTTTCTTAGGAGGCTGGAATGATGATATTCCGGTCAAAAAAGAAACCCCGATTGAATCAGTCACCAAACTGCAGGATAAAGATATGAACACTTTACTTGCAGAACTTGAGGACATCAAACATCACATTGAAGATGTCAAACAAAGGCAGTGGCATTTGGCAAAACTGATTGAATATCACAATCACGGTTTTGTCGCAGATTAACGGCTACCAGAACAAATTTACACAAATTTATAGGGCATAAACATTGTTTATGCCCTTTTGTTTTAATTTTTTTGTAAAGTGCTTTTTAGTAGTATGATCTCCAGCCTTTACCGCCTGCGTTCCAGTAAGAATTACCCTGACTTCTTTGTTTTGTTCTGATTCTTACTCTCGGTTTAGTTTGAACCGGTACCGGTTCACCTTTTGCTGCTGCATTCTGCGGAACCATATTAGGGTCTGTTTCAACCTGACTTGCAGGAACATAAGTTGCTTCATAAGTACCGTTTGCACTTGATGAAGCATTTGAATTTGATGAAACTGTTTGATTGACACCTTCTGCAATGGCTGATTTTGCCGTAGGTTCAGGCCCGATAGACAAAACTGTTGATATCGGTAACAGACTTTCTGCACAGGCAAATGATGGGATTAACATCATAACTGCCAATAATAACGCTGTTTTTTTCATTTTGTACTCCTGTTATTCATTTTATATTACATTTTATATTATAATTATATTATAACATAAATCTAAACAAAAATAAATTTGCTATTTATTATAAAACAAATGAGGGATAAAAATTGCGCACAAGATTGCCTGAATATTTAAAACGACCGATAATTGATACCGAAAAAACAAGAGAGGTAAGAAAAATACTCAAAGTAAATTGTCTCAATACCGTTTGTGAAAATGCAAGATGCCCCAACAAAAACGAATGTTATACAAAACACACCGCAACTTTTTTGATTATGGGTAACAATTGCACAAGGAATTGCCGTTATTGCAATATTACCTGCGCAAAACCGGAGCCTTTGGATATTGAAGAACCAAAACATATTGCACAGGCAGTAAAGGCGCTTAAATTAAAATATGCGGTTATAACATCCGTTACAAGAGATGATTTAGATGATGGCGGTGCAGAACATTTCGCCAATTGTATTTATGAAATTAAAAAACTTTGTCCTGAAACAAAAATAGAAATTCTTACACCGGATTTTAAAAATAATAAAAATTCGCTTAATGTAATCATTAAGGCAAAACCTGATGTTTTTAATCATAATATTGAAACGGTAAAAGAAGTTTTTAAAATTGCGCGACCGCAGGGAAATTATCAAAATTCGCTTGATGTTTTGAAATATATTAAAGAAAACAGCGATATAAAAACAAAGTCAGGACTTATGATAGGTTTAGGCGAAACATTTGAACAAATAAAATCTACAATGAAGGATTTGAATGAGGTTTGTTGTGATATTTTGACAATAGGACAGTATATTCAGCCATCAAAAGAACATCTTGAAGTTTCTAAATATTATACTTTAGACGAATACGAAATATTAAAACAAATGGCAAAAGAAAGCGAATTCAAAAACTATCAAATCGGACCATTGGTAAGAAGTTCTTATAATGCATCAGGACTGATTAAATAACAACATCAATTTCTTCACCAAGTTCTTTGGATAATCGCTCAATTTCCTCTAATTTCAAATTTTTTTCTCTTAATATAGATATGTTATTTAAAATTTTTTTTATATGCGGATTTTTACTTTCAATCATGCTGACATAATTTAATGCATTTTTATAGTAACCGACATGTCCGGGGAATTTTTGGTCAAAAGAACTGCATAAATTTTTTGCATCATTATAATCAAATATTCCTGAACCCATCTTTAAAAAAGAAGATGTTGGAATTTTTTGCCCGAAATTTATATTATTATAATTGTTTATAGCATTCATATCTGTTATAAAGTACAAACAAAATATTTTTTGTTATTTCAATTCAACTTTTGTTCCGTCAGGTGTGTCCTTTAAAACAATCCCGATATTATCAAGTGAAACTCTGATTTTATCGGCAATTTCCCAATTTTTCTCTGCTCTTGCTTTTTTGCGCAAGTCAAGAATATCATCCATAGACTCGAAAGTTTGCCCCAAAGCCTCTGATACAGACTTTATTGCTTTTGATAAATCTTCGTCACTTAAACCTGCTTTTTCAAAGGTGAACCCAAGTGTCGTACCGAGTTTATAGAGAATTGTATAAGCGTCTTTTTCGTCTTTGTTTGCTCTTGTTGTAAGGTCAAACAGTACGGCAAGTGCTTTTGATGTGTTCAAATCTTCATCCATTGCTTCGCAAAAAGCCTTATATTCAGAGGTTTGTGTTATATCCAAATTCTCATTCACAGGAGTTTGTTTTGCGTTTGTCAATCGTTTTGCACCTGCCTGAGCAGAGGCTAACGCTTCGTCAGAAAACTCAACAGGCATGCGATAATGATTTGTCAGAATAAATAATCGCAAAGTATTTGCATCATAATTTTTGAGCATATCGTCTATTGTCAAAAAGTTGCCCAATGATTTTGACATTTTTTCTTTATTAATGGTCACAAATCCGTTGTGAAGCCAATAATTTACAAATCTGCAATCGTTTGCACATTCACTCTGCGCAATTTCATTTTCGTGGTGCGGGAATATTAAATCTGCTCCGCCTGCGTGAATATCAATGGTTTTCCCCAAATGTTTGCGATTCATTGCGGAACATTCTATATGCCATCCCGGACGACCAACTCCCCATGGAGAATTATAACCGAATTTTTCGTCTTTTTTCCAAAGTGCAAAATCCAAAGGATCTTCTTTTTGTTCTCCAACAGCAATTCTTGCTCCGCTTTCAAGTTGGTCAATCGGCTGACCTGAAAGACTTCCGTACCTGCCGAATTTTTTAACTCTGAAATAAACATCACCATTTGATTCGTAAGCATAACCTTTTGCTATCAAATCCTTTACCATAGAAATCATTTCGCCCAGTGTTTTTGTGGCAAACGGCTCAATGTCGGGTTTCAGGTTATTTAGTTTATTCATTGAATTTGTAAATTGCTGATACCAATATTGCGAAACTTCTTGCGGTGTTTTGTTTTCTTTTTCCGCTTTTTTTAGGATTTTATCATCAACATCAGTGACATTTCTGCAATATGTAACATCATATCCTCTGAATTTGAGGTAACGGTATAAAACATCCCAGGTTATATAGCATCTTGCGTGTCCAAGGTGTGCATAATCATATACAGTCGGCCCGCAGACATACATTTTGACCTTGTTTTCTTCAATTGGTTTAAATTCTTCTAATTTCCCAGAATATGTGTTAAATAATTGCATTTTTACTCCTTTGTCGGCATAGTAATGCCGACCTACAAAATTATATTATCACAAATAAATGTAAACAAATGTGAACATGTCTAAATTTTCATGGCAATTTTTGGTATAAAAAATATTTAATAAATATATATCGTAATAGAACACGAAGAAAGGATTGAGACGATGGGTAACATTATTCCTGTAAAATTGAGTGTATGCGTAAATGGTAAGTATGAACCAAGAACCATATATGCCGAAGAAGGTATGAGCATATCATTTGGCGGTAAATCATACAAATTCACAAAAGATGCAAAGGCAATCGTAATGGATGCAAAATATTATGCTGCATTGGGCGGAGTATCGCAAGAAGTAAGAGAAAAAGACCCCCACAATAAAGATTCTTATGTTTTAACTAATTCTGATGTGGCAAATGTTTATAACAACAGACATGACGGATTTGGTATATTACAAAACCATGTAAATAATGCTCAGGACAGATTAGCGACAGGTTCTAAATTGAAAACAAGCCCTGAGACCGGCAATGCAACTGATGTAAGTCCGCAGCAAAACGGATTGACTATTCATTTAAGAGATAGTCATAATAAATCAACGGGTTCTATCAGTATATTTAAAGCGAAATAGAACTTAATGTATCAAAAATTTCAAATACCGGTTGTTCAAGTTGATCAATCGGTATTTTTTCGTCTAATTCGAGTGTAACAGTCGGGATATTGCGTTCAACCCCGCAATATGTACCGAAACTCCCCGGTGTTGGGTAGCCGATACTTGCCTCAACAGGATAACCGATAATATCTGATATTTTTTGTGCAATATCTTGTGCCGGCCCGTCATAATTAACTATTTTATATGGTGCATGCAAGGTTAAAATCATTTTCGGCTGATATTTTTCAATAATATCAATAACAAATTGAGTTTCAATTTCGCTGCCTGCTGATTTTCCCACATAATAATCATCAGGATTATTTCCTGCGGCACTTGTATCTTCCCCCCAATTTGCGGTTGGAAAATTCCTGTTTAAATCAACCCCGTTTGCATTTGTTCTTGTGCCGTTTTGAAGCCCGTCAGGGTTTAAACAAGGGATGAATAACAGATTATCACTATTACCCTCCCCTTGAGGGAGGGTGGGAATTTCAAATTCCCGGGTGGGGGATATTTTATCTTTTATATATTCTAAAACACTTTCGATATCTTTTGAAATATCATTATTAAATATTCGTATAACCTCAAAACCTGCATTTTTTAAAAATATATCTCTTTTTTTGTCATATTCTTTGTTATCTATATGTTGACTGCCATCAAGTTCAATTATAATTTTTGGATAAAAACAAGTAAAATCGGCAATATAAGGTCCTATAGGTTGTTGCCTTCTGAATTTTAAACCTAAAAATTGGCTTCTTCTTAAATATTGCCACAATATTTGTTCATTTGGAGTTGGGTTATTTCTTAATTCTTTAGATTTTTCCTTTGCGAACACACTATATTTATGTCCCCACCCCGAAATCACAGATTTCGACCCTCCCTCAAGGGGAGGGTATTCTCCTATTAAATATTTCTCAATCAGGTATTTTCCCTGAGGCTCGTCACCATGAAAAACACCGATTATTAAAACATTATTTTTATTCGGTGTTCCGATAAGTTCTATTTTATTGCCAAGCTTTGTTGTTGCAGATTTTAATATTTTCATCCCCACCCCGAAATCGTAGATTTCGACCTTCCCTCAAGGGGAAGGTATTATTATTCAAACAATGCGTTAATAAAATCGTCAGCATTGAAAGGTTTTACATCTTCCATTTTTTCGCCGACCCCGACAAGTTTTACAGGCAATTTCATTTCTTTTGCAATAGCCAAAATAATCGCCCCTTTTGCACTTCCGTCAAGTTTTGTCAATGCGGCACAGGTAAGATTTACACACTCGCCAAAAACTTTTGCCTGTTGCAGACCGTTTTGACCTGTATTTGCATCAAGTACCAAAATACTTTCCCTCAAAGATTCAGGTGCTTGTTTATCAATAACTGTTTTGATTTTTTTGAGTTCTTCCATAAGGTTAAACTTGTTTTGCAAACGCCCTGCGGTATCTACCAAAATTACATCATAATTTTCACTTCTTGCTTTTTGGATTGCTTCATAAACAACAGATGCCGGGTCTGCTTTATCTCTGCGCACAATATCTGCCCCTGCTCTGACAGACCAAATATTTAACTGTTCTTCTGCTGCTGCTCTAAAAGTATCTCCTGCCGCAACCAAAACTTTTTTGCCTTCTTGTTTAAATTTGTAAGCAAGTTTTGCAATCAAAGTTGTTTTTCCTGCGCCGTTTACCCCTGTTATGAAATAAATGTTCAGTTCTCCGTCTTTGAAATTTAATTCGGTTGAACCTGCTTCATAAAGAGTTTTTTTAAATTCTTCTTTTAAGTAGTTTTTCAATTCAGATGGTTTTGCACCTTTTTTTGAACGCAGATTATCAACAAGTTCTGATGCGTAAGTTACCCCCAAATCTGCACCGATTAAAGTGTCTTCTATGTCATCAAGCGCAAACTCAGAGTACTGTTCCTCGCTTTGGTCAACATTAGAAAGTACATTCCCGACCAAATTCTTTGCCGTATTTGACACGGTTTGCTTAAAATCTTCAATTTTTTCTTTAAAAAATCCAAACATAAATACATATTAGCATAAAATTTTTATTGCATTTTATTTTTTAAGTTCTATTATATGTTTATATTGAAAAGAAGGAGCGTATATATGTTAGAAAAAATTGAAAAATTCCAAATCTTACTATTGGCGTTAGTATTAGGAATTTGCGGTATTATAGCAACCGTAATTTTTACAAATACTATGTCAAAGGATGTCATTACCGTTACCGGTTCTTATTCTCAAACGGTTACCTCTGATAAAGGAACTTATGATTTTGATGTGATAGCAAGAGATAAATCAAGAGCGGCTGCTTATGCGACGCTGAAAAAACAAAAACCGATTATTATAAAATACTTGAAATCACAGGGTTTTAAAGACAATCAGATTGAAGAAAAATATGTAAACGGATACAATCTTTACAAAACAAATTATAACGGCAATTCAACAGAAGAAATTATCGGTTTTAATGCTAATCAAAAATATACCGTAAAGTCTGATGATGTTGAAAAAATCAAAAAACTTTCTACTGAAATTAACACTTTGACTGAACAGGGTATTGAAATTTCAGGTTACGAACCGTCATATTTTTATTCTAAACTTTCCGATTTGAAAATCGAAATGCTTGAAAAGGCGTCAAAAGATGCAAAACAACGAGCAAAAGCAATGTTGAAGGCAACTCATAACAGAGTAGGGAAAATTCAGTCATTGCAAATGGGAGTATTCCAAATTACTCCGGAAGATTCAAATGATGTATCTGATATGGGTATAAGTGATTCTTCCTCTATTAAAAAGAAAGTAACTTCTGTTGCAAATGTAACTTTCAGAATAAAATAAATTTGAATTTGTATAAGAAAAGGCGGAGTTTTAACTCCGTCTTTTTACTGCATTTCTTTAATTACATTATCAGTTATATCTTCTCCTCCTGAGATTACCATACCTGTCGGCAGAACAAGATTATAGTCTGTTTTTTTTGCTTGATTAGAGATTAGATTTTTAATATTCGTGGTTATCTGAACAATTTTTTTGCTGTAATCTTCATCAATGGCGTTTCTTTTTGTTTCAATTTCTTTGCTGTAATTTGTTTGTAGTTCAAGTGCTTTATTTTGGTCTTGTGTGTTTGCGATTTCGTTTTGTGCTTTTGAAATTAGGGTTTCAAGTTCCTTGAGTTGTTTATCTTGTGAGGCTTTAAGATTTTTGATGTCTTTAGATTGCTCCATGACTTTTGTAATATCTACAACCGCAACTTTGTATCTTGGCAAAGAAATAGCAACATCATTCATTGTGTAACCGCCGATAAAAAATAGTGCGCATGCGCCGACTAACCAAATGTTTTCTTTTTTCATTTTTAAATCCTCATCTGTTTGAACATTAGAATTTTATTCCGGTTTATAAAAAAAAATATTGCCCGTACGGATAAAAAAATATCTTCTCTTTTGAGAAGATATCTGTTATACACTTACTTTGTAAACACTTTAGATGCCTCTTATACATGAGGATTTATAATTAAGCAAAAATGCTTTTTAATTCGTTTTTGGTTTCTTCTTTTTTAGGATTGTTGTTATTCATAAGTAATTCGCCGCCGTAGAAAGGATTGGAACCGTTTTTGTCTTTTGCGGTTTCTGAAGTGAAAATACTTACAAATTGAGATTTGTTTGTTTCAGAAGTTTTTTGAACTTCCGGTGCTATTGCATTAGCATTAACATTTGGCATATATTTCCCATCTATTTTAGAAGAAATTGCTGCCTGTGAATTCAAAAACTTAATTGAATTTAATGTTTCTGAATTGAACTGAAATTGTAAGGTGTTATTTAATGCGATTTGCTTTTGAGCCTGAACATCTATTTTCCCGTTATATAAATCAATCCCCAATTCAACAGGTTTAGCAAGAGTATTAACCTGAGCATTTGCAGAGATATTGTTTGAATAATTCGCACTTTTTTGAGCAGCACGATTAAGAATCTCCTGAGAAACTTCTTTAAGCATTGATCTGTCAATGCCGTTATTGTATAGAGAAGTATAGTTTACATTAAGACTCATAGTTAATCCCTTGTTTCCTTACAAATAAATAATCGGCATTTTTGTAAGAAACTTTAGGATTTTAACAGAAATTATTAAGAATTTGTAACAAAACTAAATATGTCTTTGCCCCGGAGTTAATAATAAGTCTGCAAGCCTGTCAGCACCTTCAAAATCTCTTTTAGACATCAGTCTTGCGGCAAGGTGATTATCATAAGGAACAAATCTGTGCCTTAATTCAAACGAACCTTCATTAAAATCAATTATGCAATAGCATGCTTTTGGTTCTTCTGTCATAGGACGACCGATAGAACCGACATTTACAACGGTTTGACCTGTATTTGTCTGATACCCGCAAGGAATATGTGTGTGTCCGCAAAGGATAAGTTTTTCTGTTGTGCCTTCAATGATTTCTTCAATTGTTTCAAGCGGCATATTGGGTAAAATATCCTCATTGTTAGCCCTTGGCGAACCATGGACAAAAAGTACACTACAACCTTCAATTTCCTGACTCAATTGTGGTGGAAGATTATTGAGGTATGCTCTGTATGATTCGTCTAAAAGTTCAACATCACTTTCTATGGCATTTGCCATAACAGGATATTGAGCATCAAGAAAATCAACAACCTCAGGTCCGAAATTTGCAATCATTTTATCGGTATTCCCTTGAATTACTGTCCAGGTGTCCTGTTCCATTACATAATCCATAACTTCTTTTGGCTGAGGACCTGCAAGAGCCAAATCGCCTAAACAAAAAACATGTTCGCAACCCTGTTCAACAACATCAGTCATTACTGCTTCAAGTGCCTGAACATTTGCGTGAATATCAGATAAAACTGCAACTCTCATTTATTTCTCCTTAATTTTTATTGTGATAAAATTATTTTATGATAAACAGACGAAAATCAAAAGTAATTTCAATTGGAAATGTAAAAATCGGCGGAGATAATCCTGTCAGTGTTCAATCAATGTGCAATACTGATACTCGTGATATAAATGCAACTTCAAGACAGATTTGCGAACTTGCGGATGCGGGGTGCGAAATTGTCAGACTTGCAGTTTTGAATAAAGATGCCGGCGAAGCAATAAAAGAACTTGTAAAAATTTCACCTGTGCCATTGGTTGCGGATATTCATTTTGATTATCGTCTTGCGCTTCAGTGTATAAATAACGGGATTTCTGCATTAAGGCTTAACCCTGGAAATATCGGAAAAATTGAACATACACAGGAAGTTGTAAAACTTGCCAAGCAACAAAAAATACCTATAAGAATCGGTGTTAATGCAGGTTCTTTGGAAAAAAACTTGCAGGATAAAGATATTCCGTTGAGCGAAAAAATGGTTGAAAGTGCATTAAATCATGTAAAAATTCTTGAGGATTTGGATTTTGACCTTATAAAAATTTCTTTAAAATCGTCAGATGTAATGACGACAATCGAGGCATACAGATTGATTGCCGAAAAAGTTGATTACCCTTTACATATCGGTTTAACCGAAGCAGGAACTTTAAAGGGCGGGCTCATTAAATCGGCAGTTGGCATAGGTGCCCTTTTATCTGAAGGTATAGGGGATACAATAAGAGTTTCGTTGACTGAAAATCCTGTAGAAGAAGTTTATGCCGGATATGATATTTTAAAAAGTTTGGGGTTGCGAAAACGAGGGGTAAATTTTGTTTCCTGTCCGACATGTGGCAGAACGCAGATTAATCTTATAGAACTTGCCAAAAAAGTTGAAGAAAGATTTAAAAATTATGATAAAGATATTACAATTGCCGTTATGGGCTGTGCGGTAAACGGCCCGGGGGAAGCAAAGCATGCTGATTTTGGTATAGCAGGCGGAATCGGAGAAGGATATATTTTCAAAAAAGGTGAAATTATTGCAAGAGTCCCTGAAGCAGAACTTTTGCAAAAATTTGAAGAAATTGTTTTAAATTCATAAATTTTCTGATGACATTTATTAAAAATTCGTTATAATAATTATATGAAAAAATGTTTTTTGTTGTTTTTGTTGATATTTGCACTTCCTGTAAGCGCAGAAACTTTGACGGGCGGTGTAAAATACACCGTTGATGATGCTAAAATCGAACTTCGGAATAATCGTCCTTCTGCATCAGATTATATAGTTACCCAAAATAATTTTGTTGATAAAGAACGAAATGCTAATTATTTTGCTCTGTTGAAAGGAAAAACAGATTTAAAAGACAGAATTTTAGCGATGTTTTCTGACGGAAGTTATGCTGTTAATTATAAAAATGACTTGCAACATGTATGGTATTACGCTAAAGATGGAACTTTAATTAATGTTGAATTTCGTACATCTTTAGAATATCCATACGGTAGTTACAAATACAGCCCTGACGGTGAGTTGGTCAATATGAGTTTAAGAGTTTCAAAAGATGAAACATTTATCTTCTCCCCTTTTGGAGAACTTTTGGGACATTGGGTTGGGGACAAATGCTATGACGAAAACGGCAAAGTTGTTATGACAAGAGAGATTTTAAAATAAGTCACTAAGAAAAGTTCATATCGTATTATTTGTGAATTGTGAATGGTGAGTTGTGAATAGTTGTTATCAGTGCTTTCGCACATTTCATAAATACATAAATTTATAAAGGTTTATTCACAACTCATTATTCGCATCATTTCAAGCAAACGGTTGATGGAAAGTGCCTTAATTTATTATAAAATTATCCTAAAAAGGATAAAGATTATGGCAGTAAATAAAGAATTACTTGAACGATATAAAGCAATGAAAGCGGCAAAACTTGCGCAAAATGAGCAAAACGGGCAAACTCCCAAAACCGGTTTTTCGGCATTGAGTCAGCCTTCATATACTTCGGCTCCAACGGCTGAACCTGTGTCTGAACCTGTTCAGCCACAAAGTTCTTGGCAGACTACTTACGCTAATACTTCTCAAAGTCCGCAGACTTCAAGTAATTATGAGAGTTCGTTTGTAAATACACAGTCATTTATGACTCCTGCTCCTATGCCTGAAACGACAGACATTTTTAATACTCCTACTCCGACACCGACAATTAATCCCGTTCAGTATCAGGCTCCGGTTCAGGTACAAACCGTTAAAAAATTTGCACTGATAGGTTATCCTATTGATTATTCAATGTCTGAATATATACATATTGCAGGGTTCAAAAGTATGGGTATTGATGCCACTTATGAAATTTTGCCAACAACTCCAGAAGAACTTTCAGACAGAATAAAATATTTAAGAACTAACGGTTACAGCGGTTTTAATGTTACCATACCTCTAAAACTCTCTGTTACACTGTTTCTTGATGAAATAGACAAGTCTGCTGAAGTTGTTAACGCAATTAATACAGTGATGATTGACCCTCAAACCAATGCATTGAGAGGGTATAATACGGATGCAAAAGGTTTTATTTCGGCAATTCCGGATGATTTTCAGTTGTATCAGAAGACTGTTGCAGTTCTCGGAACAGGCGGGGCTGCAAGAGCCGCTATTACTGCACTTGCACAAAAGCAGGTGAAAGAAATAAGGCTTTATACAAGAAATATTGCAAATAGTCTTGAATTGATTGATTATTTGAGAAAAACATTCCCCAATATTACTTTTAATTCTTATCAGATAGACAAATTCAAAGATTTTTCAGATATAAATTTACTTGTAAATGCTACTCCGATAGGCATGAGCGGTTCTGCAGTGGGCTATACTCCTGCAGAAGAAGATGAACTCCGTACTCTGCCTTGTGATGCGCTTATTTATGATGTTGTTTATAACCCTAAAAAGACTAACTTGATAAGACTTGCTGAAAAATTAAATTTAAGACACATTAATGGTGTCGATATGCTTGTATGGCAGGCTTATGAGGCTCAAAAAATCTGGACAGGGCGTACTCCTGATTTTAAAGATATGAAAATCGCCCTGCTTGAAAATCTTTAATTATCCTTTTACTGCGCCTTCATTTTCACCTGAAATGAAATATTTTTGCATAGCAAGAAAAAATATTATAATAGGAACGGTTGAAATTATTGAACCTGCCGCAATAAAACGCCAATTTGATGAGAACATTCCCTGCAAATTATTCACTCCGACAGGCAAAGTAAACATGGATTCTTTTGTTAAAACGATACTTGGCCATAAAAATTCTCCCCACGAACCTATAAATGTAAATATTGCCAAAACCGCCAAAGAAGGTTTTACCATTGGTAAAAGTACTTTCCAAAATACCTGAAAAACATTACATCCATCAACAATTGCTGCTTCTTCCATTTCCTTTGGAATTGCCAAAAATGCCTGACGCATAAGAAATATCCCAAATGCACTCACCGCAAAAGGCATTACAAGCCCGATAAACCCTAAAGTATCGCCATAAGTATCAACAAGATGAAGTTTTAGCGTTATCAGGTAAACAGGCAGCATTATTGCCTGAAAAGGTATCATAATTGTTGCCAAAATTGCAAAAAATGTAATCTTTTTACCCCTAAACTCCATTCTTGCCAATGGATATGCAGCAAGGGATGATAAAATCAAATTCAAAACAACCGTTGCACCCGCAACTATCATTGAATTTATAAAATAACGCATTAAATCAACTCTTTGCCATACTCCGACATAATTATCCCAGGTAAAATCCTGCGGGATTATTGTAGGCGGGTACGCAAAAATGTTTTCCCCTGCGCCTTTTAGTGAGGTCGATAAAAGCCAGATAAAAGGGAAAATCGACAGCAATGATACGATAATTAGTATTATATGTGTTGGTATATTTTTAAATTTCATCAACTCTATTATATATGTTGTACAAATTTTAGTCCATAACTTATTACTAATTAAATTTTATTATTTCAACCGGTTTTTCAAAAATTTTTTCAGATGTTACCGTAAGATAATAGTTATTTTTAAAAAATGTCGTATAGTAATCTTTTACGGGAGTGTGCTGCTTATAAGTTGCCTCTTTTAGAGTCCAAAAACGGTAAAATTCATCAGCATTGATAAAATTTTCATTGTAGTGTTGTGATAATTTTTCGAAATTTCGTTCTTTTGCAAATTCTATGTCAATTCCACATTCATTTTCATCAAAGCAAACAATTGCATAATCTTTTGAATGAGAGAGGCTGAAATTCAGGTCAGAGTTTTTGAATTGCGGTTTGCCGTTTTCATCAACAGTAATTTCGCAGTCATCAATTTTATAGATTTTTTTTGCAACATTTTTTATTAAATATCTGCCGATAGTGTACTCAAAAAATCTTTTTTTACTCTTGATTTCCTTATCAGCGTATTTTGACAAAAAAATTTTATCGTGAGTTTTTTTAAATTCTTCAATATCAATATAATAAATATTCATAATTGCTTTAAAAATTCTATTTTTAGAAAAAGAAACAGGATAATTTTGACAATTTGAGTGATAAAATTGTTTAAATATTATGCATACTGTCAAAAATTTCTTTTTTTTGAACCCAAACTTCCATTCCAAGTTCTGCCCCTGTTTTTGTTACGGCTTCTTTAATTTCTTTGAATGAATATGTTGATTTTTCAATATCACAAAGCATAAACATTACAAAATGTCCCTGCATAAGAGTTTGTTTTATGTCTTCAATATTAACCTCACATTGTGCCAATATTGCTGTAACTTTGGCTACAATGCCGACTTTATCAACACCTGAAACTGTAACAAATATCTTTGAACTCATATCATTTACCCCTTATTTACCCATTTTGCAATATTATGTGTATTGCAGTATTCTTTAAGGTCTTTTTTAACATCTTTGCACAAGATATACAATACAATAACATTTGGCACGCACATTGCAATCATCATAGCATCCGTAATATTGATGATTGATGCTACATTCATACAAGAACCGATTATTATGAATAAACAATATATCATATTGAATGTGAATACACGCTTTTTACCTTCACCCAATAAAAATGTCCATGCTTTTTGCCCGTAATATGCCCAACTAATCAATGTTGACATAGCAAACAAAACCGCAATAACCGACAAAATAATCGGGAAGAACGGAATAACGGATTGGAAAGCATTTGAAGCAAGTTCGATACCCGAAATTTCACCGATTTTTGTATTATCAAGCACCCCTGAAAATACGATAGCACAAGAAGTGAATAAACATAAAACACCTGTCAAAAATGTTTCAAGCAGTGCAACGAACCCCTGAGAAACATGTTCTTTGGTTTGAGCAGTTGCATATACAATAGCAGCAGCGCCTGTTCCTGCTTCGTTAGACTGAACGGAGCGTCTTAAACCTATGATTATCACGCCGAAAAATCCGCCAGCAACAGCAGTCGGGTGGAATGCTTCTCTTACGATAAGTTCAACGGCATGTGGCAATTGTGTGATATTTGCGCCGATAACTATCAAGCCTGAAATTATGTATAAAAGACACATTGTCGGTGTTAAAATGGTTGTAACTTTTGCTATACTTTTTATACCTCCGACAACGACAAGTCCGATTAAAATTGCGGCGACAAGTCCGATTACCCACGCATAACCGTGGAATATGCTGTGTTCTCCACCTGTAATAAATATAATTTGATGTGCTGTTTGGTTAATCTGAATCATATTACCGCCCGTTATACCTCCGCCGATACAAAGAATCGCAAAGATAACCGATAACGGCTGACCTAACCAGCGCATATTTTTTCTTGTAAGACCGTGTGCTATATAGTGCATAGGTCCGCCTGAAATTGAACCGTCAAGGTTAAATCTTCTGTATTTTACCGCTAATGTTGCTTCAACAAATTTTATGGACATACCTAAAATTGCGCCGAAAAATATCCAAAATGCAGCCCCCGGACCGCCGATAGATATTGAAATTGCTACCCCTGCAATACTTCCGATACCTATTGTTCCTGACAGAGCGGTTGCAAGTGCCTGAAAAGATGATACTTCCCCTTCTCCGCTATTACCGTCATTTTTAGGTTTAATAATTAAATCTAAAGCATGTTTAAATCCCCAAATGGCAATTCCTTTGAAGTAGATTGTGAAAAATATCCCTGCAAAAAGTATCCAAAAGATAATTATCGGAACTTCGTTACCGCAAATTTTTACAGGATAAAAAATAATATTTGCGATAAAATCAGAAATCGGTGCGACATGTTTATCCATAAACGCATCAAGATTCATTGCATTTGCACTCTGTATTCCGCTTAAAAGTAACATCATAAAGGTCAAAAATTTTTTCATTTAACTGTTATCCTTTCGGCTTTGCAAGGTAAATCCAACCTGTTTTTTAAACTTCTGCTAAAAGTATAGCAAAAACATGAAAATCTGTCTGTTTATCGCATTTTTTTATTTCGGTTTGTAACAAGGGATTAAATTTTAAGGCAAAAAATATATTTTCGTGTTTTATATTCAGTGTCATGATAATTAGTCCCGTAAAAGTGCCTGTAATTCCGTATTTTAATACTCAACAGGCTCAAATTCTGCATAAAAATCTTCTTACTTTGCCGTATCAAAATGACAGGGCGGAGTTTAGTTTTACGGGAATTTTTGAGAGTTCAAATGTTCCGATAAGACTTGAACAGGCTCAGGAACATTCGGGAATACATTGCCCAAATTGCGGGGTAGCAATGCTGTCAAAACACGATTATGATTGTATTGTAAAAAAAGCAATGAATTCTTCAAATGCTGGGCAACTTGTAAATATTATAGAAAATAACAAGAAATTTGTTCCCAAAAGATTTTTACAAATTTTTGAGGATATAGAAAGCCTGCAGAACTGTGAGCAAATGTCTATTCCTGAGTTTAGAGAGGAAATGAGAAAAATTTCTTATTATAAAAAAAGACAGGTTACTCATGGTGTTCGGGATTATTTGCGTGAGTATGCGCAAAATTTTGATGCCGAGAAACGGGAAAAAGCACTTGAAAATGTTGATAAAATTCGAACAAAACAAATATATCAGGTTCAGAAAGATTTGATAATGAATTTTGTAAAAGATTTGAATTTGAATACGGAACAAACAAATCAGGTCCTTGCAAATACTCTTAAGCCATTATTTGATGCAAACGGCTATTGTATGCTTTTTAACTACTCAAAAGCAACCGAAGTCCCGCAGGATTATTACGGAGTTTTTATTATACAAAGGATTTTTTATCCTTCAATAAGTCAAATTACTCCGATATCTAAATATCCGGTGCATAAAAATTTATCTAATAATAATGTTTTGGTCTGCCAAAATTGTTATCAAAACCAATCTAAAAATGTTTTTTGGAAAACTGATAATTATTCTGAGTTAAAAGATAATATCAAGGCGTATTTAACCGATATTTCATATTTGATGGGAACAGGAAAAATGGAGCCTTCAAGCGATTATCTCAAAGCCTTTTCTTCCATTTCTTCAAAAATTTCAAAACAGAGAATTATATTTACTCCGAGTGAAATTATTGGAATACAAAATATGCAAAGGGCGGTAAAAAGGCATGAACGCTTTATACCGATAGAGCAAACTCAAGTTGATATTCCATGCGCAGAATGCGGTTCTGTAATGCTTCCGCACTTAAAAAGAAAAGAGATTGAAAAAGAATTAAAACAATGTTCAACACCTTATGAGTATTCTCAAGTGTTAGAAAAAAATATGAAGTATATCGGAAAAAATTACAGGGTTTTGGCAAACATTTTTCTGGATATTGTAAAAGACAATCCCAATATATCAAACGAAAAATTTATAAAAAAATTTCTTAAAAAAGAGGCACATTATTCTGATAAAGCCGTTGAAAATGCGCTAAGAACATTTTTTAGTAATCGTTCGTATGTGGCAGATAATTATCCGCCTCAATGCCTTGAAATTTATGATACTTTTTCAAAAAGATTATTAAAATATGTTTCTCATGGGAATTTTAATGATTATGATGTTCCTGCTTTATATAATGCTTGCCTCAAGGACTTGGATATGAAAAATTATCCTGTTAAGCCTATTTATATATTGATGAGAAATTTGAAAACAATATCATACAAACATTTATGTGCAACACTTGATAATAAATATAATTTCAATGACAAAGATTCTATATATACGATTTTGTTTCATTTATTTAAGTCCAATGTTGCTACTGTCGATCATCTTATAGCGGAAGTAAAAGGCGGGGAAGGGGATAAATATAATCTGATAGGACTTTGTAAAAGTTGCAACAGAACAAAATCACAAAAGAATGTTTATAATTGGTATCTTGAAAATAAACATCTTGAACCTAATTTGAAAAAACAATTAAGAATAGTTGATAAAATGGCAAAATCAGGACAAATAGAAGGGTATGATGACTGGGCAAAAACTATTGCCCAAAAAGTTTATGAACAAACCTACGGGAAACTTGATTTGAGAGAAGATTTTAAATAAACGCAAAAAATATTTTTATGATTTTTAATCTTAAAAAGGAGTGAAAAATGGAAATATCAAATAACATAAGTTTTGGCGCAAAATTTGTAGAAAATAAAGATTTTATCGCAGTCGCAGACTACGCATTCAGCAAACACAGAATGGATTTATTTAATGAAGCATTGCAAAATATAGACAGAATTCGCAAAGATACTTTTATAAAAATGGATTTGTGTTATACGGATAAAAAGCCGACAGTTGTATTTTCAAGATACGAAAAAGGCTGGAATCATAAATTGCAGAAGCAAACAGATAAATATGTATTGAAAAGACAAGTGGATTATATTGCAGAAAATGAAAAACTTAATCCGTTAAAAATGGCTTTTGATAAAATTATCAAAATGGGTAATAATAAAGCGCGCAACAATACTTTTGATTATGTTGTAATTGAAAAAGAGCAAAGTAAAAAACCGTATTTTTTGTTTTAGATGATATTAGGTGATTGGACAAAATATTCATTCCCGTTTTCGCTTATAAAGGCGGTCAGCGGATGGTCTTTAAATTTCCCGCAACCGGTGTCAATACAAATTTTATCTTCCATAATTAAAGGTTTATCAAATTCAGTGTGCCCAAAGATAATTTTTTGAGGCAAATTGTGTTTATGATTATAAAATTCGCTTCTTATATAAACCATATCAACCAAATCCTGTTGTTCTAAAGGTATTCCTATGCGTATGCCGGCATGGATAAATAAATATTTATCAGTCAGAAAATATGGTTTTAGCGAATTAAAAAAATTCCCGTGGATTTTAAAAATATTTTCATAACTCCCGTAACTTCTTGCAGTTGAATCACCGCCGTAATTCCAAAATAAATATTTGTAATACTCATCGCTATCAGAATGTAAAAGTGCATATTCATGCGAACCTATTAAATATTCACAGTCGCAAATATCTTTCATTGAAATTACTTTATCAACAACTTCTTTTGACTTTTGCCCTCGGTCTATGTAGTCACCCATAAAAATTATTTTATCTTCAAATGTGGGGGTAATTTCGTCCAAAAGTGAGCATAATTTTTCGTATTCGCCGTGAATATCTGTTATTGCTATTAATCTTCCCATATAAAAAGATTATTATAAAAAACTTTGCAGTTCAAATGTAATAATTTGCCTGAAGTAATATTGCAAATTTTAGTGTTTATATTACAATTATTAGTATATTGTGTACATAAAAGGAGGATTTCTATATGGAAACTTATGGTATTGAAAAATTAGGTATCACTTCTCCATCAGCAGTTCACAGAAATTGGACCCCGGCTCAGTTAACTGAAGCAGCATTAAGACGCGGAGAAGGTACATTAGCAAACAATGGTGCGCTTGTTGTTACAACAGGTAAATATACAGGTCGTTCACCTAAAGACAAATTTATTGTTGATACTCCGTCAATTCATGATGATATTGCATGGGGTAAGGTAAACAGACCGATTTCAAGAGAAGCATTTAATTCAATTAAATCAAAAATGATTGATTATTTGAATGGTAAAGAAGTATTTATTTTTGACGGTTTTGCAGGTGCAGATAAAAAATACACTCAAAAATTCAGAGTAATAAACGAAATGGCATCTCAAAATATGTTCATTCACCAGTTGTTAATCAGACCGACTGAAGAAGAATTAGCATCTTACGGTGAAGCGGATTATACAATCATTTGTGCCCCTGGCTTTAAATGTAATCCTGAAGTTGACGGTACAAATTCAGAAGCATGTATCGCTATTGACTATGAAGCACACATGATTATTATTGCCGGTTCTCAATATTCAGGTGAAATCAAAAAATCAGTTTTTGCTACAATGAACTATGTAATGACAAAGAAAAATGTTCTTCCAATGCACTGCAGTGCAAATATGGATCCGCAAACTCATGAAACAGCAGTTTTCTTTGGTCTTTCAGGTACTGGTAAAACAACATTATCAGCTGATCCTTCAAGAAAATTAATCGGTGATGATGAACACGGTTGGTCACCTGATGGTGTATTCAACTTTGAAGGCGGTTGCTATGCAAAATGTATCAACCTTACTGAAGAAAATGAACCTGATATTTATCATGCTATCAAATTCGGTTCATTGGTTGAAAATGTAATTATGAATCCTGAAACAAGAGAACTTGATTTTGCTGACGGTTCATTAACAGAAAACACTCGTGTAGGTTACCCTGTTAATTACATCAACAACGCTGCTATCCCTTCAATGGGCGGTATTCCAAAAGTTGTTGTATTCTTGACTGCTGATGCGTTTGGCGTATTGCCTCCAATCTCAAGATTAGACAAAAACGCTGCAATGTATCACTTTGTAACAGGCTTTACATCTAAACTTGCAGGTACTGAAAGAGGAATTACAGAACCTGTTCCTACATTCTCAACATTGTTCGGTGAACCGTTTATGCCGATGGATGCAAGTGTTTACGCTAAAATGTTAGGTGACAAATTAGACCAATATGGTACTAAAGTTTACTTAGTAAACACAGGATGGGCAGGCGGAAGTGCATCTTCAGGTGCTAAGAGAATGAAACTTGCTTACACAAGAGCAATGGTTACTGCAGCATTGAACGGATCATTTGACAATGTTGAATTCAAACATCATGATGTATTCAATGTTGATTATCCGACATCTTGTCCGAATGTTCCTGATGAAATGCTTGATGCAAGAGGAATGTGGTCTGATAAGGCTGCTTATGATGAAGCGGCTAACAAGTTGGCTCAAATGTTCAACGATAACTTTACTTCAAAATATCCGAACATGCCATCAGAAATTGTTAATGCAGGCCCAAAGCCATTAAGCACTGTTAGATAATTTATCTGATTAGTGCAAAGATTTGAAAACAAGCCTCCGAAAATTCAGAGGCTTGTTTTTTATATAAATAGTGCATGTTTCAGTGTGCTATGAGGTCATCCGTACTCAGGTATAAATCTCAACCGGAATAATTACAACCAGTCAAGAAGCCTTTTAAATTCCCCAAAATCAAGTTCCATAATCTTCTGCCCAAATTCTTTGACAAGAAATTCAACCCCTAAATTATAAGTAAGCGGTTCTTGTTTATATCCTGTTTTTTTGAATAATTCAGTTGAAAAAGTTTTGTTTTCCTGATCGTAAACTTCGCTGTAATTTAAACCTTGCTCAATACAAAAAGGAACTTTGAGCGTATTTTTCTTTGTATATTCGTCTTTATCATAATATGAAAGCCCGAAAGTTCGGCAAATTATCATTCTGTAAGGATAAACACTACATTTGTGGTCAATGAGAAACGGGCATTTGTGCATAAACATTTTGCCTGTATATTTTGCTTTTTCTTCTTTTAATTTTATGGTTTCATCCACAATTTTTTGTTGGGTTTCTCTGTCTAAAGTCATAAAACCTATTTTTAAAAATTCAAATTCAAGTTCGGAACAGGGATATTCGCCTTTTTCACAGCAAAATGAACAACCTTCTTTGCAGTGAATATACTCTTTTTGATTTTCAAAATGAGCGTTTATTCTCTCCATTATCACTCGTATGAACTGGTAAAATTTGTCCATTCTTTCCTGTTCAACCATACTAATAATGCCTTTCACCCGAAAATACATTGTAAAACAACATGATAGTCAAAATTCCGATTACACCGTAAATTTTAAAATTTAGTACTATAACAGTAACCATAATTCCGATAATCAGCATAATAAATGTCATTTTGAGATAATGTTTCATTTTTTCTTTTTTTTGTTCTTCCAAATATTTTTGTGCCATTTTTTCTATATTTGACTGAACTTTTGCTTTTTCTTCGGTTTCTTCTGTTATAATATTAGAATTTTTTAATTCTTCAACGGCATCATTATAGGTTCTTGTAACATATCTTTCGATTATGCTCAAAACAACATTATCAGGAGCATTATTTTGGATACATGCAAACATAACTTCCCACATTGTGTACCAAATTTTCTGCATAACAATTTTCCAGTACTTTGCAGGAATACCTGAACGGAAAAGGTCAATTTCTTTATGGAATGACCATTCTGCCATTATTTGAATAAAGGTGCATTGTCTTTCAAAATCCAAAGTCTGAAAAACTTTATCTTCCTGCATAGAGCGGGCAAGAAGCATAGTCGAACGCCTGATATTACTAATCAGATAATCCCGCTGAAGTTTGTTTACATCTTCGGGAAGTTCAGGTGCAATCTGCTTTATCATATTTTCAATATATATAATATATTTGCGTTCAACTTTTATTTCTTCCATTCTGATATTATAGATGAGAAAATCGAATAATTTGTCATATAGATAGAGTAAATATAAAAAATTAAAAAACTTGAATAATGACTTTGTCTGTGTTAGGATTTTGTTTAAAGTTACAGACATTGCGGAGAGGTACTAAATGAAAAGTTCTACAATCAGAAGATCCGCTCTTTCTAAAGAGTCTATGGATGTTATTGAAAATCTTGCAAATGAAACACAGACAGATTATTCTCAAAATTCGGAGCAAAACAGTGATTATACTCCGAGTGAATATTACAGAGAAACTGACAATCGTCCTGATAACAAATCAAAAGAAATTGATTTGTTATGGCAGACATTCAAATCTGCACAATTTAACACAAAATCACCGATTATACACTGGATTGGCGGATTTATTTTAGGTGTTATTACAACTGTTGTTGCAATTTCTCTTTGGGGAATGTTTGTTGCAAATTCCGATAATACGGCACTCAAAAATAAAATGCCGATATTGAATACAACTACTGAAACGCAAAAAATCAAAGATGATGTTGAAGATGCTTCAACAATGGTAAATGAACAAAACATACCGACTGACGAAGTTGATACTCCAACAGTTGTTTTAGAAGAAAAAGTTACGGAAAATAAAAAATCTCATAAAACATCTAAAGAGGAAAAAATCGAAGCAAAAGCACCGATTAAAACTAAAAAATATGTTATCAAAGACGGTGATACGGTTGAAGCAATTATAAAACGCAACTACGGTTCATATACTCCTGAAAGAGCCGAAGCGATTATGAAAGCGAACAATTTAAAAGATTTAGACCATATAAGTATCGATCAGGAACTTCTTTTACCTATCGAAAAATAGGAGTTTAAAATGAAAAAACTTCTTTTGGTATTGTTAATGTTGTCACTCCCGAGTGCTGTTTTTGCACAAGACGAGTGGAAGAATGATTTGCGTTCAAAATTTCTTAATAACGAAACGATTATTATGGAAATTAATATGCGCTCTTTTAATTCACAGGATATAGACGGTGACGGGTTTATCAATGAAGATTTGGGCGAAGTTAGAGGAACTTTTGTTAATGGTGTTGAAAGACTTGATGAAATAAAAAATCTTGGAATAAATACACTGCATATTTTACCGATTACCCCGACAGGAAAATTAAAATCTCTCGGTACGGCGGGAAGTCTTTATGCTGCATCTGATTTTAAATCTCTGAATAAAGATTTGTATGATAAAAATTCTAAATTAACATTTGAAGAACAAGCCAAAAATTTTATTGACGAAGCGCATAAAAGAGGAATCCGAATAATCGTTGATATTCCTGCGTGCGGGAGTTACGATTTATTTTTACAAAGACCTGATTTGTTTGTAACAAATTCCTCAGGCGAACCTATTGTGCCTTCAGATTGGACTGATGTAAGACTGCTGGCAACTGGTACTGAAGAAAAAATTGATGTTAATGTATATAGTTTATACAAAGATTTTGTTAAATATATGATAAATCTTGGTGTTGACGGGATAAGAGCAGATGTTGCTCACTCAAAAACTATGGCTTTCTGGAAAGAACTTATCGCTTATTCAAGAAAAAATGACCCTGAATTTATGTGGCTTGCCGAAGTTTCTGAAAGTTGGAATGAACCTGTATCTTCTTATGGTGTTTTTACCCCGTATGACAAACTTTTAGAAGCGGGTTTTGACGGATATTACGGTTCATTTTTTAACATAAAAGACTGGAAAAATGCAGACGAATTGTATAATCAAATTAATTTTACCCTTAATGAACTTAAAAAATTTAACGGCTCAAAAGCGGTAATCGGAAGTTTTACAACTCATGATGAGGTCAGTCCTATATTGTTAAAAGGTTCTGCGTTAAGTGATATGATTATCTGGCTTAATGCAACTTTGCCTGTTAATTCTTACTTTGTTGACGGATTTCAGACAGGGGATGACTACAAATATGTAATGGGGAATAAACCTGCACCAAATACAAATACGGATGATGATATTTATTTTACTCACAGGGGTAAAATTGATATATTCAATCTTTCCCGTAAACCAGGCGGGAATAATACTTATCTGAAAAATGATTTTATTTTGGGAAATGATGTCAAAAAAAGTCTTTTACCAATTTTGAATGAGAAAAATTTTACTCCGCTAAAAACCAAAAATTCAAAAGTTTTTGCTTACACAATCGGCGATTTAAACAAAAGAGTTCTTGTAGTCGGAAATCTTAATTTTAACGAAAATGAAAAAGCAACAATTATTATACCAAAGTATAAAAAAAATAATGTTTTACCGATAAAAGTAACTCAGGTTCCGACGATAAAACATGGCAAAATTCAGATGAATTTGCAATCAGGCGAGATTGTTGTGTTGATTTTGAATTAGTTTGTATACTTTCTTCCGACAAGTTCATCAGGCAAAAATTGTTGTTCAACATCAGGCGCATTGTGGGTATAGACATAACCTATCCCAAAACCGTAATTTTTAGCATCTTTATAGTGTGCATCTCTCAAATGCATTGGCGGCGGATAATCTTTTCCGCCTGCAATATCATTCAAAGCACTATCAATTGCCATAATTGTTTCATTTGATTTTTTTGCCCTTGCGACATAAATTACTGCCTGTGCAAGCGGTATTCTGCCTTCCGGTAAACCCAAAAGTTCTACTGCTTTATAGGCATTTACTGCAACATTGAGGGCATTAGGGTCGGCATTGCCGACATCTTCTGATGCGCAAACAATTAATCGTCTTGCAATAAACCTTGGATCTTCTCCTGCGGTTATCATTTTGGCAAGGTAATAAATTGCAGCATCAGGGTCGCTTCCTCTGAGGCTTTTTTGAAATGCAGAAGCACAATCATAATGTTCTTGTTGCGAGTATCTTGTATTCCTTTGCTGACAAATTTCTTCTATTGTTTTAACAGATAAAAACCTTTTTCCGTCTTTTAAATCACTTGCAAAATAGGCATTTTCAACTATATTGAGCGCATATCTTGCATCCCCTCTTGCAAGGTTTATAATAAAATCCAAAACTCCGCTTTCGCAATCCATTTGGGAATAAGTTTTTGCAAGATAACCAAACCCTTTTTTGATAATACTTGCCATACTTTCATCATCAATAGAATTTAGCCTTATAACCTGAACTCTTGATAAAAGCGCGGGAACAACCTGAAAAGACGGATTTTCGGTCGTTGAACCGATTAAAAACAGTGTTCCGTTTTCAAGATGTGGTAAAAGTGCATCCTGCTGAGTCTTTGAATAACGATGAATTTCGTCTATAAAAAGAATTGTTTTTTGTCCTGCCCTCAAACATTCTTTTGCTTTTTCTACTGCATCTTTAATATCTTTTACCCCTGAAGTTACGGCTGAAATTTCAATAAAATTTGCGTTTGTTTTAGTCGCAATTAGTCTTGCTAAAGTTGTTTTTCCGCACCCCGGAGTTCCCCAAAAAATCAGGGAAAATAATCTGTTTGTTTTTAGCAAATTTAACAGGGGGCTTTTGGGGGAAATAACATTACTCTGTCCTAAAAAATCTTCAATAGTTTTCGGGCGAAGTATCTCTGCAAGCGGTGTTTGCTTTGTTTGATTTTCAAGTTCCGTAAATAAGTTATTCATAGTATAATGTTATCATGGTTAGTGAATTGTGAGTAGTGAATGGTGAATCGTCCTTTACAAATTATAATAATTACAATTATTTTAATAATCACAGGAATATTTTTTATCTTCAAAAAAACACCCTCAAATAATGAAGTAGTTTTTTGGACTTTGCAGATGAGTGATTTTGCGCCGTACATAAACGGGGTTATAAGTGATTTTGAAAAAGAAAATCCTGATATAAAAATTAAATGGGTAGATGTTCCGTTCAGCGAAGGCGAAAAGCGCACTCTTGCCTCTGTTTTGAGTGATAATCCGCCGGATTTGGTTAATCTTAACCCTGATTTTAGTGCAACTTTGGCTCATAAAGGCGCACTTTGGGAGATACAAAAAAGTGAACTTATACAATTTAATGATGAAATTCTGAAATCACTTGAAACAGACGGAAAAATGTTTTCAATCCCTTGGTATGCAACAAGTGCGATAACAATTTATAACAAAGATTTAATTTCATCTGTTCCTAAAACTTATGGGCAGTTAGCAGAAATTGCTCCGCAAATTCGTAAAAAAGGAGCATATATCACTCTGCCAAACATCACAGAAAACGACACAATGCTAAAAATTTTAAATAAATACGACTGTACCCTCTCTAATGGAGATGGAGCCAATGTTAGTGAGCAAAGCAAACTTTACATTGGCGGGAGAGGGTTAATTTCTGTTAGTTGTAAAAAAGTATTCGCTTTATTCAAAGACCTCTATTCAAAAGATTTGATACCGAAAGAAACTGTTACAATGACATTATCGGAAGCGTTGGAAAAATATATGTCAGAAAATATTGCACTAATCGGTGCAGGAGCAAATTTTTTGAATATGATAAAAGAAAATGCGCCGCAGACTTATTCAAAGACTGATGTGGCAGAGCAAATAAAAGGGGATTTGGGACAAAATGATTTTTCTTTAATGAATTTTGTAATTCCACTAAGAGCAAAACACAAAGATGAAGCACTTAAATTTGCGTTGTTTTTGACAAACGATAAAAACCAGTTAGAACTTGCGAAACTTACTAATGTCCTTGCGGTAAATAAAGAAACTTTGAATAATGATTTTTACAAAAAATATGACAAAAACGATCTTATGGCAAAGGCAAGAGTAATCAGCGCAGGTCAGTTAAACAAACTTCAGCCTGTATTCAGAACGCAAAAAAATCAAAAAGAAATCAATAATCTTGTAAATAACGCAGTACAAAATATATTGCTAAATAAAGGTGAAACAGAAAAAATATTAAAAGAACTTGATAATAATATAAAATTATTAGAAAAATAAGGTGCAAAAATTTGCACCCTACATCCTTTCTCCCCTAAGTAGGGGTGGTTAGGAGGGGTTTTAGGCATTTGTAATCTGACACCCATCCCCAGCCCTTCCCTAAATAGGGAAGGGAGCAGATAAATAAGTTAGTAGTGTGGGTACGCTTTTGCTATTCCCACACTACAGTCTTATTTGCTATTTGATAGACTAAAGTATACACTAAAGTTTTGACTTACAACTTATAATTTACGATTTTGCCGGATTACCACTCTCTAAAAATTTATTAAAGAAATTTTTTACGCGTTCACCAAATGATGCTTTTGGTCTTGTATCGATAATAAGTTTACCTTTTTCATATACAGTATCATATGTTCCGTTATCTTTAGAACTTCGCATAGTAATACTTCTTCCGTTTTTATACGTTTCTACCCTTGCGTCAAAGTTCCCATCTCCATCAAAATCATGTAGTTCAACTTTTGCAGCATGCCCCTCGGCATCATAACCATCGTAATAATAGGATACTCTACCTTTTTCGTCTTCATGTTTTTCTAAAACACGATTACCGTTTTTGTCACAAAAAATACTGATTTCATAACCTTCTCCGCCGATTTTTGGGTGTTTGGTTTGAGAATAATCAATTTTTTCTTTCAAAGCACCTAAATCAGGATTTCTGAACATACTTGTTTTAGGCAAATCTGCACCACTTGTCATAAGATACTCCTTTCATTTTTACTCTTATCTCTTAAGTAAACATTGTTATACTCATGTAAAAACAAAGGAGTATATAAAAATTGCATAAATTATGTATATTTGTTACATAAATTTACAATTTTATGCAGATTTATTTCATTATTCGTTTGATAAAGACATTATTACTTTATAAATAGTTTCAACCTTTTCTCTGTTATCTTTTATATTGTCTAAATATTTATATATATCATCTAACAATTCAGTAGTTGGTCGCAAGTGACTTGAAATTATAAAGTCCTCAAATGTAATATTGCAATATTTTAGTATGTTTTCTATCGTTTGCACGGATGCAAAACTTTCCCCAATTTCTAATCCTGCAAGAGTTCTTGTTGCGATATTAATTTTTTCCGCAAACTGTTCTTGCGACAGATTTTCTTTTTTCCTAAGCCTTTTTATTTTTAGCCCGATTTCTTTTTTAATATCCATACCTATATTTTATAAATTGTTTTTAAAAATAGTAATGCAACATCAATGCATAAAATATTATACTAATGTGACTATTTGACATAATAATTTAAAATCATGCATTTAAAATGCATGAATAGAAATTTATAACTCGTGATATAATAAAAACGGCTGGATTGCTTCGCTATCGCTCGCAATGACATGTTATCGTAGAATATTATATAATTAAAATATCTCTCTCCCCTAAGTAGGGGAGGTTAGGAGGGGTTTCAGACATTTGTAATCTGACACCCATCCCCAGCCCTTCCCTAAATAGGGAAGGGAACAGATAAATAAGTTAGCAGGTAGGCTTTACCAAGCCGACAAGAAGGAGAATAAATGAAAGCATTAGTATTTGATAAAGAATTAAAATTCGTTGAGAATTACGAAAAACCTGTGCCAAAACAAGGTGAGGCACTTGTGCGTGTTAATTTGGCAGGAATTTGTAATACCGATTATGAAATAACAAAAGGTTATATGGGTTATGAAGGAATTTTAGGTCACGAAGCAGTCGGAGTTGTGGAAGATGTAAATATTGCCCCCACCCCGAAATCAGAGATTTCGACCCTCCCGCAAGGGGAGGGTAAACATCCGTTAATTGGCAAGAGGGTTGTGCCTGAAATCAGTTACGGGTGTAAAGACCCGGATTGTGAGTGGTGTGCAAAGAAAAACTACCGCCATTGTCCGAATAGGCACACTCTCGGTATTTGGAGAAAAGACGGTGTTTTTGCACAATATTTCACTATGCCGGTTGAAGTTCTGTTTGAAGTTCCTGATAATGTCCCCGATACTCAGGCTGTTTTTGTTGAACCTTTGGCGGCAGCATTGGAAATAAATGAACAATTGCATATAAAACCGATGGATAAGGTTGTGGTGCTTGGTGACGGAAAGTTAGGCTTAATTACGGCACTTGCGCTAAACGCTCAAAATATTAATGTGACATTAGTCGGAAAACACCAAAATAAACTTGATATTGCAAAAGCACAAGGGGTAAAAACCGCACTTTTGAGTGATTTTAAAACAGAAAAAATCTATGATGTCGTAGTTGAAGCAACGGGAAGTGTAAACGGATTTGAAACCTCACTTGCCCTGACCAAACCAAGAGGAACACTCGTTCTAAAAAGTACGGTTGCGACAGGGAAAGAACTGAATCTTGCTCCGATAGTTATTGATGAAATTACTGTTTTAGGCTCCCGCTGCGGTCAGTTTCCGCCGGCTTTGAGGATGTTAGAATCCGGAAAAGTTGATTTCTCTCCGCTAATTTCAGGGATTTATTCAATAGATGAAGCCCAAAAAGCGTTTGAAAAGAATAAAGAAAAAGACACTCTCAAAGTGCTTTTGAAGATGTAATAATATTAAAAGCGTCGGCATTGTAATGCCGACCAACTTTTGAAAATTGAATAATGCCCAAAATATATTACCCTCTACCTTTGGGAGAGGGTAGAAAATCAAAACGAATAATGAGTTTTAGATTTTCGGGTGAGGGTATAATGCACATAAAAAACGGGAATTTTGTCATTCTGAACTTGTTTCAGAATCTTAAATTCCCGCTTTTTATAATCAAAATTTTTAATTACGCTTTTGTAACTTTACCTGCTTTGATGCAAGAAGTACAAACTCTGATTCTTTTTACAGTACCGTTTACGACTGCTTTAACAGACTGCAAATTCGGTTCTTGTGTATGAACATTCTGCTTCATAGAAAATGATCTGTCAGCAGATTTTCTTGGTGCTTTTCCGCATATTTCACAACATTTTGCCATAATTATATTCCTTTTCTATTTGATGTAAATCTTTAACATTATCTATATTATCCTAAAAATACTATTTTGCAAGTTTAGGGATGAATAAAGTGTTAAATTTTGTTAAATGATTTTATAATTATGGTAGAATCAGATTATGAAAAAGATATTTTTAAGTTTAGCATTATTATCATTTTTAACTCCGCTTTGTTTTGCCGACCAATATGTGCCGGAATTTGACAAAATGAAAGTTATGCGTTGTGAAGTTGTGGAAACAGTTTTTGAAAACGATAGAGAAAAAGCAGTAAACGGTTACCACAGGACATACAGGCTTGATGATGAGTATCAAAACATTTATCTTGAAAAAGATTTTATAAATGGTCTTGCTTATTATGGCGATGATAAAATTATATATAATGAACAAACCATGACAGATTTTTCAATAGTTTCAACTAATGTTGAAATTGACAGAAAAGAAATGAAAATTACTGTTTCTTCCCGTATAGAATACGATAATCCCGATTTTGGAGAAAAAGAATCTGTCGGAATTGGCGAATGTAAATATTTATAATAAAATTTTTGTTTTAGGGGCAATTTTTTCTGCTGAAAATACTTTATATATATGTAGGTAAAATGTATTGCATATTTTTGCAAAAAAAGGTTAAAGGTTAGTTATATATGGGAAAAACAGTAGAAGAAATTTGTAATGTTTTAATCTCAAAACACTCCAAAAATTTTGAAGTTAAATTTTCTTTGGTTGAAAAAACACAAAAGAAAACGCTGACTTCATGTGTTTGCTGTTCCAACCCCATAAAAAATAACCCTTATCAGTCATTTTTTGATGACGAAAATTTATACAATAATCTTGAAAGAAAAATTACAACCGAACTTGCTCAGGCAATAGATGATAATTCGGTTGAAAAAATAAAGTATTTGAAAAACAAATACGGCGATAAAAAAGAATTTAAAAGTGCAAAAGAATTTCTCAATAAAAAATGCAAAGAAATCTGGAATGTTTATGAAAAAACAAACAGAATACCTAAAGAAGCAATGAAATGTCTTGGCATCTCAAATCAGCCTGATTTGGATTTCATTTTAGGGAATAGTCTTAAATATTTTGAAAAAGATAATTCCGATACAACTTCTTATATCATTTCTTCTACATTAAAAAATGAGAATTTGTCTTATACGATAGAAGATATTCATAAATACCTTAAAGAAATGAATAAAAAAGCAGTATGTAAATACAATTTTAAAACAGTAAAATATCTTATCGCAGAGCAAAATTATACAAAAGAACAACTTTTTGATTTGGGCATAGATAAAGAAAGCATAAAAACAGCACTCAAATCTTTGGGATTAAAATACAAACTGAAATATTTATTCTAAATGAGAGCAAGGACATTAATATAATCAAGCATATCTTTTAATCAATTTTCAAAGTATTTGGTGTGCCTATACCAAAGAAATTTTTGATAAATTTGTATGCCCCGTAAACGGCTAAACCGACAGCCGAAGCCTTTCCAATGGTTTTACCGCCGAACAATGCCCCTGCGCCTAAACCCAAAGGTATAACAGAGTTAACTAATGAACTGGTAAAGCCTTTTATATAGCCTATTCCTTCATTGAAAAATCTTTTATAGGTTTGGTCAAGTTCTGTTGTAAAAGACCAATTCTTAATCTTTTCGGTAAATTTGCTCATATTAGGCATATACATCGAATTATTGAGATAATATGCAGTTGATTGTGCATCTTTTGAACTTGAATATAAATCAGACTGAATTTTACCCACATAATTTGCATCATAAGCAACAATTCCAAGCGCAGCAAGCCCCGCACCTTTTGTCAGGACACTTGATACACTCGGTAACACACTTCTGATTCTTGTTAGTATAGCCATTGTATTTTTCCTTATTTTAGTGAATAGTGAGGAGTGAGAAATGAATAGACCTTTACGGATTTTGTCATATAATGTGCAAAGCACCGAAATTGACTATTCATTATTCACCATTTTCTGTTCACTTATTGTTTGATTTTATCTGACTTTTTTTCTTGTCGTCTTTCTTTTCTTCCGTCTTTATTTTTGTACGCTTGTCGGGGTCAACAGGAACATCTTTGTCCACTCTTTGTGCTGACATATCTAATAATATACGGGAAGCATCCGCTGCGTCAAATCCCTGTCCCTGCGGATTGGATTGCATTTGTTGTAATATTGCTACCGTAAAATCATCACCGTTACAAATTCTGCCTTCCAATGCACTCAGGGCAAGAAGTCTGATTTCCTGAACAGGATCCTGTAACATCTTGTTAATTAAAGCCGTTAATGCTTTGTCATCTTTCCTTGTTGAATCTTCATCAAGTCGTTCAAATACCGCTTTAGCAGCAGTTATACGCTGAGATTTGTCCTGACTGTTTAACATATTTTCAAGATTTTTTATGTAATTATCATTCAATAATACAACACGCTTTTTCTCTGTTTTATCTCCTGTTGACGAAATATTATTGTTTGTTGTGTTGGTATTATTTGAATTAGCCATATTATACGGGCTTATAGGATTATTAGGGTCTAACAAACCTCCTGCCCCATATTTATTTTCTTTATTATTCGGATCTAAAGGTCCGTTTGGTCTGTACGGATTATTCGGGTCATTAGGATTTGCTCCGTAAGGATTGTGCGGACTGTTCGGGTCTAACGGACCACCTGCTCTGTACGGATTGTTCGGGCTTTTTGGGTCTTGAGGGTTGTATCCTGAATCTGTTCTGTACGGATTGTTTGGATTGGTTGAATCAAATGCTCCGCCCGGTCTGTACGGATTATTCGGATTTTGTGGGTCTGCTCCGTAAGGATTATTTTTATCGTTCGGGTCTAACAAACCACCCGGTCTGTACGGATTATTTGCCTGATTTATCCCGCCATGATTTTGACAACAAGGACAGGTTTGTCCCATCTGTGTTGTGTAATAATTTGACGGATATGCTCCTGCCGGATAATAGTTCGGAGCATTTACATTATAAGTCGGTGCCTGTGCTCCGGGTGGAGTAACAGACGGATTAAATATCTGAATATTGACACCTGTAGCCCCCGGAGATGTCGTAACCTGCGGAGGATAGTAAGGCGGATTATACGGTTGAGAAGTCTGCATGGCAGGAGCAGTCTGCACAGGTGCAACAGGCACACTTGCACAGTTGTATGCCGCATTATATTGCGGATTTATAGGTTGCTGATTTTGTCCTGTAATTTGCATACTATATTACCCTACCTAATTCTACACATATATAAAGTAAATTTATTCAAAATAATTGCTATTTTACTAAAATATTAGTTTACAAAACGCAACATGTTTCATGAACATAATATATTTTTTTAGTAAAATTTAACTATGCAAGGGCAAATTTATAAAATATATTCAGACTCATATTTCGTTAATTTAAACGGAAATATTATCCCATGCAAGATAAGAGATGTATTAAAAAAACAAAAAACTTCAATTGTTACTGGAGATTTTGTCGAAGTTGATAAAGATGTAATAACAAAAGTTTTGCCACGAAAAAGTTTTATAAAACGCCCATCGGTTGCAAATGTTGACCAGATTGTTGTTGTAAGCGCACTAAAAGAACCCGAACTTGATTTCGGGCAGTTAAATCGGTACATTTCACTTGCAAAGTACTACAAACTCCCCGTTATTTTATGTTTTAACAAAGAAGATTTGGAATATGAAAACAACCTGCAGGATAAAATAGAAGAAATCTATGGCGGTTTGGGGTACAAAATTGTATTCACATCAGCAAAAGAAAAAGCAGGGATTGACTGTTTCGCTAAACTTATGAAAGATAAATTGTCTGCTCTGTGCGGAAATTCAGGTGTCGGAAAGTCAAGTTTAATCAATGCTCTTAACCCGAATATAAATTTAAGAACTCAAAGTGTCAGCGAAAAATTAAACAGAGGTACACATACTACAAGACATTGTGAAATAATTGAAATTTCGACTTTTACAAGAATTATAGATACTCCCGGATTTAGTAACCTGAAATTTGATTTTATACTGCCAAAAGATGTGGATAGTCTTTTTGACGATATTTATAAATATAAGCATAAGTGCAAATATTCAGACTGTCTGCACATCAACGAAACAGGATGCGAAGTTTTGAAAAACATTGATACTATTGACAATTCAAGATATGAAAGTTACCTTGAATTTGTCAAAGAAGCATTTGAATACAAAGAAAAAATTAAATATAACGGCAGAAAAACAGAAACTCACAACAAATTTCACAATGACAAATCGGTAGTAAAAATCAGCGAGAAAAAACGCCACGGCGCAAGAAATACACAAAAACAAAGAATATACAGGGAATTAGACGAACATGAAGATGAATGATTATATAAAACTTGTCAATGACAAACTTGACGAATTTATACAGATAGAAACACCGCAAACACTTTTTAAATCTATGAAATATACGGTAACTTTGCCCGGAAAAAGGTTAAGACCTGTTATGTGTCTTGAAACTTGCAAAATGCTTGGCGGAGAAATTGAAGATGCAATCCCGACAGCCTGCGCAATAGAAATGTTGCATGCTCAAACGCTTATTCACGATGATTTACCTTGTATGGATAATGACGATTACAGGCGGGGAAAACTTACGAATCATAAAGTTTTTGGTGAAGCGGTAGCCGTTTTGGCAGGTGATGCGCTTTTGACTTTCGCTCCGCAAATTATTTCAAAATTTTCCGATAACCTTCCACCGTCAACAAAAATTCGTGTATTGAACGAATATTTCAACTACGCAGGTGCAAGAGGGGTAATAGCAGGGCAGGTTGTAGATATTGAAAGCGAAAATAATCCGGGTATTATTGATAAAGAAAAGACTTTGGAATATTTGCATCTTCACAAAACCTCTGATTTATTTCAACTTGCGATGCGCACCGGTGCGATAATTGCAAACGCTGATGATGAAAAACTTGATGCGGTGACCGAGTTTGCAAAGAATTTCGGACTTGCTTTTCAGATAGCAGACGACATTTTAGACGAAATTTCAACTTTTGAGGAAATGGGTAAAACTATGGGCAAAGATAAACAGGAGAATAAACTTACCTATGTTTCGCTTTACGGACTTGAACAGGCAAAATGTAAACTTTCTTGCCAATTAGACAAATGCCGTGATATAATGCAAAAGCACAATTTTAGTTCAGAAATATTCAATGAAATTATTGAACAAATATCACAAAGGGCAGGGATTTAATGTTAGAAACTTTCAGACAAATAGTTGCAAATAACGGATATGAAGCATTGAGTTGCGGAATATTGGCGGCTTTTACAGGACAAATAATTAAATTTATTATTTTTACAATAAGAACAAAAAAAGTTAATTTTAAAATATTTACAACAACAGGCGGGATGCCGAGTACCCATTCCGCTGCCGTAATTTCCCTTTCTACTATAGTTGGGATTTTGGAGGGTTTTGATTCAATAATTTTTGCATTGTCGCTTGGTATATCTCTTATTATTATGTATGATGCTGCGGGTTTAAGGCGTGCCGCAGGTAAGACTGCTGCTTGCCTGAATAAAGTTATGGAAGAAATGTATAATCATGATTTAGAAGCGGTCGGCGGAAAGTTAAAAGAACTTTTGGGGCATACCCCGCTGGAAGTTTGGGCTGGTGCGGCTTACGGTCTTGTCTTTGCATATTGTTACCATTTGTATATTGTCGGATAAATGCTGACTCAGGGAATTGATAAAATTAAGCAACTTTCAAATTATAGCCGAGAGTTTTAAGTATTTTAGCAATTTGTAAGTTGGGCTTTCAGCCCAACAATATTGAGTTTGGGTAGAAATCACGACTTAAATTTTACCCCCTTTCCTGAAATTAGGAGAGGGAGATATTTTAATTAAACCCAAAAAACTTTCAACCTTTTAACTACTCCATTTATTTACTTATTTGCCAATTTTTCTTTATCACTCTATAATAAATAAGAAAAAAGGGAGAGTGTATAATTATGAATCTTGAGCATATAAAACAAACTGACCCTCAGATTGCACAGGCAATTGAGGCAGAATTAGACAGACAGCAAAATACAATAGAACTTATCGCAAGCGAAAATTGCACCTCATTAGCGGTAATGGAAGCATGCGGAAGCGTTTTAACAAACAAATATGCGGAAGGGAAGCCTCACAAACGCTATTACAACGGCTGTGAGCATATTGATGTTATAGAAGAACTTGCACAAAAAAGAGCATGCGAACTTTTTGGAATGGATCATGCCAATGTCCAGCCACATTCAGGCGCACAGGCTAATATGGCCGTATTTATGGCAACAATGAAACCTGGTGACAGAGTTTTATCAATGGATTTGTCTAACGGCGGTCATTTATCCCACGGATCACCTGTTAATTTCTCAGGCTTGTATTTTGATGTAAAATCCTACGGAATTAACGAATACGGCGAAATTGACTATGAAGATGTCAGAAAAATGGCACTTGAACATAAACCGAAACTGATTATTTGCGGTGCAAGTAACTATTCTAAAATTATAGATTTTAAAAAGTTCAGAGAAATCGCAGACGAGGTTGGCGCACTTTTACTTGCCGATATCGCTCATATTGCAGGACTTGTTGTGGCAGGATTGCATCCGTCACCTGCCGGGTATGCACAGTTTGTAACAACTACAACTCACAAGTCTTTAAGAGGTCCGAGAGGCGGAATTATTATGTGTGATGAGCAATATGCTCAGGCGATAGACAAAGCGGTATTTCCGGGCATGCAGGGCGGACCTTTGGAGCACATTATTGCAGGTAAAGCCGTTGCTTTACTTGAAGCATCAAAACCTGAATTTAAAGAGTATGCAAGCCAAATTATTAAAAATGCAAAGGCGCTTGCGCAAGGGTTGATGGACGAAGGTCTTGATATCGTCGGCGGCATGACAGAAAATCACCTTATGACTTTAGACCTCAGAAAAACAGGCAAAACAGGTAAAGACATGGCAAATGTGCTTGAAAGAGTAGGCATTACGGCAAACAAAAATACCGTACCGAATGACCCTCAAAGTCCGTTTGTAACATCAGGCATAAGGCTTGGCACACCTGCAGTTACCACAAGAGGATTCAAAGAAGACGATATGACAGAAGTTGCAAAAATTATTGCATCTGCGATATATTCGTCAGATAATGAAATTGCACTTGATAATCTTCGTGCAAGAAGCATGAAATTATGTGCAAAACACCCGCTATACAAGTAAAGTGAATTGTGAATTGTGAGTGGTGAATAGAAACATCAGCACCGATAACAACAATTCACTATTCACAATTCACATAAATCAAAGGAGACTAAAACCATTATTATCAAATTAACACATGCTCATATAATCGGAACAATAATAGCCTATATAATCGGGGTATTTTTAGTTCCTATGGTTATAAGTTTTTCCAAAAAAGAGGGGCTTGTTGATTTGCCTAATGCAAGAAAAATTCACACAAAACCTATTTCACGAATAGGCGGTGTTGCAATTTGGGGCAGTACAATGCTGACTTTTTTGTGTTTGGTGTTAATGAGTTATTATCCTTACGGAAAATTATTATCAGGGATTTTGCTTGGCGGATCTTTGATGTTTTTGCTTGGGTTTATTGATGATGTTTACGGTTTGGGTGCAAAATTCAAACTTTTAATGCAGTTGTCAATTGCTACTATTGTTTATCTGCTCGGAGTACAGATAGACAGTGTGCCGTTTTTCGGAGGTATACAACTTGGATGGTGGTCATATCCGATTACGCTTTTGTGGATAGTCGGGATTTCGAATGCTATTAATTTTATTGACGGTGTAGATGGTTTGGCAGGTTCGGTTATTACTGTAAATTCAATAACTTTAGGTTTGTTGGCGGTTACGGTTTCTCCTGCAAGTCCGATTAGTGCGCTAATAGGGTTTATTCTTGCCGGCTCTATGCTTGCGTTTTTAACTTTTAACTTTAATCCGGCAAAAATATTTATGGGGGACAGCGGTTCTCTGTTTTCAGGTTTTTTGCTCGCCGCAATTTCAATAACAGGAGTTATGAAAGTTGCGACTATTGCAATATTATTACCGTTTATAGTTTTGGCAGTTCCGATTATTGATATTACTTTTTCATCATTGAGAAGAATTTTCAAAGGCACATCACCATTTGTTGCAGATGCCGAACATATACATCACAAACTTTTGCATGCGGGATTTTCACAGAAAAAAACCGTTGTGATTTTAACATCTGTTGCAATAATTTCAGGCGGACTTGCATGTTTATTTGCAAGCCACAATGCCATAATATACTATTTTTACCTTACTCTTGCACTTGTAATTATTATGTTACTGTTAAATTTGGCAAGGGTGTTGACAAAAAAATAAAATTGTAATATAATGTCAAAAAATGAGTTTCTGATTACTCAGTTTCATTTGAATTTTGTAATTCTATATGGAATATTTAAGTGCAGATTCTCCCAGATTTCAATTATCAAACATAGTGTAATTGTCTTCATTTCAATTCAGAAAAGGAAATAAAAACAATGGCAGTAGAAGCAGTAAACAACTATAATACACAAAATACCTGTCTTGTTCCGATGGTAAAAGGAGCAGGAGTCGGTGCTGCTATCGGATGGGCATTAAAATACGGCTATCCGTTAAATGAAGATGAAAAAACAACAAAAGAGTATTTGCATGCTCAGAATGAAATTAAAAGAACAAAGGAAACATTTAGCCCTTGGACAAGATCTTACATAGACGAAATTAATGCAAAAAAGAATAAATCATTAGCCGAAGATGTATTTGTAAGCGCTTATGACGGTTTAAAAAGCGGAGAAAAAATAGGTAAAGGAAGAATCCTTAAAGCATTCCGCACAATCAGCGAAAAAGACCCTGAAAGCATGAATGAACTCAAATCGCTTTTCTATGATGCAAGATTACAAGCCGAAAAAGTAGCCAAAAAAGCGGTTGAGTCATACAAACTCGCAACAAAACATTTCAGACCGACGGAATTTTTTGTAACAACAGGTGCCGTCGCAGGTGCAGCGGTAGCATTATTACATAATGTTTTAAAAACAGATGTAAAAAGTTAAGACAGAGAATATAAAAACCATTTATTAGTAATTGATTATGACAGGTTCAAAGGACCTGCCTTTTTATTATTAATATCCAAACAGTCTTATTCTGTTTTGTTCCATGTTGATTTCAAAACTCAATTCAAAATCTTGTAATCTTTGTGCAAAACTTTTATCTTCGTCTTTTGCAAATAATTTGAATCCGTAAGCCATATTTTGAAAGCAAAAATAAATTTCAGGCATAACTCTTGTCTCCTTATTAAACTTCATCTTTAAACTTCAACTCTTATATAAAGTAAAATTGTTTTGCAAAATTTCACAAAATTCGTATTTATTAATAATTCGTAATATACATAGATTATATTATCTGAATATCTTGCTAAGATATTCTTATTATGTTCATTCTTTCTCTTTTTTGCGATGAAAAGAGAAAGAATGAACCAAGAAAGAGAAAAAACGCTATTTCATTGCAATGCCTGACGGCATTGCTCCGCGCATAAGATATTGTAAGTTGGGCTTTCAGCCCAACAAAATAAATGTTGGGGTAGAAACCCCAACTTACGATTTTCACCCTCACCCGCAGTTGTACGGGGCTCATAAATTCGCCTACCACTGCTCCCTCTCCCAAGGGGAGAGGGGTGGGGTGAGGGGTAAAATGCGCGCCGTAGTTTTAGGCGCGCTAAGTGATTTTTGCCGACAGGCAAAAACACATATCACTGCGTAAGCAGTCTTATACCGCCAAAGGCGGTATTGTAATCGGCGAAGTTTTCTTTTCTTTGGTTCATTTCTTTTCTTTTGCCTCGCAAACAAAAGAAAAGAAATGAACAGGTAGAAAGTGTTAATCTCTCAATTAATACCGATAATATAATTTATGTATAGTTATAATTAATTTGCGTAAATATGATATTTGGGATAAAATCTTGTTATAAAGGAGAGGGTAATGGATCAAGAAACTTATATGAAAATAATGGGCTATGTCCCGACTGTTATTGAAGCATCTTCAAGAGGCGAACGCTCTTTTGATATTTTTTCAAGACTTTTAAGAGAAAGAATTATATTTTTAGGGACTGAAATTGATGACGATGTAGCAAACTCTGTTGTTGCTCAGTTATTGTTGTTAGACAGTGAAAACCCTGATAAAGATATCATGTTATATATTAATAGCCCCGGCGGTGTAATTACTGCAGGTATGGCAATTTATGACACGATGAACCTTATTAAAGCCGATGTTGCGACAATTTGCCTTGGTGAAGCGGCATCAATGGGTGCATTTTTGCTATGCTCAGGTGCAAAAGGCAAAAGAATGTCCCTGCCGAGTTCAAGAATTATGATTCACCAACCGTTAGGCGGTGCAAAAGGTCAGGCAACAGATATAGAACTTGAAGCAAAAGAAATTATGCGTATGAAAGATATGTTAATTGATATAATTTCTAAAAACTCAGGACAAGATCCGAAAAAAGTTCGTGAAGATTGCGAACGCGATCATTATTTATCTGCATACGAAGCAAAAGATTATGGCTTGATTGATAAGGTTGTGGAAAAGGTTCCGTCAAGCAATTAATTTATAATCAACTTTACAAAACTTAATAAAAGGCTAAAAACATGCAATTACTTGAAGTTGCATGTTTTTATATATGTGTAGGTAAAAAAAATAGGTTAGTTTAAAAAATTAAAAAGGTAGGTTAGTTATGGGATTTCTAATGTTTACCGCAAGAGTCCATGACTTGGCTCGTCAGAAATCTGACACGCAGTACAAGTTATTGAAAATCTCGCGAAAATTACGAGATTTGCAGCAGTACGCCGCTATGGTTGGAAATGGCAATATCTCAATCGGAGACATTTTAAGTTCTCCTGGTTCAATGATGGGCAGGTCAATGGCATACATTGGCTATGCACACAATATGGCACTGCAATATATGCAGCAAAATGCGCCGATGATGCAAATGATGTATCAGCAGCAAATGGGTGGCGCGATGCAAAATCCGCAACAAATGCAGCAAATGCAAAATTACATTATGCGAACATTGTATATTCAGGGGCGGGAACAAGCAGCGCAAGAAGAACAAAAGAATTTAAAAGTCGAAGAAGGCAAACTCGCACAGGAGCAAGAAACTTTGAAAACACTTCTTGATGAAATAACCGCAGAATTACAGGAAGCCAAAAAGGCAAGAGATGAAGATGTAAAAATGATGGCTCCTAAATATACTGCGAACGCATAAATAAAAGATTGATATAACTTACCTTAAAATAACTAACCCTACAAAGCGGGATTTGAAAATTCTTTCAAATCCCGCTTTTTCATGTTTATTTGTGAATTTTTGTAACAACATGTTTAAGGTTGTGCAATTTTTAAATTTGAAAATACTTATTAAGTATATAAGAAGTATATAATTTATTTCAAATTATATAACTACTACCTTCTACTTTCTACCTACTAACCTTTTACACGAGGAATTGTAACAGATTCCAAGGAAGCTTCTTTTTAAAAGAGGCTTTTTTTTTGCTTAGGAGTAAAGATTTAACATGATTAATTTCTGAAAAGAACTTATCTGCTTTTTATGTTATAATCTCAGTGTAAGGAGTGCCAATTATGAAAATTGCTATATATCCGGGAAGTTTTGATCCGATAACATACGGACATTTGGATATTTTAAAAAATGCATCTGAAATATTTGACAAAGTAATTATTGCAGTTGCTCATAACGGTGCAAAAACAGTTTTTTTAAGTGTTGATGAAAGAGTTGAACTGATAAAAAAAAGCGTAAAAGATATTGAAAATGTTGAAGTTGATTCCTTTGAAGGTTTGACTGTCGAATATGCAAAAAAACATGATGCAAATGTCTTGATACGAGGTTTGCGTGCAGTTTCGGATTTTGAATTTGAAATGCAACTGTCACAAACTAACAGTGCGCTTTGTGATGAAATAAAAACCGTATTTTTGACAACAAAACCGAAATATAATTTTATTTCGTCTTCAACCATAAAAGAAATTTATGCAAACGGAGGTGATATTTCAAAATTTGTACCGGAAGCAGTAGATAAATATTTAAATAAAAAAAATGCAAAACCATGTTAAAATATGTAATTTGGCAGTACAAAATTATTTGACAATTAAAAATTGCTTATGTAATATATTATTGTAAATAAATGCGAAAGGGATAAGGGATATAAGCATGCCTCAAAATGAAGTGTATGATTTACTCAAGATACTTGAAATGACTTTAGATGATGGATTTTCAATTTCAAAGTACGCAGTAGTCAATAAAAGAGAAATAGAAACATTAATCGACAGAATATATGCGGCTTTACCTCCTGAAGTTCAGGAAGCAAGAGTGTTTATGAAACGCAAAGAAGAATTGTTGAATGAAGCGCAGGCTCAGGCTGCAAAAATTGTTCAGGACGCTCAAAACGAAGCAAATCGTCTGATTAGTGAATCAGAAATAAGAAAAGCCATTGAAAGAGATGGTATAAGACTGAAAAATGAAGTTGTCGCAGAGATGGAAAACATCAAACATGTTTCAATGCAGGATGCAGAACAGGTCAGACTTCAGGCAACGGAAGAATCAATGAAAATTCGAGAAGGCGCAGAACTTTATGCAAAACAGGTTCTCACAAGTCTTGAAGATAATTTAACCCAATTACAGCAGGTTGTTAAAAACGGTCAAATTTATATGGAGCAAATCAAAAATGACAATGCAAGATATGCCCCGCAACCTAACCAACAGAATAACCGTGGCTGGGTAAACAGCAAAGATGCAAAAAAAATATAATTAATGGATTTATTAAATAAAAAAAGACCGAAACATTTGTTTCGGTCTTTTTAATGATTAAGTCTTATTGTGCTACTTTTGTTTTTTCAAAAATATCTTTAAGTTTGCTATTCATATTAGGAGCATAAGTTTCTTCGTTCTTTTTATCAGCAACTTTACAACATCTTTCAATAAAGGCTAACGGGCTTTTGAAATGTTTTTCAAAAAAGCCTTCTTTAAGAACTTGCGTTTGATAATCTTTAACTCCTTCGGTCGTATCCGCAATATAACCATAAAGTTTTCCTAATTCTTCTCTTATATCTATTTCAAACGGATTCTTTTTCTGAGTTTCAACAAGTGAATCTAACAATTGAATATCTGCATCAGATTTAATTTTTTGAGCCAAAAGTTTTTGTGCATCTTTGCGTATAATCATAGCCATACCGAAATTCGGTGATTGATTGTTGTTTATTTGCATAAGTTTCTCCTTTTTTTGTTTTAAAACAAGTAAAAATATTTTTTGCTAATAAAAACAAAATATTACATAAAACATATTATCGGTAGTAATTGAGAGATTGAAACTTTCTACCTGTTCATTCTTTCTCTTTTCTTGCGATGAAAAGAGAAAGAATGAACCAAGAAAGAGAAAATACGCTATTTCACTGCAATGCCTGACGGCAT
>CACYKF010000007.1:0-42572 GCA_902774905.1 uncultured bacterium
TTTTGTCGTTTGACAAAAATTGTGAGTTCAGCAAATAAATTTGCATACGGATATGTAAGTTCGGGCTTCCTGCCCTCACGAACATATCCTGTAGAGTCTCGCTATCGGCTTTTTTATTTTGCCCAAATTACCATCTGCCGACTCTCACTACAATTTTTGTCGTTTGTCTACTGCAAACCAAAGAAAAATTGTTTATTAAATTCTGCTCCCTTTTCCTTGTATTCTTTGCTTGCTCTTTCTCCGGCTTCTCTTGCTTTTACTTCAAGGTAATTATTCATATAATCCATATTCTTACTTAAATCTTCTTCATCTGACAGTTTAGGGTAATTTATTGATGCAATTGAATATTTGTAGGCTTCCATACTTTCTTGTAAGTTATCAATCGGACCAAAAATTTTTCTGCTGTTTCTTCCGTATTGAGAATAACCCTTTCCTACTCTGCCGATTTGACAATATTGATATGCGTGTTCTACTTCGTGTGCACTTGTGCGAGCAAAATCGCATGTACTCATTGCATACACAATTTCGTTTCTTTCTTCGTCAAAGTAGCCTGCTGTGTTGTTGCCAAGCGTATCTTCTACTCTTACTTTTATATTTAATTTGTCAAGATTTTTTTCTTTAATAAAATGTTTTGTCAGTTCTTTAATTTTTGTCTTTGTATCAAGTATAAATCTGTATGGAAGATATTTGTCATTTGCAGGCAGTTTTACATTTGTTGTTTCAAAAGTTCCGGTAATATTTGGTGTGCTTTCATTTAATTCAATTTCAAGCCCTGCAATTTTTCTTAAATTGGAAATTTTTGGAACTTTTCTGTCTCCGTTAAACGGATATTCGGTTATAGTTGCGCTAATTTTATTCCCGTCAATAATATTTTTGATAATTTCAAGTTTTAAACAGTTCTTTCCTGCTTTTTTATTCTTTTTTGTTTCTGATATATATGTTCTCATTTCTTCTATCAAATTAGTCACAAATTCAGGTCTACCATCTGCCATTTTCTTTTGCACGATTTTTCTGTATTTGCAATTGCTTCCCTTTACATCCTGTCCGAGATGTTCGTATTCTCTAATTATTCTTTCGCCGTCTGAGGTCTCAAAAAGTCTTTGAACTATGTTTTCCCCGGAATAAAATGTTGTTATTTTCTTCTTAAAATTTTTGTCATCTTTCATACCGATTGTGACAAATGTAAAACTGTCAGCATTTTGAGGTGTATTATCCGAAAAAGTTTTATATTGTTGTATGTTTATTTTTGGCGTTTTTTCAAGCAATACAAATTTGCATTTTTCAGGATTTATTTTGTGTATAATGTCCTGTTTTAAATGATATATTGATTTTCTAAATGCAGGGTAAATTTTCATAATTATATTGCCTTTGCTTTTTACAAAACCCCTGAATTTAAAATTTGCTAAATAAAATGCCCTGTAAAAGAATTTTACAGGACATTTTATATTGAAATATTAAATTATTTTTGAGCCGGAGTCTTGTCAGGTCTTGCAGTCGGCTGAAAATCGTGATGGCGTCTTGTTTGATTTCTGTCAAATTTTTGATTTTTAATTTGAAAATCACCCGGTCGTCTTGCATTCCATTGACCATGCATAGGAGGAATTTGTCTTTCATACATTGGTCTTGGCGGAAACGGCATTGGTCCTTTGCATGGACATTTAGGTTTTAACAGTGCCGCTGATACCAATATTGCAAGCAAAACACCTAAAAATATTGCTGCAACCTGTGTAAAAAATCTGCCTAACTCTCCGCAATTACAAACTTTTGTTTCTTTTTTTTCTTCATCAGTCATAATTTGGTCTCCTTATCTTATCTACATTTGTATAACGAAACTAAATTAAAATTGTTCATTTCTTATTCTGCTGAAATTGTAATTGCTTTGTAATCAGGTGTTTTAGCCATCCTATCTTCAATTTCCTCAAAAGTTAGTAATCCTTGCGTTGCGCCGAAATCTGAAACAACTCCGCTGGAATTTATTGAACCTGCCATTAAAGATTTTGGAATATCAAAATTATATCTGCTCATTGCAGCACAGAAGGTTGAGGCAAAAGCATCACCTGCGCCAAGGGTTGAAACAACGGGACCGTCAAAACAAGGGCAGTAAAAATATTGTCTGCCGTTGTATGCGTAAGCACCATGTCCTCCGTCAGTTATTACTATAACCTGATAATCAGAAATTTTCAGTTTTTTAAACATTTCTTTTAAATCAGGGTGTATTGCTTCTTTTGAATATTTAATTTCTTTTGTATCCTGTCTTAAATATATTCCTGTTGCCATTTGCGCTTCTTCTTTGTTCATAACGACTGCATCCGCAAGTGCAAGAATTTTTTTTAGATAATTGAAACCTTTTTTAATCCCTGTTGAACCTGCATTAAAACAGACCATCGTGTCATTTTCTTTCGCAAATTTCACTAAATCATCAAGTTGTCTGTTACTTTCACCGTTTAATGGCGCGATGTATAAAAGTTTTGCATTTTTAATTACTTCAAAATCAATCTCTGATTTTTTGATATGAGCATTAGCACCTCGGTGTGCAAGAACTGTTCTGTCACCTTCAAAACTTGTCAAAATTATAGAAAAACCCGTCGTATCTTTTTTGTCTTGAATTATTGAATCTAAATTTACATTTTTTGTTTTGAAAAAGTCAAAAAGACCTTTTGAATAAATATCATCTCCTACCTTGAATATAACTGCGGTATCAAAGCCTAAATTTGCAAAATTTACTGCGGTATTTACTCCGCCGCCGCCTACTTGTGTGTCAAAGTCTGTTATTTCCAATTTCGAGCCGTATGGATAACTCATAAAATCAGTAGAATGATCTTTTTTTCGTACAGAAACTACATTAGCATCATCACATTCTACAAATACATCCATTGTCGCACTGCCAATTGTTACTACATCAACCATGTTATTCTCCCTTTTACTATTATTTTTTTTTATAATAGCATAAAAAAAAGACTGATAGTTTATCAGTCTTTCTTTTATTTATTGCCATAAGTATTAGTTTATGCAATTTGCTTTATCTTCCTCTGTTACACCTTTCAGTGTAAGGTTTACTCTGCCTTTTTCGTCGATTTTAATGACTTTTACGATAACTTCATCCCCAATATTCAAATGTGGTTCGATAGTTTCTATTCTTTCATTGCAGACTTGGGAAATATGAATCATGCCGTCTTTGCCGCCGCCCAATTCGACGAACGCTCCGATAGGAATAATTCTTACAACCTTGCCTTTGATTACCATACCGACTTCAGGTTTAAAAGTAATATCTTTAATCATTTTAATGGCAATTTTTGCACCTTCCTGATCGTTAGATGTAATAGTAACAACACCTGAATCCTGAATATCAATTTCAGCACCTGAAGCATCAATGATTTCTCTGATTTGTTTTCCGCCAGGCCCGATTACAGCACCAATATCTTCTGTTGGAATTGTCATTGTTGTAATGCTTGGTGCAAATGGGGATAATTCCTTAGCAGGTTCGGTGATTACTTCTCTCATTTTGCCTAAGATGTGTAATCTTCCTTCTTTTGCTTGGAATAAGGCACGGCGTAATGTTTCATTTGGAATTCCTTTTGCTTTCATATCCATTTGCAATGCGGTAATGCCTGTGTCGTTACCTGTAACTTTAAAGTCCATATCTCCTAAAAAGTCTTCAATCCCTTGAATATCAGTTAATACAACAGGTTCATAACCTTCTTCTTTAATCATACCCATTGCAACACCGCCAATCATGCATTTAACAGGAACACCTGCGTTCATCAATGCCATTGAACTTCCGCATGTGGAACCCATTGATGTTGAACCGTTTGATTCAAGTACATCCGAAGTTACTCTGATTGTATAGCCAAATTCTTCTTGTGAAGGTAACGCAGGAATATTTGCTCTTTCTGCCAAATTTCCATGCCCTACTTCTCTTCTGCCCGGTCCTCTTAATGGCTTAACTTCCCCAACAGAGAAACCAGGGAAAATGTATTTGTGCATATAAGTTTTTTCTGTTTGAGGATCAACTCCGTCAAGTTCCTGTTTCATAGCAGGACCTGCCAAAGTTGCAACAGACAGAATTTGAGTTTGACCTCTTGTAAATACTGCTGAACCATGCGCTCTTGGAATAACACCGACTTCACACCAAATAGGACGAACTTCGGTTGGTTTTCTCCCGTCTGCTCTGACTCCTTCGTCAAGAATCATTGCACGCATAATATGTTTTTCTGCGGCTTTGAATTCTTCAGCAACAAAATCAATGCCTGTTTCTTCAATAATTTGTTTAATGTAATCATCTTCAGGTAATGCATCAATTTTTTCTTTAACTAATTTCTTTGCTTCTTCCAATTTATTCTGACGATATTCTCTGTCAAAGTTGTGATAAGCGTCAAAAATCATATCGTGTGCTGTTTCTTCAATAATTTGTGCAATTTTTGAAGTGTCATAAGGATTTGTAAATTCTTCTTTTGTTACACCACATTGTTTTGCAAATTCAACCTGTGCATCGCACTGTTTTCTTATTTCGCCTTGAGCAAATTCAACTGCGTTCATAATATCGTCTTCAGTTACAAACTTACAGCCTGCTTCAACCATGATTACAGAATCATGAGTACCTGCAACAACAATGTCTAAATCAGATTCGTGTGCTTGTTTGTGAGTCGGATTAGCAATAAAGTTGCCTTGTGCATCTCTTGAAACTCTTACTGCACCTATAGGTCCTTCAAACGGAGCACCTGAAAGCATTAAAGCGCAAGAAGCACCTAACATAGCCAATGTATCAGGCTGGTTTTCCTGATCATAACTGAATAATTGCGCAACGATTTGAATATCGTTTCTATATCCTTTTGGGAAAAGCGGTCTGATTGGTCTGTCGATTAAACGAGATACCAAAATTGCTTTGTCGCTTGATTTCCCTTCACTACGGTTGTATCCGCCCGGAATACGACCGATTGCTGACATTCTTTCTTCATAATCAATCAACAATGGGAAGAAATCTATCCCTACTCTTGGTTCTTTTGATACAACACAATGAACAAATAACATTGTGTCGCCACATCTTACGGTAACAGAACCGTTTGTTGATTGAGCATACTTTCCTGTTTCAATTGTAACGGTTTTTCCGCCGATATCTAATTGAAAACTTTTTGTTTCAGGTTTCATATAACACCCTTTCTCTTTCTGCGCATCTTTGCGCTTTTTTTTATATACACTTCCTATAAGTTCTTTATAATTTTACTACAAAAATAATTATATTTACACTTGGCAAAAAAAATATTTACAAGCGTTATTAGTAATATCATGAAAATTGCATGTAATAGTAATACGCCCTTTGGAGCAAAACTTATACGAGATAAAGTCAATGTCGGAAGATATGGAAATGACGGCAGATATCATGATTTTGAGTCTAATTTTGTAGAAATTCAACCTGAATGTGATAACGATGTTGAAGCATTGAAAAATGCAGTCAAATATTGGGAAAACGATAAATTCGGTATGAATGCTTGTTATGTTGTTCAGGCCGCAAAAAATGGCAGTAAATATTATGTTAATCATAAAGTTTATGCTTTAACTGCGCAGCAGGATAAATTTGAGATATTGAATCCTGACGAAATTTTGGGAGTAGTGCATGTTGTTCCCCTTGGTGGACGAAGTAAAGAATTATTTGTTGAGCATGTGCAGGCCAATCCTAATTATTTAAACAAAATTAACACAAAATATGCCGGAATCGGCACTGCAATGATAAATTCGTTAAAAGAACTTTGTAATATGATGACATTATTTTCTTCAAAAGAAAAATCTGTCAGAGATTTTTATGCAAAAAACGGTTTTTGTGAATATCCTCCTAACACAAATGCATATACATGGATAAAAGATATATTTGATAGATTTTAATTTTGTGTTAAAGTTTAAATTGTTATCGCCTCGTAGCTCAGTAGGATAGAGCGGTGGTTTCCTAAACCGCGTCTTGCCCGCGTTCGAATCGCGGCGGGGCGAAATAAAAAAGAGAATAGGTTTATCTATTCTCTTTTTTATTAGTCTTGCCAAAGATTCGATTGCCATTGCGTTCGAGCGGGGAGTGAGCAGAGGCTGAAGCAGATTTTGCTTTTGGCGAAAGCCATAAAAAGCAAAATGCGAAATGCCGTTTATTGCGAACGACCCAAGACATCGCGGCGGGGCGAAATAAAAAAGAGAATAGGTTTGCATATTTTCTTTTTTGTACTCTGTTTAACGACTAAAATACTACCCTAATTAATATTTCTTTCTGTTTAAAGTATAATTATTTTAAATTGTAAAGGGATATTATGAGAAGTGACAATATTAAAAAGGGAATAGCACATACTCCGCACCGAGGTCTTTTAATGGCAGCGGGGGTCAGTCGTAAAAATATGGATTCTCCGTTTATCGGAATAGCAAGTTCATTTACAGATTTAATTCCGGGGCATGCAGGAATGAGAGATTTGGAACGCCAGATTGAAAAGGGTATTCATAGTGGCGGAGGTCAGGCATTTATATTCGGTGTTCCTGCAATTTGCGACGGTATTGCTATGGGGCATAACGGTATGAGGTATTCTTTGCCGTCAAGAGATTTGATTGCGGATTGTGTTGAAACTGTTGCTCAGGGCCATCAACTTGACGGCCTTGTATTACTGACTAATTGCGATAAAATTACCCCTGCAATGCTTATTGCAGCAATGCGTTTGGATATACCCTGCATTGTTGTAACGGCTGGTCCTATGTTAGAAGGCGAAAGCAGATGTTCAAAACTTACTATGATAAAAGGCTCATTTGAAGCGGTAGGTAAGTTTCGAAACGGTGAAATTGATGAAAAAAGACTTTTGGAACTTGAAGAAGAGTCTTGTCCTACTATCGGTTCATGCCAGGGGATGTATACAGCAAATACTATGGCTTGTCTGACAGAAGTCATGGGAATGAGTTTGCCTCTGTGCGCTACATCTTCTGCTGTATCATCAAAAAAACGCAGAATTGCTTTTGAATCAGGGATTCAGGTAGTTAATCTTGTTAAAAATAATATCAAACCATCGGATATCATAGATAAAGAAACATTAGAAAATGCAATTATTGCTGATTTGGCGCTTGGCGGAAGTACAAACTCAATTATGCATCTTTTGGCGATAGCAAATGCCGGCGGAATAGATTTAAAGATAGACGATTTTGACAGGTGGGGAAAGGTCGTTCATCAAATTTTAAAGTTAGACCCTGCTGCAAGTCCTACTATGACAGAATTTCACAACGCAGGTGGTGTTCCGGCACTTATGAAAAACCTGATTAATGCAAATATCGGGGTAAAAGATAAAAATACTGTTTGCGGTTATTCTACATTTGAAATTTCAAAGGAAGCATTTGTAAATAAGGATTTAATCAAAACTTATGATAATCCGATTACAACAAAGCCAGGGCTTGGTATTTTGTATGGCAATTTAGCCCCTGACGGTTGTGTAACAAAAATATCTGGGATAGACGAAAGTTGTTATGAGTTTGAAGGCGTTGCAAAATGTTTTGATTGTGAAGAAGATGCTATGTTTGCTTTGGAAAATGACAAAATAAATGACGGTGATGTGATTGTAATTCGCTATGAAGGACCAAAAGGCGGCCCCGGAATGAGAGAAATGCTTGCACCGACCTCTTTGCTTGTGGGTAAAGGTTTAGGAAAAACGGTTGCTCTTGTAACTGACGGTCGTTTTAGCGGAGGTACAAGAGGCATTTGTATCGGTCATGTTTGCCCTGAGGCCGCTAATGGCGGAAACATTGCGTTAATAAAAGATGGCGATAAAATTAAAATTGATGTAAATAACAGAACAATAAATATTTTAGTAACGGATGATGTGCTTGACGCAAGAAGAAAAGACTTAAAACCATTTGTGTCAAAGTGTAAGTCCGGGTATTTGTCAAAATATGCAAGAACAGTTCAAGATGCTTCACATGGTGCGATTGTGTAGCAAAAAATATTTTTTTATGTTTTATAAAATATAAAACTTGAAAGGATTTTTTATGAAAATTGGATGGAATTACAGTGATACTTGGGCAAGAGGAATTTTTGCACTAAAAAGCAAAACTAAAAAAGCACAAAGAACTGATGCGGTTAGTTCTACTTTGAAAGGGCTACTTTCGTTAAATCCTTTTGGAAATTCGCCAAAAATGCCTAAAAAGTTTCCGTCTGATGAGTTTATGACATTTAAGTATCCGAAAAGAAAATTGCTTGATGAGATACTAAAGAATTTATAAATCTTTGTTATAGGATAGTATTATGGAAAAAGAGAGTGAAATAAAGCATATTGCAATAATTATGGACGGAAATCGCAGATGGGCAAAAGAGCATAATTTGCCGTCTGCAGCAGGACATAAAAAAGGTGTTACATCTTTGAGAAATGTTGTTCGTGCTTGTGATGAATTTGGAGTTAAATATTTAACTGTCTATGCTTTTTCAACAGAAAACTGGAAACGAAGCAAAGAAGAAGTAGATTTTTTGATGGATTTGGTTGCAGTTACATTAAAAAATGAATTAGATGATATGGATAAAGAGAATGTAAAAATATCTTTTATCGGTGACCGCTTAAAGTTGTCGGATAAACTGCAAAAGGTTACCTCAAATGCACAAGAAAAGACTAAAAGCAATACGGGAGTAAATCTTCAAATCGCATTAAATTACGGTTCAAGAGATGAAATTGTAAATGCTGTAAAATCTATTATAGATACCGGTTACAAATCGGATGATATTACCGCAGATGTTATCTCAAAACATCTTTACACAAAAGATATTCCTGATCCTGATATTTTAATCAGAACAGGCGGGGAAAAGCGAATTTCCAATTATCTTTTGTGGCAGATTGCATATAGTGAAGTGATTGTTGTTGATGAATACTGGCCAGAATTTGACAGATGTTCGCTCTTAAAATGTATTGAAGAATTTAACAGAAGGCAAAGGCGCTATGGAAAATAAAATTAAAATTGTTCTTGCAACGGGCAATCCTCACAAATTACAGGAAATAAACGAAATAACTAAAGATTCGGGAATTGAATTTATTCTGCCTGGTGGCGACTTTAATCCGATAGAAAACGGTCAGACTTTTGAGCAAAATTCACTTATAAAGGCACAGGAAGCATCAAGGATTTCTAATATGATTTCCCTTGCAGATGATTCAGGATTGTGTGTGGATGCGCTAAACGGAGAACCCGGTATTCATTCTGCAAGATATGATACAACCCCTCAAAGACGGATAGACAAGTTACTAAAAAAACTTGCCGATACAGATAATAGGAAAGCAAAATTCGTTTGTGTTATGACACTAACAGATAAGGATGGTAATGTCTTAAATCAGGAAATCGGAGAGTGTCACGGGCAAATTGCAACTGAGCAATATGGTACAAACGGTTTTGGTTATGACCCTGTATTTTTGGTTGACGGATACGATATTACAATGGCTCAAATGAGTGAAGATTTGAAAAATAAGATTTCTCACAGAGCAAATGCCTTATCTAAAATGGTTAAATACATAAAAGAAAACCTTTAGGTAAGAGGATTGATTGTATAAAAAAATACTTTTGTTTTTTATAATATTATTTATGCCCTTTACTTATGGCGCAGAAATTAAAAATATAACATCTATACCTGATAAAGATGTCACTGCTGTTATATCTGGTTCGGTGTCATACGATTATGATATGACGCTTGAAAATTGTATCAGGATTGCACTTGGCAATAATCCTGAGATACTCTCTGCTTTTGAAGATATTTTGGCAAATGATTCAAGATTAAAACAAATCTGGTCAAATTTTTTCCCTCAGTTTTCCTGGCAGACAAGTTGGTCTCATATCAAACAATTACAGTTGTCAGATGCCTTCAATTATAACCTTGAATATGAATACTATATACTCGGTCAGGTTACACTTCAGCAGATGTTATATGATTTTGGAGTAACGCAAAATCAGGCTACAATTCAGCGCCTTGGTTTAGAATCAAGCAAAAAGACTTTTGCATCAGTTGTAAATGATGTTATATATAAGACAAAAAATGCTTATTATGAACTTCTTTATTCATACGAAGCCGAAAAAGTTGCGCAGATGAATGTTGATAACTATCAGACCTTTTATAATCAGGCAAAGGCATTATTTACTGTCGGATTAAGCCCGAAAATTGATGTAACTATTGCTGAAGTTAATTTAAGTCAGGCAAAAATGAGATTAATTAGTGCTAAAAATCTTATAAATACTTCTGTTGCAAACTTAAATAATGTAATGGGTGTCCCGTATATTGAAAAATACAATATAAAAGGGGAGTTAGGCTATACCCCGCTAAATTTGTCTTTTTCTGATGCTATTCAAAAAGCATATGACTCAAGACCGGAACTAAAAAGAGCAGAAATTGAAGTCGAACAGGCGCTTCAAAATGTAAAGTTGCAAAAAAAATTATACTTCCCGCAACTTGAATTTGACGGACATTATCAGGAAGGCGGTAAGCATTGGACTTCAAATAACGGCTGGCAAATAGGTGTATATCTCAATTTTCCGATAATAAATGGCGCTATGATATACAATCAGGTTAAAGAAGCAAATCATTTGTATAACAAACAACTTGCTCTTGCTAAGAAAACACAAAATGACATATATTTAGAAATTCAAAAGTCATATCTAAAGTTACACGAAAAAGAAAATCAACTTCCTGTCGCAACGCTGCAGGTAAAGCAGGCAAAAGAAAATTATAGGATTTCTGAGGCAAGGTACAAGGTTGGCGTATCATCTCCTATTGAGATGCGTGAAGCACAAAATACTCTTGCTGAGTCTGAACTTCAGTATTACAAGTCGCTGAGCGAATATAATATCGCGAAATCCGAATTAGAACGATGTATAGGTATAAATTTAAGTTCAGGGTCAAACTTCTTGGGAATTAATAAAAATGGTAAGAAATATTAAGGAATCGTAATAAACATTTACATTTTTTATATATTTTGTTAGTATATTACAGTGATATGTGTATAAATGGTAGTTGTCAATAATAAATTGACATTGGAGTTAAATATGGTTGAGAAAAAGGGGACATCTGAAGAAGATTTTGAAAAATTACTTAAGCAATATGACTACAAGTTTCAAAAGGGTGACTTGGTAAAAGGTGTAGTATGCGGTTTTGAAGGTCAGGGAGTACTTGTTGATATCGGTGCTAAAACTACTGCCCTTATCCCAAATTATGAAGCCGTTGAAAAGGGTGAAAATGTTGAAGACAAATTCCAAAAAGGTCAGGAAGGCGAATTTCTTATTATTAGAGAAGAAGATGAAGATGGTCGTTTCCTTTTGTCTAAAAAGAAAGTTGATTTTGCTTATGCCTGGAAAGATTTGGAAAAAGCAAAAGAGGCAGATGAAACAATACTCGGTACAGTTATCAATACCGTCAAAGGTGGTGTGCTTGTTGAAGTTGCAGGGGTCAGAGGATTTATTCCTTCAAGTCAGTTGAGAGCAAAAGAATCTGAACTTGAACAAGGTTCAAAAATTGAAGTTAAAATTCTTACTCTTGATGTGCAGCAAAACAATTTTATTTTGTCTAATAAAAAAGTCTATGATGATACTGCTCAGGAGGCAAAAGATAATTTGTTCTCTCAAATTGAAGTCGGACAAATTGTTAAAGGTGAAGTTGTAAGAATTACAGATTTTGGTGCTTTTGTTGACATAGGCGGTGTTGATGGGCTTTTGCCTTTATCACAACTTTCATGGCGTTGGATAGACCATCCGACAGATATTTTGCATGTTGGGGATAAGATTGATGTTGAAGTAATATTGGTTGACCACGCAAAACAAAGAATTTCTTTAAGTCTTAAAAAACTTGAGCCGGATCCGTGGATTGAAGCAGAAAAGAATATTAAAGAAGGTGATGAAATAGAGGGTACAATTACAAGACTCAAATATTTCGGTGCTTTTGTTGAGGTATTTCCGGGGGTTGAAGCATTGTTACCTCACGATGAGGTTATAGAATATCAAAATGAAAATAAAAACATCTTGCAGGTTGGCGACAAGATTAAAACTCATATAATTAAGTTCAATCCTGCGGACAGAAGAATTGCCCTGTCAATTCACGAACAGGCTTCAGAAGTAGATTCACCTGCAAATGAATAAATGAGTAATAATTTTTGTATATGTTATAACACTCGAAATCTAACAAGGTTTCGAGTGTTTTTTATAATGTTGACTTTTGAATATAAATAATTAAATATATCATACATTTAGATGTTTATTGCATCTTGATAATAATACATAATACTGTAGAGAGAGTAGTAAACATGCCATTTCGTTACAGATTGCAGAAAATTTTGAACTACAGAGAAAATCAGCGTGAAGAACAAAGATTGAAAGTTCAGAAGGCTCAGGCGGCAGTTAACGAAGCAGAAAACAATATTAAGAAAAACAATCAGGCAATTGTTGATACCAAAAATGGCATGCGCTCTGCAGATCCATCCCTGTATGATTATTATGACAAGTTTCTGAAACATCTTTATGAAGAGGCTGAAAGACTTGAACAAATAAGGCAAGAACTTCAGGAAATATTAGACGAAGAACTAAAGAAACTTGTTAAGTGCGAACAGAATGTAAAAGTTCTTGAAAAACACAAAGACAAAAATAAAGAAATTTATCTGCAGGAAGAAAAAGCAGAAGAACTAAAGCAATTCTCAGAGTTAGGTGTAACAAGATTTTTCAGAAAAAAGACTGAAAACCAACAGTAAAGGTAGAAATTATGGGTATAGAAGCAACTACTTCAGCATCAGCAGCAACTTCGGTACAAAGTACAACTACAACTACGGCATCGAAAGCAAATTCATCTGATACATCATTTAAAGATGAAATGTCAAAAGTTTCTGAGTCTGAATCCAAAAAAGATACAAAAACTGCTGATAAGGGCTCAAAAGACCTAAAGGGCGAACAAAAAACAGATAAAGATGAAAATAAGTTGTCAGTGTCTAAATTGGAAAATGAGCATAAAACTGCTTTGCAAAGTGATGCAGAAAATAAGTTGCAGGGTGCCGCTGTTCTAAATGGTCAGTTTTTAATGAATGATGCAAATATTATGCTTTCAAATGATATTCAGCAAATGATTGACAATACTGTTTCCGTAAACGCTTCCAATCTTAAAAACTGGAGTTTTGGTTTTGGTGAAAATGGTGCAAAATCTGCATTGAAAATGAATGAATCTGATGCAGATTTCTTTATCAACCTGACTCAAAATGATAATATAAATGTTCAGTCAATTCAGGCACAGGCTCAAAGTATGGTAAATAACGGGGCTGAAATTGCAGAAGTCAAACAAAATGTTCAGGTTTCTCAGGCTTTATTAAATGCTTTAAGTGAGGCAAGAGAAAATAATCAGCCATTGAGAATTGATTTTGACCAAAATATTTCTGTAATTTTGCGAGTCGGCAGAGATGGTGCCGTTTCAGCACAGTTCATTCCCGGAGACAAAGCTGTAGAGCAATATTTGAGAAATAATATTGAATCTCTTAAAGCATCTTTTGATGAACAGGATTTGCCTTATAGTGAACTTTCATACTCACACAGTTCAAAGGATCAAAATCAAAGACGAAGACAAGAAAAACAACAAGGAGAATAATATATGAATGATGCTTTTATTACGGCATTAAACACCCAATATGCTACAGTAAACTGGATTGATGTTTTGTCTGAAAACATGACAAATACATATACTCCGGGCTATCGCGAAAAACAAGTTACTTTTAAAACTTTTTTAAACGGAGCAATTGTTGACGATTTTGAAAAAAATAACGGTCAGGGAAAATCTACTCCCGGTACTTCAAAGAACAACTTGTTTATTGAAGGTAAAGGTTATTTTTTAACCAAAACTGCCGAAGGTAAAAGTGTTTACACCCGTCTTGGAGATTTTGACTTTGACAAAGAAGGTGTTTATCGTGCTAAAAATGGCAATACTGTTCAAGGCTACATTTTGAATGATAAGGGAGAAATAATGCAGGGAACAAGAGCATTAAGCGCAGATTTATATCAGGAAACAGCAATGAAAGGCGGTGCACTTGATATTCCTACAACAACTATCAAGATGTGGATTGACCCAAATAATGGTAAATTTCTCGGTAAATATGATGAATATGAAATTAAAAATGACGGAACAATTGTAGGTAAGGCTGAAAGCGGGAAAAAAGTTGTGCCGCTATACAAAATTACCACAAGAAATTTTCATAACTGTTCGGGTTTATATGAGTACAAAGACGGATTATTCCTTGAAACAGAAGAATCAGGCAAACCTGTTTTGGGTGTAGGTGAAATTCGCTCAGGGTTATTAGAACTTTCAAATGCGGATTTAAAGGTGAATATTTCCTATTATCAAATGGCAAAACAACAGATGGAAGTCGTAAATAAGATAATTTCATCAAATAAAGACCTCTTACAACAAGCATTGCAACTTGTCGGAGGCTCATAAGTTTAAAGATTTTTTACACAGTATTAAACTCCATTTACAAGAGGCGTGTTCGCCTCTTTTTTATTATTTTGGTATTTACAATTTTGTTTAAAATATGTAAAATGGTAATGTAGATAGTTTTAGTTTGGCAAGGAGTTAAATATGGACGATATTAAGGTTGCAATCGGTTGTGATCACGCAGGTTTACACTATAAGGAAGCCGTTATTGATTACTTAAAATTCAGAGGAATAGAATTTGAAGATTTAGGAACTTATACTCCTGAATCCTGTGATTATCCTGTCATTGCAAGAAAAGTTTGCGAGAAAGTCATTCATAATGATGCTAACAGAGGGATTTTAATTTGCGGAACAGGTATAGGCATGTCAATTGTTGCAAATAAGGTTCATGGTATAAGAGCGGCACTTTGCGGTGATACTTACAGCGCAAGAGTATCAAGAGCGCACAACAATGCAAATGTTTTGTGTATAGGCTCAAGAGTTATCGGTGAACATTTGGCACTCGATATTGTTGATACATGGTTAAAAACAGGTTTTGAAGGCGGTCGTCACAAAAAACGCGTTGATATGATTGAGTAGAGGTGAATAAGATTGGAAAATCAAATAGATTCTCATAAATTAGCCTGTGTAATAGCACAAATTTTAGATGATAAACTTGGAAAAGATATTACTATTTTAAATATCAGCCATGTTTCTTCACTTGCTGATTATTTTGTAATAGTATCAGGTGATTCTACTCCACAGGTTAAGGCTTTGATGGAAACAGTAAAAGACAAAATAAAAAAGCATTTTTCAAGACTTCCCATTCGGAATGAAAATGATATGAAAAATCGTTGGAATTTGCTTGATTATGGGGATGTTGTTGTCCATATTTTACATAAAGAAGAACGAGACAACTATGCGCTTGAAAAATTCTGGAGTCACGCTTTTAGTATAACTGAAGAAGTGTGGCGCAAAGAAGCATCACAATATAGTGAATATACAAAATAACAAAAGCCGGTTTAATACCGGCTTTAAATTTATACTTTAGATTTCAAACATTCATCAAGACAATTTATCATTGTATCTTTAAATCTGTTACATTCAGGCTCGTTATTTGCCTCAAATCGGAGAGTAAATACCGGCTCGGTGTTACTTTGCCTAATTAATGCAAAACCGCCTTTAAAAACGATTCTCATACCGTCTAAAGTAACAATATCTTCAATTTTAGAACCAAACATATCAGGATTTTGTTCAACTTTAGTTTTTACATACTCCAAAGTTGATTTTTTCAATTCATTCGGACAAGGATAGCGTACTTCAGGACTTGAATATACTCTTTCAAACGGTTCAAGCATAGATTCAATTTTAAATTCGCTGTTTTGTTTTTTATTTTTTGCAATAATTTCTATCATACGACACCCTGCATAAACAGCGTCATCATATCCGTAATATCGGTCTTTAAAGAAAGTATGACCACTCATTTCTCCGCCTAAGAGTGCATTTGTTTCTTTCATTTTTTCTTTAATAAATCCGTGACCTGTTTTGCACATTATAGCATGCGCGCCTGTTGCATTGATTTCATCATACAACACCTGAGAGCATTTAACTTCAGACACTACATTAACATTTGTTCCCAAATCTTTTATTATATCAAGTGCGTAAATTAAAAGTAATTTGTCGCCTGTCATTGGGTTACCTTTAGAATCTACAACTCCAATTCTGTCTGAATCTCCGTCAAATGCAATACCTAAGTCCGCATTATCTTCAATAACATGCTTACATAAGTCTTTTAATGTTGAAAAAACGCTCGGATTCGGGTGGTGGTTAGGAAATCTTCCATCAGGTTCGGAATACAATTCAACCACCTCACAACCTATCTGACGGTATAATTCCGGTCCTACAACTCCGCCTGTACCGTTTGCACTGTCAACAACGACTTTTATTCCTTTGCCGATATTCCCGAATCTTTGTTTCATATCTGCGATATATTCCGGAATAATATCAACTTTAAAGTTCGGATTATTTTTTTCGTTGTATTCTTTCCACAATGCAAATGTTTCTTCTTTAACTTCTTTTATTTGTTTTTCGTTTAATGTCTGGTGATTATAGGTCATTTTAAGACCGTTATATTCGCTTGGGTTATGGCTTGCGGTTATGACCATTGCACCGTCTAATTTATGCGCAAATTCTGAATAATAACCGATTGGTGATGGCGCAATTCCATAGTCTTCAATATGTTTAACTCCGGAATCTAAAAGTCCGGTAATTAAAGCCTTTTTAAGCGGCTCAGAATGAAGTCTTGCATCCATACAGACACCGATTTTTAAGTCAGATGATTGTTTGCCGTTTTGTTTTGTAAGCCAATTTATATAGCCCAAACCAATATTATAAAATTGTTCTTCAGTTATATCTTCTCCGTAAATTCCTCTGATATCATTTTTCCCGAATGCGTGTTCATATTTTTGCATAATACATCCCCTTTATTTATAATTAAATCATAACATGAAAGAGTTTTTAAATAAATTATTTGATAATAAATCAATTACTGCGTGGGTATTTGTTTTGCCTGCAGTATTGGGCATTTTTTTATTTATAATAATTCCGATATTTTGCTCTCTCGGTTTAAGTTTTACAAAATGGGATTTGCTTAATCCTATTAAATTTGTCGGATTTGATAATTATAAATTGATATTTAGTGAACCTTTATTTTATAAAATATTGTTAAATACCGTTGTATTTGCGTTATCTGTTTCGGTTTTAGGGGTAATAATACCGTTGATATTAGCATCAATACTCAATTCTAAAATAAGAGGAAGTGAATTTTTTAAAAGTGCATATTTTCTGCCTTTTATTACCCCGATGGTCGTAATCGGAATAGTATGGGCATGGATTTTTGACCCTAATATAGGATTTTTAAGTCAAATTTTACATTTACATATAAATTGGCTCTATGACTTAAAATTTGCATTGCCTGCACTTATTATAGTCAATGTATGGAAATTAATCGGCTACAATATGATAATTTTTCTGTCCGGTTTTTCAAATATATCGCAAAGTCTTTTTGAATCAGCAAAAATTGACGGAGCAAATTCCGTTCAGGTTTTTAAAAATATTACTGTTCCGTTGTTATCGCCTACAATATTTTTTGTTGTTATAATCACCGCAATAAGTTCATTTCAGGTATTTGATTTGATTTATCTTATGACAGAAGGCGGGCCGTTTGATTCAACAAATGTTTTGGTTTATGCGATATATAAAAATGCATTTGAGTATTTTAATGTCGGAAAAGCAAGCGCTATTGCTTATGTTCTGTTTGCTATAATTCTTGTTTTAACACTGATTCAGTGGCATTTGCGTAAAAAACTTGTTTATAATGAAGATTAAAATTAAAGTTTTCTGTAATTGTTCCGTAAATATACATGTGAAGTTAATAAAGGGCATGTGTATTATGTATGATGAATTAGTTAAAAAGCGTATTATTATTGAGTTTGAAAACCTTATAAATAGTGCAAAAGATGAAAATAATGATGTCGATTCTTATGCTCAATTTATGAAAGAAGTTATCTTAAATACCTATGGTGTAAACTAATCACTCAGGGAATAAAATTTTTATAACATTATTCAAAGAATATGATATGAATATTGTTATAATTGGCGGTGTCGCATCAGGTGCAAAAGCCGCTGCTAAGGTTAAAAGATTACTCCCTCATGCAAGCGTAAAAATGTTTACGGATGATACGCATGTTTCGTATTCATCGTGCGGTCTGCCATATTATATACAAGGCAATTTTAACGATTATACTTCACTTTTGGTTCGTTCACCGGAAGAATTTAAAGCATCCGGAATTGATGTATTTTTACAATCCAAAGTAGAAAAAATTTTCCCTGAACAAAAAAATGTTCTTGTAAAAAATTTTGAAACAGTTGAACTCGTTCCTTATGACAAACTTATTATTGCAACCGGAGCAAGTCCCGTAAGACCAAAAATAAAAGGCATAGACGATTTTGAAAATATTTTTACCGTAAGAAAAATTGAAGACGGAATAAATATAAGAGAAAAAATGTTAAAGTCTAAAAATGCTGTAATAATAGGCGGAGGGTATATCGGAATTGAAATGCTTGAAGCATTTTCAAAAAACAATGTTTACACTCATCTGTTTGAACGCAGTTCTCAAATTATGCCAACACTTGATTTAGAAATGTCAGAAGTTGCAAAAAAGCGTTTGAATTCAATAGAAAATAAAAATTTTGAACTTCATACAGATTCAATGGCAACAGAATTTATCGGTAAAGATGGTGTTTTAACAGGGGTAATAACATCTGACGGTAAACAATATGAATGTGATTTGGCAATTGTCTGTGCAGGTGTAAAACCAAATACAGAACTCGCCAAAGAAGCAGGGATAGAAATAGGAGAAACCGGTGCAATTAAGGTTAATAAACTTATGCGTACATCTGTTGAAGATATATTTGCTTGCGGTGATTGTGCTGAAAAAACACATATAGTTTCAGGTAAAAAGGTCTGGGTACCTTTAGGCTCGACTGCAAACAAAGAAGGCAGATGTGCTGCTATGAATGTAGCGGGTGTATATTGCGAGTTTGAAGGTATTTTAGGCTCAATGGTCACAAGATGCCTAAATACTACTATTGCAATGACAGGTTTAACAGAAAAAGAGGCTTTTGAAATCGGCTTTAAGCCTGTGTCTGTTGTTGTAAGCAAATATGATAAAGTTGCATATATGCCAGATACAGGTGAAATAACGCTAAAAGTAGTTGCAGATAAAATAACAGGTCTGTTACTTGGGGCGCAAGCAGTAGGTTCAATAGGCGCAGATAAGCGTGTCAATACTGTCACTTCAGGTTTGATAGGTCATTTAACAGTAGAAGAATTTAGTAATAATGACCTGACTTATTCTCCTGCATATTCACCAACAATTGACCCGCTATTAAATGCAATGCAGATATTATGCAGCAAAACCGCACGCTCATGTTAATTGCGTTTTTATATATTTTGCAACGGCTTCACCCATAGAAAAACAACTTGACTGAACTCTTAGTGCGCCTTGCGCCATTTCATCCGCGCTCAATCCTCTGCCTGCGACAAATAAATTGTCGTAATCGGCACTCATAAGGCTTTTTATCGGTAGTTGATATTCGCCCGTCATTTCAAGTGTTGAGGTGTTTTTATCTTTAGAATGAACATCAACAGGATAATTTGAAATCAAAACAGGATTATCAAATTTCTTGCCGCTTCTTAAATCGTCTATTGTATAAACATATTTCCCTTTAATTCTTCGATATGCTCTTATACCAACCATATCTGCAATTTTTGTAATATAAGCATTTTCAAACCCGGGCAAATAGATATTGCAAAATTTTGCAATACGACTAATTGCACACACACCATCAGTTTTGGCTCTTTTAATATCTTCTTTATCCTCTAAATTATAATTCTCTAAAAGTCTTGGACAGTTAAAAGCCACAGATTGAGGACATCCTGCTATGCTAAATATCTGAAAATAGTTTCTGTCAGTGTCTTTTAAAATATTTTTTGAAACAGCGTCATCAAATAACGGGGCTAAAGCCCAGTGTTTATCACTATCCCAAGTGTATGCCGTTGAAAAATAAGGCTCATTATCTATGTATTCGACAGTTGTAACATCCCTGTCTTTGTCGTATTTACTTAACCATTGTGCAAATTTTCTGTTGTCTATTCCGCTCATAATAAATCTGAAACTTATAGGCGGAATTTCATTTTTATTTTCTAAAAAATTACAATTAATATTTTTTGAAAAATCTAAATTTCCACTCGCATCTACAATATAGTTCGCTTCGATACATACCGATAACATATATTCACTACTTTGTATATTATTAGTATGTATCGTATCGTAATATACCGATAATATTTTTTTGTCTTTTACTTCAGCATGAGTTGCTGATGAGTTAAATTTTATATCAACTTTTAGATTTTTTAGTAGTTTATATAGTACATCTTTTAAAATAATCGGATTAAACCAACCGGGATTATCCTGATAAGTAACCTGCGCTTTGTTTTTCGCCATTTCTTTAATCAATAATTTGTAAAAATCTGTGTTGATTTGGTTTTCGCCTGACTTCATAACCGGAACGACAAGTCCGCCGGTCATTGTACCGCCAAGATAAGATTCTTTTTCAAGCAGGAGAGTTTTTAAGCCGAGTTTTGCGCAGTTATACGCGCAGGAACATCCGGCAGTACCACCGCCGATTATTACAACATCATAATTCATTTTTCCTCCTTGCTTTGAGATATTGTGAACTTGATATTCTGTGACTGTTATCAACCTCTGTTTTATGTGCCGCTATAATTGCCTCATTTTGAGCCGTTAAATTTTCATCACGATAAAATATACCTGCCCGAGTTTTTAAAAGCCCTAAATCGGCTTCAGAAATCGGATGATTTATAAGTGCTTTATTTTTTACTGCTATAGTTCCCTGAAATTTATTTAATCGTTCGTTATAAATATTGCCGATTTCAAACCCCGCTTCAATCATTGCTGAACGAATTTGTGCTGCTGAAGAATATGTAAATAACATTCCGTCTTGTTCCATGATTTTATAAAGGCATTTAAAAAATTCATAAGTCCAAAGGCAAGGACACTTCGAAGGAGTAAATGCATCTAAAAATATCAAATTATATAAATTTTTATCGTCTTTTACTACATTTCTTGCATCATCAATTTTTATACTAAAATCAAAATCTTGTATTTTATACCTTTTTAACCCTCTTTTATAACTATACGATAGATACCTATAATATATATTATGTAAATTTAAGAGTTTTTTAGAGTTAGGTCTATTTGTAAGTATATGTTTTAATAAACCTTTAAAATCGCTTTTAAAATACCTGTTATATTCATTATTGTTTAAAATAGAGAGTATTAAAGGGTTTTGAAGTATTTCAGGGCTATTTTGGGCTATTTTTGATAAAATTTGAAAATTTATTAAATCATTAATTTTAGGAATTTTTTTATTTCTGTGATTCAGATACTTATTTATGTCGTGTTTATCCAAAATATCAGAATTATTCTTAAAATTTTTCACACCTGTTTTTATAAAAGGTGATAATCCGAATAAAATTTCATCATTGTCTATGGCTGTTACAGTAATTTTATTATAAATATTATCTGTATGTATCGTATCGTTATATATTTGAGGATTATCAACTAAATTATTATTGGTATATATCGCTCCGTACCAATTAGAATTATTTAAATTATTTTTTTTTATATTTTTTTTTAAATTCACTAATTTTTTTTTGTTTTCAAAAATATAATTAAAAAAACTTTTTGTGTTATATCCGATGCCATAACATATATCGAGAATTTTTATATCGTCGTGATTTAGTAATACTTCCCAATTTATAGGGTAAATAAATTTTTCATAGGCTTCTGTTAGGGCACCTGATGCGCTATGATAGATGTCGTCGAAGTCTTGGCTATACAAGCCAACTGAACCGTCATTAGTAAAATATGGTTGAAAATCACTCATATCAATATTTTACGCGATAATTATTCAAGTTTCAATTTGTGTATTTTTGTAAATTAGCCGTTTATTATATGCGTTTTTTGGTTAATTTGGCATATTTTTGGTATAATAAGTACAGAAGGAAGTTATTATGAAAGTAAGCGTAAAAGTGCCGGCAACGACGGCGAATATTGGTCCCGGATTTGATACTTTGGGTATGGCTTTGCCTTTATATAATACTGTTACTATAGAAGAAACGGTTTTACCCGGTACAGGTGTTGAAATTAATGTCCTGTCAGATGGCTTTTCAATAGATGAATTTGCACTTGAACACATTCCGCAAGATGAAAACAGCATTGTATATAAGGCGGTAGAACTTTTATATAACTCCATAGGGCAATCTCCAAGCGAATTAAAAATAACAATAAAATCAGGGATTCCTGTTTCAAGGGGATTAGGCAGCAGTGCATCTGTCATCGTGGGGGCTTTAATCGCTGCGAATGAACTTCTTGGGCATCCTGCAGATGATTTGGCTCTGTTATCAATTGCTTCTGAACTTGAGGGACATCCTGATAATATTACACCTGCTTTTGTGGGCGGACTTGTTATATCTTCGCAGGAAGACGATGGTTCTGTTGTTTACAGAAAACTTGATTGGCCATCAGAGTGGGCGATTACTGTTTGTGTTCCTGATTTTGAACTTTCAACTGATATTGCGCGATCAGTTCTTCCTAAAGATGTTCCGCTTAAAGATGCAGTATTTAATGCTCAAAGACTTGCAATGTTTGTAGAGGCTGTTCATACGAAAGATGCTGAACTTATGCGTCTTGCTCTAAAAGACAGACTTCACCAGCCATACAGAATGAAACTTATTCAGGGTTTAGATGAAATTATGGATAGTTTCAAACATAATGAAGATGTTTTAGGTTGTGTTATAAGTGGTGCCGGTTCATCAGTTCTTATTATTTCAAAGAAAAATAATCTTGATAAAATTCACAGTACAGTAAGGGATATTTGGACAAGTCTTAATATTAAATCTGAAATTAAGACGCTTAATGTTGAACCTGAAGGCGCAAAAATTGTTGAAGAATAAGAATATTTATTATTTTAATCTCAATTATTCTTTAATTTTTGCCGTAACTAATGATGCTAAAAGTAAACAACCTGCCCCAATGTAGAAGGTCAATTCATAGTGATGGTTTAGCCCGCCATTCATAACAGATATATTGATTAACCAGCCGACTAAAGTACATACAAAAACTTGCGGACCTGCGATAAATATGTTAAATATACCCATTACAGAGCCTTCTGTTCCGGGTTTAATAAAGCGTGATAACATTGCAAACGGAAGTGCACAAACACTTGCCCAGCCGATACCTGAAAGTCCCATAAAAAACAAAACCGCAGCCTGATTATGTCTGAAAAATGCAAGACCTAAATAGGCCAATACCATTGATAACATTGAAACAATGTGGACTTTTTTATTACCGAATTTGTTAGCCAAATTTGCAAGCGGAATTGCAATTAAAAAGCATACTAAATTAAATACCGCAAGACAAATAAGGGCATAATTCTGTGCAGTTTGTTCTAATGCTTTATCGACAGTTGCACCTGCCAAATCAGGAATATTATAAACTGTATGAATTGCAAACGGTGTTATATAAATTAAAAGACACATCATACCTATCCATGTAAAAAATTGCATAAGGCATATCTTTTTAACTTCAGGAGAAAGTAAGAAAAATTCTTTTAAATTTTGCCAAAAACTGGTCTGATTGTCATTCTGAACTTGTTTCAGAATCTCCTTTTTATCTAAAGTAGATTTTTCTTTTATAGTAAAACAAGTCCAAATCATAGCAAGAGTAAACGCTATACCTGCCATTAAAAATTGCGCTTCAATCGGCATCTGATAATTAAATACAAATTTTAGTAAAGGTGCAACAATCATTGCTATAACTGAACCTAAACCTATTGCCAAACTTATATATGAATTAGCATTTGCATGTTGTTCTTTGGGGACAACATCTGGGATTAAAGAGCGATATGGACCCTGTGCAATATTAATACATGCATCAATTACCCAAATAAGTATTGCAGCGATTAGCAAACCTCCCCATGCAGGCATATTTATATTAAATAAATTACTTATCATATCAGAAATTCCTGCAGAATGAGGAAATGCCCAAAGCGCAATAGCAGTAATTATTGCACCTCCTAATAAATACGGTCTGCGTCTGCCGAATTTTGATTTTGTATTATCACTCAAAACACCTACAATCGGCTGAACAACCATCCCTGAAAATGGTCCGGCAAGCCAAATAAGGCTATATAAGAATGGCGAAGCCCCCAAACTTGATGTTACAGGTTCTGCGAGCGCAATTCTCATTTGCCACGCAAATTGCAACCCTAAAAAACCAAGCGCCAAATTTAAAAAATTGATTGTCGTAAATCTTTTTAATTCCGTGTTTTCGTTCATTTAAACCCCTTATCCAATGTTTATTATCACAATATTTGAAAATTAAAACGGTAAATCGTCATCTTTATCTTCAGTTGACTGCCAATTTGTAGTATAATCTGTCCAACTCTCTTTATAATCATTACTCAAATAATTTGCTTTAAATATCTCTTTTAATAAATTCGAATACATCATTAGGTTTGACAGAGACTTAGATTTCCAATACTTACCGTTGTCCTTTTTGATACATTCTTCAAATTCATTATCTTTACTGTCAGGTGTCAGAACAAAAATATCATCTTCCCAATGTTTTTGCGTTGCGACAATATCATCATTTGATAAAATAAAATTTTCGGTATTATCCCCGACATATTTTCTATCAATTTTGTATAATCCTTGAAAATATGTATTGTTAATAGGACTGACTTTCATTATTTTTTGCTCCTTTGTTTTAATGCGGCATCAATAAGCCCTTTAAACAGCGGATGCGGTCTGTCAGGTCTTGATTTAAATTCAGGATGAAATTGGCAAGCGACAAACCAATCAAGTTTTGGCAACTCAACGATTTCTGCTAACATTCCGTCAGGTGACATCCCGGAAAATACCAAACCTGCTTTTGATAATCTGTCTATATATTCGTAATTGACTTCGTATCTGTGCCTGTGGCGTTCGGAAATAATATCTTTTCCATAAGCCTTATGTGCAACTGTACCTTTTTTCAGATAGCAGTCATAGGCACCTAATCTCATTGTACCGCCGTAACCTTTTACATGCTTTTGGTCAAGCATCATATCAATTACAGGATTTGCAGGATTATCATCAAATTCTTTAGAATTGGCATCTTCAAGTTTAAGAACATTTCTTGCATACTCAATAACTGTACATTGTAAACCCAAACATAACCCTAAAAACGGCAGGTTGTTTTCTCTTGCGAAGCGAATTACATTGAGTTTGCCTTCAATACCTCGAACCCCAAAACCTCCCGGAACAACAACCGCATCAATATCTGATAATGCTTTTTTACAGCAATCATAATCAACACAGTCTTCTGAGTTTATCCATTTAATTTCAACAGAAGCACTATCGGCATATCCTGCGTGTTTTAACGATTCAACAACCGAAATGTAGGCATCAGACAATTTTGTATATTTACCTGCAATACCGACTTTAATTGATTTGGTCGGGTTTTTAATTTTTTCAACAAGTTTTTCCCATGATTTTAAATCCGGCTTTTTATCTTTAACTCCGAGCATTTTTAAGGCAACAGAGCAAAGTCCCTGTTCTTCAAGTGCAAGCGGAACTTCATAGATAGTCTTCATATCTCTGCATTCGATTACTGCATCTTTACTTAAAGAGCAGAACAAGGCAAGTTTTTCTCTTTCTGTTTTTGGAATAGGTTTTTGAGTTCTACAAACCAAAATCTCAGGCTGTAAACCATAACTTCTCAATACATTAACGCTGTGCTGCGAAGGTTTAGTTTTTAATTCCCCTGAAGTTGGAAGGTAAGGTAACAAGGTACAATGAATAGAAATTGCATTTCCATATCCCATTTCCGCTTTATATTGTCTTATTGCCTCAATAAATGGCAAAGACTCAATGTCACCAATTGTTCCGCCGATTTCAATAATGTGAAAATCAGGATTAAACTGTTTTGTCGCCCCGACAATTCTTGATTTTATTTCATTTGTAATATGTGGAATAACCTGTACCGTTGCGCCTAAATAATCGCCTTTTCTCTCTTTTTCAATAACTTTTTGATACACACTGCCTGAAGTAACATTATTAAATTTACCCAAATTTGTGTCCGTAAATCTTTCATAATGTCCCAAGTCAAGGTCTGTTTCCGCGCCATCATCTGTTACAAAGACTTCACCATGTTGAAACGGACTCATTGTTCCCGGGTCAACATTTATATAAGGATCAAATTTTTGGTTTATAACGCTATAGCCTCTTGATCTTAACAATTTACCCAAAGATGCTGCAACAATACCTTTACCCAATGAACTTACAACACCGCCTGTCACAAATATATACTTTGTCATACCTACCCCTTATAATTTAAAAACATATCCCTAAAATTTATAATTAACCGATTTTTGGAACTTTAAAAAATCCGTTTTCTTCGTCAGGAGCGTTTGACATCAACGCTTCTTTAGAAATTTCCTGATTTGGAACATCTTCTCTTGTTACATTACAAAAATCAACTACCTGAGTCATCGGTTTAACATTTGTTGTATCAACTTCATTCATTTGATCAACATATTTTAAAACATCCCCAAGTTGTTTTGTATATAATTCTTTTTCTTCTTCTGTTAATTCAAGTCTTGCAAGTTTTGCAACATGCTCAACATCTTTTACTGTAATCATTTTCTCTCCTAATCAATTGTCTTTATATATAAATAATAACATAAACAAATTATAATAAACGACAAATTAATAATTATTTATGATATTATGAACATGTTAGGGGATAATGAGATATATAATATGAGTGATATTGAACAGTTGGAAGACAAAATATATTCTTTTAAATGTGAAAAGGATTTGAAAAAAAAGCATGTTCTTTACCTTAATCTTGTTGAGGATGCGCTTAAACTTGTGCATAAAATCGTATCCTCTGTATATCCTCTTCCTATAAGTGTTACAAGGGATGATTTGGTTCAAGTTGGAGCAATCGGGCTTTTAAAAGCAATTGAAACATATAAAATTCAGGATAAAGGGAGTTTTAAAACTTACGCATCTAAATTTATAAAGGGTAAAATTTTGCAATATTTGAGAGATAAAGTTAATCTTGTTAAAACCCCGAGAGAAACATCTGAAAATATTAATGCTGTAAAAAATTATCTTGAAAGCCTTTCTCCGAATACAAACCCGACGGTAAAAGATATTTCTGCCGCTTTGGGTATTCCTAAAAATCATGTTCAAGATATTTTAAATTTAGAAACTATAAAAAATATTATATCGCTTGACCAAAAGGTATATTCTTCAGACGGAGTTGAAACACTTGCTGATCGTATTCAATCGGGTGACGATAAAGAACAAGAGAGAAATTATGAAAACAAAAAAGTGATTGAATTTGCACTTGAAAAACTTCCTGATGATGAGAAAAAAGCGATTTATTATTATTATATAGCAGGTGATACAAAGAAAAATATTTCAAAAGAACTCGGGGTCTCGCAAACTCAGGTTGCAAGACTTATAAAACGAGCATTAAATAAGATGTATGAAATTATACATGAAGATTAGGAGGAAATATGATACCGTTTTTAATATTTATATTCATAACAGGACTTGTAATTGGGAGTTTTTTGAATGTAGTAATTTTAAGAACATTGAGTAATGAATCAATAGTCTTTCCGGGTTCAAAATGCCCAAAATGCCAAAATCCATTGAAATGGTGGCATAATATTCCTGTTTTTTCATATATATTTTTAAGAGGTAAATGCGCATTTTGCAAAGAAAAAATAAGTATTCAGTACCCGATTGTTGAACTTATTACAGGGCTTATATTTACGGGATTTGGATATTTGTATCTGAACACAATATTTAATTCAAACGAATCAGTTCCTATACTTACTCTTATGTTTATTGTATCTGTCATTGCTTCGTCATTATTTATTGTAATATCAGGTACAGATTTTAAGGAAATGCTTGTCAGTGATATTCACACATATTCTTTAATCGGACTTGGCATTATTTATAGTATAATAATTGGTTTATTTGCATTTTACGGAGATTTTAAATTCGGAATAACAACATGGAGCCTTTTATTTACACCAATTTTATATACAATTTTAGCAATAATTTGTTCGTTTGTGTTTATGGAATTGATAAGGCGCATTTGCAATTTTATTATGAAAACAGAAACTTTTGGAGATGGTGATTCATATATATTTGCGGGAATTGCAGGGGTTGTAACATCAATGTTTGGAGCAGGTGATTTTCGTTATTTACTTGTAATGTTACTTATTATGTTTTTCATGAGTGTAATTTTGTCAGTTTTAATAACATTTCCGTTTTATATGAAAAAACTGTTTCAGGAAAAGAATTTGTTTTTAGCCGGTCTTATAAGCACTTTTATAATTTATACAGCGGGATATTTTACAGCATCTTCATTAGGTATGCTTGATAGTTCCGTTGTTTTATGGATATGCACAATAATACTTGTTTTGCTTGGAATAGTATTATGCCTTGAAATATTAAAAGGAATAAAAAAACATGATCAAACAGGTACAATGATACCTTTTGGACCATCACTTTGTTTGTCAGGTCTGATTGCTCTTTTCCTAATGCCGATACTTCTCGGCATAGTTTAAGCAGACAAAATTTGAAGCGATTTTTTTAGTATTTCTTCAGCAGATGAATTTTTGTCAAGAATTGCAATAGCCTGCTTTATAGCAGCAGTTATTTCATTGTTTTCATAACCGAGAGAGAAAAGTACCATTCTTGCATCTTCAATGTTTTGTCCGTTCAGCGCCGAATTATCAGTAGTGATTGCGGGAATATCAATGTCTTTTGATGAATTTAACTTTCCTTTTAGTTCAAGGATAATTTTTTGCGCAAGTTTTTGACCAACCCCTTTTGCTGTTGTTAAAGCCTTATAATTTTCATCAAGAACAAAACCGACCAAATCATTTACTGTAAACGAATTTATAAGCGCAAGAGCCATTTTTGAACCGACTCCGGAAACAGAAGTTAATATACTAAACATATCTCTTTCTTCACGCTTTAAAAAACCGCATAAAGACATTTTATCCTCTTTGTGAAGCAATACCGTAAACATTTTAACCTCAGCATTTTCTTCATTTAGCAAGTTAAAATCTCTTTGTGTGACCTCATATAAATATCCTGTCAAATTTGACTCTATTGTAACAAAATAGCCCTTTGTTGAAGCATTTTTATATGTAAATATACCTTTTATATAATCGTACATTATTTAATCCTTTAGTGACAATGTTATATCATTAATAACTTGTTTCAAATCTATATCCGTTTTTATTTTTTCACCTATTACATCTCTGCAGGAATATATAACAGTAGAATGTTTTTTGTTGAAAAAATCACCTATACTTTCATAACTCATTTTTAATATTTCCCTGCACAAGTAGAGGGCAATCTGACGCGCTTTTGCAACTTTTTGATTTCTTGCACTTCCTTTTAAATCTTTTACGCTAACATCAAAATACTGTGCAACTTTTTCAGCCAGAACATCCGCAGTTATTTCGCGTTTTTTAATCTCAAGATTGAGTGCTTTTTGAGCGGTTTCTATATTAACATCAGTTTCAAACACCTCTGCATAGGCACTAACCTTATTAAATGCACCTTTTAGTTCTCTTACATTGTCGGTGAAATTTTGGGCAATATATTCATAAACATCATCTGTCGCATTTACATTTAGCTCTTGTGCATAAGCCTTTACAATTCTGAATCTTGTATCATAATCCGGAGAAACAATATTTACAACCAAGCCCATTTCAAAACGGGTACGCAATCTGTCATCAAGATTTGGTATATCTTTTGGTTGTCTGTCAGATGCAATTACTATTTGCTTATTGTTCGTATATAAAGCCTGAAATGTGCTGAAAAAATCCTGCATTGTTTTTGCTTTTGACTCTATAAACTGAATGTCATCCATCAAAAGAACATCAATATTTTCAAATTTTTGTCTGAATTTTCGCATTTGAACATTGTTACAGTCATTTCTTCGCCTGCCGTTTGGAAGTTCATTTAATTGAAAACATTTAATCCACTCTTTAAAATATTCTTCCATTCGGACATAGCGCACTTTTAATTTCGTATTAAATAAAATATAATGTCCGATTGCTTGTAACAAGTGTGTTTTTCCAAGTCCTGATGCCCCATATATAAAAAGCGGATTATATTTTTGTGCAGGACTTTTTGCTACCATAAGAGAAGCATTATATGCAAATTTTGAATTATCTCCGACAACAAAATTGTCAAATTTCAGATTCAAGTTAAGATTTGCATCAGACTGCATTTGAGCAAGTGATTTCTTAACTTCTTGTTCTTTGATATCCTCCTGAGTCTGACCTGATAAAATTTTTGACTTTTGTTTTTTTCTCTTTTCTATATATTTTTTACCGAGTTCAGCATCATAATTGAGCGAAAAAGAAGAATTCTGCCCTATAACAGATGAAATTGCAGTTTTAAAAACACTATACCAAGAGTTTTTAATTATATCAACAGACATCTGCTGCGGAGATAAAAGTACAAGCGTGTTATTTTCTAAATCAACTGCCTCTAAAGGTGTTATCCATGTATTAAATACATGCTCAGGAACAACATCAATCAATTCCTGTTTAACTTTTGCCCATACTTCTTTTACTTCTGTAATATCCATACAAAAATATTACAATAAAGAATTTATCTTTCAAATAAAAAATAAACTTTTGTAATCATTATGAAGGAATTTTTGAATTTCTAATTGCGCTTTTAAATAGAGAATGAGCAAATTTCATGCATGCTGCACCACCTGCGCTTAAAACAGAACCTGCAGTAGCAAATGCTCCATCCATGACTTTTGCGGAATAATGAATATGATGAATCGGATCAGATGCAGGAACACTTGATAATGCTCCACTGCCTGACAGTGATGTCCCAAGGCTTGAGACAATGGCACCGTCACGAATGTCATTTTTTGCGGCCTTTGATATCTTTATTCTTGCTCCAAATGTTTGGTTATTTAAAGTATTTACTTGCATACTTATTCCTCCTTTACCCTCAATAAAACATGTAAAAATATTTTTTGCTATTAATTCTTGTTTATTTATTTTCAACAGGTATATAAACCTCAACAGGTTTACCGCCATTGTTGTTTTTAAAACGAATTTCATAAGACTTCGGCTCTTTTTTACTAAAATCTTCTTTTTGATAACCAAACAAAAATTTCATAAATTCCTTGCTATACATATTACTCCTTACACACTATTGCTAATGTAAATACACCACACATATATAATAAAACATGCTAAATCTTAAATTTGCGCTGCGTTACAAATTTGTTACAATTATTATTAATACATAATCCTGTTTTTTTGATATTATAATAGTGTAATATTAAAGGTTATAGAAAAATTATTATGTCTGTTGAAGATAAAAAACTAAGAGAATATAAAGATTTAATTGAAATTATAGCAAAGGTGGAGTATCAGAAATTTTCATCATCGCATCTTATTGAATTGCCTGAACTTGTTAATATTGGTACACATGCACTTTACATATTATTCAAGAATAATGATCCGTCACACTATAATAATACTTATCTTTCAACCGCTATAAAGTGGGCTATCAGAAACGAAGTCAGACGAAGATACAAATGGTACACTCTTAAAAATAAAAGACAAGACGAACCAGAATTTGAGAATGAAGATAAAATTTCAGATAATGACCCTGTTGAAATAAGAGCAGAAGTTTATAAAAATATATTATCAATTGACGAATTGCAAGATGCCGAAGTCCCGACACAAATAAAGTCAGAGGATAAAAATCCGGAAGAAAGTATTGTGTTTGGAGAACTTAAAAACGGAATACTTGAAGCAATGGAAAAACTTCCTCCAAGAGAAAAAGAGTTTATTGAATGTAAGTTCTTTAAAGATAAAAAGTTAAGAGAAATCGCTGATGAATTTAATATTTCTCAATCAAGGATATCAAGAATAATTCAATCAGGATTAGACCGTATAAAAAAAGACTTGGCAAAACAAGGAATAATTTAGGGATGAAAACTATATTTGAAAAAAGTAACAACGCAGACGGCATAAATTTTGTTAATGAAACAAAAAAAATTGACTTTCTGCCTGCTGAACTGTTAAGAAGCGAAAATGTTAATCTGCCTCAACTATCTGAACTTGATGTAATGCGTCATTATAAAGAATTATCGGATATGAATTTTTGTATTGAAAAAGGTTTTTACCCGCTTGGTTCATGCACGATGAAGTATAATCCGAAAGTAAATGAATTTTTGTCATCTCTTGATGGTTTTGATATTCACCCTGATGCTAATGATGATTTTGCGCAAGGTTCATTAAAACTTATGTATAACCTTGGAAATGCTCTAAAAGAAGTTACAGGTATGGATGCACTCACTCTTCAGCCATCAGCGGGCGCTCATGGCGAACTTACGGGAATGATGATTGTAAAAAAATATTTTGATACAATCGGAGAAACAAGAACAAAAGTAATTATTCCTGACAGTGCGCATGGTACAAACCCTGCAAGTGCTAAAATGGCAGGATTTGACATTGTTGAAATAAAGTCAAATGATAAAGGTCAGGTTGATATTGATGCGCTGAAATCTGTTTTAGATAAAGATGTTGCTGCTATTATGATGACTAATCCAAATACTCTGGGCATATTTGAGGAAAATGTTAAAGAAATTTCTGACATAATGCATGCTAACGGTTCTTTACTTTACTATGACGGTGCTAATTTCAATGCAATTATGGGTTATACAAACCCAAAACTTATGGGATTTGATGTTGTTCATCTTAATTTACACAAAACATTTTCTACTCCACACGGCGGTGGAGGTCCAGGGGCAGGTGTTGTCGCTGTTGTAAGTAAATTAAAGGATTATTTGCCAAAACCTGTCATTGATTTTGACGGTAAAAAGTATTTCAGAAATTATAATATAAAACATTCAATTGGCAGTGTAAAAGATTATTGCGGTAATTTCGGAGTTTTGGTAAGAGCGTATGCTTATATACTTATGATGGGCAAAAACTTGAAAAATGCTACCGAAAATGCTGTTCTAAACGCTAACTACCTTAAAGAAAAATTAAAAAAATACTATAATTTGCCTTATGATGAACCTTGTATGCATGAATTTGTTATTACAGGAGAAAAACAAAAGGAAGAAAATGGAGTTTCTACCCTGCATATTGCAAAAGCATTAATGGATGGTAATACACATCCTCCTACGGTTTACTTCCCGTTAATTGTTCATGAGGCTATTATGATAGAACCTACCGAATCTGAAAATAAAGAGGTTCTTGATGAATTTGTAAATACAATGATTGAGATTGCAAATGAATGTAAAATCAATCCACAAAAAGTTCTTGATGCTCCGCATACAACACCGGTCAAAAAAATTGACGAAGTAACTGCCGCACGGCATCCGGACTTGAATTTTAAAGGATAAATATGTCAGATAATAATAAAAAAAATAAGAAAAAAGTATCATTTCCTCATATGGGAACTGTTAGTTATGCGTGGTCAGCAGCGTTAAGAATTATCGGCTGCGAGCCGTATGTTGAACCTTATACAAGTAAGAGAACTTTGTCTTTAGGAACAAAACATTCTCCGGAAGCAATTTGTATTCCTTATAAACTTATTTTGGGAAATTTTATTGAAGCTATCGAAGGCGGTGCAGATTATGTATCAATGATTACATCTCCGGGATGTTGTCGTTTGGGTGAATACGGCAAATGTATTTCTAATGCACTTAAAGACTTAGGTTATGAAGCGAAATATGTTGAAATGCAACTCTATGATGGCATAAAAGGAATGTATAACTATTTAAAAACTGTCAGCGGAACAAATAACATGTTTTTGTTTACCAGAGCGATTTTGATTGCAATGATTAAAACATTTATGCTTGACAGTCTTGAAACAAAACTTTCATACTGCAGAGCAAGAGAAATTCATTTTGGGGATGCCGAAAAACATTACAAAAATGCTCTTAAAATTATTGACGAAAATGATACAATTGCAGGCTTAAATAAGGCAAGAAAACTTATCAATGAAGAAATGAAAAAAGTTGAAATTAATCCTAAAAAAGATGTGTTATATGTGGATATAACCGGAGAAATTTATATTGTCAATGATGAGTTTTCAAACCAAAATATAGAAAGAGAATTAGGCAGAATGGGTGTTCAGGTCAGAAGAAGTCTGACTTTGACAAGTTTTTTAAAGGACGCAATAATTCCTAAAATTTTAAGAAAAGGGGAAACTCACTTACAAAGGGCTTTTCGTCTTGCAAAACCATATCTTATGAGAGATATTGGCGGAGATTCATTGGAATGTGTTTCTGATGTTGTTTATGCACAAGAGCGAGGTGCTGATGGAATTATTCACCTTAGTCCTTTCACTTGTATGCCTGAAATTATGTCACAAAATATTTTTCCAGCAATGCGAGAAGATTGTGATATCCCAATTTTGGCACTTATTATGGACGAACAAACAGGAAAAGCCGGATATGTTACAAGAATTGAGGCTTTTGTTGATTTAATGCGCAGAAGAAAGAGAAAACTTCAATCAATTGCTACAGAACAAAAACAGACTGTTTCTTAAAATTAGGAGTTAATTATTATGTTTAAATTTCTAATTGAAAATTTTAAACGAACAAATGATTGCATAATCCTTGCTACGCCTATGGTTTTGTTTTTTATTGCACTTCAGTGGTATATCGAATCAAATCAATACAGTCTGTCATCAATTTCAAGTTATGTGTTTTTCTACATTACGCTATGGGTATTTATAAGCGGATGTTTTGCCGGATGGTTTTATATGGTTAAGAAGACACTTCAGTTTTCAAAAAAGACTTTTTTATTTGATACGGACAGGCTTACTGCGTTATCAAAATTGTTTTCTTGTCTTATAAAAGGTATCGGGAAATTCTTTTTGCCAATTTTGGTAGTTGTAGCAAGTTGTTTTGCATTTAATATTATTAAAATGATTTTATTATTCTTTGCTTATACCGACAAATTAAAAGATCAATATTATTTAATTTCTGTCATTAGTATTTTTGTTGTGTATGTTATTGGTTACTTTTTCATATTTTGGATACCTGAAATTGTCTATACATACAAAAATCCTTTTATTTCTCTTTTAAAAGCAGTAAAAAAAGCGTTTATAATTTTTCCTAAAATGGTTATTCCTTATATTTTTATCTGTAGTATTATGTCAATAATCGATTTCTTACTGGTGAATAGTCAGACATATCCTTTTTTATATTTCTTTTTACTTTTAAGCGCATATTATTTCGTATTGTATTCGGTATTATTGGTATTTGGCTACTATGAAAAGAATTTTGTCGAAGAAAATTAAAGTAATTGCTGTTGTTGGTCCGACTGCAAGCGGTAAAAGTGCTTATGGTATAGAACTTGCAAAAGAGGTTAATGGAGAAATTATATCAGCAGATTCAAGAATTGTATATAAAGGCTTTGATATTGGGGCAGCAAAACCTACAAAAGATGAAATGCAGGGTATTCCTCACTATTTAATTGATATAGTTGAGCCAACATTTGACTACTCAGCAGGCTTATACAAAAAACAAGCCACAGGCATTATAAATGACATTTCAAGCAGGGGTAAAATACCGATTATAGTCGGCGGAACAGGATTATACACAGATATATTGCTAAAAGGCTTTGATTTACCTGATATAACACCGGATAAAGAGTTAAGAAAAAATTTAGAGAAATTTTCAGCAGAAGAACTTTATGCAAAACTTAAAGAAATAGACTTAAAAGGCGCTGAAAGTATTGATTCTAATGATAAAAAGAAAATTATTCGTGCATTGGAGATTATACATTTAACTGGTAAAACTCTTGAACAGGCAAGAGGTAAATCTCAAAGTGAATATGAAATTGAATGGATAGGTAAAAATTTCGAGCGAGATGCCTTGTACCTGCGAATAAATAATAGAGTTGATAAAATGCTTGAAATGGGACTTATTGAGGAAACAAAAGGTCTGCTAAGTAAGTATGGCAGAGCATATAATATAATAAATACGATTGGATATAAAGAAATAACTGCATATCTTGATGGCACGCTTTCTCTTGATGAAAGTATAGAACTTTTGAAAAAAAATACAAGAAACTATGCAAAACGCCAACTAACATGGTTTAGAAAAAATCCGGAAATAAAATGGGATGTTTACCCCGAAAAACTAAAAAAATAGTTAAACTTTAATTTTTACTACGACTTTTTTCACTTCTGACGGAAATTCATCACAAATTTGGGGCGCATGTGCCTCATGCGGAAATAATATAACAAAATTTGAACTATCTAATTTTACACGCGGATAGTCATTAACCGGCTGAGAATAAAAAGCAATATCTTTTTCTTCATTGTAAGGTATTTTTACTGTTAAAATTGATTTATCAGTATAAGATATAAATTCATTTCCTTTTAATAAAATTTGAATATCGATATATTTATTATGTGCTTCAAATTGTGCATCAGTTGTGGTTTTTGTTATGTACGATTCTATATTCACATAAATATCATCAGATAAATCTACACGCCCCAATTCTATGTCACTTGTAAGATTTTTAATAAAATCCTTTGCAATATTTGGGATGTCAGAATATATATCAATATTTTCAAGTTTATCTGTAATCATACAAATCTCACTATAAGAATTTAACCTTATTTTTAAGTTTTACAAAACATCTGTGATTATAACACGGGTTACTATTTGAATATATAAAATTATCAATAGGTGTATGGCTGTCTCGGAATTTTGACCCGAGGTTTTGACAGTATGGAGTATAAGCACTTATTTCAATGGATAAGCATAATGCTCTTGCATAAGGAATAGAAGGATAAACATTTATTTTCTGTCGTTTACCGTCAATAACATCATAGTAAAATACATCCGCACTTAAAGCCGAACTATTTCCTCCCTGAAAGAGTGATGAACTATCCTTAGTATTGTCTGCATTGGCTTTAGCCGCATTAAGCGGATACGCAGGATATACATGACCGTTTGAACTTACATAAAACGGAAATACATCCTTCCATAAAGTTCCGCCTCCACCCATTTCATCATTATCTTTTGTCCCATTAATATCAATAAATACTGTAAAGCCATTAATTGCGTATGTTCTTGAATCTTTTAGGTAATCTTTTCCTTCATATTGAGTGATTAAATCAGAAAAATCAGCCGTTGAACAGCAATTTCTTGAGTCTTTAAGTTTTTGTGAACCGTTACCGGCATCCACCGAAAAACATTTTTCATCATTCTTACAATAATAGTCTGTTCCGTTTGTGCATGATGTTTCGACAGTATCTGCATTATATTTACATATATTAACTTTGGGCGCATAATCATCAGGGTTATATGATAAGCCTGCAATTGAAGCAGATTTATCCGATAATATCCACATTCTTAATCCGTTTGCAAAAATTATATTCGGTTCAACATTGTTAAATGCACCAACAACCGCCTTTGATGACAGATAAGGTGTATTACTTTTTGTTATAGCCTTATATAAATCCTCATAATAAGCCACTCCGGCATCATCTTTGAATTTATCACAATTATGCGTTGATACATTCCAATTATACGAAACTAATTCGCAGAATCTTTTTGCACTGACAATTGGAGAATTACTTATACAAACATTATCAACAAGATGCGAACCGGCAGGGCATGTGTTACCAGAAATATTACATACTGTTGGAGAATCTGCATTATTAGGTGTATAGCCTTCTGAACAAACACATTTTGCAAGTGCCGAACTATAATGTGAATTTTGAGGGCAGCATGTTCTTGTTTTTTCATTAAACGCTCCATAACTGCAATTCAGACATGGGACAGCCGCAGATGCATAATACGGGAATTTACCTGTTTGCGGGGTAGGGCAACAAACATTACTGTTATTTATTGCCCTAACCGGAGCGGATGCACTACACTCGCAGAAAAAAGCAGTACTTGCTGCATTATTATCCATATTTGTAAAGCCATACTTATTACAATTTATAGAGTTATTAACAGTTTCATCACTACCAACTCCCAGTGATGGCTGAGTATATTCAAGATCAGGATCATTGACACTTATTATACATTCTCCATAAGAGGCAATATTAGAAGTTTGAGTTAAAAGTACTTCCTTATAACAGTTTTTTTTGTCTGAGTTACAATTATATGCCCCCGTACAATTTTGAGCAAGCCACTTACAATAATCAAGTGCATTATAATTTGTCGTGGTAAGCATGGATTTTACATTTGCAAGCGACATATTAGAGCACATAAATCTTTTTTTTATAAAATCATCAGTTCTGAATAAATTTTTACAAAGTGCTTCATTTTGAACTGTCTGAATTTCGATAGCAGACCAGGTATTACCGGCATAGACATCATAATCTTTTACAACATGAGGATTTCCAAGACAAACTCTTACATAATCATACTCATAACTTGGGAATGATACAATTTCTGAAGTTTGTATAGCAGCATGTGCCTTGGGCATAAGAAACTTAGATAAACCACTTTCAGAATTTGTAATATAATTTTTTGATTTTAATGGGGTATAAAGATTCAATGCACCTGTATTTTCTTCATCAAGAATAATTGCACCCTCAGGGTCTCCGAAAGCAACAATTTGAGAAGCCATTTTTTCAACTGTTTTAAATGCCATATAATAGGCAAATTCATCAGTTTTCTTAGTCTGATTTACAACAATAGGAATACACAACATTACTAAAATACTCACAATTAAAAGGCTTATGCCAATTTCCATAAGAGTAAAAGCGTTTTTAAGTTTTTTAGTCATATCCCTCATTAATTACCCCCAAAAAGTATAATTATTTAAGTTCTTCTATTGCTTTAAGATAATCCGGTTCTTTTGGAGCAGTACCGTGCCAACCCGGGTTATTTTCCATAAAACTTACACCTTTGCCTTTTATTGTATTCGCAACTATTACAGAAGGTTTATCAGACTTTTTGGCATTTTCTATCGCTTCGTATATTTGCTCAATGTTGTGCCCGTCAATTTCTGTAACATTCCAGCCAAAAGATGTTAATTTTGCGGATATATCGCCAAGTGCCATAACATTTTCAGTGTTGCCATCAATTTGGAGCATATTACGGTCAATAATTGCCACAAGATTATTAAGATTTCTGTGTGAACCTTGCATAAATGCTTCCCATACATTGCCTTCTTGTATTTCTCCATCACCAAGTAAAACAAATACATTTGCTGGATTTTTATCAAGTTTTAATGACATTGCAATTCCACAAGCAAATGACAAACCTTGTCCCAATGAACCTGTAGGGATTTCTATTCCCGGCAGAATTGTTGTCGGATGTCCCTGCAGTCTTGTGCCTAACTTGCGGAAAGTTTTTAACTCTTCTTTATTTATATATCCTATTTGAGACATTACAGAATACAATAAAGGTGATATATGACCTTTAGAAAGCACAAATCTGTCTCTCTTTTCATAATCAGGAGATTCTTTCCAATCCAATACATTGTTCATACATTTGTGGAATAACACAGTCAGTATTTCACATGAGGAAAGCGAACCTCCAATATGACCGGACTGAGCGGAATATACCATCTCAATAATATTGCGCCTGCTTTCTTTACAATAATTTTTTATTTCATTTATTTCTGATTCGGATAACATAATTATCTACCTATCATCCTTTCTTTTACGACTTTTAACATAAATATCGGTAATGTAGGAATAATTCTTTTAATTCTTTCCGGCTGCGATATAGTTCGATACAGCCACTCAATACCGAGTTTTTGAAACAATTTCGGGGCTCTTTTTACCATTCCTGCCCAAACATCAAAACTTCCGCCAAGACCTATCATAACAGCATCAGGTAATACCGATTTTAATTCACTTATAAAAAATTCCTGTTTAGGAGAACCCAATGCAACAAGCACAAAATCAGGTCGCTTTTCTTGTAGTTCTTTCATAATATCAGTTGAATCAGAAAAATAACCGTCATGCTGATATACGATATTAAGATTAGGTAACTCAGATTTTATATTTCTTACAGCATTTTCAATAACTTCAGGCTTTGCACCGACAAAAGCAACCGATTTATTAAGATTATTAGCACGAATCAAAAGAGCCTTGCCAAAATCAATACCGGGAATTCTCTTTACATTTTTGCCTAAAATCTTTAGTCCCAACTGAATACCTATTCCGTCAGGTACAACCATTTCCGCACAATTTATAATAGATTTGAATCGACAGTCTTTATTTGCACATTCAATCATTTCGGGATTTATGGTTATAACCTGTCCATGATTATCTACAATATAATCAACTGCGTCTTCAAACGAAAAAGTATCGACTCCATATCCCAAAATATCAACCGTATTTCTATCCATATAGATATTATACCACATCAGAGATAATTATGCTATAATTTTAATGTAATGTATAAGAAGATTATAAAACTTTTCTTTATATTTATTTTTCTTGTTTTCTCGGCACTAAAAGTCCATGCCGTTCAGTTTGATTTACTTGTTCTTCCGACTGATATAATGACCGTATGCGACAACTATTTTTGCTTCCCTGAAGCATCAAATATTGTGGCAGAGGATGTTATTTCAAATTTAAAAGAATATAAAAATATTAATGTAAAAACACTTTATGAAGTTCGCCATAAGTTAAACTCAAATTATCAGTTAAAAGATAAAACATTAAAGGCGCTGAACGAATATAACCAAAAAGATAAAATTAATTTTTCATCTTTAAATGATTTGGCAAAGGAATTCAATGTAAAATCAATACTTGTAATTGACACATATACAATAAATGATAAAACTCAGTTAAGACGCAATCTGTGGGACACTCTTGAAATTGCTACCGCTTTCAAAATCACATATCCGTTTGAACTCAAAACATCTGCAGTACTGTTAGATTGCGTAAATTCACTTGTAATGTGGAGCGGAAAATATAATAAAAATGTGTCTGACAGTTTTGGATATTATAGCGCTAATAATCAAACTCAGGCTCTTTCACAGTTAGAAAAAATTAAGCAGTATTCATATGAGATTATATCAAAAAACATCAGCCAAAATGTTTATATGCGCTTTTTCCCGAAGGATGTAAGAACATTTAATATTCCTAAAAATAAATCGGAAGATGCTCCGACAAAATTCGTTCCTAATGCTCTGGAACATTTGTCCGATCCGCATATACGCAAGGAATTAGATAATGATACAAATAAAAAGTTTAGAGATTTTGATTTAGACGATTTTGTTTTCTAATCTTTAATAAACTCTTTAAAATGCTTTGTCGATGGATTTTGTCGCATTTTTAGTAATGCAAGATTTTCAAGTTGTCTTATCCTCTCTTTTGAATACCCTAAATTATGTCCTACTTCAAGTAATGTTTTAGGTTTATCGTTTTCAATTCCAAAACGCTGAATAATAATCTCTTTTTCTTTTGGAGTAAGAACATTTAACAAATCATCCATACTTGAGTACAAATATGAATTATTAACGCATTCATCCGGCTGAAGATGACTGTTATCTTCGACAAAATCTCCCAAATTCAAATCATCTGTTACTGCCGTTTCAAGACTCAAAGGTTCTAAATTTATTGAATGTTTTATCTTAAAAAGTTGTTTTTCGTTTATATCCATAAACTCACACAATTCCTCATCTGTTGGCGGTCTGTCAAACTTGTCCTGTAAGTAACATTGTGCAAATTTTAGTTTTTTTATCTTATCAGTCATGTGAACAGGAATTCTTATTGTTTTTGAATTATTCGCTATTGCTCTTGCAATAGCCTGTTTTATCCACCATGTTGCATAAGTTGAAAATTTAAAATTTTTTCTGTAATCAAATTTCTCAGCAGCCCTCATTAATCCTATCGACCCTTCTTGTACCAAATCCATAAAAAGAACACCGCGCCCTGTGTATTTTTTTGCTATACTCACCACAAGGCGCAAATTTGCCTGAACAAGTTTTTTCATTGCATTGTTGTCCTTTTGCTCTCTGATTAATCTCCCCAACTCCTTTTCCTGATTTGTTTTTAATAACTTGAATTTACTGATATCTTTTAAATAATCCTGTAGAATATCATCCTCAAATACAACATTGTCAAAGTATTTATTTCCGTCATCATCAAGATTTAATTTTTCATACTCCATTAATTCAGTTGTCATAACCCTCTCCTCTACTCTATCTTCAAACTTCCAATTATATTGACGAACATTAAAAAAAAATGTTCCGTAACTTTTACCGCTTGACAGTAAAAAATGTTTTTGATACTATGAATCTTGCTAAAGGATTTAGCAATTGCTGAAAAATAAATAGTCATAAGGGCGTTTAGCTCAGTTGGTAGAGCGTCTCCCTTACAAGGAGAGGGTCATAAGTTCGAGTCTTATAACGCCCACCATTAAAAAGAACCTTATAGGTTCTTTTTTTTGTGGGCAAAAAGACTCGAATGTTAAAATTATTCGTTGAATAATTTTAACCTCGT
>CACYKF010000007.1:42603-90106 GCA_902774905.1 uncultured bacterium
ACGCCCACCATTAAAAAGAACCTTATAGGTTCTTTTTTTTGTGGGCAAAAAGACTCGAATGTTAAAATTATTCGTTGAATAATTTTAACCTCGTCAGCCAGTATATAGAATAAAAATACTACAAACTAATTATTATTACCTATTCTTTTTAGAGTATCATGACGGTGAATACGCCTTGCAATATAAATTAAGAACAATATTCCTGCCAAGAACAGAAAACCTATCGCAAAACCGCTATACACTACATACTGAAGTTTAATCTCAACAGGTTTATCGGTATTTAAATTCCATACATATACACCGTTTTCGATTTTCTGAGCATTATTATAAGAAGCAAAAGATGGTAATGTAATCGTAAATCTTGAACCAAGTTTGTTTAAGTCAAACAACTTGTAGTCATCTTTAACTTCTATTTCTTCGGTTTTATAATTTTTAATTGGAGTGTCACTTATCAGATTTTGGTCGAAATTTTCTATAAAATCAGCCCTACCTGTATCAATATCCATGTTATTTACAGGATTTTCTACGCTGTCACCATACTTTTGCAAGTATTCCGGTATCAAGCCTGATGCACTTTTATTATTCTTTTTTATGTCTTTGACATAAAGAACCTTATTTTTCTGACCTGCAATGTTATAAACCATGTGAATATTGTATGAAGTAACAAAAAAGTTATGGTTTATATCAATAAATCTTCCTGACGGGAGTTTTGTCACAAAACCGAGTGATGATAAATCCAAATCCTGTTTTGCGAGGTTTTTAACTTTTTTAACAGCGGTCACATTTATCTTTTTATAAGTAGATTCATCATTAATTGAGTAATCTTTACCGGTAAATCGCCTGATATTAGCATTCATAGTTGCAATCTCAAGCGGTCTTGCATTTTTATCCGATGTCATACGCACTTCAATCTGCGCAGATTTATTATTATTTATGGTAAGATTTGAATCAATTTTTGCACATCCTGATATAAACGGCACCAAAAATAATAAAGTTATAAATAATTTTTTCATAAATACCCCTTAAAACTAAATACATAATACCATGACTAAAAAATTTTGTTAATATTTATTCATGATAAAATTTTTGTATGAATACAGGCGAAATTTATGATGTACAAATTGAAAAACTCTCAAGCACAGGTGCCGGTATTGCACGAATTGACGGTTTTGTTGTTTTTGTGGCTAATGTCTGTCCACAGGATAAAGTAAAAATAAAAATTACTAAAGTAAATAAAAATTTTGCAAACGGAGAGATTGTAGAAATTACTGAACCGTCAAAATATCGAGTCAACCAGTTTTGCCCAATGCAAAAAATATGCGGAGCATGTCAAATCCAATTTATAGATTATGATTATCAACTTGAGATTAAGCGTGAAATAGTAAAAGATGCACTACAAAAAATCGGCAATATTGATATTGAGATACCAAAAGTTATACCAAGTCCCGATATTAAGAACTACAGGCATAAAATTCAGTATCCGATTTCACAGACAAAAAATTCAAAGAGGATACTTGCAGGATATTATAAACCATCAACACACGAAATTGTTAATATAAAATATTGTCCTATTCAGCCTGAAATTTGCGACAAAATAATCAATTTTATTAGAGATAATGCACAAGAATTAAATATAAGCGGATACAATGAAAAAAATCACACAGGAATTTTAAGACATGTTGTAATCCGACATTCCGTAAAAAATCAAAATTGTCTTGTAACTTTTGTCTTAAACGGGGATTTAACGACAAATATTAATACACTTGCTCAAAAATTATATGACAGTTTTGAACAGGTTATCGGAGTTTGTGTTAATGTCAATACAAAGCGTACAAATGTTATATTAGGAAATAAAACACAATGCGTATGCGGTCAGAATTATATAGAAGAAAATATGTGCGGTAATACTTTTCGCATAGGAACAGAAACATTTTTTCAGGTAAACCCCAAAAGCGCACAAAATATTTTCAACTATATTAAAGATTTTATTAAGGTAAATTACCATAAACCTGTTATATTAGATGCCTATGCTGGAATAAGCGCTATAGGAATTTGTTTATCTGATGTAGCAGAAAAAGTTGTCAGTATTGAAGAAAATCTAAAATCAGTAGAACTTGCAAAAGATACAGCCAAATTAAATAAAATACCAAATATTGAAATTAACGGCGGAGATGCAGGTGAATTTTTCAAAAAACAAGAACAAAAATTTGATATTGTTATTCTTGACCCCCCAAGAAAAGGATGCACACCGGAGTCTATATCTTATGCAAGGAAACTGTGCAAAGGTCATATTATTTATGTTTCATGCAATCCGGCTACCCTTGCAAGGGATTTAAAAATTCTTAAAGATAAAGGTTGCACTATCACATCTGTTCAACCGTTTGACATGTTTTGTCATACTTATCACATTGAAAATGTTGCTATTATTAAAGTTTAGTCTTTTAAGGCAAATTTATCTAATGTCTGCCTTAAATCTCCCAAAACTTCAACTATGCGCTCAGAATCTTTTTCTTTCCAATCAATAAGTTTTGATTTTATTTCCCTTTTTGCTTCTTTGATTTCTTTTGGAGTTATTGTTTTATCTTCCCTAAACTGATATGACGGAGAATTTTTAATAGATGCAACTACCTGTTCATCTTTTAATAGTTCTTTTGATATCTGCGTATAATAACTCGGAAGAGCCTTTTGAATGCTCTTTGCATAGTTAAGAATCAAATGAGAATATGCCTTACTGATTTCTACAGGTAATTTTTCTGCATCTTTAATTTTTAAATCCGTATTAAAAGCATTTACAAACAAAGGTTGCGAAATAAATTGGACAAGCCTTTTCTGTATTTCTTTAAAATTGTTTGCAATCAAATAGCCTGATGATCCTTTCGGATGATGTTCAGGGTTCATATCAACATGGAGTTTTTTCATCTTTCTTACGGGTTCATAAACATATTTATGTTCAATTTCCTTGGCATCTTTATATTTTGGCCCGTATAAAAAGATAACTTCACAGTCCTGACGACCTTCTTTCATCCCTTTTTCTTTTGTAGAAATAAACCTCATTTGCCAATCAGCATAAGTAGATTCTCTTGGTCTGGAAATTTCTGCTCTTTGCATATATTCACCCAAAGGTGCCAATGATTCGGTTGTTACGCCTTCCTGCCTTATTTCCAAATCAGGAAATTTTATAATACTACCATTTTTGTTTTTTACGAAATCTCCTGTTTCTTTGTCAAGTTTACGAAGCGGTGACAGAATCCAACCTTCTTCTTTCATTTCTTCAAGAAATTTTTTAAATGCCATTATATCCTGCTGATCTTGCCAATATACTGTTCCACGAATTATGTCCTGTGCGTTCCCTTGCCTTTCATATTTATCAAGAACAGATTTTTTCTTTTTTAAAGGGCAGGCAGAATTGTATGCTTCATCATACTCAAAACCATAAACCTTTAACTTATCAACAACTCGTTTTAATGTGCCATGAAACTCTTTTGCTTTAGTAATCAAACCGGGTTCTGCGCTGTCATAGCCTCTCCCCAAAGCATCCATAAAAAATGAATTATCAAACTTTGGCGGTCTTGCACAAAAAGAAACCGTATCAGCATTTAATTGCGGCTTTATGCGAAGTCCATTTCGTTGTACCTGCATTGTATTGTAATTATTATAATAACTTCTTTGGGGTATAGATGTAATTAACATATAAAATCCTTTTTCTTCAAAATCTATAAAGCATGTGAATATTAAAAATTGCTATTATAAAAAAAATAAAAGTATTATTTTAACAATAGTTTACATGCTATTTCGCTAAAAGCGATTTTGCGAATTCAACGGATTGTTCGTTTATATCTCCGCCTGCAAGTTCTGCAATTGCTTTGACACGATTTTCACCAGTTAAAACATAGACTTCTACTTTTGTCTCATCTTGTTGAGATTTTCTGACATAAAAATGTTTATCCGCTTTGGAAGCAATAATCGGCTGATGTGTAATAACAATAACCTGATGCGATTTTGAAAGTTGTTCGATTTCCTCAGCAACACTTTGAGCGGCATGTCCCGAAATTCCTGTATCAATTTCATCAAAAATAACCGTATCAATATCGTCATTTTGTGCAAATATTGATTTTATGGCAAGCATAACTCTTGAAATTTCACCACCTGAGGCTACTTTTGCAAGAGGTTTTAAATCTTCGGAAACATTTGTGGAAATCATAAATTCAACATCATCAATACCATCACTGCACAAAGATTTTTCGGTTATAGAAATAGAAAATCTGGTTTTTGGCAGTTCTAAAAGTGTTAATTTATCCTGTATAAGCGAAGATAACACGGCTGCATAGTTCTTTCTGAATTCACTTATCTCTTGCGCAATTTTATATAAGTGCGCTTTCATTTGATCTATTTTTAATTCTAACTCCTCAATATTTTTTGTAGAATATTCAATCTTTGAAAGTTCCTCATTTGCATTGTTATAAGCAAGCAATACACCTGCCAAATCTCCGCCGTATTTGCGTTTTAATTTATCAAGGATAAAAAGTCTTTCCTGAATATCATTAAGTCTTTGAGTGTCATTATCAAGATTTTGCGAATAATCTCTTAAAAAAGAAGAAATCTCACGCAGATTTTCGCTCACTCCGTTAAAATCAGAGCAAATATCTTCAAGTTTAGGGTCAAAAGCTGATGCTTTTGTTAAATCTGTTTTTATTTTAGCCAATGCTTCTAAAATTGAGCCATCATCACCATTTATTGCCCAATATGAACCACCCGTCAACTCTTTTAATTTTTCAGCATTCATCAATACTTCAAGTTCACTTTCGAGTTCTTTGTCTTCTGTTTCAGAAATTATTTGAGCCTGTTCAATTTCATCAATTTGAAATTTTAAGAATTCAATTTGAGATTCAGTCGCATTAGCACTTGTTTTAGCAATTTCAAGTTGTTTGACCAAATCAATGTACTTGCTAAAATCTATCCTGTACTCCTGCAACATTTCCCCGTAAAACTCTTTTGCATAAGAATCAAGAAGGTTTATATGGTATTGCGGTTGTAAAAAGGTATAAGTTTGGTGCTGTGAATGTATATCCACAAACAATGTGCGAAGATTTTTTAAAAGTTCCTGATTGACAAGAGTTCCGTTAATTCTTGAACGCACACCGTTTTGTGTAATTTCTTTTGAAATTTCGATTTCAGAACCCAAATCATCAATACCGTTTTGAGAAAAAAGTTCTTTAAATGAATTGTGAGAAGATTCAAGCGTAACCTCAATTATTGCTTTATCACAACCTGTTTTAATAACTTCTTTTGAAACTCTGTTTGAAAAGACCAAATCAATTGCATTAAGTAAGATACTCTTACCGGCACCTGTTTCACCGGTAATGACATTTAAGCCATCATCAAAATTGGCGCAGAGTTCATCAATAAGTATATAATTTTTTAGCCGTAACTGTTTAATCATAGGGTTTTATAAATTTGCACCACAACATTTTTTGAATTTTTTACCGCTGCCGCAAGGACAAGGATCGTTCCTGCCTATTTTTTGAGATAAATCTATTTCAGGTTTATTTTCTTCATCTTCAATTATACCAAGTGTGCTTGAAAATGCGTTTGAACGGTACAAAACGGTAGTAGATGACATAATTTTATTGGTCAAATACCTTCTTTTGTATTTTCGCAATAAGTCATCTAATGTCAAATTTTTACCTAAAACTGCATTTACAATTTCCATAAAGTTTTTGTGTTTTTCCGCTACAGTTCTTATCAAATTTGCACTATATTTGTCATTTCTCAAAAAATATTTTATACATTCATCATAATTCGTTATTTTTGTATAATCTTTAACTTCAAATATTTTATTGAATGTTCCATAGAAAGGAACTGCATAAAGCCCTAATTCTTTATCGTAAATAATACCAACATCATATTCTTCTTGGTGAGATGAAAAACCGCCTAAAGAATTTTCCAAAAAATTGTCATAAGAATTGTTAAATTCCTGAACATTAAAATATTTATACTCTTTAGGTTCAGTTATAAGTTTTTCGTAATCGGACTTTTTACCTTCTTCTGCAAAATCATTAAAAATACCAATTAATTCATCTGCATTTTTATTGGTCGTAACAATTTCTGTCTTCCCGTCAAAAAATTCGGTAAACTTATCATATATATCCGCAACATCTTTTTCAATCTCTTTTTGTTTTTCGGGATTATCAAGATAAACGAGTTCAGGATTTTCTATTATTTTAGCAACTGCAAAACGATAAGCATCATTTTTTCTTGTTGACGGTAATACCCCAGAAATTTCGAGTAAATAATCATCACCATCAATTTTTACAATTCTTGCAATAATATAACTGCCGACGCCGATCCCCCTAAATGCAGTCATTTTCATTAAAGAAGTAACCATATAGCGTTTTTCATTGACAATATTTAAAAAGTCAAATCCTGTTTTGGTGACTCTTTTGATTTCAAAAACCGAAGATATTGAATCTTGCATCGCTTCAACAATCTTTTTTGATTCTTTATCAAGATTTTTATTATTTTCCAGATACAATTCCGGAATACTTTTAAAATCTTCGCCTATATTTCTTTCAAGAATATAACTAAAACATGCAGACTGAAAAGAGATACCGCTTGTTGAAGTTTGACCTATTGTACGCAAATATTCATTAAAATCATCTTTTATATCCTGATGTACCTGAATAAAATCAGCAATATTTCTTATAACTGAATTTATGGATTCGGTTTTTTCCTGTATATTCATATTATTCCCCTTTGTCTGTATAGTTTTAGAATATATCTAATTTATTAAAATCACAAATATATTAAGAAATTAAAAAAATTATGTCAATTAGTCAGTCAGTTTGAAATCACCGTTTTTCTTTATATGTTCAACAAGTCCACCATCATTAAGAAGTTTAATCATAACAGGCGGAAGCGGCTCAATTTGGATTATAGCACCATTTGTCAAATCAGTGATAATCCCTTTTTCAACATCAAGTTCAAGTTCATCTCCGTCATCAATCGCATCAGTGTCACACTCAATTGCTAAAAGTCCGATATTTATGGCATTACGGTAAAATATTCTGGCAAAGGACTTTGCCAAAACAGCACCAACACCCGCAATTTTCATAATACGAGGGGCATGTTCTCTTGATGAACCTAACCCAAAATTATTACCTGCTACAACAAAATCACCTTTTTTCATTCTTGAAGCAAATGTTTCATCAGCATCCTCAAGTACATGCTTTGCAAACTCATTTAAGTCTGAGCGCAAATGATACAATCTCCCCGGTGCAATATGGTCAGTTGAAATATTATCTCCAAATTTAAAAGCCTTTCCCTTCATAAAATACTCCTTTTTCTTTATACTACCGCAAAAATAAAAACTATGCTATAATATTAAAAGAGGTAAAAATATGTATTTTAACAGAAGATGTAAAATTACATTTGTCAGCCATGGTGCTACAATATATTCAGAAGAAGGAAGATTTTCGGATAACCCTAACTATCCGCCTTTGTCGGATTTAGGCGTTGAAGAAACAGAAAATGTAGTTCAGTATCTTAAAGACAGAGGAATAAAAAATGATGTAATATATTCTTCTCCATCAGTAAGAACTCAACAAACTGCAGAAATAGTTGCAAAACTTTTTAAACAAGAATTTGAAACCGTTGAGGACTTAACCTCTCGTAAATGCGGCGAGTGGAACGGATTAACTTACTCTCAGATTTTAGATAAGTATCCTGATGGCATATCTCAGGTACTTGCAAACCTTGAAAGCGGAGATGCAGGTGAAAGTACGCCTGATTTTATAAAAAGAATTAAATCTGTTATTGATGACTTGGTTGAAAAAAATAACGGAAACCGAATTATAATTGTTACTCATCCTGATGTTATACAGGCTGCAATTTGTGGAGCATTGGATATATCTGCAGACAAATTACTAAAAATTTATATAAGAACAGGAAGTGTAACACAAATAAGTTACTTTGAAAATTGGGCAAGTCTTGTATATTGTGACCATGTTCCGTTGTAAATTTTAATGTTATTATAATAAATTATTAATCAAAAAACGGGTATGAATATTTCACACCCGTTTTTTAGAAGTATTTTCACCTCTATTCGTTACAACCAAAGGCGATTGTTATGTGTTCTCTTGGGTTGACTGCAGAGATTTTGTAACCTCTCGGATCAACAAGATATGCAAATTCATCCCCTGTAGTTTGGAATAAGCCCATTGTACCTGATACTGCGGTTCTTGTTACATCAACCGGTGCTTTGACTGTTTCATACAAGCCGTCGCCAAGACTTCTTGCTGCCGCCCCGAATTGACCTGAAAAACCGTGACCTAATACATAACCGGCATCATTTGTTACATTTTCGGCAGCGTTACCGACATTAGTCAATATACCGCCTGCAGTTCTGCCTACAATACCTATAAGTGAACCTGTCCATGTAAACGGCATTTGTACTAATCTTGCAACAGGGTTAAGATTTTTCTGTTTATTTACCTGAGCCTGTAAAATTTGTTTTGGCAATTTAGTTTTGCATTTGCCGTTTGTAATACTTGTAAACGCAAGTTTTAGGGCTCCTTTGTTGCATCCTGACGGTCTGATAACTTCAACGACCTGACCTGTTACCGTTGAGCCGCAAGGATATTTAACACCATTGATGGTTACATCTTCCAAAGTGTTTGCTCTGAAATACTGACCGACATGAGATGATTTTGCATTAACCTGGTCAATCATAGACAATTTTAATGTAGGAATTTTAACTATTTCTTCCTGTTCAAGTAATGCTTTCTTTTCTATCGGACATGCAGGGCAAATGTTGTTTGCTGTCATCGGGTTCTTGTCATAACCAAGTGCAACTCTTGTATTTTGCATCATTGAAGCAATTTCTGCTCTTGTTGCATCACGATTCGGCATAATCATATTTGGATTTGGACTGTCGCTTAAAGCACCGTTTTGAAGCGATTTTGCAACAGGTATTCTTGCCCAATTAGGAACTTTATTCCCATCAGCATATTTACTTAAAATCTGGTCTGCTTTGCAAGAATCTATATCACAAGTCATACCTTTTGAAATTGAGGTCAGTGCTTCAACTCTTGTAACAGGGTTGTGAGGCTTGAACGTGTGATTAGGATACCCTCTTAGCAAGTCTTCGTTAACGGCTTTTGCGATAGCAGGATTTGCCCAATTGCTTGTCGAAACATCAGAGAATTTTGATGTTGTATGTCCGTCAGGGCACATATTAAACCCTTTAACAAGCATTGTCGCAAATTCGGCACGGGAAATGTTTTTGTTTGGTTTAAACATTCCGTCAGGATAGCCGACAACAACATTGTTAATCGCTAACTTGTCAATATCACAAGATGCCCAATAACTGTTCGGAACATCAGGAAACATTCCGCCTGTGAATGCAGGAGCAGCAGCACCAGTTATATTTTCCTTAATGGTATAAGGGACTAAAGACTTTTTTACTGCATTAATTGAGTTTGCTGATTTGAAATCAATCGGGCAACCTTTATTTTCGCCCATATTTACACTAACACCATTGTTACATCTCGGTAACTCATTCAAACAAGGCATAGATGCAGCCGCACCTGTGATTTGGCTTTCAGTTTGAGTTGAAATTGTTGTTCCTGATATTTCAGAACTCAATCTTGATGCAGGACAACCTTTCATTGCGGTTTCAGTTGAAAAAATTGAGTTTGCAGGTTCTCCTACATAGTTGTTAGTACCGTAAATTGCCTGCGGATAGCCATAAACCTGTTTCATTTGTGAACTGTCAGGCTTTCCAGATTGAGGACACAACGCTGTTGACGGGACAGCAGGTTTTTCACAACTGATTTCGTCATTACATGGTGTTTTTACAGGACATGCTTTTTTCTTTTTGCAACCGCAATCCGCTTTTGCACGTTTGCATTTATTACATTGCGGTTTTGCACAGTCAGATGGCCCTGTCACAACAGGCAAAGCCTCATTTTGTGTACACGGGCAGGCAGCCATTGCACTATTCAAGGAACATGTTGCTATTCCAACAGCAATCGCCGCTGCCGCAGTTAGTTTTTTAATTGACATTTTTAACCTCCTTGTGTTGTTCAAGTTTTTGTTTGATAACAAAAACCTTTAAAAAACGAACTCATAGAAGATTATTTATATTTGATTGCATTAAAACATTAGCAATTTATACAGTCTGATAGGGTAGTTTGTTTAGTATCTGCTTTCTAATACTCCGTCGTTTAACAGCCCGATAGCGCCTATCGGAACGGTAACTTTTGTTTTGTCATGAGTAATTTGATATCCGCCATAGACAGGGATATTTAGTTCCTGTGCGATTTCATTAAATAGTTTATCAAGTTGCTCTTTGTATTCGTCGATACCTAAAAAGTCACCCAATACTATGGCACAAACATTTTGCTTAAATTTATCAATATTCAAAAGTTGTCTGAAAGAACGGTCTATTTTATAAACAGGTTCATTCAAATCTTCCGCAAAAAATATAAAATTTTCATCTGGAATAAAATCTAATCCGCATAACGAACAAACAGTTGCAAGATTTCCGCCCCAAATAATCCCTCTTGCATCACCGCATTTATAAGTTTTTAGTTCAGGCGCAGTTATAGTAATATTGTTACTTTCGAGTGTATTCCAAAAATTTGAAACCGTAAATTCATCAATTTCATCAGGCTGAAAATCACCTTTTGGCATTGGAGCAGAAAAAGTTATCAGCCCTGACCTTTTGAAAAACATCAGCGATAGTGCCGTAATATCAGAATATCCACTGAAAATTTTCGGGTTATTACTTATTAGTTCGTAATTAATTTTATTAACTAATCTTATTGCACCATACCCGCCTCTTGCGCAAAATATTGCATTTACTTCTTTATCTTCGAAGGCATTGTGTAAATCTTCAAGACGGTCATTGTCACTTCCTGCAAGGTATCTTTCAGATTTGAAAATATTTTTTCCTAACTTGATTTTATACCCCAAACTTTCAAAATATTTGACAGAATTTAGGATTTTATCTTCTTCAACATTTCCTGCCGGCGCAATTATTGCTATTGTATCACCATTTTTGAGTTTATTTGGTTTAATTATGTTCATAATCTGTCCTTTTTAATAAATTCTTTGTTATAATAACATTATCATGAATAAAAGTTATGTACCTTTATACAGAAAATACAGACCGCAGAAATTGGAAGAAATTGTCGGACAATCTCATGTCAAAAAGGCTTTAACTAACGCTATTGAATCCGACAGAATTTCTCATGCGTATCTTTTTACGGGTCCTCGTGGTACAGGTAAAACTTCTACTGCGCGTATTTTTGCAAAATCTTTAAACTGCGAAAAAGGTCCTACAATTTCGCCTTGTAATGAATGTGAGAATTGTACAAATATAACAAAATCCATACCTATAGATGTGATTGAAATTGACGCGGCAAGTAACCGTTCGGTCAGCGATGCCGAAGAAATTATCCAAAATGTAGCGATGGCACCTGTTCATAGCCGCTACAAAATCTACATTATAGACGAAGTCCACATGCTCACTCCGACTGCGTTCAATGCTTTGTTAAAGACACTTGAAGAACCGCCCGCGAATGTTATTTTTATTCTTGCTACAACAGAAGTGCATAAAGTTCTTGATACCATAAAAAGCCGCTGCCAAAGATTTGATTTTAAGCGCATTACAACAGATGATATTTCTAAACATTTAAGATTTATTTCTGACAGTGAAAAAATTAATATAACAGATGATGCACTTAATTATATTGCTTCAAATTCTGCAGGCGGAATGAGAGATTCTATCGCATTGTTAGATCAGTTAAGTGTTCTGAATTCATCAAAAGAAGCAATTGATGTTGATGATATAAACAGACTTTTAGGCAGATTATCTTTTGATGATTTGACAAAATTATTTGAATGTGTAATTAAATCCGATTCAAATTCCGCACTCGAAGTTTTGAATAATATTTATAATCAGGGCAATGAACCAAGTCAGATATTATCAAATTTTTTGGAATATTTAAGAAATGCGTTAATTCTGAAATCTGCTGATTCAAAGTTACTCACGGGAGTTATTCAATTAAATGATGAACAGATTAAAAAATTATCCGGTTATTTAAACGATATTGAAACACATCAAATTGTGTCATTGATTGACAAATGCAGTTCTTATGTAAAAGAATTGAAATTGACCACAAACCCAAAATTGTGGCTTGATGTTGCAATTTTGGATATGGCAAATTTAACGGAAAATACAAAACTTGAAGATTTGCAGAACAGATTGCAGCAACTTGAATCAGGGCATATTGTAAAACCTGCGCATGTTTATAATACTCCCCCAATGCCTGTAAATAAAATTGCAGAGAAAAAGGAAGAAGCAAAAACTGCGAAACAAGAGCCTGCTGCTCAGGTCACTGCCTCTCCTAAAGAGGAACCCGAAATAACTCAACCCGTTAAAAATGCTTCCTCGAAATCAGATAATACGGAATTAAAAAATTTATGGATTAAATTTTTGGATAATATTCAGACTTTTGCATCAAGAGCAATATTAAAACAGTATGCAAAGCCTGTTAAACTGACACAAGAAGAAGTTATTATTGCAATAAAAAGTGACAGTTGGCTAAATCGTTTCAGAGATGAAGCGGACAGAATGGCTCTTTTAGAATCCGCTTCAGTTGCCGTTTTAGGTACAAAGCCTAAAATTGTTTTGCGCAAACCAAATGCAGATGATGACAAATTGTCAGTAGAAAGTTTACCATCCGAACCTGAACCCGCGACTAAAAAAAAATTAATTCCTGACAAAAATGAACCGAAAGAAGTTGTAGAAGATGCAATTGAACAGGTTGAGCGAATTGAAATAACAACTTCTGATATAAATACTTCTTCAGATAAAGTTTCACAGAATCATTCTGCACAAAGAGAAGATGCCGGTTTTCATTCTGATAATGTAAATATGGTTATTGACCTTTTTGACGGCAAAATTATTGAATAATTAATTATAAATCTTTCTGTTTAAGTCGGCTTTGCGAAGTCTTATATTTTCAGGTGTAATTTCTACAAGTTCATCATCAGTGATATATTCTAACGCTTCTTCAAGCGATAAAATTCTTGGAGCCTGCAAAGTAACCATAACATCAGCCGTAGAACTTCTCATGTTTGTTAATTTTTTGGTTTTGCAAATATTTACAACAATATCCTGAGGTCTGTTGCCTTCACCAATAATCATTCCGCGATAAACTTTTGTTTTAGGAGTTACAAAAAATACCCCTCTGTCCTCAAATTGAGCAAGAGCATAAGGTATTGCCTCTCCCTGTTCGTGAGCGATTATAGAACCGCATCTTTGACGGCTGATATCTCCTGCATAAGGTCTGTAATGAAGGAAAGTATGATACATTATCCCTTCACCTCTTGTCATTCTTATAAACTCATTTCTGAACCCGATTAATCCTCTTGCAGGAATGTGAAAGGTCAAATGAGTTCTGCCTTTTGCGGACTTCATATCTTTCATTTCGCCTTTACGGTTTGAAAGTCTTTCTATCGCTGAGCCTGCATATTCATCAGGGACATCTACTATTAAATTTTCATAAGGTTCACACTGTTCACCGTTTATAGTTTTAAATATAACTTCAGGTTTTGATACTGCAAATTCATACCCTTCACGGCGCATAGTTTCAATAAGAATACTCAAATGAAGTTCGCCACGACCTGAAACCTTAAAACAGTCTGTTGAATCTGTATCTTCAACTCTTAAACTTACATTTTTTTCAAGTTCGGTGTAAAGTCTTTTTCTTAATTGTCTTGAAGTAACAAACTTACCTTCCTGACCTGCAAACGGACTGTCATTAACAGAAAAATTCATCTGTAAAGTTGGTTCATCAACTTTAATTAAGGGCAAAGCCTGAGGATTTTCGCTATCGCATAATGTTTCTCCGATTTGAATATCACTAAAGCCTGCAATTCCGACAATATCTCCCGCTTTTGCTTCCTGAATTTCAATTCTTCCTAAATCGTGGAAGCCGAATAATTTTGTTATCTTTCCTTTTGATTGAGTTCCGTCAGCCTGAATCCAACAAACAGTATCCTGACTGTGAACAACCCCTTGTGCAATTCTGCCGATTACTATTCTTCCGACATATTCGTTATAATCTAATGTTGTTGCTCTGAATTGGAACGGTTTTGTTGAATCTCCTTCAGGGGCGGAAATATTTTCTAAAATGCAATCTAAAAGAGGAACCATGTCTTTTGGTTCGTCTTCAAGTTCTTTTATTGCAAAACCGTTTAAACTGCTTGCAAAAATGAACGGGAAATCTATTAAATCTGCTCTGTCCGTAAGTTCAGTAAACAAATCAAAAACTTTGTCCAATGCTGTTAACGGTTCAGCGGCAGGTTTATCTATCTTATTTATTACAACAATAATTTTCAACCCTAATTCAAGTGCTTTAGATAGTACAAATCTTGTTTGCGGCATTGGACCTTCCGCAGCATCAACGATTAAAAGAGCACCATCAACCATACCCAATACTCGCTCAACTTCACCGCCGAAGTCTGCGTGTCCCGGAGTGTCAACAACATTGATTTTTGTCCCTTTATAATCAATTGCAATGTTTTTGGAAAGAATTGTTATTCCTCTTTCTCTTTCCAAATCATTTGAATCCAAAACTCGTTCTTCAACATGCTGATTTTCTCTGAAAACTCCTGCCTGTTTTAACAGACAATCAACAAGTGTAGTTTTGCCGTGGTCAACATGCGCTATTATTGCTATATTTCTTATATTATTTTCTGTCATAATTTCCGCCATTCATAAATTGTTTAGTGTAAATTTTACACTTATATAATAATATGGTAAATTTTTATTTTCAATATATTTTATGAATTTGATGTTTTACTGTCGTGATATGCAATAATAGAACAGGAAAGACAAATTATACCAAACAAAATACCAAATAGCATTGTAGTGTGATAAGACTGTAAAAATGCACTTTGTTCTCCGTTTATTGCAAAGTGATTTCTGAAACTTTCAAATAGCGTAATTGTAATTGCAACACCTAATATGTTTCCTAAATTTCTTGATAGAGATAAAATTCCGCTTGCGACCCCGAGTTCATTTGTTTTAACACTTGTGATAATAGCATTGTTAGACGGGGATTGGAAAAGTCCGTTACCTATGCCCATGATGACAGATGCCAAAACAATTTGCCACATTTGTGTTTTTAGTCCGAAAGTCGTAAAAATTAAAAGTGCAACTATATAAACAGACGGACCGATTCTTGTCAAAATTTTGCTCCCATGAAGCCCTGAGTATGCACCGGCAAAAGGGGCAACAGTTGCAGATGCAACTGAATAAGGCAAAATTAAAAGTCCTGTCGTAAAAGCATCATATTTTAGTATTCCCTGCAAAAATAACGGCAATAATATTGCATTTGTAAACATTGTCATATAAGACATCATCACTGCAATATTTCCAAACGTGAACGGTTTGATTTTAAACATTTTAAAGTTTATCATCGGGTAAGATATTTTTTTATCTCTAAAATAGAATAATCCGCCAAATAGCAATGTTAAGATGCCAAGCATAATTATTTGGAGCGATTTCCAACCCCAACTGTGCCCCTGCGAAATAGCAAGTAAAAGTGACAAAAGTGAAATTCCAAAATATAAAAAGCCTTTATAGTCAAATTTCAGTTCTTTTCGTCTTATATATGACGGCACCATTTTTAGCGCAAAATAACCGCAAATTAGCGAAACAGGAATTGACGGAACAAATATGGTTCGCCAGCCGAAATAGTTTATCATCAAACCTCCGACTGCAGGTCCTAACATCCCTCCTATTGCGACAAGTGAACCGTTTATTCCGAGTGCTTTTCCTCTGTTTTTCCCGTGGAATAGTGTTGCAATAACGGCAGGACCGTTTGCCATCATAATTGATGCACCTAAAGCCTCAATGCATCTTGATATGATTATCAGACCAAAATTTGGAGAAATTGTGCATAATATTGCGCCGAGAGCAAATGTAAAAAATCCTGTCGCATAAACCTTATTTTTAGGGTAAAGGTCGCCGATTTTGCCAAAGAATGGCAAAAATACAGTCATAACAAGCATATATGCAATAATTATCCATTGGACTTGCGTCAGTGTTATATTAAGTCCCTGCGAAATCGGATAGAGTGCAAGTTGGACTGTTGTTGAGTCGAGCATCCCTAAAAAATTTCCCAAGATAATTATTATACAAATAAACCATTTTACTGAAATGTTTTTCATGACAGTAATATTTTAACATAAAAGAAACCGTAAAATGAAGGAGAATCGAGTGTCCTGAATTGTCACTATCAGTAACTTGTCATAGTAAAAATACAAAAATTTGTAAAAGTCTATTCACAATTAACCATTCACTATTCACATTTGTTTATCACAAATTGTTAATTATATTGAATGATTGTCGCTAATGTGTTATAATATAATGTATAGTATAAGCATTTTTGGAGTTATTTTTGAGGATGAAATCAGGGATTAGGGCATTTTCTTTAACAGAGTTACTGATAGTACTCGTTGTAATTGCTCTTTTGTTTGCGGCAATGGCTCCTATTGTAACAAAAAGACATATCGCCGAAACTCATGAAACCGAATCCATCTGGAATTTTGTAACGGGTGATGCCGAGAAAAATGCTTATTTTGACCCCGGAAATGAAACATGGACTTCAAGCGTTTATATGGGTATGGTGCCTACGACCGCAGATAATAATGCAGGGAAACTTGTTATTGATAATGGCAGTATTTCTTATGGAGGAAAAACTTACTATCCCCCTCAAATGCAGTTTAGATTTTCAAAGAACCCTCAACAACAAGGCAGAGGTTTAAATTCTGCCGTTCTATATTTTGATGGGTCTGATATTGTATTTGGTTCGTCTTTATCTCCATATAGTTGTGAATATGCAACGATATACGGTCTTTCTAATTTGGAATCAGACATAAAAGCATTTTCATTATCAATATTGGGTAATAATGCAATGGGGCAGGCAAAAATTAGTGCTAAAGGTGGGGGTTCAAATCAACAGTATATTACTGCTGTCGGTCACAGAGCATTAAATAAACTCGGAACGGCAAATTCATCAAATACTGTGAACGGCATCTATATTGGCTCAGGTGCGGGTGCAGGCGGTGCGGAGATTGATGCTGCGCCTACTGACAATGTTGTAATCGGTTACGGAGCGATGAACAAAGAAGGTTCTGCTGGTTCTCACAATGTATTTTTAGGCGCACATACAGGAAACGGCTTCAATTCGACATCTGCATCATATAACACAATTGTCGGGTCTGTTTTCCCGGGAACAAGTGCTTCTTATAACACAATTGTCGGTTACGGGGTTTATACAAATGGTGACCCTGCCGTAAAAGCAATGACCGCAATCGGTTACGGTGCATGTAATTCAATTTCTGGAGCCAATAACGGTTCAAGAGTTTGTTTAGGCTACAATTCTGGGTATTCAACCAATAATACCCCATCTGTTTTTAATACAGATTCAGGCGAGCATATTTTTATAGGCGGTAAGCCTCAATCCAATAATACAAGAGGTTTTTCAGGTCGTTCAATACTTGAAGTTCATAACAATACAATAAATTCTCAAACATACGGAAATGTTGTTATAAATTCAAATCTTGTTGTAAGGGGGAATTTTTATCCGGCTGATGAAAACGGCAAAGTTTCTTATAATGTCTTTACCGATACTCAATCCGGCGGTGCGGAAACAGCATATTACCGTTGCAGTAATGACGCATATCAAAGTATCTTAAACTATAATAATTATGTTTGTAAAGAACTGACACCATCAAACCCAAAATCTGTTAATATGCTGATAAAAGGCGGTAATTGTTCAACTTCTGACGGGTACCCGAACGGCAACGGCTGCGCAAATGTCGTATCTTCTGACAGACGATTAAAAACTGCGATAACACTGAACAATGACGGTCTTAACAAAATCTTAAAACTCAGACCTTATAATTATACTTATAAAGATGATGAAAAAACTCCTCAGGTTGGTGTTATAGCGCAAGACCTGCAAAAAGTGTTTCCTGATGCGGTATCAAAAGATAAGAAAGGGTATCTGAAGATTAGAATTGAAGATATGTTTTATGCACTTGTCAATGCAGTAAAAGAACTTGCACAGAAACTTGAAGATATATCATCAAAAATTGTTAAGGCTAACAGTGATATATTGAGCATAAAGAAAGAACATCAGGATATAAATAAACAAATTTTGGTGTTAGAAAAACGAATAAAAAAACTTGAAAGGAAATAGGATTAAATGAAAGCGGTAAAAACTAAACTGATAACCGCATTTACACTTGCGGAACTTATGGTCATAATGGCGGTTATGACTGTGGTTCTTGCTGCTGTTGCTCCTATTTTCACATCAAGATACTCAAATATTGCGCTTGATAATGTTTGGGGCTCTGTAGGGGCAAGTAATATGAATGATATTTATACTGATGCTCCGATTCGTTCTATGCTTCAGCAAACCTTAATCGGTATTACACCGATTGATTTAGAAGATATTAGAAGAACATATCAGCCGTATTCAAAACTTATTATCCGCTCAGGAAATAAAATTGGCGGTAACAAACTTCAAAAACAGATTGAATTTAGATATAATGGTACAAAGTATGGCTATTTGTTCGCAGGCAATTCTAATCTTTTATTGGGAAGTAATTATAACAATTTAAGTTTTACTTATGTTCAGCCTGATTTAAATGATATTACCGCAATGAAAATCGGTAGCGGCGCAATGGGGAATACTGCTCTTGGCAGAAATGCTTTAGATTCTCTTACATCTGGTATATATAATACTGCATTCGGATTTGAGGCTTTGAAAAGTTTAACAACAGGCAGCGCAAATACTGCACTTGGTGTCGGGGCTGGTTCAAGTCTTACGACAGGCATTGGTAATGTATTTGTCGGTCGTAATTCTTATAATGCTGCAACCGGTGATTATAATACTATTATCGGCAATAATACTACATCAAAATCAAGTACAAGTAATTATACAACAGCAATCGGAAATAATATCAATGTCAAGGGGGATTACAATGTCGCAATAGGTGACAGTTCCAATGCAGGCGGATATTATAACACCGCAATAGGTTATGGCGCATTACTTTCAGCAAATCCGACAGGTGATTCATATTCAAATTTCAAATACAATACAGCAATCGGTTATAATGCTTGTAAAGGTATAGGTTCTTCATCTCAATATACAACATGTATTGGCGGTTATGGTGTTGATACTTCTGCCATGGGTTCTACCGCACAATCATTTTTTACTGATTCAAAAGAACGTGTTCTTATCGGCAGGCCAACTTCTGCATTTAACGGAGCGGCAACTTTAGAAGTTCATAATCTTACATCAGCAGGCAGCAAATACCCGTATCCGAACGGTATCAGCGGAGCACCCAATTTAGGTGATTCATCAGTTGTGGTAAACGGCAATTTGATAGTCAGAGGTCAGACATATATGGTTGGGCGTTCCCCATTTCCTATGACACCCTCTGCATCTGTAAATACTTATGCAAATACTATTTCTTTAATGGGATATAAGTTATACAAAGAATCTGCTCTGACGCATAAGCCATTGATTGGTTATGACGGAAGCGAATTTACCCAAAGAATTAAAAATGCCCAAAGTTATATGCGTGAGGCATATACAGGCAGAGAACATTGTATTTGTAATTACTCTTGCTCAAATTCGACTAAAGATTATGCCGGAGGTTCAGGTTATTCAGGGCGAGACTCTTATGATTGGTCATACTTGGCATTTAAAAATTACAACAATATCATAGATAATTCTTTTGGCGGTTACAATTATTTTTGGGGGCACTCACCCCACAAATGCGGATCTTCTTATAATGATACCGCTTATACCTCTGCCAATATAGAACTTGATGGAGGTCATAATCTTACTGACGGGGGAACAAATTCTGTTGCTACACAGTTGATTACGGGGGGATCTTGTTGCCCTATACTTACTCCTGTAGGTATAAGGCGAACTGATGACTTATCAGCAGGTGTAACAAGTGATTTACGGCTTAAAAATGTTGGTCAGCCATTTGAAAAAGGATTAGAATTTTTATCTAAACTAAAAGTTTATAATTTTACTTTTAAAAATGATAAACAAAAAGTTCATCAGGTAGGTGTTATCGCTCAGGACTTAAAACGCATATTCCCTGATTCCGTTTCAAAAGACGAGAAGGGATATTATAAAATACGCAGAGATGAAATGTTTTATTCTGCCGTAAATTCTGTTAAGGAATTATATGAGAAAATTTCTGATTTAGCAAAAAGGGTTGTAACTGATGTTGAGCGAATTGTCATTCTGAAAAAAGAAAATAAAATGTTGAAAGATAAATTAATTATGTTATCAAAAGAACTTGATAATTTAGAGAAGTAAAAAGGCGGGAATTAACCCGCCTTTTAAATTTATACATCATTTTGTTTATTTGCTCTGTGATTATATTCTTGTTCGTACTGCCCCTCTTTAAAGGCATGCTTTCTTTCAATTGCAACAAGTGTCCCTACTGCAGCAAGCCCGAGCAAGCCTAATAGTTTCTGTCTGCCTGATGTTTTAGCAAGTTTTTCGCAACCGGTTTTAAACAAATTTGCTAATCCTTTTGCACCTTTTGCAATATATTTTTTAATTCCGCTATTTGATTTTGCTGCTTTTTCAAAAATTTCAACACAATCTTTATATACGCTTGCAATTTTTGACAAACTCTTGTTCAAGCCTGTGTTCCAATTAAAACATTTTCCTTTTGTTGCGCAATTAATTGCCTTGTACCCTGCATAAGTTGCTACTCCGAGTGCACCTGTTTCTAATGTCGCTCTTGCACTGTTTACTGCTCTGTGTGCGGTGCAATCTAACCTGTTGCCAAAAGATCCTTTTGAAGAATCAAACATTGTGAAAATAACAGGAGAATTCCCGTAACCTGTGTAAATGTTACTCATAAATAACCTACCTTTCATTAACCATTAGTAACCTACATAACCTATACTTCTATAAAGTATTTTTATTTGTAAAAATTGATATATAGATTATTTATGAGTTTACATTTTGCAACAAAAAGCGGTATGGCTTTAACCACACCGCTTTTTAATAATATTTTATTAAAATATTTATTATATACAACCTAATCCGCAGGAAGTCGCTCTTTGTTTAAGTTCTTCTGCTTTGTCTGTCAATTCCCATGGAACATTTATATCAGTTCTGCCCATGTGACCATAAGCAGCAAGTAACTGATAGAACTTACCGCCGTTTTTCTTTGGCAGATTTCTTAAATCAAATTTATTGATAATTCCTGCAGGTGTAAGGTCAAATGTCTTTGAAACAAGCGCAGAAAGTTCTTCATCAGAAATTTTACCTGTTCCGAATGTATCAACCATAATTGACAAAGGCTCAGCAACACCTATTGCATAAGCAAGTTCAATTTCGCATTTTTCAGCCAATCCTGATGCGACAATATTTTTAGCAACATAACGAGATGCATAAGCAGCAGAACGGTCAACTTTCGTTGGGTCTTTTCCTGAAAATGCTCCGCCACCATGTCTTGAATATCCGCCATAAGTGTCAACTATAATTTTTCTTCCTGTTAAACCTGAATCGCCCTGAGGTCCGCCGATTACGAATCTCCCTGACGGATTAATTAAAATGATTGTATCGGCATCAGGTTTTATGTCACAAGACTCAAATACATAGTCGATAACAAGTCTTTTAAGATCATTTTTGATTATTTCCTGTACTTTTTCATTGTCAGCAATTCCGTTTATGCTTGGGTTATGCTGAGTTGATAATAGGACAGTGTGTATTCTAAACGGTTTACCGTCTTTGTATTCAACAGTTACTTGTGATTTCCCGTCAGGTCTTAAATAATCAACAAGTCCTTGTTTTCTGACCTGAGCAAGTCTGTACGATAATTTATGCGCCAAACTGATTGGTAAAGGCATAAGTTCAGGTGTTTCGTTGCAAGCATAACCAAACATAATACCTTGGTCACCTGCGCCAAGTTCTTCGGTTTCAATAATAGATGTATCTGCATTATTAGAACGAGATTCAAATGCCTTATTGACACCGTTACCAATATCTGTAGATTGTTCGTCAATGCTTGTTAATACTGCACAAGTATCGGCATCAAATCCGCCGGAACAAGTCCCTGTATAACCAATATTTCTAATAGTATTTCTTACAACTTCAGGAATATCTACATAGCAATCTGCAGTAATTTCACCGCAAATTAAAGCCATACCGGTTGTCACTGTTGTTTCTGCCGCAACTCTTGAACGGTTATCTTTTGATAAAAATTCATCTAAGATTGCATCAGAAATCTGATCACATACTTTGTCAGGGTGTCCTTCTGTTACGGACTCAGAGGTAAATAAAAAGTTTTTTCCACTCATTTTTCATTCTCCTTAATTTCTATCTGCCGGTAAGGTTTTTAATTCCGACCCGGCACTACGCTACTTTTTATATAGTGTAATATAAACGCTTAATTTATTCAAATAAATTAAGTGTTATTACAAAGTTTTATTAAAAATCAAATTATTTATTTTTCAATTTGTTAACTCTTGCTGTCAGCAAATCTACCTGTGTTTTGAGTTTAGAATTCTCTTTTTCTGCTTCTGTTATTTCTTTTTCAAGAGAAATAATACTTTTGGTTAATGAAACAATTTTTTCGTTTAATTCTTTAATTGAATTAATAACAGCATAAAACATTTCATCAAGTTTAATTTTAAGAAAACCGTCGTCACCTTTAAAGACCGAATTAGGAAATACTTTTTCTAAATCTTGGGCTATTACACCGACATGACGCTTTTGTTTTTTGTCGTTTTTAAATTTGTAGTTATAAACTTTTAATTGTTTTATTTTATCTAATCCGTTAGTATTTTTTGATAAAATATTTTTTAATCTTCTGTCACTTGTTATAGGTTCAAGTGTGGCACATTCTCCTGCATTAGAAAAATTATAAGTAATTTGATTTGCGGCACAACTTACATCTTTATTTGTGCCAAATATATTATTTTGATAATAAAACGGGTATAATATATTCCCTATTGTAAAATATGTTTTGCCTCTCACAATCAGATTCCCGTTAATTATTGTTGTTGCATTTGACTGAATTACGGGGTTATTAATCAGTTTGTTATTCCCATAACCTCCGGAATTATGAATTTCCAAAACTGCATCTCCACCATATCTTCCTGAAGATTTCCAAGTACTGTCAGTCAAAGAATTATTTTTATTATTAAGGTTTGGATTAGAACCAATGTATGTTCTTGGCGTAGCATCATTTTTATCAAACGCAAGTTCTGTGTTTACAGGAGTATTAGAAGCAGGTCCTGAATTTGCACCAATACATGTTTTATAGGACTGTCCTGTAATCCCTGCGCATGCATTGTATCCTATTGCAGTATTGTACCCACCTGTTGTAAGGGCTCCTAACGCTCCTGAACCAATTGCAACATTATATTTACCTGATGTAACACTACTTAATGCTTTATAGCCGACAGCAACATTATATTGGAAATCTCTGCTACCCTCACAAGTAGGACACTCATCTCCAAAACCTGTGTATGCACCGATAAGTGTGTTATAATCACCTGTCAATGACTGCGAATGATAACCTATGAGCGTACTAAAACGAGTTTCTGCTTCACTGCCTGCGTCATAACCGATAAAAGTATTATTGTATCCGGCAAGGTTAGCATATCCGGTTCTTGCCCCAATTGCGGTGTTATCGTCGCCCGAATATGTATTTGGCAATGAATCGTTACCAAAAGCGGTATTATTATCTGCTTTTGAATTAATATCATTATAATCTTTTATTCCATTCATTGCATTAAAACCAAAAGCAACATTGTTGCTCGGATATGTTGTATCGCTTTCTTTTCTTTGAAGCATAGGGAAATTAGCCCCAAACAGCAAGTTTGTATTATCTGCAATAAATGTAGCAGCTAATTGTCCCGGGTCATTAAAATCATTTCTGCCATATCGCAGTTGTAATTGACGCTGTATAAGATTATTTGCAACATAACCGGAGCGAATAATAACTTTAGATAACGGAGTATAAGATGATTTAATATCATTTTCGGAATCAGGGGTGGTACCTATATATATACCACCTAAATAATTGTCGGAAATCGGTTTGTAATATGTATTCATTGGTCCTGCCATGTAATTACGGCTTGACCACATCCAAAATTCCTGTTTTGCTGCTGAATTTCTTCTGCGTTTTGTTACAAAAGGTGCAAAAGCGGCAAACAATATCGTAAGTACCAAAAGTACAATCATAACTTCTGCAAGTGTAAATGCAGGTTTTTTCTTTGTTCGTGTCATCAGTACTCCCATATCCGCTGTATAGTTATTATTATAACACATTTTATTCTCTATTTCAATTATTACAATAATGCGTAACATATTTTATTTTTGTGATAATCTTTTAATATAAACAGTTAAAAGAGGAAGAAATATGACTACAACAATTCAGGATTTACCTACCGTTTACAATGCTAAAGAAACCGAAGAAAGTATTTATAAATTTTGGGAAGACAATGGATTTTTTAAAGCAGATGCTCACAGTCAAAAAGAACCTTATTCTATTGTAATACCACCTCCAAATGTAACAGGTGTATTACACATGGGACATGCATTAGACGAGACATTACAGGATATTCTTATTCGTTATCACAGAATGAGCGGTTTTGAGACACTTTGGGTCCCGGGAACCGATCATGCAGGGATTGCAACTCAAAATGTTGTTGAAAAACAATTAAGAGAACAAGGACTTTCAAGATATGATTTAGGTCGCGATAAGTTTTTAGAAAAAACTTGGGAATGGGCAAATGCACACAAATCAAGAATTTTAGATCAATGCAAACGGCTTGGTGCTTCTTTTGACAGAACAAGAGAAAGGTTTACTTTTGATAAAGGTTGTTCTGATGCTGTAAAAGAAGTATTCGTTCGCCTTTATGAAAAAGGACTGATTTATAAAGGTAAATATATCGTCAATTGGTGTCCTCGATGCCGCAGTGCAATTTCTGATGTAGAAACAGAATATGCAACAGAACAAGGACATTTGTGGGAAATTTCTTACCCTTTAAAAAATGAATCAGGAGCAATAATTGTTGCAACAACAAGACCTGAAACAATTTTTGGGGATGTTGCAATCGCAGTTCACCCTGATGATAAAAAATATTCGGAATTAGTAGGCAAAACGGTTGTTGTTCCGCTCTCAGGCAGGGAAATTCCAATTATTGCAGATGAATATGTTGACAGAAATTTTGGGACAGGTGCGGTAAAAATTACTCCTGCTCATGACCCTAACGACTACGAAGTAGGCAAACGCCACGGCTTAAAACCGATTTGGGTTATTGATGAAGAAGCAAAAATGATTGCATGCGGAGAAGTTCCACATAAATATCACGGACTTGACAGATATGAAGCAAGAAAAGCGATAATTGGTGATTTATCATATCAAAATTTCTTGTTAAGAACAAAAGACCATGAACATAATGTCGGAAAATGTCAGCGCTGCGGAACTACTATTGAGCCGTTACTTTCGGAACAATGGTTTGTAAAAATGAAACCTTTAGCGCAAGAAGCAATTAAGGCAGTTCATGACGGCAGAATAAAATTTATACCTGAAAGATGGGAAAAGAATTATTTAGGCTGGATGGAGAATATTAGAGATTGGTGTATTTCCCGTCAATTGTGGTGGGGACATCAAATTCCTGCATACCATAATAAAAAAACAGGCGAAATGATTGTTGCAAAAGAAAATCCGAATCCAGAACTTTGGGAACAGGAAACGGATGTTCTTGATACTTGGTTTTCATCGGGTTTGTGGCCGTTTAGTACGATGGGATGGCCTAATACAGACAGTGATGATTTTAAAAAATTCTACCCGACAACAACTCTTGTAACAGGTTTTGATATTATTTTCTTCTGGGTTGCAAGAATGATTACGATGGGACTTGAATTTACCGGTAAAGCGCCGTTTTCTACCGTATATATTCACGGTTTAATCCGTGATGAAAAAGGTCAAAAGATGTCAAAATCAAAAGGTAACACAATAGATCCTGTCGTAATTATTGATAAATACGGGTGTGATGCTTTGAGGTTTACAATGACTTCGCTTTGCACTTATGGTGGTCAGGATATAAAAATAAGCGATGAACGCTTTGAATACGGCAGAAATTTTGCGAATAAAATCTGGAACGCATCAAGATTTGTACTGATGAATCTTGAAGGTGTTGATAACAATGAAATTGACTTTAATACCCTGACTATTGCTGATAAATGGATATTAGACAAATTAAACAGTGTCGCAAAAGAAGTCAATGAAGATATCAAAAATTACAGAATCGGTGAAACCGCACATGTTCTTTATGATTTCTTCTGGAATTCATATTGTGACTGGTATGTTGAAATTGCAAAAATTCAGTTGCAAAATTCTGAACTTAAACTTAATACTCAAAGAGTGTTAAGATATGTTCTTGATATGGCACTAAGACTTTTACATCCTATTATGCCACATATTACTGAAAAAGTATGGCAATTGATACCAAAATCTACGGATATAAAGGCTATTATGCTTGCACCTTATCCTGTTTATGATGAATCATTAGCATACCCTAAAGAATCAAAGGAAATGGAACTTGTATTTGAAACAATTTCGTCATTGAGGAATGTCAGACAAAGTTTCAATATCCCGCTTTCATTAAACTTTGATATTGAAATTCATGCCTCTGCGGATGAAAAGCCGATATTCAAAGAAATTGAAAGTTATGTAAAGCGTATGGCAAAGGTTGAAAATATTACCTATGTTGATGGTGAAGTTAACGCTAAAAAATCTGCAAGTGCTGTTGTTTCGGCATCAAAAATAGTTATTCCGCTTGAAAATCTTATTGATTTTGAACAGGAAATTGCACGCCAGAACAAAAAACTTGAAAAACTTTCAGGTGAAAGAAAATCCTTAGAAGGCAGAATAAATAATCCTAAATTTGTTTCTAATGCGCCGGCAGAACTTGTAGAGCAAACAAATGCGCGAATTGCAGAAATAAAAATGCAGGAAAATTCTATAAATGAACTAATTTCTTCTTTAAAGGATTAATTGTATCTGAGTTAAAGTAAACACAAAGAAAAACAGGCATTATTGCCTGTTTTTCTTTGTAGTATTGATATTTAACTTTATCCGTTTTGGTCGAATTTCATTGTCCTTTCTATGTTTTTATTCATTACTCCCTTAATAACATCATATTCTGTTTGGAGGGCGGAATGCTCTGTATCAATATTTTTGAGCTGAAGGTCAAACATACTGTCTTTTTGTTTAATATCATTCATTGCTCTGTTATATTTTGCTTCTGCTTTTGAAACCGCAGAAGAGTTATCTGTTTCTTCATAAATATTAGAACAAGATTTGTAGTCCATTGATACCCAGTTTTGAGAAAGGTCAACCTGTTCCATAGATACAAGCCCGCTTTCAAATGCGTATTCAAGCCATTCTTGTGATTTTGCAAGTCCGTTTTCTAAAACTTTGTATCCTTTTTGCATTCTGTTGAATAAGTTTGTCAGCCACTGCGCTTTTGCATCGGCATTCCCAACATTTGCAGGATCATTTTTATCAACCCATGCATATTTCGGCTCCCCGAGGACATCAAGCATCAAATCTGCCATATATGATTCTAAAACGCTTTTCATATATGAGTTTACTCCGTTCCTTGTCAATCCTTTTACCTTTATCATCTCATTGTAATCAACAAGACAATTTGCTTCTGTAGGGATTGAAACTGAAACTCCATAAACTCCAAAACCTGCGATTGCATCATTATACCCTTGTAATGTCGGGTTACTTTGGTGTCCGTTGGCATAATCATAGTAGTTAAATGCACCTTCGGTATCAAGTACATATTGAAGATATTGCTCTGTTAATTGTTTGTATACTGATTCTTTTGTTGAATTCGCTCCAATAGAAACTTTACATACATAATAATCTTTTTCATGACTTGGGTCATCTTCATATATATTTACATATCTGTACTGAACCTCACCGCCGTTAACATTTGCATAAATTTGATCAATAACAGATGCTGTAACAGACGGATTATTTATAAAATTATATTCTGTAACCGAACTTACATTTGGTAGTATCATAGAAGAATCACTTGAAGTGATTTCGTTATGTTTACCAATAATTTTTTGGTAATCATATTCTTTTAATATTGTAGTTCCGTCTGTATCATATATAATACGGTGTTCAGGTTCACTCAAAACATCTGCATTAAATGAAATTGTAAATGTTGGAGAACCACCAAAAGTATAAGAGTTTCCTTTGTTATAAGTTTGCGTATTGCCGTTATAATCAATATAAGTTCCGGTTGAAGTTGTTGGAGTCTTAGGAATTTTAGTTTCTTCAGATGACAAACCTGCATATCCCGGACGAACTGAACTATCTGTCAATGAACTTACTTTTTTACGAAGTAATACTTCGTATGTTTTATTCAGATAGTTTTTACCGGTCGGGTTATTACCTGTAAGGTAGTTCAATGCAAACTTTGCTCCGCCATCTTCTGAGTCAGAAATTATACCACTATTTGCTGATAAATTACCGGCAAGCAGTTCTCTTTTTACAGTTGCAGCATCCGGTAACTTTGCTATTGCGTTTGAAACATTTTCTTCGTTTATGTCACTGTTTGTGTTGTCTAAAATTTCCTGACGTAATTCAGGCGCAGCATTTTTGTATAAAGAAAGCACTTCAGTATAGTAATTTTGTGCAGCCTGTTCATAGTTTAGTCTTTCAATCGAAGCGTCTTCACTTAAAGAATTGAGATAAAGTTGTTTCAAATCTTCATTTGACATTCCGCTAAACAAATTTCCAAGATACTGGTATGACCCCGTACCATAAAAATCCTGAATTTTCTTTGTTAAATTACCGCTTGTTTCATCAAAGAATGTTGTTTCCCATTCAAGACCATGTGCTTTCAAAAATCCTTCAAGATTATTACTTGTATTTTTAAATATTGCGGCATCTTCTTCGCTTACCATAATCATTCCGGCAGAATTTACAATGCCGTATTGAGTGTTATATTGACTGTATTGAGTTAATGCGTTAAATGTCAATGCCTGCTTTTGTGCTAAACCGTCTGTTCCTACATTAGAAAACATCATTTGGGCATTATTTAAAGCAGAAACATATTCATCGCTTGCCTGCGCACTTTGAGTTGCAAGGCGCATTTTAGCGTTGTTAATGGTCTGCGAGCGCAGTTCATTGTCTGCGAGTCTTGCAGTTATGGTCAGTAATCTTGCTTGTGATGCTGCCAATCCCATTTTAATACAGTCCTTTCAATTTTCCTTATAGTTTTATTATTCTTTTTGTCGGCTATATTTACTGAAATCTTTAATATTTTATATCTTTTGTTAATATTTTGTTACAATTAATAGTTAATTTTGTATCAGTTGAATGATGACAAATTTTGTTATCTCATTAAAAATATCTATATGAAGAAAATATTTATACTATTTTTCTTATTATTTTTTGGTTTTTGTAATACCATGGCGCAGCAACCTACACTGTTAACCGGCTCTGTTACAATGGTCCCAAAGTCTTTTTACGGGACATGGAGAGTTACATCACAAAGAGTTGATAAAAATTCTGATATTTTTAAGGAAAAAAGTTTGGATATGTGGAACTTATCATGCACAGGCAGCGTCATAACTTTATATAACATGTTTAATGGTGCAAAAGCAGAAATTAATGTTGAGGATTCTGATCAAAGGCATGTTATTTTTACCAAAAACGGGAATTACGGTAAGAAAAAACTGACAGATAAAGCCGATATATATATTGATGGCGATTATTTTGAAGGTTACGATTACATTAGAATAGATACTTATGTTGGTGGTAAAATAGTAAAAACCGAATCCGCAAAGTATAAAATTAAAGGAGAAAAAATCGGAGGCGGTATAGTACAAGATTAGGGGAAGTGAGGATTATACATAATGGAAACTTATGATTTTGATGTAGTAATTTTAGGGGGCGGTCCTGCGGGTTTTAGTGCCGCATTATACAGTGCAAGAGGGGCTGCAAGTACTGCAATAATTGATGTGAGCATGTTAGGCGGCCAGCCGTCAAATTATCTTGAACTTGAAAATTATCCGGGAATGAAAAAAATTGGCGGATTTGATTTGATGGAAAAATTTGAAGAACATGCCGATATGTTTGGGGTTCAAAAATTTCCTATGCAGGAAATTGAATCAGTTGATTTAGTTTCAAATCCAAAAGTTATAACAACAAAAGAAGGTATTTTCAAAGCAAAATCAGTTATTATTGCAACAGGTGCAAAACCAATGAAACTTGGAGTTAAAGGTGAAGTTGAATACATTGGCAGAGGGGTTAGTTACTGTGCGGTTTGTGACGGTTCGTTTTATCAGGACAAAGTTGTCGCAGTTGTCGGAGGAGGAAATTCTGCAGTTGAAGAAGCAATGTATTTAACAAAATTTGCGTCAAAAGTTTATATTATCCACCGCAGAAACGAACTTCGTGCGGATAAAATTATTCAGGAAAGAGCATTCAAAAACGATAAAATTGAATTTGTCTGGGATAGCGTAGTAGAAGAAGTTTGCGGAGAAGATTTGGTTACTCACCTTGTTATTAAAAATGTAAAAACAAATAATGTTACAAATTTAAAAACTGACGGCGTATTCCCATATATCGGAATGTTACCAAATGTAGACAATATTAACGGGCAAATTGAACAGGATGCAAGAGGATTTATCTTGACTGACGAAACAATGAAAACATCTTTAGAGGGTGTTTATGCCGTCGGTGATGTCCGTAATACTCCATTAAGACAGGTTATTACTGCGGCATCTGACGGCGCTGTCGGGGCGGTTTATGCCACAAAATATGTTCAGGCACTAAAAGAAGTTGCCGTCTAAAATAATAACGCGGGTAATAAAACTACCTTTAAGTGAATAGTGTTTTAAGTGGGTTGTGATACGGATTTAAAGGTTGCAAAATGTGCGAAGCACCGATAAGGACTATTCACAATTCACTTTTTGCTATTTACTATTTAATCCCGTTATCAACAATGACTTTTGCTAAAATTCCGTTGACAAATGATGCAGAATCGTCTGTTGAATATTTTTTGGCAAGTTCAACTGCTTCATCTACAACAACTTTCATTGGAGATTCTTTTATAAATAAAAGTTCACAAATTGAAATACGCAAAATGTCTTTGTCCATTTTGACTAATCTGTCAAAATCCCAGCCTTTTGCATATTCTCTGATAATTTGATCAATTTTGTCACTGTTATCTCTGTAGGTTTGTGCAATTTTTACCGCAAAATCTTTAACTTCCGGCTGTGAATCAAGTGCGGTAAATTCAGCAATCTCAAGTCCTAAAATGGCTTTTTCCGCAACATCAATCATTGAGTCAATTTTTTCAACCATTTCAGATGTCATTACCATCGGAACTGCAATGTTTGATGCACCCATTGGTCTGTTAAGATTAGTATCGTGTTCTGCTTCGTAGTCTTCAATTCTGTTTTTCATATCAATAAGTGCGCCTAAAGATGTTTTCAATTCTTCATTTGAACTGCTTATTAAAAGTCTTATTGATTTAATTATAATGTCATCCATATTTTCTTTTGTGTAATTTGAAATTTTTTCATCAAACTGTGAAAATAATATGAACGCTAATTCTCTTGCTGCTCTGCGGGCTTGCATAATTTATACCTCTTTCTGTATTGTCTGAAATTGCGAACCATATCAGGCGTGACAATCCAGCCTTTCATTATATATACTAAATCTTATCATAAACAAAATAAACTTTAAACTTTCATGTTATAATTATTTTGCAAATTTTGGAGTCATAATTTGAATAATCCGTCTGAAAAATTTTTATACGAGCGAAATATAAATAAAAATTACGATTTTAATATGTGGTTTGTTTTCCCCGGCCCTGAGTCGTTTGCACTGTCATCATTGGGATATTTGTGGCTTTATCGTGCAATTGATATGATGAACGATGTTAATATTGAACGGGTTTATTCGGATTCAAAAACCACACAAATTATGCGGGATAAGGTTGATTTAATCGGCTTTTCTTTCACTTTTGATATGGATTTTATTCATATATTATCATTTCTTGATAAAAATAAATTCCCGTTCAAATCATCTGACAGAAGCGAAGATATACCTTTAATTTTTGCCGGTGGTCCTGTTGTTACATCAAACCCTGAACCGTATAAAAATATTTTTGATTTTTTGGTAATTGGAGATGGTGAAGATATAAATCTTGATGTTGTCAGATTTTGCGTTGAAAATAAAAAACTCACAAAATCGCAAAAACTTGAACAACTTTCAAAGATTAACGGCATATATGTTCCCAAAATAAATGATAAGGTTGTTAAAGCAACAAAAACGCTTTCTGAATGTATTTATACTCCGATAATCAGTGAAAATGCGTTTTTCAAAAATACATTTATACTCGAAGTCGAAAGAGGATGCGCAAATCGGTGCGGTTTTTGTCTTGCATCATATATGAATATGCCGATTCGCTTTGTTGATTATGAAAAAATTATTGAAACCATAGATTTAGGGCTCAAATATACAAACAAAATTGCCCTGTTAGGCGCACAAATCACTGCACATCCTGATTTTAATAAAATTTGCACTTATGTCGGAGAAAAAATTAAAAATGGTGAAAAAATTGAAATGGGAATTTCATCTTTAAGAGTGGATTCATTCACACCTGAAATAGTCCAAACTCTTGTTGATGCGGGACAAAAGAACCTTACTCTCGCAATTGAAGCAGGGAGCGAAAGGTTAAGACGGGTAATAAATAAACACTTAACGGAAGAACAAATATTTAAAGCAGTTGAGGTTGCAAAAAATTGCGGACTTAAAGGAATAAAATTTTACGGAATGATAGGTCTGCCGACTGAAACATGGGAAGATATTGAAGAACTTGTAAATTTATCAAAACGAATTAAGGAAAAGTTTAAAGGTTTTAACATTTCGTTTGGCTTTTCAACATTTGTACCAAAGGCAAATACTCCGTTTCAGTGGTTTGGCAGAGAGGATGAAAAAACACTTGAGAAAAAATCCGATTATTTGCGCAAAGAGTTGCATAAACTTGGAATTCAGGCGCTAATATCAAGCGCAAAATGGGATTATTGGCAGGCTTTGCTTTCGAGAGGAGATGAGAATTTAACAGATTTTATAATTGAAGTTTACAGACAGGGCGGAAAACTCGGCGCATTCAAAAAAAGTGCTAAAAATTTGAAAATTGATACAGATTATTATGTTACCCAAAATTATGACTATGACAAGATTTTGCCGTGGGATTTTATTGAAACAAAACCGGGTAAAGAGTTTTTAATAAAAGAGTGCGAACGACTTATTAATCTTTAACAAAGTAGCAAAAAATTTTAATTTTGTGTTTTATAATCTTATGGTCAGGATATCGTAAAGATATATGAAATTTGTATATACTAATTTACAAATTTCAAGACGACTGATATAATCTATAGTTGTTATTCTGAGGACTTCAATCCGAAGAATATAAAAGAATAAAAGGGGTTAAAAAGATGAAAGTAGAAGCGGTCAGTAATTTAGGTTTTAAAAGTAATAACTTTTCGTTTGCTGAAAAGCAAAGAGTGCTTGATAATGTGCCTGCGGAGAGTTCAAGCAGAGCATCTGATTTGGCAAAAGTGCCTGTAATAGTGTTGCTTGCGATGAATCCAGCGACACTAAACAGTAAAATTCCTACAATGCCTGAAGCGGATAATCCGAATAAAGTTGTAATGCTTGCCCCTGAAACAAAATCAGCAGAAAAATCAACTTATGTAATCGCACCTGAAGTACAGCAGACAAGACCTAAATATGCTCCTTATGGTTGGACACATTTAAGACACGGTAAAATTCAGTATGTTGAGAATATAAAAGTTAATAATTATAAAGATATGGATTTAGTTTTTTTTACCCCCGAGAGTGAGAAAAAAATAAACAATGAAGTTTCAGAAATTTTTATAATAATGAAAAATCAGAAAGGATGTAAAAACATTATTCCCCACCCTCCTAAAATAGTAAAAATAGTATACCACAATATAGGTAAGGATAAAGAATATTGTAGTGTATTGACAGAGGGATACTTAGTTAATGATGATGGCGATGCTATTGGATATGCATATAGTGAATTAAAAATTGATGATGACACTGCAAACAAAATTTTAGCCTTCAGATTAGATAAAACAGAGTGGAAAAATGAGACCGGCATTGAGTTTGAGACTACGACAAGTAAAGCAATGTCTGAACCTAAAATTGAATATTTCAAAGATTAAATGTAAAGTTATGTAAACATATAGCGCATTGATGAAATCAAAATTTTTTCTATTTTTTTATATTCATGAGCACTAATATACGAGATAAGTGATATGGCTTTAGATGGCGATTTAATCAGAAAACAAAATATTAATACCCAAGGTGTTGGTGAAACTACGACAACTCCTGAGACTACTGTTGCACCATCTCCTGCACCTACGCCTATTCCAGTTGTGACGACATCTACCAGTGAAGTTAAGAAACAAACTCCAATATCTGATGAAGCTCGTGCGCAAGCAGAAGAAGAAGCACAAGAGACAAGACAAGCACGTGCAGCAGCGCATAGTGCTGATGTAGGTGCTGTTGCTGTTGTAAAATTAAAAAATTCTATTATTGATTTTTTAAAGAATAAAGGTAAAGAAGGTACTGATACCGAGATATATGAGTATCTGCGAGAACTAAAAAATACACAAAAAATAAATAATGAAGAATTGCAATTATTAGCAGAATACGAAAAGTCAATTGAAGACGGGACATTTAAGCCCGACCCCCAAAAACAAGTTGACGGGACTCGCACAACTGCATCTGAACAAAAAACACCTGCTTCAAAAAATGTTATTGATGAAAAATATGTTGATATATTAAAGGATGAAAATGCAACTCCTGAGCAGAAAGTAAAAAACTTACTTTCTGAGTATTATGCTAAAAATGACCCTGAATTTTCAAAATTATCAAAGGAAGAACAAGAAAAGTTTATTGAACAAAAAATTAAAGATGATATATCAAAACTAAACCCTGATAATGCAAATTTATCTGATAAAGATATTAAAAAGTCTTATATGAAGATTGCACTCCTAATTGTAGAAGCTGAAAAAGATAACACTCATTTGGATGACTTGCTTAGTAAACCAGCCAATGAAATAAATAATTTGGTTAATAAAGGTAAAAAAGAAATCTTTGCATTATTTATTGAAAAATTGCGAAATGAAAAACCTGAAGAAGTATTTAGAGATTCAATAAGGATGTATCTTTCCGTTACTGACGAAAATTTTGCCTCTAAAAGTAAAAATGAACAAAGTAAAATTGTTGAAGATACAAAAGAAAAATTTAGTAATTATTTTAACCTAAAAGGTACAACTCCTGAAACAAAGGAAAAATTGAAAAATATAGGTATTAATGTCCTACAATACCTATCTGACAATAATATTAGCATTGAAGAATTTTCAAAAATGTCTGAGAACGATAAAGATATAATCTTATATGATGCTTTTAATAACAAAAGAATATATAACAACTTAGACGTAAAAACGAGAAAAATAGTTGATAATTATTCAACTTTAAGATCGTCTTGTTTGGCTTTAGGTGACGGGGAACACACTTATGGCGAAGTTTATGAATACTTAGATAAATTGAATAAAAATAACGAATTATCAGATGAAGAATTAGCTCTTTATAATCAATTAAAAGAAGATATTAAAAATAACGTATTTGATGCTAATGAAAAAGTCTCATTTAAAAGTAATATTATTAAGGCATTATTGTCTTCGGATGTTGAAAGTAATGATGCTATATCTGTAACTAATTCTCTTGAAGAATACATAAAAGATACATTAAAAGAAATAAAACCCAATACAGATTTAAGTGACGAGCAAATAAGTGATTTAATTGCCGCAGCTAATAATGATGCTGATGTAGATCAGACCAATATTATAATTAAAGCCTTTAAAGATGCAGGCTGGTCTGATGAAAATATTCAAAATATCCTTGATAGAATTAATATAGAAAAAGTAGTTTCTCATAGCGATGATAGTCAGGGTGTTGGTACAGCAGCGTTGTCAGATTTTGTGAATACTTATAGTTCCCAAGAAAGAATTAACAAGGTTGCACACATTGTTGAAAATATAATGCAAAATAGAAGTGACCAGTTTGGCACTGATTATTTGATAAATTTGAATAATGATAGAAATAGGGTGTTTACTGATGCGGCTACCCGAGGTATTAATAACGATGCATCTCGTAGTAATGAGCGTAAGTTAAGTATATATACGATGGCCTTTGCCAATTCGGCCCCAGAGCGTAGGTCGGTAATCGCTCAAAGTTCTATTGAAACAGCCTCAAAAGAGCAAAAATTGTACTATGGCAGTGAATATGCACAAATTAAGGATTCTTATGTAACGCAGGGATTAGCAGCCGCTACTTATAATGAAACTGACAGTCAAGTAAAATCACAGTTAAATTCCTATGTAAGTTATGCCATTAAAAACAACGGTTATAGTGCGGATGAGGTGAAGAATATCAATACTGCTCGTGAAACAGGTCAAACTTCTTATGAAAGAAATGCATCTTCAACCGACAGCACAAATTCTTCATCAAAAACTTCTCAATCAGCAACAAATCCGGTAAATAATAATTCAAGTTCAACAAGCAAAACTTCGACTGCTTCATCTGCAAGCAGTACAAAAGTCAATATCTCTCCGGCAAATTCCAATACTGTTTCTCAGATGAAAGCACAACTTGCCCAACTTCAGTATGAACATTCTATCGCATTGAGAGATAAAGCACTTGACGGGTTACAAAATATAATTGATAAAATTCAAAATGACCAGCAGGTCAGAGCGCAAAAACAGGCAGAACTTGCAGCAAAAGAAGCAAAAACAGACGCAGAAATTTCTCAGTCTATAAAAGAAGCCGAAACAAAAAGTGCTCAAGAACAGAAAAAAGCAGAAGAACAAGTTGCAAAAGAAACTCTTGCCCAAATTGAAGAACAGGAACAACTTGAAAAGAAATATAATATTTCTATTGAAAAAATTAACAAACTCAAAAGTGCTGCTCGCAACGGCGATTTAACAACGATTTATACAGAATTAGGCACAATAAGTGCAGATGCTCAAAAACATTTTGTTCAGTATCTTTCAAAAAAAGATACCGCAACGATAATCGGCTTTATACGCAACCGCTCTACAGATAAATCTTTGATAAGAGAATTATGCCGTCTTAACCCGGGACTTATCAAATCACTTGATGCAAGTATGCTTATGGATTGTGGGATTGCAAAAGCCGATATAATCAAATATTCTGACTCTCATCAATTAGCAGTGCTGATGTATGATTTAGCAAAAGTCGGAAATACTCGCGAACTTAAATTGTTCTATGAAGCATTGGGCGATGATGCTCCTAATGTTGCTTCGAACATTTCGCAACCTGTTCCTGGTGATGACAGGTACTTTGCAAATTTGTATCGCAATATGAGCACTGCAAGCAGTAAAGTTGCGATGAGATATGATATTGATAAAAAAGTTCCACGAGAACTTTGGGGCTAATTGCTTGATTTTATAATTCTTTTGTAGTGTAATTATTATACAGGGCGGAAGATTTTTAATATTTACCCCCCGAGTCCACTTGAAAGAAGCCAATTTAATTGACTATTACAAAAGAAATTACATTAGCGAAATATGCGGGTTTTTGTTACGGTGTAAAACGCGCTGTTGATACTGTAAAAAAAATTAAATTAGAAAACCCCGATAAAAATGTTTATGTGTTAGGTGAACTTATTCACAATTCACAGGTTATTGAGGAATTAAAGTCTTTTGGTGTGGTTTCGCTTGATAGTTTGCCTGATAAGGGCGAAGGAATTTGTGTTATAAGAAGTCATGGAGAAAGCCCAAAGACATTTGAAAAAATAAAAAATGCAGGTTTTGAAGTCTATGATTTAACCTGTCCTGATGTAAAAAAAGTTCAGCAAAAAGCAATTGAACTTGTAAAAGATGGATATTATCTTGTTATTGTCGGCAAAGAAGAACACCCTGAAGTCAGCGCAATAAGGGCAAATGCTTTAATGTATGGTGATAAGGTTATTGTAGCAGACTGCGTTGCAGAATTAAATAAGTACAAATCTGAATTAAAAGAACATAAACATATAGGAGTTGTTGTTCAGACAACTCAAACTTTGACAACTTTAAATCCGATTATTGAATATTTAACATCAATTTCTAAAGAGTTAAAAATTGCAAATACAATTTGCCCAAGCACCTCAAAGCGTCAGGCAGAAGCAAAAGAACTTGCGCAAAATAATGATTTAATGATAATAGTAGGTTCTAAAAATAGTGCAAATACGACACATTTGGCTGATATTGCAAGAGAACTTACTAAAACAATTCATATTGAGACGGCTGATGAACTTTCTCAATATGCAAATATAATTGAAAAATCTGTAAAAATCGGAGTAACGGCAGGTGCTTCTACTCCGCAAGTGATAATAGATAATGTAGTTAAAATGCTGAAATAAAAAGAAAAGGAGAAAATTAAAATGACAACAGCAACATTAGACGAATTTGAAAAATTACTTGAAGAAAGTTTTTCAAAATCACACGCAGTAGCAGACATTGTAGAAGGTACAGTGTTGAAAAAAGAAAAAGACGGATATTTGGTAAGTGTTCATGGTACTAAAACCGAAGCATTTTTACCTGAAAAAGAATTACCTTCATCAGAAGACAGTTCACTTGAAATCGGTGATGTAAAAGAATTTTATGTTCTTAAAGAAGAATCAGATGAAGAAGGTATGTTATTGTCACTTAAAAGACTTGCATTTGCTCAGGCATGGGCTCAACTTAATGATGCAAAAGTTCAGGGTGATACTATTCTTGCAAAAGTAGTTAATGTAGTAAAAGGCGGTGTATTGGTTGATATCGCTGATTTAAAAGGTTTCATTCCGTCATCACAGTTAAGAACCGGTACTCCGTTTGATGGTTTGTTAGACCAAAAAATTGAAGTTAAAGTTTTAGAAGCAGATCCTAAGAAAAACAAACTTATCTTATCTCAAAGACAGGCTATCGCTGAACAAAGAGATCAGGTTGTTGATAATATTCTTTCAACTCTTGAAGAAGATATGGTTGTAAAAGGTGAAGTCGTAAGAATTGCAGATTTTGGTGCATTTATTGATATCAATGGTATTGACGGCTTGCTACCGATTTCCGAAATTTCTTGGTCAAGAATTAAACACCCGTCAGATGTAATTTCTTTAGGCGAAACTTTGGAAGTTAAAATTATCAAAATTGATAACGAATTAAAAAGAATTTCACTTTCATTAAAGAGAATGGGTGAAGATCCATGGCAACAGATTGAAGGTCAATTCAGCGAAGGTCAGGTTATTACAGGTACAGTAAATAAAGTTACCGGTTTTGGTGCATTTATTAACATCTTCCCTGGAGTTGAAGCATTGTTACCTGTTTCTGAAATGGCTGAAGAAAATGTTAATCCGTTTAACAGATTCAAAGTTGGCGACAGTGTAGAAGTTCTTATAAAGAAATTCACTCCGCAAGAACACAGAATTGCTTTGAGCATCAAAGATATAGGCAAAGAACCTTCTGAAACTGAAGAAACTGCTGAATAATATAATTTAACATAAAAATATAGAACCGTTTTTGAATATTCTGAAACAGTCCGGTTGTTCCACCGACACATAAAGACTAACTTGACATATTCATTGTCAGTTTTCATTATAAAAGTAAGAATGACAAATACGGTTCTTATTTTTTATTTATAATTTTGACATATTAATTTTATTTTTCATGATATAATATTCTCACTTGATTAGGGAGAGAATAACATGTCAAGGTCGTATGAATCATATAAAAAACAAAGAGCAGAACAAACTCCGGCAAGAGAGCGAAAAAGAATAAATAAGCCAAACAATTTTTTTAATTATTTAAAAATGTTTGTGATTGTTTGTTCTGCACTTGCAATAGCGGGGTTTATCGCTTTTAATCTTTATTTATCATCTCTCCCTCCTATTGAAAATTTAAGAGATTTCAGACCAAACATCGTTACAAAATTTTATTCAAGTGATGGAGAAATTATAAAAACATTTACCGCCTATACATATGATAAAGTAGAACTCAAAGATGTACCTGACGATTTAAAAAATGCAATTATTGCAACTGAAGATAAAAACTTCTATCATCACAAAGGATATGACATTTTCGGAATTATTCGTTCTTCACTTCAAAATGTTATGGCTATGCACACAGTTCAGGGGGCAAGCACAATTACCCAGCAACTTGCAAGAATTTTGTTTTTATCAAACGAGCGAACACTTATAAGAAAAGTCAAAGAACTTGAAGTCGCAACAAGAATAGAAAGAACTATTTCTAAAGATAAGATTTTGGAAATGTATCTTAATAATGTATATCTTGGCGCAGGTTCTTACGGAGTTTCAGGCGCGGCAAAGACTTATTTTAACAAAAAATTAAATCAACTTACTCTGCCTGAACTTGCACTTATTGCAGGGCTACCACAGGCACCGTCAGTTTATAATCCGTATAACAATAAAGATTTGGCTAAACAAAGACGCAATCAAGTCTTAAAAAGAATGTTAGCAATGAAATACATTACAAAAGAGCAGTATGAAAAGGCGATAGATGCGGAAATAAAACTCAGTGATATACCTCAATTATACACAGCAAACAAAGCACCATATTTTAGCGACTATGTGATGCAAGAACTTGAAAAACTCGGATTTCACGAAACAGAAGTTATCCATGGCGGTTATAAAGTTATAACAACACTTGATGCTAAAGCACAGGAAAAAGCAAATGAAGCGATACTTGCAAATATGAAAGCCTATGGGTTAACAAGCAAATCACAACAGGCTGCAGTATTTTCATTCAGTCCTGTTGACGGGAAAATATTAGTCTATGCAGGAGGGAAAAATTACGGGGAATCACAATATGACAGAGTTACACAGGCTATAAGACCTCCCGGGTCGGCATTTAAACCGATAGTTTATGCAGCGGCTATGGAAAAAGGATTTTCACCTAACGACATAGTTGACGATAGTCCGGTTACACTTGCAAAATGGTCTCCAAGAAACTACGGTAACAAATACCGCGGGAAAATACCTTTGTATAAGGCATTGATGGTATCCTCAAATGTCTGTGCTGCAAGAATAATCAGAGAAGTAGGTGTCCATTCGGTTATACAACTTGCAAGAGTTTTGGGTATAACTACTCCGCTTGAAAAAGACTACACTATTTCACTCGGGTCAAACGGGGTTAAACTGTTTGAGTTTGTAAGAGCATATGGAGCATTTGCAAACGGAGGATATGTAGTTGAGCCTTACGCAATCGAAAGAGTAGAAGACTCAAGAGGGAGAGTGCTATATCGCGCATCAGGTACAAAATCTTCTCATCAGTTGAGTTCAAACACGGCTGCAGAAATGACTGCAATGATGAAAACCGTAATTACAAACGGCACAGGCAAGGGGGCAAATATCGGCAAACCTGCAGCAGGTAAAACAGGGACAACAGATGATTATAGGGATGCTTATTTTGTCGGATATACCCCAAATATTGTAACAGGCGTTTGGGTTGGAGATGATAACAACAAACAAATGCACGGACTAACAGGGGGCACAATTCCTGCTAAAATATGGAAAGACATAATGATTGTCGCAAGCGAAAAATACGGTGCAAAAGATTTTGACTACCCTGAAATTGTTCTTAGTGACAAAGGTAAACCAATTGATGCCGATGATGAACAGAATGCTGAAAGTGAGACAACAAAGACACAAGATGAAGAAGCACTTTTAAAAGAAGCAAATGAACTTAAAGAAAGAGCACTTGAATCAGTTAAAAATTCATCACAAAATCAGAATACAAATCCTGTCACAACAACGGATATAAATAACAGTTTCAAGAAAAATCAGGCTCCGGTGCCAAAATCTGAACAAATACCGATTGCCGTTCCTGAAAGTTTGAGATAATTTCAAAATTAATATTATTGTGATATTCTTATAATATGTTTACGGGTATTGTGGAAGAAACAGGAACAATAAAAAGTTTTAATGCACTTTCAAACGGTGCAAAACTTGTGATTGAATGTAAAAAGATATTATCAGATATCAATATCGGCGACAGTATTTGTGTAAACGGTGTTTGCCAAACTGTAATTGAATATACAGATTCATCTTTTACGGTTATGTTAAGTGACGAAACTTTAAATATAACAAATTTTTCTTCCGCAAAACAAGGCGATTATGTAAATCTTGAGCGGGCATTAACACTTAATACAAGACTTGGCGGTCATATAGTAAGCGGTCATACAGACTGTATCGGCAAACTTATTTCTGTCGAAGAATTATCTGATTTCTACAATTTGAGATTTGAAATACCTTTTGAAATGACAAGATATGTTGTATATAAAGGCTCAATCACAGTAAACGGAATAAGTCTTACCGTAGCGGAAATACAAAATAATATATTTACCGTAGCCGTTATCCCACATACATATAAAAATACAGTATTGAAATATTTAAAACAGGGCGACAGTGTAAATATAGAAACGGATATTTTGGCAAAATATGTTGAAAAATTGCTTGGATTAAATGATAATAAAACAAATAGCAATATCAGTATGGAATTTTTGAAAGAAAACGGGTTTGTGTAATGGAAGAAAAATTCAGATTTGACAGTATAGAAGATGCAATAGAAGATTTTAAAGCAGGTAAACCTATTATCGTTGCGGATGATGAGGACAGAGAAAACGAGGGCGATGTCATAGTTTCAGCCCAAATGGTTACTCCGGAAATAGTAAACTTTTTAGCATCAGAAGTCAGAGGATTAATTTGTTTAGCCATTTCACCTGATATAGCGCGCAAACTTGAACTTCCTCAAATGGTTGATCAAAATACGGAAGAAATGAAAACAGCATTTACAGTAAGTATTGATGCTGATGAAAAATATGGGGTAACAACTGGAATTTCGGCTTATGACAGAGCAAAGACAGTTGAAGTAGCAATAGCACCTGATGCAATTCCGTCAGATTTACGCAGACCGGGGCATTTATTTCCATGCGTTGCAAAACAGGGCGGAGTTTTGGAAAGAACAGGGCATACAGAAGCAGTTGTTGATTTGGCAAAAATCTGTGGACACCCTAGCGCAGGGTTGATGTGCGAAGTAATGGCTCCTGACGGACACATGGCAAGACGCGATTATTTGAGAGAATTTGCAGACAGATACGATTTAAAATTTATTACTGTTGCACAACTAATAGCGTACAGATTAAATTCAGAACAACTTGTAACAAGAGAGGCTGAAGCAGATTTACCAACAAAATATGGTGATTTTAAACTTATCGGATACAAAAATCAATTAAACGGTCACGAACATGTTGCCCTTGTAAAAGATGACGGGAGTGACAAAATTCCCGCAGTCAGAGTGCATAGTATGTGTTTGACAGGGGATATTTTTCACAGTTTAAAATGTGACTGCAATTCACAATTACATAATGCTTTAAGATATATTGAAGATTACGGCAAAGGCGCAGTGGTGTATCTGACAGACCACGAAGGCAGAGGAATAGGGCTTTGCAACAAAATTAAGGCATATAAATTACAGGAACAGGGACAGGATACTATTGAAGCAAACATTTCATTAGGCTTTAAGTCAGATTTAAGAGATTACGGCACCGGGGCGCAAATTATTCGTGACTTAGGCTACAAAGAATTTAATTTGATAACAAACAATCCTAAAAAAGTCATCGGTTTAGAGGGTTACGGATTAAAAATAAACGATATAATAAAAGTAGAATCGGAAGTTACTCCGTATAATAAAAGATATCTTGAAACAAAAAAAGAAAGAATGCACCACACATTATAAGGAGATTTTGATGTATAGCGCAAAACTTATTACGCCGGAAGATTACGAAAATTTTGAAATAATCTATGATGATTTTTGTTCAAAAGCAAAAATTGAATATAATTTTGAACTTGAGCCGATAGATTATGACGGTTTTTTGGATTCTGTTGAAAGAGGGTTTATAGAATGTATTGTGTTATATGATAATCACCAATTGGTAGGTTTTTTAGTTTATACAACGGCAATTTCTGAAGCAATTGAATTAAATATTATCCATTGCACGGAACAGGAAAATTACCTTGAACATGCAAGAGAATTACTTTTAAAATTTCTCGAATTAACAAGACAAATAAGAAAACAAAAAATTGTCTGCTATCCGATGCTTGGAAACCAAAAAACTCTTATAGGTACTGTTGTAAGAGAAGGATTCCAGTTTGTCGGAATTGAAGTTTTGCGTTTCAAAATGAACGGGACAGAATCAAAAGAATTATTTTCAAGAGCAAGAATGGTTGAATTGCCACCAAATTACAGAGTTGCAAGATGGGATAACAGATACTTTGATGATGCAGTAAGAGTAATTCAGGAATCGTTTAAAGACAGTTCGGATGCTTTATTTGATCCAAGATTCAGGACAATAGCAGGTTGTAGCGATATAATTTCAAAGGTGGTAAATGATGTATATGCAAAATTTTTACCCGAAGCAACAAGTGTGTTGTTGTACAATGAACAACCTGTCGGTTTTTCGTTTATGAATATTACAAACAATTCTATTGTAAATATACCGCTTGTAGGAGTAACAGAAGCACATCAGGGCAAAGGGTTATCAACACTAATGCTTAAACGCTCAATGGATGAAATTTTAAATAACAGAGTTATGTCAAATGTAACTGAGATAAACACAACAACAGAAACTAACAATCTTCAGGCATTGAGATTATATAAAAATTTAGGATTTTTGGAAGATTACAGTTATCCTCAGGCGTATTTACCGATATCGAATTTGAAATAGACATATAGACATTTTTGGAAAAATTGTTAAAATTGTTTTATGGCAGACTTTAATATAGGTCAATTTAACAATAACGCTTTAAGACAGCAGCAAATAAGACAGGCTGCGATTAGTCAGCGTGCCGGTTCAGCGCCTGCTCCACAGGCACCGCAGACACCTGCAACTCCAAAGCCTGTAGTCCCTGAACCACAATTAGCACAAGCACAAAATTTGCAGATGAATACATTAAAAAGCCTTGACCGTGCTATTTATGCAAAAGACCTTATGGGGGTACCGAAAAACATAAATGAATTTATTTATATGATGCAGAGAGGTTTGAATACAGGGCAATTTAACGCTATGTTTGCCTCTCAACTTGCGGCGCAGAGAAATTCAATTTCTCAACTTCAGGCTCAAATTTTGGCACAATTACAGGGGCTTGATTTTACAAATATGACTGAAATTGTTAATAAACAAATGTCAACGCAACTTCAGGCATCATTAAAAAATCTTGAAATACTGTCTAACGGAATGATTAACCTGAACCAAATTGCCCAAATGATTCAGACAAACGGAAAAGATGCACTTACAAAAATAATTATGACAATGACACAGGCTTCACAAATGGGTATTAATGACCTTACACAGTTGAAAGAAATGGCAAAACTAATTAACCAAAGTATTGCAATAGCCTCAGAAAATGACCCGACAAAAACAATGAAACTGCTTTTAATGTTGTATCTGCCATGGTTGCCGTTAAAAGAGGGTGTCGATTTTGAACTTGAAGTTACTCAAAAAGAAGGTGCAAGCGAAAGTGACAGCATATTGACAGTAACAATTACTACAATAAATTATGGAACTGTTGTCGCGACATTATATTTGGAAACCTCAAATTCGGTTCAGGTTGCAATTCAATGCGGAGAAAACTTCCCTAAAGAAGAACTTGATAATCGTTTAGATAGCGATAAAAAGCACTATTCTGTTGATACTCTGACCTCTTATGAAGTAAAAAAAGACTTTAAACCAACATCAGATAAGGCAAAAGCAAGCGTAAACATGAGTCAGACAACAGAAATCAACCCTTATCTGCTTTTGACAGCACATTCAATAATAAAACATGTTATAGATATTGATAATAATGCCTCTATCGGCATAACAAGTCATGTGGATTAGGGGTAAATATAAAAGCAATCCGGTAATACCATGTCATTGCGAGCCCGTTAGGGCGCGACAATCCAGCCGTCACATCATGTCGTTGCAAGCGAAGCGAAGCAATCAAGCCGTAGCACCATGTCATTGCGAGCGAAGCGAAGCAATCCAGCCGTAGCACCATGTCATTGCGAGCGAAGCGAAGCAATCCAGCCGTAGCACCATGTCATTGCGAGCGAAGCGAAGCAATCCAGCCGTTTTATTTATTAATATAAAAAAACGGGACTTTGTGAAAGTCCCGTTTTTTGTAAATTATATCCCTTGCCTTTAAATCGTATTCCTTTATTGATTTTCCTGACTTGATTAACCCTGTCCGCCGGTGTAGTTTGGTGTAAGCATTTTGACATCTGCTTGTTCCATCTTCTGACATGCTTCGTAATCTGCTTTTGCGACTTGAATTTGAGATTCCAAAGTGTCTTTTTCAAGTTGCAATGAATCTTCTTCGTCTTTGAGAGGTTCAAGGAACTGATCCCTCATCATTTCATATTTATTTTCAATTTGGCTTTTCATAAATGCCATTTGCTGATCAACTTGCGCAGTTGAAGTAGATAACTGTTGATTCATTGTATTCATTGCATTAGATATAATCTGAGATTGCGCTGCAACTTGTTCGCTTGTAATATTCGATTTCCCACCTTCTTTTACATCTTTCTGATACTGTGCAATTATTGCTTGAGCATCACTGAACTCTTTAGATTGACCTAATGCATTATACATGGATTGCTGATATAGACCTTTTGTTGCATTACCATTATTAGTTAAATCCTGCAACTCGCGTTTCATATTGCGGTCTAACATTTTTTCCATGTTGGCAACATCTCGGGTAGCGCGTCTCAGTTTTGACTGAATACGCATCATACGAGCTTGTAAGGATCTGTATCTCGATCCCGCAGCCAATTTTCCGTATGCGCCTAATAAGAAACCCATTGTCCTTGTATCCTTGTGTTAGTGTCCTCGTATTTATATAAAAAATTTTTGTTTTCAATAATTGCCTTTTTAGTTGCTTTTTGTTAAGAAATGTTACAAAAATAGAATATAATATTTTATATAACAAGGCGCAAACAAAGCAATGACAAAGATTTTAGAATTATAAACAATCGTGAGATGCAAAAAAAAAATAAGAAAATTGCAACTCACAGGCACTGCTCAAGCAAAAACTAACAACATAAAATTTCTGTGCATGTAAAGCAATTAGTTACATAAAAAATATTATCCGAATATCTCACTAAGATATTCTTAATATGTTCATTTCTTTCTCTTTTATTGCGAGTAAAAGAGAAAGAAACAGAACCAAAGAAAGAGAAAAACGCAAAGGTACAATACC
>CACYKF010000008.1 GCA_902774905.1 uncultured bacterium
AAGCACGCCGCCAGCGTTCGTCCTGAGCCAGGATCAAACTCTCCATTGTCAGAAAGTTATGTCCTTCCTATCTCTAAGATAGGTTTGACTCGTTTTATCTGAACACTTGCGTGTTCTGTCCTTTTGTGAATCATTTTTACGAAATTAACAAGTATTTTTGTCACTTATGAAAATTTTATTCTTCGCTTGCGCTTGAAATTAAATCCTCATAAATCGTTTTCAGCTATTCTGTTTTCAATGTTCAATTTTTTCGTGTCACCAACGCTTCGGGTTCTTATACAACCCGTCCGCTGTTGGGGCAAACAAAAACCAAGTATTTATACCTCGGTTTCTCTATCCTACTACAACAATTTTTATTGTCAAGCAGTTTTTTAAATAAATTTTAAAAATTTTGCTATTTATATTTTCAAAAATTTATTCCATGCCAATGCACATTTACTATTTTAATTCAGAAAAAAATGAAAGTCAAGCATTTTTTTATTTTGTTTATATTAATTATATTAATATATTTATGCTAAAATATTTTCGTTATGATAGACAGATATTCAAGAAAAGAAATGGCTGAAATTTGGACTTTAGAGTCCAAGTTCCAATATTATTTAAATGTAGAACTTGCAGTTTGTGATGCGTACGCACAAGTCGGGAGCATTTCAAAAGAAATTGCACAGGAAATTCGCAAAAAAGCAAATTTTAGCGTAGAACGTATTGATGAGATTGAACGTGAAGTAAAGCATGATGTCATAGCGTTTTTAACATGCGTAAACGAAAGTCTTGGAGATTTAGGCAGGTATGTTCATGTCGGAATGACAAGTTCTGATGTTATAGACACTGCTTTTGCTCTGCAAATTCAAGACAGCGCAAAAATTATACTTAAAGATTTGAATACCGTAATCGAAACATTAAAAAAACTTGCAAATGAACATAAAAATACAATTTGCATAGGCAGAAGTCATGGTATTCATGCCGAAGTCATGACTTTTGGGATAAAACTTTGTAATTGGATTGACATATTAGAAAGGCAAAAAGAAAATCTTGAACAGGCAACAGAACAAATTCGTGTAGGGCAAATTTCCGGTCCTGTCGGGACATATAGTAATATTCCCCCTGAAATAGAAGAAATTACATGTAAAAATCTCGGTTTGAAGCCGGCAAGAATTTCAACCCAAATTATTGCCCGTGATTATCACGCACATTTTATGCAGGCTTTGGCTCTCATTGCAACAGTAATCGAGCAATTTGCAACTGAAATTCGCCACTTGCAAAGAACTGAAGTTCTGGAACTTGAAGAAGGATTTTCTAAAGGGCAAAAGGGGTCTTCGGCCATGCCTCATAAGAAAAATCCGGTTTTGAGCGAAAATTTATGCGGGCTTTCAAGGGTTGTAAGGTCAAATTCGGTTGCAGCAATGGAAAATGTTGCACTTTGGCACGAAAGAGATATTTCACACAGTTCGGCAGAAAGAATTATTTTTCCTGACAGCCTGACTTTAGTTGATTTTATGCTGAACAGATTTAACAACATAATGGAAAATATTGTTGTCCACAAAGACAATATGCTTTTACACAGCGAAGAATTTGGCGGGATTGTATATTCGCAAAAAATGTTACTCTCTCTTGTTGCAAAAGGGCTTTCAAGAGAAGATGCTTATAAAATTGTCCAAAAAAATGCACTTAACGCTTTTGAAAATCATGGAAATTTCAAACAAAATGTACTTTGTGACAATGAAGTTACAAAATACTTAACACCTGAAGAAATTGAACAAATCTTTAATCCTCAAGAATTTTTGAAAAATATTGACCACATTTATAAAAGAGTTTTAGAATAAAAAACAGGACAGATAAAATCTGTCCTGCTTTTATAATTTATTCTATTTTTATTTTTTAACTTGCGGCATTTGGAGTATTGGGACTTTTGTATTCAATCCCCATATCTTTTAGAGTTTTTATAAAGTTTTCCGCACACAATCTTTGCGCTTCAGGAGGCACAATTCTCAATATCTCAACCGTTTTTGAAATAACAGGATCCTTATCATACCATCTGTTATTTGCATTAACAGGTTTCACCATTGCATAAAATTTATCTATAGTTTCTTTGGAAACTTTTTCTTCGATTTTTTGTAAGAATATTTCCGCCTGCGCCTTTAATTCGGTTTGATAATTTCTTAACAAATCGATTACTTCCAACAATAACGGGTCATGATCGTACCAACGCTTATAAGTAGGACTCATTATGTTTAGCCTCCGTTAGGTTTAGGGAATTTTCGTCTTTTCTTTCTATCTTCCCTCCCAACAATCTTATCTTATTTTCAAAATTTTCGTATCCTCTATCTATATGATGTATTTTTTCAACGATAGATTCGCCATCAGCCATCAATGCCGCAACAACAAGAGCCGCACCTGCACGCAAATCGCTGGCTGTCAGATTTGTACCCGATAATTTTTTCACCCCTTTGATAATTGCATGGTTTCTGTCCTGATGAATATCTGCACCCATTCTGTTTAAATCCGGAACCTGCATAAAGCGGTTTTCATACAAACTTTCGGTAATAATACCCACTCCGTTTGCAGTTGTCAAAAGCACCATCGCCATTGATTGCAAATCTGTCGGGAACCCGGGGTAAGGCTGAGTAATATAATTTATTGAACTCAATCTGTTTTTACAACTTACTTCCATTGATGTCGGATCTAAAAGTTTAATATTAGCACCCATTTTTAACAATTTATTAGTGTAAAAAGTCAAATGCGCAGGATAAATATTTCTTATAATCCCTTTGCCTTTAGTTGCAATAATGGCAGTCATATAGGTACCCGCTTCAATTCGGTCAGGAATCGTTGTGTATTCAATCGAATGTAAATGGTCGGGTTTGACACCATTAATAATAATTTCAGAAGTACCTGCACCATTTACATCTGCACCCATTGTATTTAAAAAGTTTGCCAAATCAATAATTTCAGGTTCTTGTGCAGCATTTTGAATACGAGTTGAACCTTCTGCCAAAACAGATGCGAGCATTATGTTTTCGGTTGCACCTACTGACGGGATATCAAGATAAACTTCCGCGCCGACAAGTCTATTCGCCTTTGCTATTACATAGCCGTTTTCAATTTTTATTTTTGCACCCAAAGCCTCAAGACCTTTGATATGAAAATCAACTCTGCGTTCACCTATTGCACATCCGCCGGGCATTGCAACCTTTGCTTCACGGCAACGGGAAACTAATGCACCCAAAACTACAAATGATGCCCTCATTTTGCTGACCAACTCATAAGTTGCAGTTACACTTGTTAATTCACTTGCATCAATTACAACCGATTTTTCTTTCCTGTTGTAATCTATTTTTGCACCAAGTTGTTCTACAACCTTAAGCATTATATCAACATCGGTTAATTCCGGTACATTATAAATTTTAGTCGAACCCTTGACTAACAGAGCCGCTGCAATGAGTTTGAGAACAGAATTTTTTGCTCCGCCTATCTGTACTTCGCCTTTTAATGGGGTTCCACCTTTTATATAAAACTTTTGAGCCAATTTCGCCTCCAAAAGAAATTATCTACATATCCTACAATATATCATAATACAATCTTATGAGTTTGATGTAAATAAATTACAATATGTAAAGAAAAAAGACATTAAGACGATGAGTTTTAAAATTATTATCAAGTTATTTGTGAATCGTGAGTCGTATTTAAACACTAACCAACTTATCAAGTTTCATACGATAAAAGTCTACATTGATGTTAAGTTTTTCTCCGATAGATAAAAGCACATTGACAAAATCCACATCCTTTTGATTTGGTTCATGAGCATAATTGTCTATAATATCGCCAATTCTGTGGTAAATTTTGTTGTAATAAATATTTTGCGCCTCAGCCATATCAATATTGAGTTCAAGTTTTTCAATAATTGAGAACAAGTCAGCAACCGCATCAGCCTGACGGGCTTCAAAACTCTTGGTCAAGCGATTAAGATTCGTAATAACTTTTTTTGCAAAATTCTTATTAGATGGCATTTTATCAATATCAATACCCATCTTTTTCGCTTCATAGTTTATAGCCATAATCTGCTGAATAACATTCTCATCAACAAAACCGGAACTGTCTTTTAAAAGTTCATTGTATCTGTGACTCAATGTATAACCGGCACTGATTTTAAATTCTTTCGGAATTTCAAGCCCCAAACTTTGCATATGATAAATGGAACTCTTGCCCTGATCATACATTTCTTCATATCTTGTAGCAAATTTCTTTAATTGGTCTTTCAAAAGAATCTGCAAAATTTTCTTTCTTTCTTCGATAAATATATCCTTCAAAGTAAAATATTCTTTACCGAATTTTTCGTCTAATGCGCGAATAATTTCTGTTTGAGGATAAAGAACAAATGTTTTTATCAAAGTGTTTTTAAGTTCGTTATAATCCTCATTGGAAGAAAATTCTTTTATGGCACAGTGAAAATCTCCGTCAGCGTATTGCATAAGCGCAAATACAAGATTTGATTTTTGCAGGGTAATTTTTGATGTAACCTCAATATTACCCACAACAAGATTTGAATTGCCTTTTTCAACTGTCTGGTAATTATTGCGCTGAACTTTGTAGCAATAAACATCTTCTTCATCTTCAAATTCCTGATACAAAGATGAAATAGCCCACAATGCTGCAACTTCTTTCAGACTTACAACAGACGGTTTTACCCATTTTTCGTAAATATCTTTCCCTGTACCGTGTTCTTTTATGTTGCTTTTTGCTTCATCAAGAATATTTAAAAACGGGGTTTCTATATCTTCACTGCTGAAGTTTGATGCAAGTTGCATTGCTCTTGCCGCATATTTCATAATCTGAACGGTTTCAATTCCGGAAATTTCATTAAAGAACCAACCGCAACTTGTATACATAAGCATTGCTTGTCTTTGCATTTCCAAAAGTTCCATCCCTCTGACTTTTTCGGTTTCAGTTAAATCCGGACGGAAATTTGCTTTTTGAAAACTTTTTATGACAGAGTTATTACGGTTTAAAACAACATCAATGTATTTGTTGCGAACTTCCCACGCACTATCATTGAAATACTTTTTACCTTCATTTTCAAAAATAATTGCAAGTTTATCTCTCAAAAAATCAAGCGCATCTCTTAACGGTTTTCTCCATTTTTGGTTCCACCCCGGCTGACCGCCTGTTGAACATCCGCAGTCTTCCTTCCATCTGCCGACACCATGGAAACAACTCCAGGATGATGCCTGTTTTATGTCTGCTTCATAATCGCTTTCATATTTTTCAAGATATTCACCATAATTGGTAATCTTAAATCCTTCTGATTCAGCCTTAATTTTAAGGACATAAGATAATGCCATATCGCCAAATTTTGTATGATGTCCGTAACTTTCGCCATCCGTTGCAATATTAACTAATTGCGGATAATTTCTTGATTCTGATATACCCTCTTTTAATCTGCGTATAAATTTGTTTCCGTCTTTTAAAAGTTCATCAAAAGCAACCGAACGGGAGATTGCACCGTCATAGAAAAATAAATTTATTGATTTTTCAGGTGCGGATTTGATTATATATTTGTAACTTCTTGCAGGGTCGATATTGCCCCAACTGACATCCTGCCAGTCTTTATTACCGTTTTTGCGAATTTTTAACGCCTGATACGGAGAAAGTATGGTAAATTTAATTCCGTTATCCGTTAAAATTCTCAATGTATCATCATCTACGGCAGTTTCAGCAAGCCACATTCCTTCGGGTTTTCTGCCAAAACGATATTCAAAATCACGAATTCCCCATTTTATTTGAGTTTCTTTGTCATGTTCATTTGCAAGAGGCATAATTATATGGTTATAAACCTGCGCAATTGCGTTGCCATGCCCATTGTGCTCGGAAACACTTACGATATCCGCCTTTATAATTCTTTCATAAGTCAAAGGTGCATAAATTTCCATCCATGACAAAAGCGTAGGACCGAAATTGAAACTCATTCTTTCATAATTATTAACGATATCAAGAATTTTATTTCTGCTGTCAACAACTCTTGACACAGAATTAGGCGTGTAGCATTCGCTACAAACCCTTTCATTCCAATCGTGGCAAGGCAACGCGCTTTCCTGCAACTCTATTGCTTCAAGCCAGGGATTTTCTCTCGGCGGTTGATAAAAGTGACCATGTATCGTTAAAAATATCTCTTTTTTTTCTTCCATAATTATTCCATTTCGTGAATCGTGAGTTGCGAGTTGTGAATTGACCTTTACAAATTTGTTGGTTGTAAAATGTGAGATAGCACTGATAACTACTATTCACATTTTTATTCTAACACATTTTCCTCTTTTTTAGGCGGATTTTTCTTTGTAATGACTTTTAAGCCATCAACATCAAGCCACGCATCACCAAGCGCAGTCGAGAATACACGCCCCGTAAATTCGATTTCATCACCTGCATCAAGACTTATATTTTTTTCTGCAAGTTCTTTTTTGAGAAAAATTTTCATTTCCGAAAGCGGGATATTGTGATTTTCGACATCAGGTCTTTGGATGAGAATAGAAATATACTTATCTGAAGCCCTCAAAGCCGCAGGATAGTCAAGACCTAAGGTTGAAAACTTATCAAATTTTGCTTTTATGCGAATATTTCGGTGCAGATATTTGAACGGACTTGCCACAACATCAAGCGCATTGACAGTGGTATATTGTACCGCCGAATTTGCCGCAACTGTTTTTGAAACAGTTGAAGATGTTGTCTGAGAATAAACTCCCGCACCAACTCCTAAACTTATAACCAATGCTAAAATTATACTGATTTTTTTCATATTAACCTCTTATTTAATGTCTATATCCCACAGTTTAACACACAAATAACAATAATTGTACTGCCTTATTATATATTATCTTTTTTTGTTAAAAAGTCAAAGGGATTAAGAAAGGGAACGATAAATTCGTGAGTTGGGCTTTCAGCCCAACGAAGGACATTGGGATAGGATGAACCCCAACTTACTTATTAATCTCGTAAAAGTCTATTCACTATTCACAATTCACTACTCACTTAATTTTCCCCTCTTGCATTTTATAAAATTTGCATGTATAATCGTTGTGAAGGGTGAAGAGATTATAGATTTTTAAGTTATCTATTAGGTTATTTACAGCCCTTGGAAAGAGATATACTCCGGTAGATGAGTACAACAGAATTTAATTACAAGTATATTAAAGAAAATTCAAGTGCGGGAAGTTGGCGCAGAGGCTACGAATACCATTTAAAAGATATGGTATATGACAATTATCCCGAAAAGAATTTTTATATGGGCAAGGTCAAAGGAAACTTTCAAGACCATTATAATACTGACCTGATTTTTAAGAAAAATAAAGTTGAAGCAAGATGTAACTGTCCTTTAAAGGAAGAATGGTGCAAACACGCCGTTGCGGTAGCACTAAAAGCTATTGATGCTCACGCTTATGAAGATTGGCTTTCTACAAAATTCGGAATGGAATTTGATTTCCCTGACGAAAACACCGCACTGACAGAACAACCGCAGGGAAGTTACATTTTCCATTTTAATTCAAAACGAAAAGCAAACTTTTTCTCTGTTTTGGTTCGCTCAAGAGAAACAGGCAAAATCATAAGACAAATCGAACCGCTTTTCAGAGCAATTTTAGAAGCGCAAAGACAGGATAAAAATTTTGAACTGAATGACTCTCAAAAAATCGAATTTTTGATATTCAAAGAACTTTTGCAGATTTCAAGACAGGATAAAAAAGCAGGCTGGTATGATGTTCCGATAGCAAAATTCGGCTCAATATTTCCGCTTCTTGCAAAGGCTGACGAAGTATTAGACGAACGCACAAAAGAGCGTCTGAAATTTATGGACGAAGAATGGAAACTTGTTCTTTATGTCAATAAATCACAGACTCCGGGAACTTTATTATTGTCTTTGGAATGGCAAAGACCTGACAGAGATGATGTTTATCCGTTTGAAGAAGTCAGATATTTTTCAAGACATTTAAAATGGGGCAGATACAAAAATGTGATGTTTCCGACAAATGTTGCGATTCAGTCTTTACCGCAAAGCATTACAAAAGCATCATTTACAGACTTAAAAGATGCAGAATGCGGAAAATTTATCTATGAAGATTTGCCAAAACTTCGTGAAGTGATGGATGTTGTAATAGATGATGAAATTTCACAACTCATGCTTGAAGAGCGTCCGCCAATTAATGTTGTGACAATGGGTATAGATTATGACCAAAGTTTAAAAGCAGAATTGAATTTCGAATATGATGGGGTTAGAGTACCGTATTCAAAGACTGCGCAGGACAAAGCACCGTATATTACGGTCAAAAAACCTGATTCTGATGTAATTTATTGGGTAAAGAGAAACTTAAAACACGAAAACGAAGCCTACGCAATGCTTTTGGCATGTAAATTTGTTCCTATGCAGACAAACAATTTGGCTTTGGAAAAAGAAACTGCGATAGATTTTTATAATTATTATTTAAAACAGGCAGGCGAAGGCTGGAAATTTGAAGAAAAAGACGATATGTCATTTTTCAAAATTATGGAAAATCCATTCAAACTTTGTGCGCAGATTGATTTTTCAAAGGAACAACCGGACAGTTTTGATGTAAAAATATTCGGTCAGGTCGGAGAGGAAATCATTGATTTTGACGAAATTTATGATACCGCTTTAAAAGACGAAAAATATTCAAGAATCAGAAGCAACGGTTTTGTTGAATATCCTGTTCAGAGTATTTATGCAATGATGCGTACATTCAACTCTTTTGATGTTTACCGCAACGAAGATAACACATTTACAGTAAAAACATTCAGAGCAGGTTTGATTAACGAACTCAAAAATCTTGGAATTGAACTGATTTTGAGTGACAAATTTAAAGAATTTTGGGATCAGATGTCCACATTCTCAACTTCTGAAAATCTTGAACTGCCTAAAGGAATTAATGCCGATTTCCGTGAATATCAGTTAAAAGGCTTCGGCTGGTTGTGGTTTATGTATAAATACGGTTTGAATGGAATTTTGGCTGATGATATGGGTTTGGGTAAAACTTTGCAGGCACTTACTGCCGTACAAAAGGCAAAAGAAGTTGACGGACCAATGCCGACACTTGTAATTGCACCTACAACGGTTGTATTTAACTGGGAAAACGAAATTCAAAAATTTGCACCCGAACTCACATGTTTAAAACTTCAGGGGGGAGAAAGAAAACAATTTTTCAAAAAAATTCCTGAGTATGATGTCGTAATTACAAGTTACGCACTTGTCCGACGAGATATTGAAAAATTAAAAGATATCAATTTCAGATATATAATTCTTGATGAATCGCAAAATATTAAAAATGCGACTTCTCAAACTGCAATAGCGGTAAAACGACTTCAATCAATGCATAAATTGGCACTTTCAGGTACACCGATTGAAAATAAACTTGAAGAATTGTGGAGTGTATTTGATTTCTTAATGCCGGGATTTTTGTTCTCAATGGCTGATTTTAATTCGCATTATGTCAATCCGATTATGGAACGCCATGACAAAGTTGTTGAAAAGCGTCTGAAATTGCAGATTTATCCGTTTATCTTGCGTCGTATGAAACGAGATGTTGCAAAAGATCTTCCTGATAAGGTTGAAAATGTTGCGTACTGCGAAATGACAGATGACCAAAGAGATTTCTATCTACAGGTCCTTGATTCAACTAAAGAAGAATTGTTCAAATCTATTGAGCAAAACGGACTTGAAAAGAGCAGAATGTCTATCTTCTCGGCACTTCTGCGTATGCGTCAGATTTGCTGTCACCCAAGACTTTATGATAAAGACAATGTTAAAAATATTATTTCATCAGGCAAATTTGAAAAACTTAAATCAATGCTTGAAGAAATTGTATCGGAAGGTCACAGAATTTTGTTATTCTCTCAATTTGTCAATATGCTTGATATTATTAAGGCTTGGCTTGACAGGGAAGGCATCAAGTATGAATATCTGACGGGTAAAACAAAAGACCGTAAAGAAGCCGTTGACAGATTTAATAATGACCCGACAATACCGATATTCTTAATCAGTTTAAAAGCCGGCGGTACAGGTTTGAACCTTACAGGGGCGGATTATGTAATCCATTACGACCCGTGGTGGAATCCTGCTGTTGAAGATCAGGCAACAGACCGGGCATATCGTATCGGACAAACCAAAAAAGTATTTGTTTATCGACTTATTACGAAAAATACGGTTGAAGAAAAAATTCAGAAACTCAAAGGGGTCAAACGCGATCTTGTTGACAGCGTAATTTCCGTTGACAGAAATATCACCAAATCACTTACAATGGATGATATTCGTGAAATCTTCTCAGTTGATTAGTGATAAAGTTAAGCGGAGAGAACAACTTACATGTTAGAATAATTTTTTGCGTCAATATCATACTTTTTTAAGAAATATTAACTTTTTCCAAAAATTTCTTAAGTTTTTATATATATTAGCCGTAAGTAAAAACATGGTAAAAGTAGATTTACATTAATTAGAAAGGATTAAACTAATGGTAGATGGAATCAACAATTTAGGAACAAGTTCTAATATTAGAGCTAAACAGAACATGAAAACGGCAGAATATGAAGCGAAAAAGGCTTCTATTTTTGGAAACAATTCAACTAAAGAACTTAAAAGAAAAGTTGATTCAGATGAAAAACATGAAATTCTTGTAGGCAAAAATAAAGATGGTAAGAAAATTCGTGTTGATGCCGAAACTTTAGAAGAACTTGTAGCCGTTGACACAACAGGTAAAAACAAATATATAACTAAATCTGAATTTGATAAAATGATTCAACAAGTTTTAGGAGTAAAAGAATTGCCTGAAGGTATGACTGCCGAATTTAAAAATGGAAATTTGGTATTCAAAAGAGGCGGAGATATTTTAACATCTAAAGAAATTAGAGAAGATGCCGGTCTTATTGCTCAAAAACAAAAGGAAAAAGCAGAAGCTGACAGACAAGCAACCCAAAATCTTCTTGCAGATATAAAACCCGTACCTATAACAAATACCGATATACTTGCACAGCAAATACCGGATATAAAAATAGACATAAGACCTACACCTCAAGGAATAGAAAGTGAGCCTAAAGAAACGGTGCCGAAAGTTAGGACCAAAAAAGCAACAGTTAAAGAAACAACACCAAAACCGGTGGCTGATAATACTCCAAAATCAGATAATACACTTAAACCCGAGAATACACCTAAGCCAACTCCGACTCCTGTAAGAGCGCAAACAAAACCGAAAAAAATTATTACAACATCTCATAATTATGAAAGAGGACTTAGTTTTGCAAATGGAAATTCTATTGAAGCCGAAGATAAAAACAGCGTTTGGGATTCAGATGCTTCTTTCAACATAGGAAACGGTAAATATAATCTGAAACGAAGCAGAAGCGGATTACCAACTAATACTCTTGATTATGGGGATTTGAAATCAAATAATCAATACGGGTTCATAAATGGTGAAACCGGAGTATTAAACCCTAATAGCAGATTGTTTGAATCGCAACATGACAGAAATCCTGAAAAAATATATTTTGAAGGAAAAGGCGAACTCAACGGTGCACAAGTACTTAAATATAAGAACAAAGTTGCTGTAATGTTAAATGGTAAATACTATGACTTAAATATTCTTATGCAACAAAATAAAAAAGTAGAAATAAAATAATTAATAACGCAACACAATTTTTGTATCTACACACAGTAAAAAAGCGGGATTTTATCCCGCTTTTTTATTCTTCTTCATCACTCAGAGATTGATGTCCTGATTTGTGAGTTTTTAGCAAAACTCCTCGTTTTGAACTCTGAATAAAATCTATCATTTTTTCAATATATTCATTCGTCGGAATTTCCGCTTTAATCTTTTCTATTGCCTGAGTTGTATTATAGTCTTCACTAATAAGCAATTTGAACGCTTCATTCAGGTGAGTTCTTGTTTCTAAATCAACCCCTCTGCGTTTCAGGGCAATAACATTAATTGTTCTCGGAACAGGCGGACGACCTTCACCTTTTGAATACGGTAAAATATCCTGTCTTGAGGCACTAAATCCGCTTACGATAGACATTGTACCGATTCTGATATTTTGGTGGAATACACTCATTCCGCCAACAAATGCACCAAATTCAACATGAACATGTCCGCCAAGTGTAACAAGGTTTGCCAAAATAACCTGATCTTCAAGCACGCAGTTATGTGCAACATGCGCACCTACCATTATTAAACATTTATTACCGATTCTTGTGGTAAAATCACCACAGGCTGCCGCTCTGTGAATGGTTACATTTTCTTTGATAATTGTTTCATCACCGATTATAACCTTTGTTTCTTCACCCTTGTAACCCAAATCCTGCGGTTCTGAACCGATTGTTGCAAATGGGGAAATCGTACAATTTTTACCGATTTCGGCATACTCAATATGAGCGTTTGAAATTACTCTTGTTCCGCTTCCGATTTTTACATTCTTTCCGATTACAACATAAGGTCCGATTATGGCATCATCTGCAATTTGCGCTGACGGATCAATTATTGCGGTTTTATCTATCATGTTTTATACCCTCTCAATTGTCGGTATCACAACCCTCACCCGCCCTGCGGGCACCCTCACCCAAAGGTAGAGGGAATGTTACATTTTAAAATTGGAATACCAACCTACTATCCATTATGTCAATTATAGTATAAAACCCTAGAATATCAGAAAACTTTATATTATTTTAATATCTGTTAGTGAGTAGTGAATTGTAAAAAGTGAATAGATCTTTACGCATTTATATTGATATAACCGTGCGAAGCAATGAAATCAACTATTCACTACTCCCCTCACACTATTCACTTAATACCATCTCCACAATCTTTGACGGTGTAATTTTCAGGCAATCCAATTTTTCGCATGTTGTCATGCGTCTTGCCCAAAGGCATGGTTTTAATTCACAATTATCATTAGCCTTAATCGGTACAACCTGTGGTGTTTGCGGAACTAATGTTTTATCATTTGTCGGACCGAAAATCGGATAAGTTTTAACACCTAACGCAACCGCAATATGTAACGGCGCAGAATCAGAACACAAAAACTTTTCTGCGGATGAAATTAATTGCGCCAATTCATTTAAATTCTTTGTCGTTCCGTACAAGTTTTCAAAATTTTGGGTACGGACATTTTCAAGGATTTCTTTTATGCAATTCTCATCATCAGGGCCGCCTGTAAGCATGACTTTTTTACCTTCCGCAACAAGCAAATCAATAACTTTTGCCCATGTTTTCGGCGGAATTGTCTTAATACATTTTTTTTGCACACTCATTTTGCTCACTCCGGGGTGAATTAGTACGGAATTATATACAACTTCGCGTCTTTCAACCTTGATTTGCGGAAGTTCAGTATTATGCGAAGTTATTGTTCTAATCAAATCATGATACATTGAGCATGCATATTGATTTTTGTTTAACGGTACGGCATGAGTTAAAAGTAAGGAACTCAACTTGCCTGTATAATAGCCGTAACGCTCTTTTATACCAGTTAAAAACAATAAAATACTTATCAATTTATTTCCGCCGGAACTTATTACCATGTCAAAATGACCTTTTCTTGCGGTGAGCAATAGTTTGAACATTTCAAAATACTTATTTTGTCCTTTTACATCAACAAGTATTACATCATCAATAATATCAGTCAGGTCTTTAATCCCTTTGCTTCTCGGTTCAACTGCAAGGGTAATACGGCTGTTTGGATACTCTTTTTTTAAAGACAATAAAGTCGGCAAAAAGAATATCTCATCACCTATCCCGCCAAAATTTATTGCAAGTATTTTCTTTGTCTTTTCCATGCTTATATTTTACTATAAATGTATTAGAAAATCTTGAATATTAACCTGCCCTTTTCATACTTTTAAATGATGTTAAAATTTTTCAATATTATAAAATTAAAATGTAAGAAGGAAGAAAGACAAAAGGGTCGAGGGTTAATGGAACAGGATTTTGATTTTTCCTCATACAGCCACATAAAACGCTTATCTGAAGAAGAATTAACAAATCTTTGGACAAAATATCTTGCTGATAAAACCGACAAAAAAACAAGAGATTTGCTTATTGTCCAATATATTTATCTTGTTAGATATGTTGTAGGTCGTGTAAAAGTTTCGCTTCCTGCAACAATTTCAGTTGAAGATATTGCAGGCTACGGGGTTGAAGGTTTGATTAACGCAATAGAAAGATTTTCCCCACAAAAAAATTCAAGATTTGAAACCTATGCTTTGATTAGAATCCGCGGTTCTATTTTAGACAAAATCCGTTCTCAAGACTTTTTACCAAGAAGTGTCCGCAAAAAAATTAAAGAAATTAAACAGGCAATAGAAGTTTTAAAACAAGAATACGGCAGAGTTCCGACAACAAACGAAATTGCGCAGTATCTTGATATGGAGCCTGCAAAGGTTACTCAAATTATGTCTGAAGATGTAACTATAACATCAATTTATGATAAACGCGGAGCATCAGATGACAGCATGGAAATTATTGATACCATAGAAGACGAAGATAAATTAAACCCACATGAAGCGGCGGAGGAGAAAAATGTTAAAAGCGAATTGCAGAGGGCTCTTATGAGATTACCGGAAAGAGAAAGAGTACTGATGGTCTTGTACTATCAGGAAAACATGACAATGAAAGAAATCGGTGAAACTCTTAACATGTCAGAATCAAGAGTTTGCCAACTACACGCACAAGGGTTGATGAAACTTAAAAATATTCTTAATGAGAACAGAAGTGAAAGATTAAATAAATCAATTGTTTAATCTTGATTATTTATAAAATTTAAAAGGTGCGTAATAAGTTATTACGCACCTTTATAGTATGTGTGACCAAATTTTATTTTACTGTAATTTTCTTAACAGTATCTTTTTCTTTTTCAAGTTTTGGTGCTTTAATTTTTAATACACCATGTTCAAGTGTTGCATCTATATGCTCTGCATCAACATCTTGAGGAAGATAGATATTTCTTGAAAATTCACCGTACTTAAATTCTGATTTTTTATAAGAACCATCTTTTTCTTCTTCATTGTGTTCTTCAACTTTTTTGGCTCTTATGGTCAAATAGTTTTCGTTAAGGTCAATATCCAAATCTTCTTTTTTTACTCCCGGCAATTCTGCGCGAATATCATATTCGTCTTTTTTGTCACGAATTTCTACGGGCATAGTCATTTTATCCTCATAATCAGGATAAATATCGTCAAAATGTCTGTTCAAAATGGTGCTGATTTCATCATTGACTGATTTAATAAAATTGTCCGGTGTTTGTCTAACTAAAAATCTCATAATTTACACTCCTTTCAATTTTCATATCGGATAACTTTTAACTACATTTATATTATTTATCTGTTTTTCTAAAAACAATGATTTTTTAACAAAAAAATAACAATTTAAAAAAGTAATTATTAAGGTAACTATATAAATGTTACAGGAAATATGTCTGTCATTGCTGTACATGCCAAGTAATTAGTTACATGTTTTGTACATAAAAAATATTATCCGAATATCTCGCTAAGATATTCTAATTATGTTCACTTTTCTTTTTGATTGCGACGCAAAAAGAAAAGTGAACCGAAAAGCGGATTGTGAGCCGAGTGCGAAGTGCCGGAGTTGGCTTGCGGGAGCAAGACAAGCAGGGCACGAAGTCACATTTAAGGCGAACAACCAAGAAGAAAAACACGCTACGGTATAATACCGCCTTTGGCGGCATAAGACTGCTAACGCAGTAATATGTGTTTTTGCCTGTCGGCAAAAATCTCTTAGCGCGCCTAAAACTAAGGCGCGCGCTTGAATAACGACCTTTACGAAGTGAGCAATCATTGTTTGCGACACGACAACAGGGCGGGATTTGTTTGAACGATAGTGAGTTATCCCGCCTGAGTGTGGAGCAAGTACAAATGATTAGCGAACGAAGTGCAGGTCGTGGTTTTGAGGCACTTTTGCCACCAAAAGTGCCCCTGTCCGGAGGACCCTGCGGAGCAAGATTTATTATATTTATATTCGGATAATATTTTTTATGTAATTAATTGCTTGACATGTACAATTGCAAGGCAATCCATTATACTAACGATAGCAAAACACAAACTGTCGGATTGTCCTCTCGAAAAACAATACTTAATTGTTTTTCTCGGCATAGTACTTCGTTCGCAAAGACATGCTACTGTAAAATTGTATATAGTTGCATTAAATTTATCTGCTGTACTATATTCTGCTTTTCAGTTCTTCAATCGAATCCGAACCGTATTTTAAAAGAATTTCATTCAAAAGCACCCACGCAACTCTTGATTCTGCAACTACTGCACAGGATTCAACCGCACAAACATCAGACCTTTCATAATGTGCCTGAGCAGTTTCGTTTGTATTGACATCAACAGAATTTAAAGGCTTTAACATAGTAGGAATAGGTTTCATTACCGCAGAAACAACCAAATCCTGACCGTTTGTCATTCCGCCTTCAACTCCGCCTGCGTGATTGGTACTCCTGCAAACTTCACCATCTTTTATTTCAAATTCGTCATGATATTCACTACCGCAAACCCCCAAAGGATTATCCCCGATTTCAACGGCTTTTATCGCAGGAATACTCATCAACACCTGCGCAAGTCTGCCGTCAATTCCTCTGTCCCAATGCACAAATGAACCCAATCCGACAGGAACATTTTTATAAACAACCGTAAATTTTCCCCCTACACTGTCGCCTTTTTCTTTAGTCAGGTCGATTTCCTGACGAAATTTATCAGGACAACAAGCCGTTCCGATTTGCGTAACTTCACTTGTTCCCGTTATACCAAGCGTTTTCAAAACAAGTTTTGCAACCGCTCCGACTGCAACTTCTATTGCGGTTTTTCTTGCACTTGAACGCTCTAAAATATTGCGCAAATCTTTTTGGTTATATTTTACAGAACCGGCATAATCAGCATGTCCTGGGCGATACACAGAAAATGCCTTATCATCTGTTTGGTCATTTGGCGAAACACTCATAATCTTTTGCCAATTTTCAAAATCACGATTTTTAACTGACAATGTAATCGGAGAACCCAAAGTTTTACCAAAACGAACCCCTGAAGTGATTTCAACGGTATCACTTTCAATTTTCATTCTGTCCCCGCGCCCGTATCCTTGCTGTCGGCGGTGAAGTTCCGAGTTTATAAAATCAATATCAATCTCAACTCCCGCAGGGACACCTTCAATTATCGCAGTCAAACATTTGCCGTGGCTTTCGCCTGCCGTTAAAAATCTGAATTTTTCCATAATTTTACCTTTACAATTATGTTTAAGTTTAACAGTTTTTTCTATCTTTTTCAATAACCGACTAATACACTTTTGGTATAAATCTGTATTTTACTTTTTGACAATACTTTTTGTATTCATCATCTTTAATGAGATTTCGTTCTTCCGTAACTGCACGCAATATATAAACCCCAATCCAGAGTAATATTCCGAAAGTTAAAACAATATTGCCTAAGATATTCAAATCTCCTGCTGCATACAACGGAACAAAAGTTAGAATTACATAGCATATCTGCATAGCATAATCAGGGTGTCTTACAATATTATACGGAAAGCCCGTTATTATTCCTCTGTTTGTAAGATTCCCTGCTTTTGTGCCAAGTCTTAAAATCGCAAACATCGAAATAAAATTAACCAAAATCGCAAAAATATAAACGGCTATTCTCAAATATAAATCTTCTATCGGTACAAGTTCACGCATATTAACAGGGAAAAGTCTTTCCGTTATCAAAGTAAACGGATAAAAACACATTACACAACTCAAAATTCCCAAAGGTGTTGTATCGGCATATTTTATTCTGTTTTTCAAAAAATCAGCTTCCGTTAAATAACTAAACGCAAAGATAAACGCACTGATTGTAAACATAAAAGTCAGCCACATATCGGCGGTATCATCAAGAAACTGCATAATCCCGCCTAATACACCGCTTGTCTGAATATATTGTGCGCTTTGAGAAAACATTTCGCTCAAAAAATCAAAATTGTAACTCATTTGCGGTAAAAATTTGTTGCACAAAAGATTCAGCGAATACACCCCGAAAAATGTCTTTATAAAAAGAATTACAAATGCCTGTTTTTCATTGTCTTTTAAATTCATATCCGTCAATTTTTGCTCAATATTTCTGCCTTTAGAAAATTGGCGTTTGAAATAATTAACAATAACAACATTTCTTGATTCTAAAATTGATTGCGGTCTAAACTTTTTAAAAATCGGATAGGCAAAAATTACATACAAAATATAGTAAATCGCTAAAACAGAAAAATAACTTGTCCAAGGATTTTCAATGTTTTGATTAAATAAGGGACTTACAAAAAGAATTAAAAGAATAACCCCGTAAACTAAAACAGATGATAGATAATGTTTTAAAATATCTTTATTTGTAACTTCCATAATTTATTCTCCAACCTTACTTCTCAGCCAACTTTCAACAAACCCGTCCAAATCACCGTCCATTACACTGTCAACATTCCCGACTTCAAAACCTGTCCTGTGGTCTTTGACCATTTTATACGGATGAAAAACATAAGAGCGGATTTGCGAGCCAAAATCAATATTTGCGGTTTCTCCTCGCAATTGCGCCATTTTCTTTTCCTGTTCTTCTTCTTTTATTGCAAGAAGTTTTGAAACAAGAATCTGCATGGCATACTCTTTGTTTTGAAGTTGAGAGCGTTCCTGCTGACATTTTACAACAATTCCTGACGGCTTATGTAAAATCCGCACCGCAGTTTCAACCTTATTGACATTTTGTCCGCCTGCTCCGCCTGAGCGCATTGTGGTAATTTCCAAATCTTCAGCAGGGATAACAATTTCTTTTTCAAAATTTTCAACAATAGGCGAAACATCAACTGATGCAAAACTTGTCTGACGCTTTCCGTTAGCATTGAACGGCGAAATTCTGACCAAACGATGCACCCCTTTTTCTGCTTTTGAATATCCGAAAGCATATTTGCCCGTAATTTTTAGTGTCGCGGATTTAATCCCTGCTTCTTCACCGTCAAGCCTGTCTAAAAGTTCACACTTCCAGCCGCGATTTTCCACCCAGCGCATATACATTCGCAAAAGCATACTTGCCCAATCCTGCGCATCCGTACCGCCTGCGCCTGAATTTATTGTCAAAATCGCATCTGCACTATCGTATTCTCCTGACAACATCTGCTGAAGTTCAAATTTTTCAAGTTCTTTAGACAGAGTTTTTAACCCGTCAAAACTCAAAGATATAAGTTCATCGTCACCCAACTCCAAAGAGGTTGAAGCATCATCAATAACCTGTTCCCAGCCGTTTAATTTATCAAGAATTTCTTTTTTTTCTTTGACTTCCTGACCGATTTTTGAAACCTTTTCGCTATCATTCCAAATATCTGGATTTTGCATCTGGGAATTTAATTTTTCCAGGTCTTTTTCAAGATTTTTCGGGTCAAAGACACTCCTTGATTTTTTCAAATCGAGGTTTAATTATATTCAATTCCTGTTTCAATTCCGTTTCCATAAAATTATTTTAGTATAAAATACAAAATATGTTAATTTATTTACTAATTTTCACAAGGTAAAAATTTAAAATAAAAAATTTGTTTTGAATATTAGAATATTTTATTTACTTATATTAAATTTTAGCCCTAATTATAAAAAATTTATATAATTTATAAATTGACAATAGGGTAGATAGTAATGAATACAATGCCTTTGGAAAAGGATACAGTATATTTAATTAACAGAAGTCTTGAGAATTTAGGTTGGAGATTTGAAGGTAAAGATAAGAATGTTTTTCAAGAACAACCGAGAACAGAGGCTGAACGTAGGTTATTAGAGCATAAACGACCTGATTATGTTTTGTATTCAAAAGACCATGAACCTTTAATTGTTATTGAGGCAAAGAAAAAAGGTGAGCGTATTGATTCGGCTCTTGAACAAGGCATATTTTATGCTAAAAAGCTAAAAGCACCTTTAGTTTTTGCAACTGACGGAGTATTTTGCAAATCTTTCCACACACAAGCAAATAGAACGCCTATGTTGAATGGTGAAGAACTTGACGAGTTTATTCGTGAAGCCATGGCAATGAAGTTTTTAGGCGAATGGAATGTAAATACTGTCAGCCAAAAGGTTCAATACGACCGACAAGAACTGATTAAAATATTTGATACAGCCAATAATATGTTACGTAGTGAAGGTTTAAGGGCAGGCGAAGAACGTTTTGGTGAATTTGCAAATATATTGTTTTTGAAACTCATTAGCGAAAGTGAACAAAATAAACTTGATATGGGTATTCATACTGATTTTAATTTTTCGACTTGTAGTTGGGATATAATCAAAAAACAATCGTCAAGTAGCCGTGTTGAATACATAAATAACATGGTTTATAAGAAATTAAATGATTTGTATAATACAGAAATTTTTACATCATTAAAAATCAGAGATAATGACGTACTAAAAGAAATTATGGGATTACTTGACCCATTGGTTTTGACAGATATTGATAGTGATGTAAAGGGTGATGCCTTTGAATATTTCTTAAAAGCTTCAACTGCGACAAAGAACGATTTAGGTGAATACTTCACGCCAAGACATATTGTAAAAACTATGGTGCGTTTGGTTAATCCGCAAATAGGCGAAAAAGTTTATGATCCGTTCTGTGGAACAGGCGGTTTCTTGATTGAAAGTTTTAGGCATATTTACAACAATATGCCACGCAACAAAGAAACTGAAAAAATGTTGAGAGAAAACACTATTTTTGGTAATGAAATCACAAGTACGGCAAGAATTACCAAAATGAATATGATTTTGGCAGGAGATGGACATAGCGGAATACACATGCAAGATAGTTTAGCAAATCCTGTCGAGGGTAAATATGATGTCGTTTTGGCAAATATGCCATACTCACAGACAACAAAACATGGTTCATTGTATGATTTGCCATCAACAAATGGTGATAGTATTTGTGTTCAACATTGTATGAAAGCCATAAGCTCTGCTTCTGAAAATGGTAGAATGGCTATTGTCGTACCAGAAGGATTTTTATTCCGCAAAGAATTAGCAAAAACAAGAGAATACCTACTTGAAAATAGTGAATTGCAGAGCATTATTTCACTTCCTCAAGGGGTGTTTTTGCCATATACAAGTGTTAAAACAAATATTATTTATGCAACCAAAATCAACCAAAAAATTGCAAAATCTAATAAAAGAAATAATTTTTGGTATTTTGATGTAAAAAGTGATGGATATTCACTTGATAATCACAGACGTAAACTTGAAACTCCGAGCGATTTACAAAAATATGAAGAATTTCGCAAATTTGATGAAGAACAAAAAGACGAAATGTTGAAAATAGGTTTTGATGTTATTCCTTTTGAAAAAGTTGTAGAAAATGATTTTAATTTGGTAGGTAGTCGCTATAAGGAATATGGTAAAAAATATTTCTATCACGAATATGCAATTAGTGAAATTGCAGAAATACAAATTGGAAATTCAGCACCTCAAGATTTGAAGTATTTTAAAAATGGTGTATACCCATTTCTAAGAGTTTCAGATTTGGCTAAATATCATCAAAATCCCAATGTAGTAGAAGTTAAAGATTATATTAATGATGATGCTATAAAAAATATGAATTATATCAAAAAAGGAGCAATTATTTTCCCAAAAAGTGGAGCTTCTTGTTTACTGAATCATCGAGGAATTTTAGGAATTGATAGTTATATATCAAGTCATTTAATAGCATTACAATGCAATGAGAAAATTGTCAGTAACAGATTCCTATACTATTATCTTTGCCAATTAGATAGCAAAGAATTGATATTAAATGAAAGTTATCCGTCTATAAGAAAAGAAGATGTTGCAAACTTAAAAATTCAATTGCCACCTTTAGAAGTGCAAAACAAAATAGTCGAAGAACTTGATAGTTACCAACAAATCATTGACGGAGCAAAAAGAATTGTAGAAAATTACAAACCAAATATAAATATCAAACCTGAATATAATATGGTAAAAGTTGAAGATGTTGTTGAGTTTTTAAGCGGGGTAACACTGTCAGTTGGACAATGCGAAGATAAAAACGGCATTCCATTAATAACGATAGCAGATGTCGATGAAAATGGATTTATAAATTATGACAATATTCGCAAAGTAAAAACATCAAAAAACACTATAAAACTTCAAAAGGGTGATTTACTTTTTAACTGGCGTAATGGAAGTAAGCATTTGGTTGGAAAAACAGCTTTATTTGATAAAGAAGATGAATATATATTTGCATCATTTTTATTAGGATTAAGACCAAATAAATCAATTAATAGTAAATTTTTATGGGTAATTCTTAACCAATATAGAAGAAATGGCATATATTTAAATCAAATGAGACAACAAGTTAATGGTTTATTTAATAGAGAAGAACTAAAAGATGTACTAATTCCATTACCAAGCATTGAAGAACAAAAAGATATTGTTGCAAAAATTGAAGCAGAACAAGCTTTGATAGAACCCAATAAACAAATCATTGAAGTTTTTTCAAAGAAAATTCAAGATAGGATAAATGATATATTTACGACTTAATCTTATAAAAGATTCTCCCGCTATCCGTAAACAACCTGTTCCAAATCATCTTCCAGCAAACTTTGGCGGAACATATCACATTCCTGTGCAAGTTCAAATATCTGTTCATATTGGGAACTATTCAAAATCTTTGATGCATTATCCAAATTTTTAGCGGAAATAATGCAATAACTGTTCATATTTTGAGAAATTTCTATACACCCAAACTCCACAAACAAATCAAGCAAAGATTTTACAACCTCAAACGATTTGCCCAAAAAACTTGCGCAACGCACAAATTCAACCTTTCCGTTATTATTATTTATCGCAAATTTTATCATTCCGTTAAAAGTATTTAGCAAAGTTGTTTCATCAAAAATTTTCGGTTCAAAATTCATAAAATGCAAACCTTTTGGCTTTGCGGTATTTACTATATAATCAAAAGTTTCTCTGTCTGACGGATAATCAAAAAACATTACAAAATCATATTCATCCACATTTTCTCTTGTAAAAACTCTTGAACTTATTGCAGGATAAGGTTTTATACTATCTAAAACAGTTTTACATTCCGCAAAAACACCAATTTTTGAACTCGTATTTTTTAAATAGTCATTTACATTATTCAAAAAATCTGTCTTTTGGCGGTAATCATAAATCTTTAATTTTTCTTCAGACGATTCATCTTCAATCAATTTGTCGCTATGAATATCATCAGCAATTAATTGAATTGAAACATTCCCGTTATATTCATTTTTTTGCGGATGAAAAGCCAAATCAAGCCTGTCACCGACTCCCAAAGGAACATCGCCCCTGCTCCACCATATAGCAGGGAAAGTGTAACCGTCTTTTGAAACCATAAGTTTTAAATGTTTGCCATTCTCACCCATAAGCCGTTTTTCAGAAACAACAAAATCATCTGTTTCAAAAACCGGACTGGGGTTATTCGCTCCAAAAGGCTCAAGTTCTGATAGATGTTCGATAAAATCAAGCGAAATATCAGGAGCTTCAAGTTTCAAATCAATATTTATAAACGGTTTCAAATCCTGTCCCGAAAAATAGTGTGAAACTGTTTCGTTTAATGCTTTTTTTACATCTGCAAAAGTTGATTTTTCTTCGCTGAAACTTAATCCCGCAGCAAGTTTATGCCCCCCGAAACCGTCTAATAATTCGGCATTTTCACTTATTACATCATACAAAGGTACACCCTCTATGCTTCTTGCGCTGCAGCGATATACACCGTCTTTTTTGGTCATTAAAAATGTCGGTTTGTAATATTTTTCAACAAATTTTGAAGCAACAATTCCGATAATCCCGATATGCCAATCTTCGTTATAAAGAATAATTGCAGGTTCTTTTGTCCCCTCTTTCAGATACATCTGCTCCGCCTGTTCAAATGTATCATCACAAAGCCTTTGGCGTACAGAATTTAATTGGTTCAAATTTTCTATTGCAACTTTTACTTCCGAAATATTATCAGAAATCAAGACTTTTACGGCATTATCGACATTATCAAGCCTGCCTGATGCGTTAATTCGCGGAGCAACACCAAAAGCGATATTTTCAGAAGTTATACCCTTTGTTATATCATAATTTGCACTCTCTAAAAGTAATTTCAAACCCTCATGTTTGCCCTGTGAAATCAAATCAAGCCCTTTTGTGACAAAATATCTGTTTTCTCCTAAAAGCGGAACAATATCTGCAATAGTTCCGACAGCAGTGAACGGCAAAATTTCATTCACAAATGCACTCTTACCATAGTGCGTTAAAAGCGCCTGCGCAACTTTTAGCGCAACACCGCACCCTGCAAGATATGTAAGATGTTCAATTTGTTTTGCAGATAATTTTTCATCCAACGCATTCGGCGCTTTCGGATTAATAATTGCATAAGCGTCAGGCAAAATTTCAGGTGCTTCGTGATGATCAGTAATAATTACATCAATCGTTTTAAAACTGTTTACAAATTTAACCTCCGTAACATTAGAAATTCCGCAGTCAACAGTAATAATAACTTTTGGCTTTAATTTTATCATTATCGAAGTCAATGCCTTTGTATCCAAGCCGTGACCTTGAGTTTCTCGGTCGGGAATAAAGTAATTGACATTTCCGCCTAAATATTTGAAGGTCTTATACAAAACTGAGGTTGAAGTCACTCCGTCAGCATCGAAATCTCCGTATATCAAAATCGGCTCATTATTATCAATGGCTTTTGCAAGTCTTTCGACCGTTTTTTCCATATCAATAAATACATTTGGAGAAGTAAGTTCCATCTCTAAAGGATTAAGAAAATTTTTAATTTCTTCAGGAGTTGAAATTCCTCTTGAAATCAAAAGTTTTTCTATCAAAGAACCCTTTATATCCCCGTTATTTTTCAAAAACCATTCTTTTTTCATACTCAAAATCCTTGTCTAATTACAATGATAGCATAAATTTAAGATGCGTTAAAATTATTAAGGAATTGTGCCATATTTCATTCAAAATATATATACTTTTTCAATAATTGACATTTACATGTATAAATTATAAAATATAGGGATAAAAGTATGATTTAGTGAAAGATTTGGGGTTTATTTATGGAATTACGGAATAGTCACATTTTGTCTCACATTCAAAACAAGACAGCCGACTACGAAGAACGGGTTGCACTTGGTATAAAAGGTCAATACGGCTGGGAAGAATTTACTTACAAAGGACTTGGGCTTTTATCAAGAAAAATTGCAAGACACCTGATTGAAGATGTCGGTATCAAAAAAGGTGAATGCCTTGCAATTTTATCAGAATCAAAACCCGAATACGGCGCGTGTGTATTTGCATCTGTTTTGACAGGTACAACAACTGTTCCTTTGGATATTAAACTTTCAAAATATGAATTAAAATCTATTCTGTCAGATTGTTTACCGACAGTAATGTTTGCATCTCAACATTATTTGCCGACAGCACTCGAATTGCAAAAAATGATTCCGGAAATTAAATATATTTATGTGATTGATGAACATACAAATGATACAAATGTTCAGAATATTTATGATTTCCCTGACAATTATGACGGCAAATGGCGTCAAAGAAGTTCAAAATCAACAGCATTTATTATTTACACATCCGGAACAACAGGTGCACCAAAAGGGGTTGAAATTTCGTTCCAGAATGTTAATGCCCAACTTGTTGATTTGATGGAAGTTGTTGATATTATTCTGCCGAAAAATCAGAAAATTAATATGCTTTCAATATTACCAATGAACCACTTATTTGAAATGACTGTCGGTTTTTCGACTTTCTTAAATTCGGGATTTTCGGTTTATTATACAAGCAGTTTCAAACCAAAAGACATCACAGGGGTAATGAAAGAAAAAGGTATTCAGTTTATGATTGCCGTTCCTGCATTTTTAAAACTTTTAAAAGCAGGGATAGAAAAAGAACTTTCTACCGCACCGAAATTTGTGCAAATTTTATTTAAAATAATGTATTTTGCGGCACAATTTATTCCGTCATATAAGATGAGAAGAAAATTATTCAAAAAAATTCATCAAAGTTGGGGCGGAAAATTCTTCGGATGTATATCAGGCGGTGCGCCGTTAGATGTTGAGGTCGGAGAATTTTTTGAAAGAATTGGTATCAGAGTATATCAAGGCTACGGATTATCAGAAACAAGCCCTGTTGTATCAGTAAATTACGACAAGCGTGGCGAACTTGCATCAGTTGGTCATCCGTTAAGACACTTTGAAGCAAGAATTGAAGAATCAACGGGTGAATTATGGTTAAGAGGTCCGTCTGTAATGAAAGGTTATCACAACCAGCCTGAAATGACATCAGAAGTCATTGACCAAGACGGTTGGCTTCACACAGGTGACATTGCAAAAATTGACAAAGACGGTCATATATATATTACAGGCAGAATTAAAAATATGATTGTTTTACAGGGAGGCAAAAAAGTATTTCCTGAAGAAGTTGAATCAGTACTTGAAAACAGTCATTATGTTGCGGAAGTCTGCGTTTTAGGTATTTCAAGAAATTTCGGTGCTAAAGACGGAGCGGAAGAAGTTACTGCTGTTGTTGTTCCAAAAGCAGAGATGTACAACACATACTCAGATGATGATATTGACAGAATGATTAAACTTGATATCAAAACTCTCTCTCAGCAACTTGCACCGTATAAACGACCGACTTCGGTTGTAATTTCAAAAGAGCCGTTGCCAAAAACAACAACTTTAAAAGTTAAGCGTAAAAATGTGAGAGAAATGCTCTGCGTATAATATTATACAAATAAGTAAGTTGGGCTTTCAGCCCAACAAAATAAATGTTGGGGTAGAAACCCCAACTTACGATTGTCGTGTCGCAAACAATGATTGCTCACTGCTTAAAGGTCGTTATTCAAGCGCGCGCCGTAGTTTTAGACGCGCTAAGAGATTTTTGCCGATAGGCGACACATATTACTGCGTTAGCAGTCTTATGCCGCCGCAGGCGGTATTGTAATCAGCGAAGTTTTCTTTTCTTTGGTTCATTTCTTTTGCCTCGCAAACAAAAGAAAAGAAATGAACATGCATATAACATATATTATTAAAACAGGAGAGCACTTATACTCTCCTGTTTTTGCGTTTTGATTATTGTTCAAGTTATAATGTAAAATCTTCTTCTGCCGGTAAGATTGAAGGAATAGATTTTATCCAGCGTTTAGCTTCATCACTTGCCTTAGACCAGTTGACTGATAACAAACCTCTCTGTACCCAAATAAGTTCTTTAAAAAACTCATATTGAGAATTCATAGCATCAAGTTTTGCATCGTAATAAAGTTTATGAGCATCAGCAATTTGGTTAATCGGAACTTCCCCTCTTAAATATTTAGCCTTAACTATCTGATAATTTTCACTTTGAGCAAACATTGCTTTGTAAGATTTTTCAATCATAAAATATTTTGAGATTGCTCTGTTTACAACCGAACGAACCTGCATTTCAATTTCGGTATTAACCTCTTCTAAATATGCGTTAAGTTCATTGAGTTCAGCCTTACATCTTGCTATTTCAGCAAACTTGTGACCTCCTTCGATTGGTTTCCATTGAGCACCGATAAAGAATCTTAAAGATGTTTTATCAAGATTCAAATAAGGTGAACTGTTCCACGCATTCCCAAAAGCCTGTGAACCTGCACCAACACCTGCTGTAGCAGCAGCAGTCGCATTACCCGTTGCAGCATAAGTTTCAGCAAAAGTCTGTGCCTGAGTAGCACCTGCGGTAGCTGATGCCGTACCGGAACGCAACTGATTATGTGCAGCATCTTCATAAGGTAATGCCCTGTCATACATTGTCCCGTATTCTAATGACATTTTTGCATTAGGTAATACGAATTTTTGAATATAATTAGCCATTTCTGCTTTTTTCATCGCAATAGCGGCTTTTAATTTTGTAGTTTCCGGTGACAGATAAATTGCTTCTTCAACCAACATATCGGTAAATTTTCCAAGTTTTTTAGGATCTCGGACATGATCAATGATATGCAAATCGGTAGTAAAAAATGCTGGGTCACTTGCCGTCAAAGGCACAAATGCGAAATCAGATTTTTGATCTTTATTTAAAAGTTTATTTATTGTAACTTTTAAATTTTTATAATCTGCCTGCATAGCAAGCAGTCTTTTTTCCTGTTCGCTGACTTCACCTGCCCAACGAAAAACTTCTTCATAACCGCATTTACCTGTCTTTTCTCTGACTCTTGCCATAGCAAGATTTTCTCTTGTTTCCTGCAAAGATTCTTCCTGAACTTTTATCATATTTTCAAGCATCAGAGTTTCAATAAACAAATTCCCGACATGATATTCGGTGTTTGCTCTTGTCAAAAGTTCTTCCGCTTTATCAAATTTTAACTTTTTATGTTTAACAATAATATTTGTGACCAAATCAGGTGAATATAAAATCTGATCCATTGCTACGGTAAACTGCCCTGCATGTGTCGGAACACCTGAATATGAACGGGCATAAGCATCATTATAAGACTGATAACCCAAATCCAGTCTTAATGTCGGCAAATATCTTAAATATGCACTTGCAACTGAACGACGAGCCGCACTAATTAAGAATTGCTTTCTTTTTATATCCAAGTTCGTTTCATCCAATGCATCAATCAAAGTTCCCAATGAATATTTTGGCAACTGCTTATGCGTAATAGTTACAGAATTATTTAAAAGTCTTAAAGGCGGAGTATAATCAACAGCCTCACCTGTATCAGAGTTATAGAAAATTACCTTATCATCATAAAAAGGTATTCTTTCATTCTTAACGGCATTACCGTGCAAAACACCATGAATATTGAATGATGTAGCTTCAGCAATCTTTTTATCAACATCCATTGTAGAAGTACCAAGCATTGCACCAAGTTCAACATCTTCTTTACCTACGATGGAATAAGACGGAAGTTTCCTGCTGATAGCATAATCATAAACTTCTTTTCTCTGCGCAGTTGTAAGGTTGTATAGAGGTGTAACAAAAATTGCATCAACATCAGATGGTATTTTTGCCAAAGATGCTTTTAAATTTGAATTAACCGGAACAATTACAAAATTCAAATCGCAATTTTTTTCTTTCAATTTTTGCTGAACACTTGCTTTCCAGTTTGTTTCGGTTTTATAATAATTCTCATTCATCAAAATTGCCGCTTTTTTTATTGACGGAACTAACACTTTGAAAGTATAAAAATCATTTGCAGTTTGCTGAATCGGATTAAAAAACTTATTCCCGAAATCTCTTAAACCATACTGTTCAATAGTTACAACATATTTTTTCTTGTCTTTTTTATCAGAATAATAATTACTTGACATGTAACCTAAAGAAATAATCATTCTTGCTCTTGAATTAAGCGCTTTATCAGATGCCGCCTTTGCACCTTTTTCAGTCCAATCCCCCACAAAAATTAAATCTTTTGGAAATACCGCTCTGTAATCGGGCAGTAATGATATCGTAATAGTCTGCTGGAAAGTTTTCAAAACTTCTAAATTTTTGTCTGACGGACCGTCAAAAACAAATGCCAATTCAATAGGCTTAGCATTTTTCAGCATTTGCTCAATTTTTGCTTGTTTCAATCGTGCCTGCGCCTGCATAGGCGATTCCTGCACAGCCAAAGCACTTCCGCTAAATATAAAAGCAATCATAAATGCCAAAAATGTGCACAATAATCTCTTCATATCCCTAAACTCCTTATAAACACCTTATTAAAATAATAATCTAAATTATAACAAAAAAGAATTTTAGTGTCAAAAAATATAAGTTGCAAATTTGCTCGGGTTGATTTACAACTCAATATAAATATTTAATAATTACACAAAAAATAGAAAGGGCCTCGTCGGCCCTTTCCATTCTAAAATGAACAAAAATACAGTATTTTTAACTGCTATTAATATTATAAACTACCTCTCATGTCATTTCAACCCTTCAAAAGATAAATTTATGTAACAAATTTCCAAAGTAATATTATCCGATTGGCTAATAGAATTTTAATCAAAATTTTATTATCGTTTATATATCAGAAAGGCGGAAGTTTTAAGGAGAAAAATATAAAAATAAAAAAGTGTATCTTAGTATGAAAAAGACATATTTTATTCTATTTTTATTTTTTAAATCCGGCATTTTCACTTTTAATATTTTAAAGACACAATAAATGCATTAAACCAACTATAAACTTCCTATAACTACATAAAGGTTTAATAAGCATATAAACATGCCTGAAAAAATAGAAAATGCCGGTTTCTTCTTTTTAATTATTAGTTAGAAAACATTGAGAAAGTTTTTTCTATAGATTTTGAAATAATATTCTGAACAGAATTTATTTCAGTATTAAGTTCTGTTATTTCAGCATCTAATTTTTTGGTTTTAATATCAATCTGGTCTTCTTTAAATGTTATTTGGGATTTTTTAGTCTGAAAATCTGCTTCGGCTCTTGCTATAGCATCTTTATCCTGAACTTCTTCCATATAACCGATTTCGTTATATCTCATCTGATAGAAATAACCGTCATTATTCAATGCCATAAGTTGATATCTTCCGTCTTTAACAGCACTTTCGAGATATTCACTATCCTGAACCATATCATCATATCGCCATCCGTGTTCACAGATATTGTTATACAATTCGTTAAAGAAATCTGCTATTTTTTCATCATTAGTGACACCTTCAATAGTATTGGTAACATATACATAACCGGTGTCATCCGTAACAAAGATTGTTTTACCATCAGTATTACCTTTACCGACAACATATTGAGAATCAGATGCTCTTAAATAATTATCAAAATAAGTCAAAAATGCAGACACCATATTTGAAAGATTAACAGCAGCATAATCCCCGTTTTCATTTGAACCTATACGGTTAAAATTATTACAATTTGCATAAGCAGAATTATTTAATAATGATTTATCATTTTTTTCTCCGCCATTTTTTACTGCGTTTCCTGCCTTAAGAAATTGTTTTTGAACAGATGCCAACGCCATCTTTAATGCAGAATCGGATTCAGGGTCTACATTTAAACCTGTACCAATGTGACCATAACCAAATACTGATGCTATATATTCCATCAAATAACCTGCTGATTCAGAAATACTACTTATCGCTGAAGCACCTTTTGCCATCAAAACAATATTTTGGCTCAATAAGTCAGATATTGTCAATGATTTTAATTCTGCTTCATCCCTGCATACAACATCGTTTATAGCAACTGTCAGTTTTTCAATTGTTTTACCATTACTTGAATATGTTCCGCCTGCTATTTCTTGGGCTGATGTTTGGAATATATCACTAAATTTGGCAGTATAATTTGCGTTAGACGCCGATGCACTACCATCCCAAGCGATTCCGTTTGCAGATTTTGCACTACTTATTTTTGCCTGTTCATAAGTCGCCCAATAAAGAGGATATTTATACAAATTCTCGTCTTTTTTATCTACAACTCCATTTGTATCATAACCTTTTTTCAACTTCTCTAATTCGTTAATAAACTGCATTCTTTGTGCTTCGTTTTGACTTAATTCAATTTGAGCCTCAAGATGTGCAAATTTACCCATTATTAAAAATGCTTCTTTATCAATTGTATCATTCCCGTCTGAAATTACGGCATTTCCGCTGTTATAACCAAAACTTTTCATGTTGCTAATTTTTTGTCCAATACTATCACCTGAAGCATTAATTGATTTCCACTGATCAATTAATACTTGCGCCTGCTTTTCGGCTTCAACAACATAGTTATTAACTTTTAATGAATCCATTTGGACACCGATATTATTATTTATATAATTTAATTTTGCCTGTGCTACATTATCTTTGTAACCTTCGATTACATCAGTCATTTGAGCATCGGTCATACCTTCATTTATACCAAGTCCCAACAGACCTCTTTCAATCTGAAGCCAATCTAATGCTCTTCCGCCGATAGTACCATCATTCATCAAATCAACCAAATGAGTAGCATCAGCAACTCCTTTATCTTTAGGAGCCGAACCCATGCCGGCTGCAGAATGCCATGATACATCACCCGATGCAGCAGCCGCTCCGGTTAATATATTATAAGTTGTTGCGGTAATAACATTATCATTTTGTTTTACACCATTAACTTCTGTTGACTGCGAAAGCGATTTTAAGAACTTATTTCTTCCTTCTGCAGACGGAGTAGAACCACCCATTGAAATACCTGCATCTTTTGCAGCCTGTGCATATTTAGAATTTAAGACTATTGCACCTGTTCTTGTTGAAACCATGTAAGGATTGTAATCATTAGCAGCAGAAGGCATCATAAGCAAACTGTAAGATAATCCGAAATCTGTCGGATTTCCGAAACTATCGCAAACAGCATCATTATGCCATACCAACTTCGTTGAATTTAAGGCATTAGCATATTCCTGAGAAATATCGGTCATTTGGTTCGTTAATTCCAGCCTTTGTTGAGCCAACTCAGTTGACCTGAATTCACAATTGGCTTTTCTTAATGTAATGCCGAGGAATCTTGCTTGTGATGCGGCTAATCCCATTTTTTCGTAAAATCCTTTCGATTATAATAATCCTTTACTTACCCATGTTTACGGCATTTTTATTTAAAAACTTGATACATGATTTAATTCTCTGTAACAAAAGTTTACATATTATTATTTTGAAATAATTAAACAATCATAAATTTTATCAATTTTTTCTTTAATCTCACTAAACTGGGATTTTAAGTCTTCGTAACTGTTCAGGGTAACAAAACGGGCTTCAACTTCCTGCAAAATCTGTCTGTGCTTGCGTTCCAATTCTTCGGGAGTGACAACAATTCTCTGCTGAATAAGAAAAATTACAACTGCAACTATTACAGGGGAATAATAAATTAATGTATCCATGATTTTCTCCTTTTATAAAACTATCGGCCAATAAAAATCTACAAGATAACTTGCAGCATCAAACGGATGGGATAAAAATTTTAGTTCTTTAGACTGTTTTATTTGTCTGTAATTCGGAACATCTATTTTTGATGTCCCTTCAATATATTTAAGATTTCTTATGTTATACAAAAGTTTTTCGCATTTGGGACTGACATACAAACCTATATCTCCGTTTGCATTGTGAACTTTTGCGTTAAATGCCGCAACTCTGTTTTTTATAGGGGGATTAAAGGCTTTTATTTTAATATCAACATCATATCCAAACGATAATAATTTTTTCTTTATTATTACATAATTTGTGTATTCACTTGTGCAACTTCGGTTATCGCCTGAGGCATCACCGTTTATAATTATTTTACCCTTATGCTCCGGATACCTGCGGTGAAATTCTTCACATGCCTTTGCAGTTGTCGTATTTTCAAGTACTATTTCATCAAAATAAAAAACTTTATCCTCTGTTTTATACGCCAAAACCCAAGCCATGGGGTCAACATTAAAATCGCAACTTATGTGAACATCAAAATCATCATGATAGGCTATATCTTTTATATTTTCGTCCGTAAAATCTTTGACAACAAGATTATCATCATAATTCCCGGTCTGACCGAGGACAAAAGTATTATAATATTTTTCATCATAAAGTTGTTTTAACTCATCACAAAATCCTTTAGGCAGGTAAATGTTTTGAGTTGTCGGAGCACAAATTAATCTATAATTAGGATTCGGATTTACGAAAAAAGTTTTATAAATCCAGCCCTGCACAATTTCAGGATTCGTATGTCCAAAAATTCTGTATTGAAAATTTTTCCAATTTTTATGTGGCTTTTGCCTTAATCTTGCTAATAACATTTTAAATGTTTCATAAGGGGTATCTGACATTTCTTCAATCTCGACAAACCCGACATTTAAAGATTTCAGTCTGTTCGGTTCGTCAAAATGCCTGAAAATAATTTCCGAGCCGTTATAAAAAGAAAGTTTTTGCTCTGTTGATGACCACCTAAAATCTTTTCCTTCAACAAATCCCATGCCCTCAAGATGCTCAAAATATGTTTGCAAAGTAGTATCTCGCACAAGCGTATAAGTTTGCGCTCCAACTAACCCTCTTATCTTTGGATATTTTAAAGCAAGTAAAATTCCCAAAAGTGCACCGGCAAAAGTCTTGCCCGAACCATATCCACCCTGATATACCGCAACATCAAGAGTATAATCGTGAGGAATTTCCAAAAATTCCCGTTGGGCATCCAACAGTTTATATTTCATAAATCACCTCTTAAAAGAACCACGAGTAAATGTATAAAAAAATTATACGATTTTAGAGATGATTTGAAAATTCCTCTTTTCAGTCACTACCATTTGTGGGTATAAAGACAGGGTAAAATATTTAAAACCCTGCCTTTTAACCTTATTAATTTTATCATTATTTTGCTTTAATATCGCTTTCAATTTTAGCGAGAATTTCGTCTAATTTTGACGGGTCTTTTACACCGCCCTGTGCAAAATTCGGTCTGCCGCCACCGTTTGCTCCTGTTGCTCTTGCAATTTCACCGACAATAGCACCTGCATTGATTCCTTTAGCAATAAAACTATCAGATACTTTTGCAGCAACCATTTTTTCACCCGCAAGAACAACTATATTATCTTTACCTAATTTGCGTGATAACAATTCAAGACCAATCTTAATTCCTACGGATGTAAGATTAGAAACTTTAGAAATAAATAATTTACCGCCATCAATATCCTGTGCTCTGTCAACAAATGCGGCAAATTTTGACTTCGCATTTTCTTCCTGAAGTTTTTCAACTTCTTTCTGCAAAGATTTATTTTCTTCCTGAATTTTGTCAATTCTGTCAATGACTTCGTCATAATGCGCTTTGAAGCGATTTGAAAGACTGTCTGTAACCTCAACCTTTGCATTTACATAGTTAAGAGCAGATTTTGATACAACAACTTCAATTCTTCTTGTACCTGCTGCAATAGCACCTTCCGAAACTATTTTAACAAATCTCAAGTCCTTGAGTTCTCTTGCGTGAGTACCTGCACAAAATTCCTTTGAAATTGACTGCCCGTCTTTTTCAATACTGACAACACGAACAGTATCGCCGTATTTTTCTCCAAACAATGCCGTTGCACCTGTCAGTTCGGCTTCTTTTATACCCATAACTTTGGTATTAATAGTATAACCTTCGCCAATCCATTTATTCATAAGATTTTCTGTCTTTTTGATTTCGTCAGGGGTCATTGCTCTTGAAAAAGTAAAGTCAAATCTCATTCTTTCATTATCGACATAAGAACCTGCCTGTTTGACTTCATCTCCGACAACCTTAATCAACGCAGCCTGCAATAAGTGTGCAGATGTATGGTGAACTCTGATTTCTTCACGCTTTTCTACATCAATTTTTGCACTGACCTTTGCACCGATTTCTACATCACCATTGAGTATTGAACATCTGTGAACATACAAATCATTAACTTTGAAAGTCGTCAAAACTTCTGCTTTAAATGTGTCGTTTTCTATATAACCGCAATCACCAATCTGACCGCCACATTCCGCATAGAAAGGAGTTTTGTCTAATACGATATCGACATATCCTTCACCCTCAATCTGAGCAAGAATTTTAGCATCATCACATTCATTCTCGCTGTAGCCGATAAAGTTTGTCGAACCGACTTCTTTTTCTACCTGTGCATATTTAATGTCACCTGTAACGGAAATCTTTGCGGTTGCGGCTTTTGCTCTGTCTTTTTGTTCCTGCATCGCAATTTTATAACCGTCTTCATCAACATTTAAACCGTTTTCCTGCGCAATTTCTTTGGTTAATTCAAGCGGAAAACCAAATGTATCATAAAGTTTGAATGCGCTTTCACCGTCAATATCTTTTTTGCTTTCAATAAATTCTTCCAGCAACTTATACCCTCGGTCAAGAGTTTTATTGAACCTTTCTTCTTCGGCTTTAATCGTATCAATAACTTTTTGTTTGTTTTTTACAAGTTCAGGGTACGCTTCGCCATAGTTTTCAACAACCGTATCAACCAACTTATACAAAAATGGCAATTCCATACCCAAAATTTTGCCATGCCTTAATGCGCGTCTTAAAATCATTCTCAAAACATAACTTCTGCCTTCATTTCCCGGAATTACACCGTCAGAAATAAGAAAAGTTACGCATCTTGCGTGGTCTGTAATAATTCTCAATGAAACATCGGTTTTTTCAGACTGCTTATAAGGAACACCACACATTGAAGAAACTTTGTCTAAAATCGGTCTTAACAAATCTGTTTCAAATGTCGATGCAACCCCTTGGCAAACCATTGTAATACGCTCTAAACCCATACCTGTATCAACATTTTTCTTGCCCAAAGGTGACTGATTGCCTTCTTCATCCTGATAAAGTTCTGTAAATACCAAATTCCAAATTTCAACCCATCTGTCACATTCGCAAGTATCGATACCGCAATTCGGATGACCGCAGGAATATTCTTCTCCCAAGTCATAATGAATTTCAGAACATGGCCCGCAAGAACCTGATGCCCCCGGAGGTCCCCAAAAGTTGTCTTTTTTACCTTTGCGTTTAATTCTTTCTGCCGGAACACCAACGCTGCGCCAAATATCAAACGCTTCATCATCAGTTTCAAAAATAGTTATCCAAAGTCTGTCTTTATCTAATTTCAAAACTTCAGTTACAAATTCCCACGCCCATGGGATAATTTCTTTTTTATAATAATCGCCAAAAGAGAAATTACCGAGCATTTCAAAGAAAGTATGATGGCGCGGAGTTCTGCCGACATTTTCAATATCGGAATCTTTACCGCCCGCTCTTGCACATTTTTGACATGAAGTTGCTCTTGCCGGTTCATAAGGACAAGGCTGAATTTCCAAAAATATCGGCAAAAACTGCAACATACCTGCCGTTGTTAAAAGTACAGTCGGATTATCAGGCACAAGACTTGAACTTTCCACAACAGTATGCTGATGTTTTTCTTTAAAAAAGTCTAAATATAATTTTCTTATCTCATTTCCTTTTAGCATTTCTCTTTTCCTTTGCAATTTTCTCCCTCGCCCTTTGGGAGAGGGTTGGGGTGAGGGTTAAATCCTCTGATAATATCTTTCTTACATCATACCCCAAACATAGAAATTAAAACATACTAAAAGAATACAAAACTGATTTTCAAATTCCTTATAAAATATACCTTGTGCCGGACAAGTATGCTCCACCCTCAATTCTTACACCCCTTGAAAATCTTTGATTTTTGGGTAGGGTTGAATAATTGTCAGCGTAAGTATTAGCCAACCTACCAACTATCGCCCCCTGCGAGGAGAAAAGAATTTTAATGCGAAACGAAGTTGAGCATTAGAAATTCAAGAGAGGGTTTATTATTTTACCCTCTCCTGTCAACTTCGTTGACATCCTCTCCGCAGGAGAGGTAGAAATCCTATCTCCCCTGCGGGGTGAGAAACTTGTTCCTCCCCTGAGTAGGGAAGGTTAGGTGGGGTTTGGGTAATCAGGATGAAAAATCAAATCAAAACCCATCCCTACCCCTTCCCTAACGAGGGAAGGGAAATTAATATGTATGTTGAGCTTTCAGCCCAACAAATAAAATGTTGGGGTAGAAACCCCAACTTACATATTGGTGCAAATAATTGCACCCTACTCACTACCTACATGTTTGTAAAAACAAAATGGTTAAAATTATTGCCCCACCACATCATATCATATCATATAGCAGATTATAAGAGGGTTTTAGCCATTTTAAATTTGAATTTACAATTCTTAATATTTGTACAATTTTATATGTTTTATCACTCTGAACTTAGTTCAAAATATAACACTGGACATTTATTAAATAAATTCTGATTTACATGAGACAAACAAAAACAGGCATAGAAACCCTATACCTGTTTTTATCAATTACTAATTATGGCAAGCAAATTACCAACTTGCTTTAGTTACACCCGGCAATAAACCCTGATGTGCCATTTTTCTTAAACAAATTCTGCAAAGACCGAAATCTCTGTGGTATCCGTGTGGTCTGCCACAAATGCTGCATCTGTTATGTAATCTTACTGCAGGGTATTTGCCTGCTGCAACAAGTCTTTCGCGTTTTGCTTCTTTGTCTATCATCGCTTTTTTAGCCATGAATTTCTCCTTTATCTTTATTGTGTATTATTTTCTATTTTATTATTTGTTCAAACCTTTGAACGGCATGCCCAAAAGTCTTAACAATTCTCTTGCTTCGTCATCAGTTTCAGCAGTTGTAATAACTGAAACATTCATACCCTTGACTAAATCTACTTCTTCATAAGAGATTTCAGGGAACAAAGCCTGTTCTTTCAAACCTAATGTATAGTTTCCTCTGCCATCGAAACTTTTTGCACTGACGCCGCGGAAGTCACGGATTCTTGGCAAAACTACACAAATTAGTTTTTGTAAGAAATCATACATTCTTTCGCCTCTTAATGTGGCCATTGCACCAACAGGCATACCTTCTCTTAATTTATAAGATGCGATAGATTTTTTAGCCTTTGTTACAACTGCCTTTTGACCGGCAATTTTTGTCAATTGATGTTCAATTGCTTCAGCAATTTTTGAGTTGTGAGAAGCCTCACCAACACCCATGTTCAAAACTATTTTAACTAATTTTGGTACTTGGTGGATATTTTTATATCCGAATTTTTCTTGCATTGCAGGAACTACTTCACTTGAATAGCGTTCCTTTAGATTTTTTGTTACTGTCATTTTTTCTTTCCTTTACTATTGGTATTAATGTCGTAAATCACTCGGAGCGAGAACCCTCACCCCTACCCCTCGCCCTTTGGGAGAGGGAAAAAGTTTCACACATTAAGCATCTAGTTGCTCACCGCATTTTTTACAAACGCGTACTTTTTTGCCGTCAATAACTTTCATTGCCGGTCTTGTTGCCTTGTCACATGCAGGACAAACAATCATTACATTAGACGAATCAATTGGGGCTTCCAATTTGATAAGTCCACCCTGAATACCTGCAGCAGGCTGTGGTTTTTGGGCCTTAGTAATCATATTTGCGCCTTCAACAGTGACTCTGCCTGTTGTACGGTCAACTTTTTTTATGTTACCGATTTTTCCTTTGTCTTTACCTGCAATAATGATAACTCTGTCACCATTTTTTACATGTAAATCTTTCTTATCTGTGTTTGTCATTTTTCTTTCCTTTTTTGTTTTACTAACCTGTACCCTCATCCCCTCCGGAGAGAGGGTATGGTGAGGGGGGTTCCCTCATTTGCTTGAGATCCCGAAACAAGTTCGGGATTATTTATCCCTAAATTCGCCTTACGGCTCATTAAGGGCTAAATAACTTCAGGTGCAAGAGAAACAATCTTCATATATCCTTTGTCTCTCAATTCACGAGCGACAGGTCCGAATACACGAGTTCCTCTCGGGTTGCCGTCTTTTGCAATAATTACTGCAGCATTTTCGTCAAATCTGATTACTGAACCATCCTGACGCTTGATATCTGCTTTAGTTCTTACAATTACTGCACGGACAACTTCACCTTTTTTAACGGTCATATTAGGGGTTGCATCCTTGACTGAAGCAACAATTTCGTCCCCAACTGCCGCAAATTTTTTATTTGAACTGCCCATAACACGGATACATAATAATTCTTTTGCACCTGTGTTATCAGCAACTACTAATCTGGTCTCTTGTTGTATCATTTTTCTTTCCTTTTCTTTTGTCGATTTTTACCTCACCCGCCCTGCGGGCACCCTCTCCTAAAAGCAGAGGGAAAAGTTTTTTTTGAAGTTTAAACCGACCTACATATACGCCTCTCATTACTCTGTGGTAATGTTGCTTTGTTTGAGGTTGAGGTTCCGAATCAAGTTCGGGACAAGATACTTGCACATTTCGCAAAGCAAAACTACAATTATCTTGCTTTTTCAACCACTTCTGCCACTGCCCATCTTTTATCTTTTGACATTGGCTTTGCTTCTACGATTCTGACTATGTCACCTTCATTACAAATATTATTTTCATCATGTGCTTTATAATGTTTGTTAGATTCCATAATCTTTTTGTATCTCGGATGCGGTTCGTAATCTGCAACTTTTACAACAACCGTCTTGTCCATTTTATTGCTTATAACCGTTCCTTGTTTTTCTTTTTTAGGCATTTTCTTTACCTTTCTCAGTTATAACTGTCTTTGCTTGTGCGATAAGTCTTTTTGTTTTTGAAATTGTTGCTGTATTTTCCAATTTATTAGTAGCAAGAGCAACTCTTGATTCTAATAATTGTTTTTTCCAATCAACAATTGCATTTTGCAACTCATCGACTGTTTTTTCACGCATTTCACTTAATTTCATTTTTATTTTCCTTTTTAATTATGCTTCTGTCTTTTCGACTATTTTGGTTTTGATAGGCAACTTTTGTGCTGCAAGTTCCAAAGCGTGAACTGCAACTGCTCTATCAAAGTATTCAAGTTCAAACATGATTCTGTTTGGTTTTACTACTGATACCCAATATTCCACATTACCTTTACCTGAACCCATACGAGTTTCAGCAGGTTTTGCAGTAATAGGTTTATCAGGGAATATTTTAATCCATACATTACCGCCACGTTTGATTTCACGAGTCATTGCACGACGAGCAGCCTCTATCTGACGGCTGGTAATCCAACCCGGCTCTACTGCCTGCAAACCGTAATGACCGAATTCAAGTTTTGTACCTCTTGTTTCAGTACCTTTCATTCTGCCTTTCATCATTTTGCGGTATTTTGTTTTTTTAGGCTGTAACATTTTATATTGCTCCTATTATATTATTTATACCTTAATTACTTAGTTTCTTCAGTTGAAATCGCTGCTTTTGCGCGTCTTGGGCGTCTTGCAGGTCTTTCGGAATTGTTTTCTCTGTTACCTTTGCTTGATTTGATGTTTTGATCAGCAAGTTCACCCGGCATCAAGTTGCCTTTGAAAATCCAAACCTTAACACCAATCTTACCCATGATTGTGTCTGCTTCCGCAAAACCGAAATCAACATCTGCTCTTAATGTCTGCAAAGGAATTCTTCCTTCTTTAGCCCATTCTGAACGAGCGATTTCTGCACCACCCAAACGACCTGATACCATAACTTTGATACCCTGTACGCCTGAACGCATTGTTCTTTGCATTGCTTGTTTCATAGCACGGCGGAATGCAATACGCTTTTCAAGTTGTTGAGCAATATTTTCTGCAACTAACTGTGCATCAGCGTCAATTCTTGCAACTTCAACAACATTGATGATAACTTCCTTGCCAATGTATTTTGATACATCTTTACGAAGATCATCAATACCCTGACCACCTCTGCCTACAACAATACCTGGTTTTGCCGTAACAACCGTGATTGTTATTTTGTCACCTTTTCTTGCAATCCAGATTTTTGAAATTCCGGCTGCATAAAGTTTTTTCTTAACGAATTTTCTGATTTTAGCGTCTTCCGCTACGAATTCTCTGTAGTCTTTTGCTTTAGCAAACCAAGTGCTTGCCCATTTTTGAATGATACCTACTCTGAATCCGGTTGGATGTGTTTTTTGTCCCATATCATTATTTCCTATTTTTCACTTACTACCAATGTGAGGTGTGATGTACGCTTCATTCTTGAGTACATACGACCTTGTGCTCTTGTTCTTGCGCGTTTATAAGTTGTACTTTCGTCAGCGAAGATTTGCGAAATCTTCAATGATTCAGGAGCAACACCATACTGTTCTCTTGCGTTTGCAACTGCGGCTTTCAAATTCTTTTCGACCACTCTTGCTGCAAAGTATGGCATAAAACGCAACATATCCTGAGCCTCAATAACAGATTTCCCGCGAACTTCGTTGATTACTCTGCGAAGTTTACGTGCTGTCATTTTTATGTCTGTTTGTTTTGCTTTTGCTTCCATTGTTTTTATCCTTTTTGTTTAATAAATATTACTTTGGATTTTGTACTAACCTCTTTTTGCAGTTTTATCAGAACCTGCATGACCTTTGAAAAGTCTTGTCGGAGCGAATTCACCTAATTTGTGTCCGACCATTTCTTCAGTAATATAAACAGGAACGTGAGTTTTTCCGTTGTGTACTGCTATCGTATGGTTCAACATATCAGGTACTACCATTGATGCTCTTGACCAAGTTTTGATAACTTTCTTTTCAGAGTTAGCATTCATTTTGTCTATTTTCTTTTGTAGAGATTCTTCTACATATGCACCTTTTTTTAATGAACGTGCCATTTATTTCTCCTTTTTGTTTATTGAGTATTTATTGTTTATTAACGCTTGTTGCGTCTTCTTACGATTAATTTATCAGACGCTTTGCCTTTTTTACGAGTCTTGTAACCAAGTGCCGGTTTACCCCAAGGAGTCTTAGGATTACCACCAGGACCTGTTTTACCTTCACCACCACCGTGTGGGTGATCGCAAGGGTTCATTGTTACACCACGAACTGTAGGTCTGACACCCAAATAACGCTTTCTGCCGGCTTTACCGATTGATAAGTTTTTAAATTCAGCATTACCCAATACACCGATTGTTGCCAAACATTCTTTTCTTATCATTCTCATTTCGCCTGAAGGAAGTTTTACTGTAACATAATTTCCTTCTTTTGCCATTACCTGAGCACTGTTACCTGCTGCTCTGACTAAAATTCCGCCACGACCCGGGGTCATTTCAATATTGTGAACAAATGTACCTAACGGAATAAGTTCAAGCGGAAGTGCATTACCTGTCTGAACAGGCGCTTCAGGACCGCTTATAATTTTATCTCCTACACTTAAACCTTCCGGAGTCAAGATATATCTCTTTTCACCGTCAGCGTAAAAACATAATGAAATTCTGACATTTCTGTTCGGATCATATTCAACAGTTTTTACTGTTGCAGGAATACCAAATTTTTCTCTTTTAAAATCAATAACACGATATGCTTTTTTTACTCCACCGCCTTTGTGACGGCAAGTGATTCTACCTGTGTTATTTCTGCCTGATTTTTTATTTAATGATCTAAGCAATGATTTTTCAGGAGTTGAAGTAGTGATTTCAGAATAATCACTTCTTGTCATGCCTCTTTGTCCCGGAGACGTCGGATTAATTTTTCTGATTGCCATTTTATTTTCTCCTTACGGCTTTCTACTACTTTTCAGGACTTATGCCGTTTACGCCCTGTTATTTGTGAAGATTACACCCTCACACAAATTAGAATTTATTACACTTGCATAAATTCTAATGGTTCGCCTTCGATTGTTACGATGGCTTTTTTGGAAGAATCTGTTCTTCCGAATTTATAACCCATTCTCTTTGAGTGAGATGGCATATAAACTGTATTTACGCTTTTTACCTTTCTGCCCGGAAAAGCCAATTCAACTGCTTGTGCAATTTCTATTTTTGTTGCATTTTTCTTTACTTCAAACGTATATTGACCGTTTTCGGTTGCTGATACTGACTTTTCTGTTATTAAAGGTTTTTTGATTACATCATATAATTTTTCTTTACTCATTTTTCTTTCCTTTACAATTTTATTTTTTGTTTGGGATCCCGAATCAAGTTCGGGATAAGTTATTCGTAAGCCTCATACTTCGGCAACGACTAACTTAGTCTTTCTGTAATTTCATTAACAGCAGATTCGGTCATTACAACAAAATCGGCTTCAAGTAAATCTTTTACATTCAAATTGTTAGGCAATAAAAGTTTTACACTTGGAATATTTCTTGCTGATAATTCAAGATTTTTGTTTTCATCAGCAGCAAAATTAGCAACGATTAAAACTTTTCCGCTAACATTTAATGATTTCAATGCACTAACCATCAATTTAGTTTTTGGTTCGGAAATAGTTGAAAAATCCTTAACAACAACTAATTGAGATTCTCTTGCACTCAAAGCAGATTTCAAAGCCAACTTTCTTGCTTTTTGAGGCATATTGAAAGCATAACTTCTCGGCTTGGGCCCAAAGATTACGCCACCACCTGCAAATAGAGGTGATCTTAAAGAACCTGCTCTTGCACGACCGGTACCTTTTTGTTTCCATGGTTTTCTTCCGCCGCCTGAAACTTCTGCTCTTGTTTTTGTGCAAGCGTTACCTGAACGCGCATTGTTTAATTGTCTTCTTAATGCCAAGTGCATTACATGTATATTAGGTTCAACACCAAATACATCTTTGGCTAAGGTAATTTCACCTAATTTTTCACCGTTTGTACTTAAAATTTCTTTTGACATTTTTCTTTCCTTTTCTTTTTACTACTGCCTGTTACCCCTTTCGCAACTTGCGTTTTATATGGCAACTTGAGGATTTTTATAACTTGTCTGTTAGTGTTATTCCGCCTGTCAAATCAAAGATTTGTTCGTTCATTTCGCTTATGCTTCATTCACAACGGCGGAGATATTATGTTTCGTGCCCTGCTCGCTTCGCTCTCGCGAACCGACACCGGCACTTCACATCGGCTTAGCCTTTTAATTCCATTTGGTTCTTGTAGGAACAATTGTAACCAATCTTCCTTCGCAACCCGGAACTGAACCTTTTACTAAAACTAAACCGTTGTCAGCATCAACTTTAACAAGTTTAAGTTTAGTAATTGTAACTCTTTCATTACCCATGTTACCTGCCATTCTTTTGCCTTTGATAACACGAGAAGGAGTTGTACCTGCGCCGATTGAACCGGGTTCTCTGTGGTTTTTAGAACCGTGAGCCATAGGTCCTCTGCCAAAGTTCCATCTCTTTACTGTACCTTGGAAGCCTTTACCTATTGATTTGCCTGTTACATCGACTTTTTCAACATTATCTAATACAGAAAGTTCAACTTTATCACCTACTTTGAAATCAGCAGGATTATCAACTCTAAACTCTTGTAAGTGTCTGTAATTTGATAAGTTGTTTTTCTTGAAATGACCTAATTGAGCCTTTGTCAAATGTTTTTCTTTGGCTGCAATCGTTCCTACCTGAATAGCATTGTAACCGTCAGTTTCAACTGTCTTTACCTGAGTAACAACAGTTTCATCAACTTTGATTACGGTTACCGGAACTGCCAAACCATTTTCGTCAAAGATTTGAGTCATTCCGACTTTTTTACCAATTACACCTATTGTCATAATTTTTTCCTTTCCATGCTCATCCTACTTGGTGCAGAATATATCTGCCTCTTGAACCTTACAACCTTTTTGGTTTTCTTTATAAAGTCCGTTTTTTTTCAGAATTGCACATTTTTCGCTTGTGAGCGCTACCTTTTTCTTTACCTTTTGAGGATTTAACCTCACACCGCTACGGGTGCCGTAGATCACATTATGTTGCATAATGCTATTAAATTTTCAATTTCGGCTGTTGATTATAATTTTACTTCAATATCAACGCCTGCAGGTAAATCTAATCTACTTAACTCTTCAGTTGTCTGTTGAGTCGGATCGTATATATCAATAATACGCTTATGAGTTCTCATTTCGAAATGTTCACGAGATTTTTTATCTACATGTGGTGAACGCAAAACGCAATATATACGCCTTTTTGTAGGTAAAGGAATAGGTCCGGCTACTTTAGCGTCTGTTCTTTTCGCTGTTTCTACAATTTTTTCAGCGGATACATCAATAAGTTTGTGGTCATAAGCCTTTAAACAAACTCTGATTCTTGATTTTTTTGTGCTGTTTGCCATCTTTAGCATTCCTTTATATTTTCTATGTACTACTTGAACCAAAAGCCCCGAAAAAGCCTTTGTTTCGTACCCAAAATTGCTATTTTACATACTTCGGACATTATTTTTGAGTATAACTATACTATGACAAACAAAATTCACTGTCAACAAGCATTTTACATGATTGTAAAGAATTATTAATTATTATTTATTTTTTGCCAGCCGTAAGCCTGCTTAGAAATTCCGTCAAAAATTTCTATTAATTCAGCATACTTATCAATAGAAATTATTTTCAAATCCTTGGACAATCGGAGAAAAAGGTATATTAATTGTATATTTTCAATAATTTTACCAATTTGAACAGATTTATCAACACTTGAATTTGCTTTATAAATTAAAACAATAACTTCAATAGCCGCATTTTGTATTCGTTCACCCAAAGAATATTTATATTCACGCGGGAAATGATTAATCATATTAACAAGCCTGAAAAAAGCATCGTAAGAAGCCTTATAAATTAATAAATGTTGATATTGAGCCATATTTACATCCTATAAAAAAAAGCGGTCAAAATTTGTATAAATTTTGACCGTGCGAAAATATATAATAAAAACAAAATTTATCACCGACACAAACAGCCCTAAAGCTCGAATTGTTGCGGTTGTTGTTGTTCCTGTTCGAGTTCGAACTGTTGAAGTTCCGGTTGTACGCGTTGTTGGCACTTTTCTCACTACCTGACCACAAGTTGTACCAAGAGGAGCATTACAATGGTCTAAAATCGCACATCCCGAATGCTCGGGAATAGCGATGCCTGGCAAAAGCCAAACCTTTAGTTGCTCAAACACAACTGCCATTGACGTGATAAAAAAGGTACACCTTGCTACACCTTGGCATAAACAAGCTCTGACCTGTTTTTATCAATATTTTCCACATATTACTCCATGAATTTCATCAAACCAAAATATAAAGTATTACAAGCGGGAGAGGGCGTGATACAAAACCCTCTTTTAAACCCGCCATTTTTATTTTGTCATTGCGAGAAAATCTTTGATTTTCGTGGCAATCCCATTATTT
>CACYKF010000009.1 GCA_902774905.1 uncultured bacterium
GTTGGGGTAGAAACCCCAACTTACTTATTACTCAAAAAACGAGAATTTTGTCATTCTGAATTTATTTCAGAATCTTAAAATTCTCGTTTTTATATTTTTTGTTGGGTTTCACCCAACATGCAAGCTCCATCACTATCATAGGCTTTTACAATAGTAGAAAGTAGTGTGGGCAAAATGTAATGTGCCCACAAAGATAATAAAGATGGGCACGCTTTCGCTTTGCCCATCCTACATAACTTAAAAGCCTCATTTTTATTTTTTTGTTGGGTTTCACCCAACCTACAGGCTCTGCCGAAAAAAACAATTCCAGCCGTTTTAATTTGGTGCAAATAATTGCACCCTACTCACTATTTAATAATATGCAAGTTGGGCTTTCAGCCCAACAAATAAAATGTTGGGGTAGAAACCCCAACTTACTTATTACTCAAAAAATGAGTGAAGATTTTTATAATCTTATAAAAAATGATTTGATAAAAGTTTTGTAGTATATTTGTCAAAATTAATTTGATTTTTTAGTATTTTTCACTTACATTAATATTAATTGTTGTTAAAAACAGCAGTTGTGGGTTTAATGAGACAAAAAGGAATAGGAGCGAGAATGATGGAAGACAATTCTCGTAAAATCGACACAAAGAAATTGGACTCAATTATTGAAGCCTGCGGCGGAGATAAGTCCCATTTAATTGCGATTTTACAAAAGGTACAGGAAGAATACAAATATCTCCCTGAAGATGCACTAATTTACATTGGTACAAAGATAGAAGGCTTATCACCTGCAACCGTTTACGGTGTTGCAACATTTTATGCACAATTTTCTTTGGATCCGAAAGGTAAATACGAAATTAAAGTATGTGACGGAACAGCATGCCATGTTCGTGGTTCAATGCCTGTTTTGAACGCAATCAAAGCACATTTAAAACTCGAAGACGGCAAAATGACAACATCTGACGGTTTATTCTCTTTGGAAACAGTCAGTTGCTTAGGTGCTTGCGGTCTTGCACCGGTTTGCGTTATAAACGGTAAGGTTTATCCTCAGATGACATCTGATGCCGTTAAAATAGTTTTAGACACTCTTTTAAAACAGGAAAGAGGTTAATGATATGGCAAATTTAAACATTGATATTACAAAAGAGCAGGAAAATGCTCGTAACGAAATAAAAAAACAGGGCTTCCGAGTTCTTGTTTGCGCAGGTACAGGATGTGTTGCAAACGGTTCTTTGCAAATTATTGAAAAATTTAAAGAACTTGGTGCAGATGTATCTGTTATGTCTGATTATGACAAAGTTACCATTGTACCGACAGGATGCCATGGTTTCTGCGAACAGGGTGTTTTGGTTGTATTCCCTGATCTGGATTTAACTTATGTAAAAGTAAGACTTGATGATGTTGAAGAAATATATGAAGCACTCAAAAATAATCAGGTTGTAGAAAGACTTTTATATACCGATCCTCACACAAACGAAAAAGTTCGCAAAAATGAGGATATTAATTTCTATGCAAAACAAACAAGAACCGCTCTTGCAAACTGCGGTGAAATGAACGCAGAAAGTATTGACGAAGCAATCGCTTTGCGTGCTTACGAGGCTTTATCAAAAGTTTTAACCGAAGGTAATCCTGATGCGGTTATTGATGAGATTATCAAATCAGGCTTGCGTGGTCGTGGCGGCGGCGGCTTCCCGACAGGTCAAAAATGGAAGTTCACTGCAGCAAACAAAGGCGGAAAATCTTATGTAGTATGTAACGGTGACGAAGGTGATCCGGGTGCGTTTATGGATCGTTCCGTTATGGAAGGCGACCCTCATAAACTACTTGAAGGTATTGCTATCGCTGCTTACGCAGTTGGTGCAGACGAAGCATATATTTATGTTCGTGCAGAATATCCGCTTGCAATTAAACGATTGAGAAAGGCTATTGCACAGGCAGAAGAAAGACATTTCTTAGGCGAAAACATTATGGGTTCAGGGTTTAACCTGACTATTCATATCAAAGAAGGTGCAGGAGCATTTGTTTGCGGTGAAGAAACAGCACTTATTGCCTCAATAGAAGGCGAAAGAGGTATGCCAAGACCAAAACCTCCATTCCCGGCGAATAAAGGTTTATTTGGCAGACCGACATTAATTAATAATGTTGAAACACTTGCAAATGTACCTGTTATCATTTTAAAAGGTGCCGACTGGTTCAATTCAATGGGAACTGAAACCTCAAAAGGCACAAAAACATTTGCACTAACAGGTGAAGTTAATAATACCGGTTTAATCGAAGTTCCTATGGGAACAACATTAAGAGAAATAGTATTTGATATCGGCGGCGGTATCAGAGGCGGAAAGAAGTTCAAAGCCGTACAGATAGGCGGCCCGTCAGGCGGATGTTTGACAGAAGAACATCTTGATATCCCAATGGATTACGATAACCTTATCAAAGCGGGAGCAATGGTCGGTTCAGGCGGTCTTGTTGTTATGGCAGAAGACACCTGTATCGTAGAAGTTGCAAGATTCTTTATGAACTTTACCCAAAACGAATCATGCGGCAAGTGCGTTCCTTGCAGAGAAGGTACAAAAAATATGCTGAAAATCCTGCAAAAAATCGTTGCAGGTAAGGCTACAATGAAGGATTTGGATTTGCTGGAAGAAATCGCACACACTATTAAAGACGGTTCGTTGTGCGGTTTAGGTAAAACTGCTCCAAACCCTGTACTTTCAACTCTAAAATATTTCAGAGATGAATATATTGCACACATCAAAGATCACAAATGTCCGGCAGGTGTTTGTACTGCAATGAAAAAGATTGTTATTCAGGAAGATCTTTGTAAGGGTTGTACAAAATGTGCAAGAAATTGTCCGGTCGAAGCAATTTCAGGTGAAATTAAACAACCGCATCACATTGACCAGTCTAAATGTATTAAATGTGAGGCGTGTCTGAAAAATTGTCCGTTCAAGGCAATCGTTTTGGAATAAATAAAGGAATAAAAAAATGACAGAAGAAAATAAGAAAACATTAATAATAGAAGGTAAAGAAGTTGAGTTTACGGACGAACCGAATTTGCTTGAAGTTATCAGAAAAGCAGGAATGAATGTTCCTACATTCTGTTACAGACCTGATTTGACTTCTTTCGGTGCCTGCAGAATGTGTGTTGTGGAAGTTGAATATCCAAACGGAAGAAAAATTATCAATTCATCCTGCACAATGCCTCCGGAAGCAAATATTAAAGTATATTTAAATACTGAAAAAGTTCGCCGTATCAGAAAAACTGTTCTTGAATTGCTTCTTGCAAATCACGACAGAAAATGTTTAACCTGCGACAAATCAGGCGACTGTGAACTTCAAAAATATGCAGAAGAATACAATATCAGAGATATTCGTTTCCCTGACAAATCAGAAAAAGAATATTTGCCTATAGACGATTCCAGCCCGTCATTTGTTCGTGACCCGAATAAATGTATTCTTTGCGGTGCGTGTGTTCGTGCTTGCAGCGAATTTCAGGGACATTCGGTTTTAGGCTTTGCAAACAGAGGTTCTAAAACAAAAGTTCAGCCTCTAAACGGCAGACCAATCGGTCAGGTTGATTGTATAAACTGCGGTCAGTGCGTTGCAGTTTGTCCGACAGGCGCCTTGACAATCAAAAACGAAGTCGATTTGGTTTGGGATGAAATCAACAATCCTGAAAAAACTGTTGTTGTTCAGATGGCTCCGTCTGTTCGTGTAGCATTAGGCGAAATGTTCGGACTTGAACCGGGTGAAAATACAATAGGGAAAATCAACGCTGCATTAAGAAGATTAGGTTTCAAATATGTATTTGATACAAACTTCTCTGCAGACTTGACTATCACTGAAGAAGCAACTGAATTTTTGGAAAGATTAAAATCAGGACAAAACTTGCCTATATTTACCTCTTGCTGCCCTGCTTGGGTAAAATATTTGGAAACACTACATCCTGATATGCTGCATCATTTATCATCCTGTAAATCACCAATGAGTATGATGTCATCAACATTGATTGATTTGATGCCAAAATATTTTAATATTGAAAGAAAAGATCTTACAATTGTTGCTATTATGCCTTGTACCGCTAAAAAGTACGAAGCAAAACGCGAACAGTTATACACAGATAACAGACCTGATACAGATATAGTCCTTACAACAAAAGAACTCGGTGCAATGATTAAAGGTGCAGGTATTGACTTTAAAAATATTGAACCGGAGCAACCTGATTCACCGTTTGGAGAATATTCAGGCGCAGGTACAATCTTTGGGGCATCAGGCGGGGTAGCAGAAGCCGCCGTAAGAACCGCTTACGAATATGCAACAGGCGAAGTTTTGAATGATGTTGATATCAAAGAAATCAGAGGAACTTCTAATCGTTCAAAAAGTGTTGAACTTGATATCAAAGGAACAAAAGTTGTTGTTCGTGTTGTTTCAACAATGGTTGAAGCAGAAAAAGCGATTAAAGAAATCAAAGATGGCACTGCTAACTTCCAGATGTTAGAAGTTATGGCTTGTCCGGGCGGTTGTATCAATGGCGGCGGTCAGCCAAACAGCCACAATGATTCGTCAATCAAAGGTAAACGCGCTTGCGGTTTATATAAGGAAGATAAAGAACTTCCGATTAGAAAGTCGCACATGAATCCATCTATTCAGAGACTTTATCAACAGGATTTTGAACATCCGGGTTCACACAAAGCCCACGAATTGTTGCACACAACCTACCGTAATAAATACAACGGCTCATATAGAGATATTTAATTAAACATTAAATATTATTAATTTATAAAGCGTGAATTTTATATACATAAAATTCACGCTTTTGCATACTAATATATCTTACATATAGCAAATTTTATTTAGATTTTTTCCCGACAGAATAATTTGCATGAATATAATCCGGAGAATTCGGATCATAAATATTTGTTTCACGAATAAATTTTTCTTTTTCTTTTAATGTTTTTGCATCTATACCTTTATTTTCGGCTTTCTCAGTAAAAAATTCTCCTACACCTTTGATAAGACTTTTAAATTTATTCAACATTTTTTCAGTTGTTGTCATCAATTTTGAACTATTGTCTGAAACAGGTTTTCCTTCAGATGCAAATCTCTTTTCTGTCATTGAAAACGAGCGACTTGCTTTACTTTTATTTAATTTGATATTCTTTTTTGGAAATACATTTACTATTTTTGAAATCATTTACAAACCTTTCAATTTTCTGCCACACAAAAAGTTATAAAATAAAAAGACAAAAAATATTGCTGTTATCTAAACATAACTTTACAATCCGTAATAAAAGACCTTTCGCAAAACGAAAGGTCTTTACAAATAATTTTTCTTAAAAACTATTTGATAATTTTAGCAACTTCATCAGTTATATCTTTACCGCCGTAAAGAACAATACCTTTGCTCAATACAACATCATAACCATCTGCTTTTGCTTTTGCTGCAATTTGAGCAGAAATAGATTCATCAATTGCTTTCAATTTTGCAGCGTAATCAGCATCCATTTTTTCTTTCTTAGCCTGCAATTCTTTGTTGTACTTTTCTTCTGCAGCCTGTTTTTTCTTAGCATCAGAAATTGAAGCGACATCTTTTCTTGCTTTTTCAATAAATTTTACAATTTCCTGAGCTTTAGCCTGCTGGTCTTTTTTCAAAGCCTGAACCTGCGCTGAAGCATTTACAACAACAGGTACATCTACTATAGCAACTGAAAAATCAGCCGCTTTAACAGCAGAACCAAATGTTAATCCACCCAATAATAAAGCAGTAACTGCTAATGTTCTCAATGATTTTTTCATAATAAACTCTCCTTATTGACTAATATATACTACCACAAATGTATATTTTTATCCAGTCTTCATCCGTTTGATTGATATTTTTGTAACATTCTTTACATGGGTTGATTAATTTAATATAATTTCATTAGTGGCAAATAATATTTTTACAGGTTTTTGTAAAAATGTTGTAATATAAAGTTCTTATTTATTTTATTTGTAAGACAATATACTTAAAGATATACAACTGGATATATAATTTAATAGTAGAAAGTGAATAGGATAATGGAAAAAGTTAACATTTTGAAAAAGTTACTCGGTTTAGTTACACCTGTATTCGTTTGCACCCTTTTAACATTGATGCCTGCATCAGCAGATATGGTATCAAATGCAGGTTTAATTCCGGCAGGATTTGGGTACACTCACGGCAGAATACCTGTTGTTAAATCAACGGGCAGACCTGAAATCCACGATGCCGCAATCATGAGATATGACAAAAACAGCCGTATCAAAGATGACGGGGATGAAGAAAATTCAGGTAATCAACAAGGCAATACCTACGAAAACAGGCAACAATTTTAAATAAACACAACTGGATATATAAAATAAAGGTGAAAAGATAATGAAAAGATTAGGAAAATTAAGAACATTCTTTGGTGTAGCAATGGTTGCATCTGTTTGTTGTATTCTTTCATCCTTACCGGCAAATGCGGCAGGAATGGATGTATACAATCAGGCTAAATTTGAACAAGGCGCATCAACGCAGCACGACAGGGATATGATAAATTTTGACAAAAGCAGTCGAGAAGAAGCAGTTGATTATAACAAGTATAATCAAAGACGCTACGGCACGGGTGGAAGCGCAGTAACAAACTCTGCAACACCAAATAATGATTATATGAAAGCAACAATTGATGAAATCGGGACAAAAGGGGTTTACATCAATTCTATTGAGGTTTCGCCGTCTGAAATTTTATCAAGAGATGAAATTAATGGTGTAATCGGTCAATATGTTGGTAAGAATGTATTTATGAGCGATATTCAGGAAGCAATCAACGGACTTAACAAATTGTATGCCGAAAAAGGCTATGTTACCGCAAGAGCATATTTACCTGAACAAACCGTTTCAAACGGAAACATCAAAATTGAACTTATTGAAAGTAAAATCGGTAAAGTTACCGTTACAAATAACAGATATACAACAAGTAACTACATCTTGAAGCGTATGCCGGAAAAATCAGGTCAATTATTTGACATTGTTGATTTGGAAAAAGATGTTTTGGACTTTAACAGATACCACGATGGCGTAAACCTTAGTGCAAATCTTAAAGCAGGTGAAACTCCGGGAACAACCGATATCGAATTGACTGCGCAGGAAACATTCCCATTACACATTATCGGTATGATGGACAACGCAGGTCGTAAATCAACAGGTGTTTTAAGAGGTGGTCCTGCTATCGTTGTAGATTCTTTGTTCCACCAAAGAGACCAAATGTCAATCGGTTCATACTTCTCAAGAGGTGCAACAAGCCCGTTCTTTGATTACAGTATTCCTGTTAACAAAAAAGACGGTCGTGTAGGGTTTTCATTCTCCTCCACATTCTCAAGAGTTGTAAACGGTGGTGAAGTACTTAACAGATTAGGTTTGAGAAGTAACTCTTATGTATACAGTTTGTACTATGACCAGCCAATCGTAAGAACAAGAGGCTTTGAATTCAAGACTTACGCAGCAATGAACTACAAGCGTTCAAGAACATGGTCTAAATATGATGATATTTTAGGACCTTATGGATTTAATAAATTAACCCAGATTACAAGCCTTGATGCAGGTTTCAATTTGAGAAAAGACACAAAATACGGTATTTGGTATTTGAATCAAATGGCAAGTATGGCATTTCCTATATTTGACAGCGAATCCTGCTACTTCAAATATTCCGGAAGTGTGTTAAGATTACACGATTTCTCTCACGGCTTTATCGGTCAATTGAGAGCAAATTACCAAATTATACCTAACAACAAACACATACCTTATATGGACTTGTTCCAAACAGGTGGTTTGGCAACAGTAAGAGGTTACTCTGAAGGTATAATGATGGGTAAAAACGGATATATGGTCAGTGGTGAATTGATGTTCCCGCTATTACCAAGAACAATAACAACAAAAGACGGCAGAACTCGTAACTTCATAGGCAACTACATTAAAGGTGCTGTATTTGCGGATACTGCAGGTGTTTTCCCTGTTCACAGAGAAGATTATCTTGAAAGTTACTTTGTTGCATCAATCGGTATGGGTTTAAGAGTTCAATTACCGGGCGATTTAAGTGCGAGATTATATTGGGGCTTCCCATTAGTTAACAACAAGTACGAAACTGACAGAAAAATGGGAAGATTCCATTTTGAATTAACAGTAGAACCTGACTTAGACAGATTACTTGCAAAAAGACAAAAGGCTCCTGTCGTAGCACCACCTGCTCCGGAACCTGTTGCAGAACCGGAGCCGGAATTACCGCCAATGGAATTACCTAATAACTATGATGATGTCAGACACTATGACTACATGTTAGACGGAAGTGCAACAGCATTATAATAAAAATAATGTAATATAAAATGATAAAGCAAAAGTCGTGATTATAAGTCACGGCTTTTGTTTTTGTAGAAAATATCAAATAAAAATATAGACTTTAATTATTCATACTGATAAAATGTATTTATGAAAATTTTAATTGTAGATGATGTTCCGGGTTGGATAAAGTTTCATCAAACCAATATTGAATATCTTAATATCGAAAATTTAGAAATTGATACTGCGATAAGCGCAAATGAAGCATTAAATAAAATAGAAGTATCACTCGACGAACCTTATGATGTCATTTTTACGGATTTACAAATGGAAAGCAATTATCTGCCAAAACTTGCAGGAGAATGGCTGATTGAACAAATAAAAATGTTTGACGAATATAAAAATACAAAAATTACTATTATTTCTGCATCAGAATCTATTGAACAAATTGCAAAACGCTACAAAGTTAATTATCTGTCAAAATTTACTGCAAGAAACTCTGATTCTCAAATATACAGGCAATTTATCTGATATTTACCCTGTCGGGTAATTTATTTTTGACTTTACGGGTTTAATATAAATCTTGTAAAGGAGTTTAAAATATGAATACAACCATTCGCAAGTCACAAATTGCCACATTAAAAAGTTTTGACAATTTATTTATAGAAATGAGCGAAAAATACTGCAACCAAAAGTGTAAGCATTGTTATATAGATTTCCCCGAATTTAAAAAAGTTCAGGACTTTATAGAAAAAGAAACCATAGAAAATGCTCTTTCAGAACTAAAAGACACGGATATAAAATATATTTATCTGACGGGTGCAGAGCCTATGACTCATCCTGATTTTAATACAATATTGAGATTATGCCTAAAAAAAGCAGATGTGTGCATCTGTACAAACGGCTCATTTATAAACGAAAAAAAAGCACGATTCTTAAAAAAAGTTGAAAACGAATCAAAAAACGAAATTTTTTTTCGTATAAGTCTTGACCATTATGACGAAATGAAAAATGATGAAGTAAGATACAGAGGAGCATACAGACAGGCTGTTTTCGCAATAAAGCACTTGCTAAAATATGATTTTACGCCATTCGTAATCGTCACTAATTTTTACAGAGAAAATAATAAAGTATTAAAAAATGAATTTTGCAAATTATTCTGTGAATATGATATTAAACCATCACAGATAATAATCAACAACTATTTTGACAAAAATTCGGTCATTAATGATGAAACTATCACGACAAAAGAATGGAACAGGCTTGACTGTGAATATGGAAGACTTCTGACTTCAAAAGGAATCTATGCCTGCCCGTTTCTGTCAGGAGATTACAGAGGACGCTGCGGAAGCAATTTTAAAGATTTCGCAGACAAAACTCCGATTGAAACAAACTACTGTTCAACCTGTATAAATAATTCCCAAGAAATGTTTTCGGTTAATTTTGAAAATCTGAATTAATTTACCGAATCCTGAGCATACAGTTTCAATTTAAAATTAATCAGCAATATTTGCTTATTTTTCTTATAAGGAACAATTTCAACAGACTGAATATCAAGAAAATGATCATGTTTATACAATTCTTTAAGAAAATTGTTATAACTTGAATAAGTCGCAATCATTTCCATATTTAGACGAGCAGCCTTATATTTACCGCCTGCACCTTTTACAAAAGCATCATCTTTTGGATCGTACTCATATTTAATTGTACGAACCTTGATTTTATTTGCTCTTATAAGTTGCAAAATTTCAGTAAATTCGCCCTGAATAATTGCCTCTGTATTCATACCTGATGCGGCAGGTTTATAAAACGGTTTACTTTTTGATGCTTCTTCTGCAGTTTTCTTTGCTTCAGCAGCTTCTTGAGCGATATATTTATCTAATTGTGCCTTTTTTTCTACCAACAATTGCTCTTTGGCAGCAATGTCATTTTTGTAACTTATTATATCCTGAACATTTGTCGCAAGTTTCATACCGAGATATACGGTCGCAATAAAAGCAACGACAACTATCAAAATCGGGACTATAAACTGTTTTAACTTCTCATTATCCATATAAATATTAAATCCTCTACCTTATTTCTAATTTGTCGGCTGACCTTGATTATCAGGATTATTTGGATCCTGATTATTATCCTGCCCCATATTGCGTAATGCGTTCATAAATGATGATAACTGACCTTCGTCCATATTTGTTATTTCAAATGCATAAGGCGCACTGCTCAAATTAGATGGATTTTGTATAACCTCATCTAACGAAGATGATTTCAAATCCAATTTACTCAAACGCAATTTTGATTCAATAAGAGAATCTTTCATGTTTTGATAGAACACATACACATCTTCTACAGTATTTGCATAACCCTGAACATCAATATAACCTTCATCACCGGTCATGAAATAACTCAAATACAAATTCTTTGGAATAGAATCTCCAAGTGCAGCATAAGCCATAATTTTTGTTCGATTATTTTTCAAAACTTTTTGAATTTCTCTGTATGGGTCAAATCCCGGACCGCCTTTATTTTGATAATTCTTTAATTGTGCCGTAATATTAGCAATTTCTGTATCAAGTTCTTCTATTTGACTTTGATATTTTTGACTTATAAATGAAGTAGAAATCCAACCCAATGACAACGGAACAACAAGAGCAACAAGCAAAATTAAACTATAAAGCATTGCTTTTGGTTTTGTCAAAACAATCGTTTTATCTGCGCTTATTGGAATTTCTATAATATCGTTTCTTGCATAGCCATCAATACAAGTCAGAAAATTTACATTAACAGGGTAAATTGACGGATCAGGAAACATACCAAGTAAATGAAGTGAAACCTCTGCCTGTTGTTCAGGAATAAGCGATTGCACAATATTTGCTGCCAAAGGTTTTTTACGGTATTTATTATCCTCAATTACGATAATCCTGTTTGAAAACTGCAAACGCTTTGATAAATCTCTTGCCGAAACCAAATCCGTTTCGGAAATAATAACCAAAGACTGAGCAGACGAACTCATCAATGCAATTTGTGCGGCATTATCAATAGCAGAATATATTTCATCACCTTCAAAAGATTTGATAGGTAATGGTTCTTCATAAAAATCCTGAAGAACTTTCCCCTGAAAACCAAAAAGTTGAAACCCGCTATTATTAACAATCATCAAACTCCAATTTGAAACATCGGAGTTCATCTCTTGTTCAGCAAAACCGCAACTTATAAGACCTTTTAAGTCAGTAAATAAAGAACAGGTTATTTCAATTAAATTTGACCCCATCTCTTTGAACATATTTCTAAAGTTTTCCATAACTTCAGCCTGGATAGCAGTATAGAAAATACTTTTGGTATCAGTATCCAAAGATATAGGAGCATCAAACCAATAAGGAACAGGGTCAGTCCTTTTAAAGATATAAGTTTGGTCAAGTTCACTGAATACAATATTTTTAATATTTTCATCATCACTTGTAATAGGAATATTATCCTTATATCCAAACCATATTGTCGGCAAACTCAAATGCACATTGCATTTTGAGGGAGTCAGATTACATTCTTCAAAAAGTTTTTCAATTTTTGCACTAAAAATATCGTAATCTGAAATTTCTCTTATTGATTCATTATATTCAATGGAAGCATTAGCATACGTTTTCATAAGTTTTGTATGCGGATCAACAACACCAAGTTCTATACGATTAGTAGCCGAAACGGCAATATAAACCTCAGTCGCTCCTCCCAATATACTATCTAAAAAATTTGCCATATATAACCTGTAATTTTCTTTACTATAATCCTATTTTTATTATACAATATATTTTAGAAATAAAAAAATCTTAACATAAATTTACACCCTGAAAGGATAATATTCTTAAGCAAATGGCAAATATAATCGAAAAAATTAAAGCATTGAAAACACAGAAAAATGCAATTGTATTAGCACACTGTTATCAGCCTGTCGAAGTTGATGAGGTTGCTGATTATGTCGGAGATTCCTTATATTTAAGTCAGGTTGCATCTAAAACTGATGCAGACATAATAGTTTTTGCGGGAGTATATTTCATGGCTCAGACTGCAAAACTGCTTTCCCCCGATAAAAAAGTTTTATTACCCCAAATCGAAGCAGGATGCCGAATGGCAGATATGTTAAGCCACAGACAACTAAAAGAATTTATGGCGCAACATCCGTCATTACCGACAGTATGCTATGTAAATTCAACAGCAGAAGTAAAAGCAGAATGTGATATATGCTGCACAAGTTCAAATGCGGAAAAAATTGTAAAAAGCCTTGGTAAGAGCAAAATTTTGTTTGTTCCTGATACTTACTTAGGTAAATGGGTTGAAAAACAACTCGGCAATGTCGAAGTAATTACATATCCCGGTTTTTGTCCGACACACCTGCAAATCAGACCGCAAGACATTGAAAATGCAAGAAAAAAATACCCGAATGCACTTGTTCTTGCACATCCTGAGTGCCACATGTCAGTGTCTTCAATTGCAGATTTTGTCGGAGCAACATCAGGCATAATGAATTATGTTTCCAAAAGCAAAAATAAAGAATTTATTATTGCAACAGAACAAGGTGTTGTGGATAGGTTAACAAGGGATTACCCAAACAAAAAAATTATCCCTATAAAAAACAATATAGTTTGCCCAAATATGAAAATGACATCCTTGGAAGATATTTTATATGTTCTTGAAACAGAAGAAAATGAAATTTTTGTTGAAAAAGAAATTGCAAAAAAAGCAGTTAATTGCCTTAACAGAATGCTTGAGGTTTCAAAATAATGGAAGATAATTTTGATATAATCTACGGAAAAAATTCCGTTCTTGAGGCACTAAATGCCGGCAACAGAGAAATAAACAAAATTCTTATTTCAAAAAATATTCATACTGATCTAAAAATTGCCAAAATTAAAGAACTCGCTCAAAGTAAAGGTATAATTTTTCAGTTTGTAGGAAAAGAAAAATTTCAACCTTATGAGCAATTTAACCATCAGGGAATAATTGCACAAATTTCTCCGATTAAGTATATGGAACTTGATGATTTTATTGAAAAATCAGAACAAAAAGACGGATTCCGTTCTCTTGTTATATTAGACGGTGTTGAAGATTCTCACAATTTGGGCGCAATAATAAGAACATGTGTCTGCGCCGGAGTTGACGGCATCATTATCCCGTCACGAAGAAATGTTTTGGTAAATTCCGTGGTCGAAAAAATCAGCGCAGGAGCAATTAATTTTATCCCCATAATAAAAGTCAATAGCCTGATTAACGCAGTTCAAAGATTGAAAGAAAACAACTGGTGGATAATTGCAACTGATGCTTCAGCAAAAGATAATTACTATGATATAAAATATGATGATATGAATTTTGCAATCATAATGGGGGCAGAACACGCAGGAGTTTCAAAATCATTATTAAAGGCTTCTGACTTTACTGTAAAAATCCCTATGCAAAATAACTTTAATTCTCTTAATGTATCAAATGCCTTAAGTGCAGTAATTTTTGAGACATTAAGACAAAAATTAAAGAAATAAAATCAGTTTTATGCTATTATAGTAATATAAAAGGAGAAAAATGAGCAAAGAATTTGACAGTTTTGGGATAATTTCCGATGAAATATCTGATGAAAGCGTTGATTTTCACAAACTTCAACTTGAAAATGAAGATGAGGAACAAGACGGAGAAGATGTATTAAAATCTGTTGAAACACCAAAAGTTCAGGAGAGTTTGGGGTCTGTAAATGCAGATGACAGTGTAAAAATATATTTGCGACAAATTGGTAAAATTCCGCTTCTTACAACAGAGGAAGAACTTGAACTTGCAAAAAAAATTCAGGAAAAAAATGACCGTTTTGCAAAAGATTTACTTGTTAATGCAAATTTAAGACTTGTTGTCAGTATCGCGAAAAAGTATATTGGCAGAGGCTTGTCATTTTTGGATTTAATTCAGGAAGGGAATGTTGGTTTAATCAAAGCCGCAGGTCGTTTTGATTACAGTAAAGGCTACAAGTTTTCAACTTATGCAACATGGTGGATTCAGCAGTCAATAACAAGAGCCATTGCAGACAAAGCAAGAATTATAAGACTGCCTATCCACATGATAGATTCAATAAGTAAAATCAGAAAGGCAACTCTTGATTTAACTTCAGAACTTGGCAGAACTCCTACAAAACAAGAAATTGCATACAGAATGGGATTATCCGTTCAAAAATTAACATCAATTATAAAATCTGCACAATCAACAATCAGTATGGACACGCCGGCAACAAATGACGAAGAATCCTCAAAAATTGCGGATTTTATCGTTGATAATTCGACAATTACACCTGACAGTCGTGTTTCTCAGGATAATTTGCTTGAAGATATAAGAACAATTCTAAACCAATTAAGCCAAAAAGAGCGTGATGTATTGATATTGCGTTACGGGCTTGATAATAACGGAGAGAAAAAGACCTTAGATGAAATAGGCTCAAGTTACGGAGTTTCAAGAGAAAGAATTCGTCAAATTGAAACAAGGGCAATTTCTAAACTCAAAAAACTTTGTAAAAACGAAAAACTTCGTGACGGTTTAGTTAATTATTTTGCAACATAAATTTATGAAAATAAATAGAATACAAAATTATAATACAAATTTCGGAGCATTGATATATAAGCCAAAAGCCTCGCAGTATCTTGCGACTCTTGGTCAAAAAGCATTAGCCGACATTAATGTTGTTGAAAAAAAATTATCTGATACAAAATTTTATGATCTCGAAATCAGAGAACAACCTGTAATCAGACAACCAAACGGGGACAAAATATATTCGCCGTTTAATATAAACAAGTCAGGCAATTACATGATTATCAGAGGCAAATGCGGTGGTCAATCAGTTTCGGCAAAAATAAAATTTGACAAAAAAAGTGATATGCTTGAAGTTTATAATGATATAACTGAAAGCGAAACCCAAATTATGCGAACAGGCAAAATTGTAAAATATTTAGACCGATATGAAAAAGAAAATAAAGTGACCATATATAATTTACCATAATAACATTTCGATTAAGATTTATAAAAAAGAGCGCTAAATAAATATTTAACGCTCTTTTTATTTTATATTATGTACTTAATTACATCATACCCGGCATACCGCCCATACCTGCAGGCATTGCAGGAGCAGCAGATTTTTCTTCAGGTAATTCAACTACTGCCGCTTCGGTTGTCAATAACATTGAAGCAACTGATGCAGCATTAGTAAGTGCTGAACGGGTTACTTTTGCAGGGTCAACGATACCTGCCTGGAACATATCAACATATTTACTGTTCAATGCATCATAACCGTATGCACCTTCTTTTTCAAGAACACAATCTACAACAACATCTGCTTTTGCACCTGCGTTGCGTGCAATTGCTCTCAAAGGCACATCCAAAGCAGCAGTCAAAATCTTATAACCGACTTTTTCATCATCAGATTCAAAATCAATTGATTCAAGATTTTTAGACAACTCTTGTTGTATTCTTAACAAAGCAACACCGCCGCCCGGAACAATACCTTCTTCGTTTGCGGCTCTTGTTGCGTTGAGGGCATCTTCAATTCTCAACTTTCTTTCTTTCAATTCAACTTCAGAAGCAGCACCAACTTCTATCAATGCAACTCCGCCTGACAATTTTGCAATTCTTTCGTTTAATTTTTCTTTGTCATATTCAGAATCAGATGCCGCAATTTGGTTTTTAATAATTCTTACTCTGTCTGCCACAGCATCTTTAGTTTCGTTACCTACAACAATTGTTGTTTCGTCTTTTGTAACTGTAACTCTTTTTGCTTTACCAAGCATTTGAGTAGTTACATTTTCAAGTTTAATTCCCTGTTCATCGGTAAACATCTGACCGCCTGTCAATACTGCAATATCTTCAAGCATAGCCCTTCTTCTGTCACCAAATCCGGGAGCCTTGACAGCGACTGCTCTTAAAACTTTTCTCATTGTATTAACAACCAAAGTTGCCAATGCTTCGCCTTCAACATCTTCAGCAATTAACAACAATGATTTACCGTCTCTTGCAACTTGTTCTAATAGCGGAACCAAATCAGCAATTAAATTAATTTTCTTGTTGCAGCAGAATACATAAGCATCTTCTAAAACGGCTTCCATTCTTTCAGGGTCAGTTACAAAGTATGGTGACAAATAACCTTTATCAAACTGCATACCTTCAACCACTTTTAAGTTTGTACCGAAAGATTTTGATTCTTCAACAGTAATAACACCGTCATGACCAACTTTTTCCATTGCTTCTGCAATAAGTTCACCGATTTCCTTGTTATTACCTGCAGAAATCGCCGCAACTTGTGCTATTTCTTCTTTTGTATTTACAGGTCTTGACATAGCCTTGATTTTAGCGATTGAATCTTCAACGGCTCTATCTATACCTCTTTTCATTGACATTGGATTAGCGCCTGCAGTTAAGTTTCTCAAACCTTCTTTAACAATAGCCTGAGCCAAAACTGAAGCGGTTGTTGTACCATCACCTGCGACATCATTGGTTTTAGATGATACTTCTTTTAACAATTGCGCGCCTGAATTTTCCAAAGCATCAGCAAGTTCTATTTCTTTTGCAATAGTAACACCATCATTTACAATTTGAGGTGCACCGAATTTTTTTGTTAAAATAACATTTCTGCCTTTCGGTCCCAATGTAACTTTTACGGCATCTGCTACTGCATCAATCCCTTTGAGAAGCGATTTTCTTGCTTCTTCATCAAAAACAATTTTCTTAGCCATTTTTATATTTCTCCTTTATTATTCAATTATTGCTAATGCATCATTAATTGACAAAATTTTGTATTCTGCTCCGTCAACTTTTACATCTGTTCCTGCATATTTTGCATATAAAATTTTATCACCAACTTTTACATCCATTGGTTGTCTTTCATTTTTATCATTTAATTTACCTTCGCCTACTGCTACAACTTCACCCTTCTGAGGTTTTTCTTTTGCGCTGTCCGGAATGAATATTCCGCCTGAAGTCTGCTCAGTATCTTCAATAACTTTAATAACAATTCTGTCACCTAAAGGTTTAATCATAATTTCTCTCCTTTCATATTGACATGACAATGCCAACATATTTTTTACCTAATCTATAAAACATTTATATAACAATTTTATTAAATAATTAAAATTTTTAAGGAAAAATTAATTATTCATTGTATAATTAATACATGGATAAAAAATTATTTGTAATTTCAGGTTGCTCAGGTGTTGGGAAAGGCACAGTTATAAATGAATTTATGAAACGAAATTCTGATGATTTTATTTTGTCTGTATCCTGCACAACAAGAAAGCCCCGTCCGAATGAAATTGACGGAGTAAATTATTTTTTCATATCAAAAGAAGAATTTGAAAAAAATATTAAAGAAGATAAATTTCTTGAATACGCACAATTTGCCGAAAATTATTACGGGACAAAGAAAAAATATGTTCAGCAAAAAATGAAAGACGGATACAATGTTATATTAGAAATTGACACTCAGGGCGCATTACAGGTAAAAGAAAAAATGCAGCAGGCAGTTTTGATTTTTATTGCACCGCCAAGTTTTGAAGAACTTGAAAACCGCCTGAGAGGTCGTCATACAGAGGACGAAGTAACTATCCAAAAGCGTCTTGCACAAGTCAAAATAGAACTTGAACGCTCTTTAAAATATGATTATACAGTAATAAATGACAATATAGAGCGTGCAGTTGAAGAAATTGAAAGTATCGTGAGGGAAAATGTTGCAGGGTAAACATATATTACTTGGCATAACAGGCGGAATTGCGGCATACAAAATCTGCACACTTATTCGTGACTTCAAAAAAGTGGGCGCCGAGGTAAAAGTAATTGCAACCCCTAATGCGTTAAACTTTGTCACAAAACTTACTTTGCAAAATTTATCTCAAAACGAAGTTTATATTGAGGAATTTGATATAAAAAACTGGAAGCCAGAACATATTTCGCTTGCAGATTGGGCAGATATTATGCTTATTGCACCCGCAACAGCCAACACCATAAGTAAAATTGCTCAAGGAATTGCGGATAATTTGCTCACTTCTGTTGCCTGCGCATTTTCAAAAAAAATGATTATCGCTCCCGCTATGAATGTCAATATGTGGAACAATGATGCAGTTCAAAACAATCTGAAAATATTACAAAAAAGAGGGATAGAAATTTTAGAACCTGAAAGCGGATTTTTGGCTTGCGGATATATGGGAAAAGGCAGGCTTTGTTCATTAGACAAAATATATAATGCAGTAGAAGAAACACTAAAATATTCCCAAAAACTAAAAGGGCAAAAAGTTGTAATCACCGCAGGCGGAACAGTAGAAGAAATTGACCCTGTGCGCTATATTTCAAATTATTCATCAGGCAAAATGGGTTTAGCACTTGCAAAATCGGCTCAATCTATGGGAGCGGAAGTTGTATTTATTACAACAAAAGACTTTGATGTCCCGTTTAAAAAGGTTTTGGTAAAATCTGCACAAGATATGCAAAATGCAATCAATGAAGAATTTGATACCGCCAATTATATAATAATGGCAGCCGCAGTCGCAGATTACAGAGTAAAAGAATTCTCTGAACAAAAAATAAAAAAAGAAAATAATGACTCAATTACTCTTGAACTTGTCAAAAATCCGGATATTTTGGCAGACTTATGTAAAAACAAAACTTCCCAAACAATTGTCGGTTTTTGTGCGGAAAGCGAAAATCTTATGGAAAATGCCAAAACCAAAATAGAGAAAAAAGGCTGCGATTATTTGGTTGCAAATGATATTTCGAGAAAAGATATCGGATTCAATTCTGACGAAAATGAAGTAACAATTTTATCACAAGACGGAGCAATTAAGAAAATTTCAAAGGCATCAAAAAGTGTTATTGCAAGAAAGATTTGGGAATGTATAAGTACGAAATAACAAAAAAAATAGAACAATTTGCGCCATTAGAAACCCAAGAGGACTGGGATTGCTCCGGTTGGGCGGTAAATATTGAAAATTATGACGAAATAAATAAATTAATGCTTTGTTTAACAGTCACAAATGATGTGGTAAGACAAGCAAAAGAACAAAACTGTGACATGATTATTTCACACCACCCATGCTTTAGTGTTCCGTTAGAGTGGTCAAAAATTAATATTTACAGTACCCATACAAATACTGACAAGGCTCAAGGCGGTACAACTGATACTATAATTGACAAACTCAGACTTTCTGAATACAAAACAAATATTGAACACGAATTTTTAAGAATAATTGATTACAATACAACAATACAGGATTTTAGCAGATTACTAAAACAAATTTCCCCAAATGCGAGGATTATTAACAATAATCAAATAACCGAACTTAAAAAAATCGCTTTTTGCGCAGGTTCGGGTAGTGAATTTATACAGGATGCAAAAGAACTTGGAGCAGATTGTCTTGTAACAGGAGATTTGAAGTTTCATACCGCACTTGAAAGCCCTATAGTTATATACGACATAGGACATTTTGAAAGTGAAATATTAATCTTGCCTGTTTTTGAAAAAATTATAGGAAATGATGCAAAAATAGTTTATGCGGATGAACACAGTCCGTTTGAATTGATATAATATTTTGTTATGAATATTTTTAAAATTATCAAAGAACTATATACAGGCAAAGAAAATCTTGTTGCCCAAACGACAATATTTGCATTAGTCGGAATTATGGCAATATCTTTTAATGAAGTAATATCCGTTTTTACAGGAAATACTTTATATGCAATATTTGCAGTTCCTGACGGAAATGAAACTATTATATTTTCAATGCTCGGTATTATGATTTTTATATTTTTCACAGGATATATTTACAAATTTATTCATGAAAATTACGATTGCGAAAAAGCGCAACTGCCGACAATTTCAATGGATTGTTTTACATGTTTTGCCAAAATAATACCGGTAATTTTTGTATGGGGAATATATCTCGGGCTTGCAGGTTATTTGGGATTGATATTATTTGGAGTAAATCATATTGAATTTTATGCTTATGCCATATTTTTACTTGTAATTTTGCCATTTATAAATATGGTATTTGTAAGATTTGCAAAAGATTTTAAATACAACTTAAAGATATTCAACCCGTTAAGCGTTGCAAAAATAATGAAGAAAACTTTTGTTCAGGTATTTTTATTCATTCTTCAGTTTGTCGCTTTAGGCGCAATTATATCATTTTTGAGCGGTTTAGGATTTAAATCTGCAATTGACGCACAGTCAAGAATAGCACAACTTTTATGCGTTCTCACAGTGTTATGCGTATCATCATATTTCCAACAGGTTTTGAATCTTGCATATTATAAAGGATTAACGGAAATAATAAAAAAGAACGAATTATAAAGTGAATAGTGAATAGACCTTTGCAAATGAAAAATTTGTTTTCATCCGATAATGACTATTCACTACTCAAAGTTCACTATTCACTTTTTATTCTATTCACTTTGCACTATTTCTTTGCAGGTGTAACCTGATTTGCATCTTTTTGCATTTGTTCTAATTGTTTGGTAAGTTTTTTGGTTATTTCATCAGGGTTATACTGCTTATCAACATATTCTATATTTGCTTTTTTCTTTGCTGCGTTAAGAATATCATCAAGCGCTTTAATTTCTTTTTCACTTGTAAGGCTTTCTTTTAAATTATTCTTAACTTTTTCAAATGACTCAACACCTGCAGGGCGTCTGTCAGTAACCAAAATTACATGATAACCGTACTGAGTTTTAACAGGACCAACAATTGTATTTGGTTTTGCTCCGAAAGCGGCTTTTGAAAATTCAGGAACCATAACTTTTGCTTCAAAATAGCCCAAATCTCCGCCTTTTTGAGCACTTGTAGTATCATGAGAATATTTTTTTGCATATTGACTAAATTTTGTTGTATCAGCCTTTAATTCATTTGCAATTTTATTTGCAAGTGCTTCACGCTCTTTTACTGTCGCTTCAATTTTTTTATTCATTTCTGATTCGGCAAGTTCTTTTTTACCATTATTTGTAATTTCCTGTGCAATCTGCATCGGATCTGTCATTAAAAGAATGTGATATGCTCTAACCTGTTCTCCGTGTTTAAATTTGTTAATATTTTTGTTATAAAAATCTTTTACTTCTTTATCGGAAACTTTTACATTTTTTGCAGTCTGAGCGAGTTTCTGCATTTTTACCTGAGTTTTAATATCAGATTTAAACTGACTTATGCTTACATTGTTTTGTTTTAGCATATTTGCCAAATTATCTTTTCCGCCGACTTTATCAATAATTTTATCTATCGCTTTATCAACATCTTTGTTTGAAACTTTTATTCCTCTTGCTTTTGACTCCTGATCAAGAAGTTCCTGAATAACAAGTTGAGTAATAACTGCGCGTTCTGTCATAAGATACAAAACACCATCTTTATCTTTTTTGATATCTCCCATCCCCATTTTTGCAAACGGTGAGGCTTCAATTTGTTTGTCCATAAGTTTGTCAAAGTCATTTTGAGTAATTACTGCATCATTAACTTTGATTATTGCCTGCGAATTTTTTAAACCGCAACCTGTAAATAACATTCCTGCAACAAGTAAAGTTGCTAAAAGTTTGGTTGATTTCATTAATTTATCCCTCTCTATTTTTTAATATTCGTAACTAACCTTGCGTATATAATAAAACAAATCATTCAAAATGTTAAATATTTCATCAAAATTTACATAAGAAGTGTTTACAATAAAAACAGATTTTCCTTCAGTACAAGTTTTTGGCGCAATTGTAAATTTTATTTTTCTTGAAATGTTTGACGGCAAGGTTCGTGCGACAAGATTCCATTCCGCCTGAGAATAAGGAGTGTAAATTCTTATATTGTCCTGCGTTTCTCTGATTACACCAATTTTAATTTCTGTTGCACCGAGTCTTAATCTGATGAGTTTAATTAGATTTTCGACAGGTTCAGGCGGTTTAGCAAAACGGTCTTTCCACTCATCAACTATATAATCAAGTTCTGTTACGGATTTTACATCCGCTAATCGTTTATATTCAATCATCTTTTGTTCGGATGAACCCACCCACTCATCAGGAATGTATGCCGTTACATTTATATCAACTATTGTCGGTTGAGTACGGTCAATTTTTTCACCCTGTAACTCTTTTACGGTTTCTTCCAATAACTCACAATAAGTATCAAATCCGACATTTACCATGTGACCATGTTGTTTTGTCCCTAAAATATTCCCAACACCTCTGATTTCCACATCACGCATGGCAATTTGATAACCGCTGCCGAGCGTTGTAAATTCTTTTATGGCTTTTAGCCTATCTGTTGCATCTTTTGAAAGTTCTTTACTGCGTTTATACAGACAATAACAATAAGCCTGTCTTTCACTTCTGCCGACACGCCCTCTTAACTGATAAAGTTGCGCAAGTCCGAATTTATCAGCACCATGAATTATCATTGTATTGGCGTTCGGAATATCAATTCCGTTTTCAATAATTGTTGTAGCAAGTAAAATATCGTATTCATGATTGGCAAAATCGACAATAACCTCTTCAAGTTGCTTTTCGTCCATCTGACCATGCCCGACAGCAATTCTTGCATTTGGTACAATCCTTTGCAAAAGAGTTTTCATTTCCATAATAGTTTCAACTCTGTTATACAAATAAAATACCTGCCCTTCTCTGTCAATTTCATGATTAATTGCATTACGAACCATATTTTCGTCCCAATTTCCGACATAAGTCTTAATCGGCAAACGATTTTTAGGCGGAGTATTAATTAAAGAAATATCTTTTATTCCTGATAGTGACATATAAAGCGTTCTCGGGATTGGTGTAGCCGACATTGAAAGAATATCAATATTTTCTCTCAACTGTTTTAGTCTTTCTTTGTGCCGAACTCCGAAACGATGTTCTTCATCAATGACCAAAATTCCCAAATCTTTGAATACTATTCCGTCTTGCAAAAGTCTGTGAGTTCCCACAACAACATCACATTCACCCGTTGCAAGATGCTTTATTGTTTCTTTTTGCTCCTTTGGAGTTCTAAATCTTGATAAGAGTTCGACTTTTACCCCAAACGGCCTGAATCGTTCTTCCATTGTTTGATAATGCTGAAGCGCAAGAATAGTTGTCGGAACAATTACGGCCGCTTGTTTACCGGAAGTTATTGCCTTAAAAATTGCCCTCATTGCTACTTCTGTTTTGCCAAACCCGACATCCCCACAAATTAGTCTGTCCATGGGCTGAGAAGATTCCATATCGGATTTGACCTCGGTTATTGCTTTCAGTTGGTCGGGAGTTTCGGTATATTCAAATGCTTCTTCCATTTCTATCTGCCAATTTGTATCAGGCAAAAATTCAATTCCCTGCTGCATTTTTCGTCTTGCATACAGTCTTAATAAATCGTAAGCAACAGTTTCTACCGCTTTTTTAACTTTAGTTTTTGTATTTTCCCAATCACGACCGCCCATTTTTGACAATTTAGGTTTTGCAGTACCCGAACCTCTGTATCTGCACAAAAGATTTATTTGCTCTGCAGGAATATGCAATCTGTCTTTGTTTGCGTACTCAATAGTCAGATAATCTTTTAACTGTCCGTCAATTTCCTGTTTTGAAAGCCCTTTATATATCCCTAAACCGTGAATTGTATGAACAACAAATTCACCGACTTTTATATCGTTTATATTTTCAATAAATTCAGGCTTTTCTTTGAAATAAGATTTTTTGGTCGAAGTGATTTCTTTGGGGCGTTTGTTAAACATCTCCCTGTCAGTTATTATTACAGTTTTAAAATCTTCTAATATACAACCGCCGCAAACTGTTGAAGGCTGAAAATCAATATTGAAAATTTCACGCTCCGAGAGAATTTCTTTAACTCGTTCAGGATAATCTGTTGAGATTATAATTTTATAATTGGCACATTCTGTTATATAGTTTGAAATATCATCAAGATTAGCCTCAAAATTGCGCAGCGGTTGAGAATTAAACTCAATTAAATCAAACATGCTTCCGTCGATAAAATTATTAAACCCAATTTTTTGAAAATATGAAGTTTCTCTCAAAAAATCTTCGTATGAAAAATGATTATTTAAAGATTGCTTCGTTTTTAAAAAACCGCTTTTAATATTTTCCTCGCGTCTTTTTTTGTAATCTTCATCAAGAAATTCATATTTTGAATAGATTTCTGTGGTTTCATCAAAAACAATCACATAATCTTTAAAGTAATCTAAAATGCCGGTCAGTTGCTTATTAAAATACCCCTGATAAACCTCTATTCCTTCAAAATAGTTTTCTTCCGGCACATCATCATCAAGTTCACCCTGCAAAGTTCTTACCAAGTCCTCTTGCCCTGCGGTGATGAATTTATAAACAGGATAAATGGTTGTTTCTTTTGCTTTTTCAACCGATTTTTGAGTTTCATTATCAAAATAGCGGATATCAACAACCTCATCTCCCCAGAGTTCAATACGGACAGGATGGGAATTCAGTGAAAAAACATCTGCAATATCCCCTCTTATGCTGAATTCCGATATATCGCTGACCATTGTTGTCTTTTTGTAACCCAAATTAACCAACTGCCTTGAAAATTTACCTAAATCGAGAGTGTCACCCACTTTGATTTTCAGACAATTTTTTTTGAAAAAATCCTCGTTAGGGAATTTTTCAAGCAGCGATTTTACGGGGCAAATAACAACATTTGGCTTATTTAAAAGGATTTCAACCTGACGGGCATAATCATACAGGTTCGGACTGACCGTTTCGTACATAGAAACATCCTGAAACGGCATAATTTCAGCATCAAGGTCAAAAATGGTTTTCAGATCGCTTTGATATTTCAGGGCGTTTTGTTCTGTTGATGTAACCATAAGAATTTTTTTCTTTGCGTAAGTTTTAATTTTGGATAATAAAAACAGGCGCAAAAAAGTTGTCAAACCTGTTACGGCAAAAGACTCTCCCTCTTTTAACCTTGCCCTGAACCGCTCATAAGGATAGGGAATATCATTTTCGTTGATGTTAAACATATATGTATTATAGCAAAAATTTATCAATATAGGTTTGCCTTGTCAGACGATTTAAAAACTTTAAAGTTCATTTTATTTTTTAACTGATATGAAAGGAGAAAATAAAATGACTTTTAATGCTTTAAAAGAAAAAGGTTTACCATTAGAAAAACAAGTACGCACATGGCACGATATTGCACACAGAAAATACAACAAAAATGAGGTTGATTGTTATTCCCGCACCCGTCAGATTTTGATGAACGGAATCGAAGTCGAAGCGTGGAATTTTAAACATAATTTTGCAAGACTATGTCAAGACCAAGACACATTGGAATTTCTTGCTCAAACAAAGCGTATTGAAGATGCACAACAAACTACAATAAATTGGCTTGCACCATGCGACCAGTCAGTTTTAGAAACAACTTTGGGTTATGAACAGGTTGCGGTAGATTTAACCGCATGGATGGCGCAAAATGAGCCTGACCCTTATGTCAAAGAAACTTTTGATTTTGGTTTGTTAGAAGATTTTGACCACTTATACAGATATTCGCAGTGGGCATATATGATTCACGGAATTACCCCAAATGCCGTTGTTCAGGGTCAGACTGATGTAATTTTAGGGCGTCCGACACAAAACCACCACAACTGTAATATTGTAAGACTTCGCAAACACTATGACAAAGCAACAGCAACTCCGCAAACAAAAGTTAATATCTTAACCCTTGTTGCAGGCGAACAACAAACTCACAACTATTACGGTGAACACGGGTTTGCATACGGAAGCGAGTTATTAAGAGAAACTTATGCAGAAATCAAAGATGTCGAAGAAGAACATGTTACTATGTATGAGTCTTTAATTGACCCGTCTGAATCCTTCTACGAAAAATTACTGCTCCACGAATTTACTGAAGTCTGCACATACCACAACTGCATGACTGACGAAAACAATGAAATGCTAATGCCGATTTGGGAAGAATTTTTGGCAATGGAACTTGATCATTTGCAGACTGCGGCAAAATTATTCAAAAAATATGAAAAACGCGACCCTGAAGAAGTTATCGGCGAAGATATTGTTCACCCGTGTCACTTTACATCGCAAAAAGACTATGTTGAAAAAGTATTGCGTGCAGAAATTGACAAGCGTTTAGGTTCAGATAAAGATTATCAATTTACAAAAGATATTCCTGATGATTGGGCAAGTTATTGGGTTCAGGAAACCGCAGGAAAAGACGGTTCACCATCTGAAGTAACCATTCGTGTAATTGCTGAACAAAAAAGCAGAGATTTGGTTTGTGCTTCTGATGAACTCAAAAAAGATTTACCGAAACTTGCAAAAAAATCAATGCAAAAAGACGGTATGACCTGCGATACGGTAACACCGGAAGAATACGAAAAAATGTCGAAAGAAGAATTTGAATTGTAATATCTTATTTCACCCTCTCCCTTTGGGAGGGGGTTGAATTTTTATGTGTTAAAAGAACATTAAAATTCAAGGTAGTAAATATTACAACACATTATAAACCGAATTTACCCTCTCTTGAATTTCTAATGCTCAACATTATTTCGCATTGAAATTCTTTTCTCTCCATCGGAGAGATAGTTTTTTATGCTAAAATTTTATTATGAAGAAAAAAGCAAATATTCAAAAGTTAAAAGATTACGGATTTAAGAAAAACAAAGACAAATACAGTTATTCGGTTGATATTATGAACGGAGATTTTACTCTCAATATCGACATAATAAACGAAAACGAAATAAAAACAGAACTAATTGAAAAGGCTTTTAATGAACCATATACCCTGCATCTTGTCGAAGATGCACAAGGAACTTTTGTCGGGGAAATTCGTGAACAATATCAGCAAATTTTAAATGAAATCAAAGAAAAATGCTTTGAAATAAAGGCTTTTGAATGGGAGTACAGTTACAAAATTCTTGATTATGCAAAGAAAAAATACAACTCGCCTGCCGAATATTTATGGCCAAAATTTCCACGCAACGCAATATGCAGACGACAGGACAATGAAAAATGGTATTTTGCGATTTTATCCGTTCAGGGTTCAAAAATCGGACTTGATACAAATGAAATTGTCGAAGTAATAGATTTGAGAGCACAAGTTGAAGATATCCCAAAACTTATTGAACAACCTAATCTTTACCCTGCATATCACATGAACAAAAAACATTGGTTTACTGTTGTTTTAGACGGTTCCGTTCCGATTAAAGAGATATACAAATATATTGATATAAGTTATGAACTTGCAAAAAAATAAAATATTATAAATCAACTTTTGAAATGTCTGTTAATTCTGATACGCTCATCCCAAAAGCATTTGCTATTTTTGCAAGTGTCAATGTTGTAGGACTGCTTTTTGCACGTTCTATGGCTCCAACAGAATTTTTGCTCAAATCGGCATACTCTCCAAATTGTTCCTGAGACCACCCTCTTTTGGTTCTTTCAATTTTTATTTTTAGACAAATTTTATTGTTTATTTCTAATGCACTCTTGTCCATATAACAATTATGAGAGTTGACAAATACTTTTTCAAGCATATACTATTGTCTTATAGACAAGTTATCTTGCCTATAAGAAAGGATTATTATATGTCCAAACATAAATCAAAATTTGGATCAGGCGAATTGGAAGAATTATTGAATAAAGCAGTTTTGTTTATTGAAGTCGCAAAAAATTCTTGCTTTTATCAAGATAATTATGCAGAAGGAGAAGTTCTCGAAAATGCCATAAATTATTTATATGATGTGCAGGATATTTTGCTTGAAGCGGAATATAAATCGTAGAATAGTACTGGATAATACATACTTGATTTTCAGAAAAAAAATTTGTAAAATGCATCTATGGGTATGAAAATAGACAAAATAGATAAGATAAATCCTGTTGGAAATCTTGATTTATACAAGGTTCGTGAGGTTATAATCTCAAGCAAAATTACTACAGACCAAAAAATCAAGTTTATAAAAAAGAATCACTCTGAAATTTCACATCTTGTTGATGAAAAAATTTCAAGTTCGGATTTTAAGACAATAATGAATAATCGCCCTTTAATATTGTTTAAGCCGTTAAAAAATTCTTATACAAAAGCAGGTGACAAAAAACTTCTTGCAATAGCACTCGGGATTAAACCGAACGAAGTTGATAATTACATAAAGAATATAAATCTTCAGGTACGCTCCATGCAGGATATAAACACAATGGGGATTTCTAAAGATAATTATGAAGAAGTTAAAACTTATATATTTCGCCACGGAGAAAAAGAACAGGTTATAAATTTTCTTGACTATGAACTTTCTCACGCAAAAAATATTTTGCATGTTTTATACCACACATTAGAATACAATTCGGGCGGAGTTGCAGATTATTTTATACGCCCTATTCACAGACTTGATAATGGTACAATGCTTGGGATTTATAATGTTGTTGATAAAAATTTAAAAGCCGGTCGTGCATCAGGAAAAATTTCTGATGTTCAGGCACAGGAAACAGCAGAGTGGGCTCTTGCGCGAATTTATAAAATCCAAAATAATCAACGGCTTCAAAATGCTATCAAATTAAAAAAAGAACTGGAATAATTGTTTAATATTATAATTTTCACGCAAATTTTATTTTTACGAATTTTATATATCTGTATATAGAAGGATTAAAGCATTGAAAATTTTAAATATACAAAGTTACACAAACAAATTCACCCCGAAAATATCGTTTTGTAATAATGATAGCACTCATAAAGAGAGCCTGAATAAAGATGAATTTTATAAAGATAATTTTAATGATACATACAATACCGAATACAAACCTGTAAAATATGAAAAAACAACATTAGTAAAAGGCAGACCGCTGATGTTAAAAAGAGAACAAATGTTCAGACCAAGCAAAGATTCATTCAGAGAAAACGAATTATTCTATGACGATATAGATTCTATAGATTATGTCTCGAAAAAATATGATAATGATGATATTCCGGTAGACCTAAATCTTTTGATGGCGCCTTTTAGAAGAATTTATAAAGAATATGCTCCTGACACAGACTTTACTATAGATAATTTTGGGGATTGTTATGAGGTCATATATGAGCCATGGAAAAATGCTCTTGTTAAAAAATCAGAAAAAGAACAAGAAAAAGATGAAGAAATAATATACGAAGAACTCAGAGCCATAGAAAAAGCAGACTATAAAACAATTAAAGATATATTTAAAAGTTCATCAATTTTAAAAAACTGCAGGGAACAGGTTGATTGCGATTTGTGTAATCTTGCGGTAAAAATATTTAGAAATTCAAAAACTTGGGACGATACAGAAAAAGGAATTATGGACGAAATTAAAATTCCGATTTACAAAAAAGTTTACGGTGGTATTAGTCCAAAAAAATATGAATATGTTGATAAATGTATTCGTTCCGGATATTCAAATGAAAGTATTCTGGATTTTTTGCGTGATTTTTATCCCGGATATGTTCTTGATTTAAGTTCAATAATGACAAAAGAAGAAGCGCAGGAACATAATAAAAATTGTGGGGAGTAATAAGTAAGTTGGGCTTTCAGCCCAACTAAATAAATGTTGGGGTAGAAACCCCAACTTACGATTGTCGTGTCGCAAACAATGATTGCTCACTGCGTAAAGGTCGGGATTACCCTCACCCGTATTTTTTAAATGTATTATCTTTTTTAATCAACAGAATTAAATTCTGTTTTTCCAAACTCCGCCTTTTCTGTCAACAAGTGCATCATAACAAGACCAAATTCTGAAAACACCTGTCAAACCCAAAACTGCATGTGTAACATTTTTTTCATAACCATTATCATTCACAGCCTGACCAATTCCCGGCCAAATTAAAAGTGATAATGCCGCTGCACCGACAGAACGACCGCTGACATGACCATTTGTACCATGAGTTCCGGCAAATGCAGGTGCTGATGCAGATAATATAAATAATGCCATAAATGAAATCAATAACTTTTTCATATTCCCTCCTCTAAAATTCCCTGACAATTATAATCTAATTTCTAAAAAATAGCAAATAATAAGGGATAACAAATGTCATTCTGTCTTATTTACGCCAGAGTTGACGAGTTCAGAACTTGGTTACTAAAAAATGTGGCTTAAGCATTTTTACAGTTTGCAGTGAAAATAAAATGTTGATTTATTAAGTCAAAATGTATAGAATACTCATATGAATATATCAGTTGGCAGAATAAATTCAATTCAATCTGTAGGACACCTTGATTTATATAAGGTTCGTGAAATTATGACTTCTAATAAAATAACACAAACAGAAAAAATAAAGTTTCTGCAGGAAAATCATGATAAAATCAAAAGTTTGGCAGAGGAAAAGATTTCAGGTACTGAATATGAAAAAATGATAGATGTCAGACCATTAAAACTTCAAAATCCACTAAAAAACATAGGTATCAAATATGTTGATTGGAAACTTACGGCTCATGCTCTTGGTATAAAACCTCCTGAAGTTAAGGGATATATGGGAGATATTGTTAATAAATTGGCGACAATGGAAGATTTAAAAACTTTGGGAATTACCGAAGATGTTTATAAGACAATTAGAACACACGTTTATCGTATGGGTTCAAAAAAACAGGTAATAATCAATCTTGATTATGAATTGCACCATACAGAAAATATACTGGATACACTTTATCATACTTTAGATTATAACTTCTTGGGAATTGCAAATTATTTTATGTTTCCTCATCGCAGACTTGATAATAAGACTATGCTCAAGGTTTATAATGTAATAGATAAAAATTTGAAATCACGTAGTGAATCAGGAAGAATTTCTGAATCCAATGCATTAAGCACGGCAGAATGGGCACTTGCAAAGATTTATGAAATTCAAAATAATCAACATTTCCAAAATGTAATAAAACTAAGAAAAGAATTGGGATAAGTTTTCACACAAAAATAAAAATATTAAAAGGGACTAGTATAAACTAGTCCCTTTTAATTTACCCTGGATGCGATTTATCACTTCGCTCGCCTTAGATGTGACTACGCGTCTTGCTTTTTATGGCAGGTGTGCCAAAAGCAAGACCGCTCCGCACTTGGCTCGCTCGTTCCGAACGCATAGCGGCGTTCTCATCGCTATCTCATTACAAATAAGACAGAATAACATTTGTCATTCTGTCTTATTTACCCTGGATGCGATTCGAACGCATGACCTACCGCTTAGAAGGCGGTTGCTCTATCCAGCTGAGCTACCAAGGCTCAAACTCTTTGCATAAACTATATTATCACGAAAAGATTTTCACGCAAGTAGTTTTAATTATTATAAATAACCGCAATATATTTTGCGGTTATTTTATCTTATATTAATCTTCGTCATCATCATCTTTTTTAATTTTATCAACAACCATTTTTGCCATTTCTTTGGCAATAACTTTTTGGGTATCTTCAGGGCAGTTTTGCAACATATTCATTGCTGTTCTCAAAGTTGTATCAATATCGTACCATCTGCCTCGACGATTATCATCTAATCCAGAACCGACAGCATTTATAATATCATCAACCGCCTCAAATTTTTCATCTTCAATGTTATGTTCAATAATAATTTTGATAAGATTTAGCGCAACTCTAATCTGAGTCTGATCATCTGTTTCTTCCAAAGTTCTGACCGCTTCCGATAAAACAGGGTCTTTGTCATACCAGCGTCTGTGTTGATTTGAATACTCTTCTTTCATAATTCCGTTCTCCTTTGCTTTCCTGTCATGCTGAACTTGTTTCAACATCTATTAATTTAATTAAATTGATAGACCCTGAAATAAATTCAGAGTGACATCAACCGTTTTTAAATGTAACCCCTTTAGTTCCTTTTGGATATTTCCAATCTATACATTTATGTTCACACGCAATTCTGCATGCCCCGCACTCAAGGCAGTTTTCAAAATTGATTATCAATTCCTGCTTTTCTTCATTCCACTCATAAACTCCCGCAGGACAAATATATGTGCAGTTTCTTGATACACAATTTTTGCACTTACTTTGGTCAGGGTTCAAGTGCGACTCATTATCAGGTGTATATTTTAGCGTATATAATTTTTGATCTAAATTCATATCAATATACTCCATACAAGTCTAATCAATGCCCAAATATCTTTTAATAGTTCGCTAAACTTTCTGTCAGTAAAAATACTTTTTATAAATTTGCGGTAATTCTCCCTTTTAGGTGTACCGTCAACAGTTGTAAACATTTCAAAGAACGAATTAATTTTCTTTAAATAGTAACACATAAACGCCTTTTTGCGTTCGTGAGCAATAGGCATAAGTTTACGGTAAGTTTTCAAATCTTTCATTATAAAAGAATTTTGCAATTTCTTTTCATAATTTTTCAGAGTTTTTCTTGAAAAATCACCTTTTTCAAACGCTTCAACAGCGGTTTCGGCTGCAAGTTTACCCGAAATCATTGCAAGATTTGTACCTTCCCAATGCAAATTATTTACAAGCATTGCCGCATCTCCAACAACCATTACCCCATTATCACAAAGTTTTGGCACTTTATTATAACCGCCCTCAGGAATCAGATGCGCACTGTATTCTTTTAAAGTTCCACCCTCAATTAATGGTGCAATTGTCGGGTGCTGCTTTAATTTTTCCAAAACCTCAAACGGTCTGTAATTATTCTCAACCAAATCGTCTAATGTAACGCCAAGCCCAATTGTTACGGAATCCGCATTTGTGTACATAAAACCCAAGCCCAAAACTCCGAGCATAGACCCGCCAAAAATTTCACCAATTACACCTTCATCATCTTTGACATTAAATCTTTGGTTAATCGTTTCCTTATCGAGTTTTATAACCTCTTTAACGCTTAGAGCAACATCTTTAGTTTCAATTTCTTTTCTTAATTTTAACTGTTTTGCAAGAAGTGAATTAACACCGTCAGCCAAAACGACAATATCTGCATAATAGTCTTCAAGTTCGGTTTTTATCCCGACAACTTTTGTGCCGTTTTTAATAAGTTCTCGAACTACCGTTTGTTCAACAAGAATAACCCCTGCTTCTTTTGCTTTTTGCGCCATCCATCTGTCAAACTTCCCTCTGATAACCGAATAACTCTCATTCCCGTCTTTACGGTAAGCAATAGAAGTTGAATCTTCTTCGCCTAAAATCATAAAATTATGAGTGATATTACGCCTTTCTAAAGGTGCTTCCTGTTCAAAATTCGGGAAAATTTCTTTGGTCGGTTTTGTATAAATTGCACCGCCAAAAACATTTTTACTGCCGGCAAACAGTCCCCGTTCAATTAAGACAACCTCTCTGCCTGCTCTTGCAAGTGTAATAGCACAAGCAATTCCCGCAGGTCCTGCACCAACGACTATAACATCGGTTTTATTGCTCTTTGTTAACATATCACTCCTTATTCTTTTCAATTATACAATAAAATGCACTTTGTGTAAATTAGTTAAATTGCACCTAAAAAGGATAATTTATATTGGATATTTTTCAAAAAAATATTATAATAATTATATGAAAAATTTATTTTTAGTATTCATATTATTTACGCTGTGCATTATGCCTGTTATGAGCAAGGAATCAGAAGAATGGGAACATATTGCCCCGAATAATTATGTTTATAAAGACGGAATTAACGGTTTAGAAAATATCTACGGCTATTCATTCTTACTAAAGGCATATAACAAAGGACAATATGAACCCGTAAACGGCAAACAGGTTCATTATACATTAGGGCAATACGAGATAAACTGTGCAAAACGAACATACAAAATCGGTGTATTGGATTCTTATGATGAAAATGACAGTTTTATAAACGGAGATTACAACAAATTTGCACAATTTCAGCCGGTTGTCGAGGGTACGGCAATTTATGTAATGACAACAAAATTGTGTAAATTCAAATAAATTATTTTTTCTTTTTTAATTTACCTGCATGTTCTGCACGTTCTTTTGTCATGTATTCCATTGCAAGATTTTTGAGTAAATTTATTTTTTCTTCAAACAAACCATTTTTAGGATAATCTTCAAAATCAAAATCTTTTACCATAAAACCCTTGCTTTTTAAATCTTTCGCAACTGTTCTCTGGTGCTTATATGCTTCAATTTCACTGATAAGGGAGTATCGCATATCCTGAATATAATCAATTTTTTGACGAACACTCAAACCTCTTAAAAATTTTTTTGTTTGATTTTTGATTATTTTTAAAGCATCCCTTTTATCCCGTTTTAATTCAACAACCTCAGGACAGTAGTAATAAGTATCATAAAAATTATCGTATTTTTTCCCTGTTAACCCTTGCTTATTCAAACTCTGCAATCGTGATAAGTATTTTGGGTGATAAATATCATCAGCAAAGTGCTGAACTTCATGCACAAATGATGGTATATGGACACTTCTTACGGAAGATGATATTCCTCCCATTCCGATAGAAATTGCTTTTATATCTCTATTTGTATTAAAAAGGACTTCACAAATTCCCACGCAATTTTGACTATCTTCTTCTGCTAAATTTTGAACAATAATTTTTATATTTTTGTTCGGTAAAATATCGGTAATTTTTTTCTGCAAATCATTAAAATGCAAAATTGTATAATCATCTTTTAATTCAGAAGATAAATTTTGATATAATTTTTCGGTGAAAGCATCTGCTTTTGCCTGTCTTTGTGCAAATGAACCTTTTGTGATTTCATAAGGCAACTTTACACTGCTAATTAATTTATTAACTATCATATTGATTATAAAAATCATCAAAATTTTTTTTGCTATAATTAGATTATGAAAAAATTTTTGGTTATTTTTAGTCTTTTATGTCTTTCTTTTATGCCTGCTATTGCAGACAATACAATCGACAGGGGTTTTACCAATGATGATGTAATTCTATATCAGGTTAATGAAAAGTGGGGTCTCAAAGACAAAGACGGTTCTGTGTTAACTGATGCGATTTATAAAAAAATGATTCGTATAGGGTATCATACTTGGCTTGTGCAGGCAAAAAACGAAAAATTCGGACTAACTGACGAAAAGGGAAACATAATAATTGAACCAAAGTATCGCCACGCAGAAAGAATTTTGGGTAAATATGTAAAATTTGGGGACTCAAATAATTTTGGTTTATATAATGAATACGGACAGATTATTATTCCGCACAAATACCAAAAAATTGACCTTCTATTTGGCAGAATGTTTTTGACCTACAAAAAATACAAATACGGAGTAATGAATTTTGAAGGTAAAGTTCTTTTAGATAATGAATTTGATGATATATATATGCCTTCTCAAAGTGTAATGAGAATTTTATACAAAGGTGATTGGTACGAGATTGAAAAAGCGGATTCAGGACAATTACTTCTTCCTGAAAATGCAAGAGAACATATCTATGACAAAGATACCGGAATAAATTTATACAAATTTATTAAAGAAACAGGTGTTGTTTCAGGTTATTCCGTATTGACATTGTCTGATTATGTGTTGAAAATAGTATCATCCATTTCGCCTGCACACGAAGAAACAATTGATGAACTTATGCTATCCTATGGTGCAGACACGATTAATATATACAAAAAATTCAGTTGGGTGCCAAAATATCCTATAACTTATGCCCAAAAATATTATCAGATAATCAGAAATCCGAATACAGGACCTTTGACAGATTTTCGAAACGACCTCAAACGCAAAATGAACTAATTATATAAACATTTGTTACAAAAAATTTTCATGCTGAAATCTTGTTTTTTTAATTGTTTTTATATATTTGAATATAAAAACACCCAAGGAGAGATAGTGATGGCTGAAGAGATTACATCAATTGAAGAACTGAAAAGAGCCCAGGCAGCAGCACAACAACAAGGAACAAGCATTACAAATTATTCGGAATGGGAATCTATTCTGGAAGATTTTGATATTGCAGGAATACAATCAACAGGAACTTACGCAGGAGATGTAAAACTTCATAATCAAATTATGGCACAAGTTGAAGACATGATTGCCGAAACTGTTGAAGAACAAAATGCGCAAAAAGTTCAACCTCAGCACGATGAACTTACAAAAACAGACCAAAAAACAGCACAGGATAAAGAACAAGTCGTAAAAGCAAATGTTGTAAATGCCACAAGTTCAACAATTATGGCTGACTATATGAAATACTATCATTTACTAAGTTAAATAGTATCTTTTAATCGGTGCAAAACTCTTATACGGTTTACCGGCCAGAAAATAAAGACTGCTCTGCCTATAAAGCGGTCTTTTTTTAATACCCCCCAATAACGGCTGTCCTGAGAATTTCCTCTGTTATCACCCATCATAAAAAATTCATCATCTTTCAGATTAAACGGACCACACTTCATAATTCTGTCGTCAGCAATCATCCTTTGAGGTAAAGGCGCCGGACAAAGAGGATATTCATAAACACTTTTTATATAATTTTCCTTATATTTTTTATCATTTATATAGACAAATGCGGAGCCGTCATTTTCAAATTTTATTTCAACTTTATCTCCCGGAAGTCCTACAACACGCTTTATATATGCAACATCTTTGCACAATATACCAGTAAGCCTTGAAATTAAAGACAAAGGCATATTTGACAATTGGGTTGAAGGAGGATAAAATACCATAATATCGCCCCTTTTGGGAACACCAAAAAATCTTGAAAAGCGCTCTACAACAATTCGGTCACCCTCAATGAGTGTCGGATTCATGGAACCTGAAGGAATCCAGCGAACCTCACCTATAAAAAATCTTATTATAACAAGCATTACAACAACAAAAATTACCGTTGTGATTGTTTCTCCCCACCAGGTTTTATTAAAATCGTCATATTTTTCTTTTAATTCTTTATAACTAATCATTACCTAACAACTCCAAAAAATTTTCCAAACCCTTCTTATATACATTTTGCGGTAATTTTTCGATATTCGCACAAGCCGTTTTGATATAATTATTCAACAAATCACGGGTTTTTTCAAGTCCGTTTACATAATTATCGGGACTGCCGGCATAAATTACGGGAGCATTATAAATACCTTCAGTAATATCATTTCTGACGGGTTTTGAACTGTCAGATGATGTTAAATTCATCAAATCATCCCGTATCTGAAATGCTATCCCTGTATTAATCCCAAAATCAGATGCCATCTGCTTTATTAAAGATTTTTCACAATTCTGAGGCTTTAGTCGAAGAATCTCATTATTGAACGACTCTGAATGACAAATAAACGGAGTAATTAATGCCGTTTCAAAAAGATATGCCGTTTTGTTTTTTGATTTTTCGATATAATCTTCTATTGTACTTATTTTAAACCTGTCAAAATTTTGATTTATTTCACCAACACACATTTTATTGAGAGTATTTGAAAAGTTTTTTAATAATTCAACAGAACCAAGTTCAGTTACAATTTTCATAGCAACTGAAAGCAAATAATCCCCGCAAATTACTCCCAATTTATTTCCAAACTCACAAGCAACAGTTTTTAAACCCCGTCTTGTATCACTCTCGTCAATAATATCATCATGAATCAAAGAAGCACTGTGAATAAGTTCGACAGATGCAAGCGCTTTAAGTTTTTCATCACTAATATTCCCATAAAGAGACTTATAAAACAAAATTGATAACAACGGGCGTATACGTTTTGAAGGGGCATTAAGAAAATTTATTATATGAGAATTCAGTGGTTCTCTTGTTTTGACATTCCGAACCATAAATTTTTCAATAAACTCTATTTCGTCTTTGGCGAGTTGTCTTATATCGGCATATTTTTCTTCAAATGTCATTGTTGCTGCTTTTGTTCTTGTTCTTTTTTATCCTGCGCATTTTTAATATCTTTTAGGTCTTTTTCCGTCTGAAGTTTGAGATAATTTACATTATCCCAACTCAAATCGACAAATTTGATTTTTTCATCGACGCTGTTAAGTTTAGGAAGAATTGTATGTATTCTTTTAATTCTTTCAAATACAAGACTGTCTAAGACCCCGAGTCTGATATTTGTTGATTCAATTTTTATGTAAACATCATTTGGATTACGCATATCTACATAGCGAACTTTTTCACCTGAATATGACTCAACCTCTTTTGCAATTTTATCTATATCTTTAACCCTTTGAACTGTCCAATCCCTACGAAATTCAGGATTTTTTACAATAATTCTTAATGTAGAATCGGACTCTGCAAGATGCATAAAGTTTTTATTTGTAACCATTATATTATCAGTCGTAACAAAAGCAACAGGTATTTTATTTAATTCGGTTTTTATTACAGCCATAGGTTCTCTTTCTCTTACTATAATCTGTATTCGTGCAGGAAAACCGTATCTGCGGACATAAACCTCTTTTATTGCAGGAATTTTCATCAATTCATTTTTAACAGGATTCACAGACATAATAAATATCGGAACATGGTTTACTTTCAATTCCCTTAAAGAATTATAAAAAATATTAAGAGGTACAAGTTTATTGTTTATAATTTCAATTGTCTTACCGTCAGGCTTTAAAAAAGCATCTTCCCTCAAATACCAACCGGGAAGCATAATTATTCCATAAATACACCCCACCATGCAGACAAAAAGCAAAAAACTAAAAAATGCTTTCAATCGTGACATTTTTTTTATTTTTTTACGCAGTTGACGCTCTTTCTGTTTCATGTGAACAGAATGTTTGCCCTTTTCCACCGCCTTTTCAATTTGCTGTGAATATGTAGAGCCTTTAAATTCGTTACTTTCGTTATCAGACATCATTATTTATTCAGCCCCGCACCGTTTAAAATAATTTGTACCAAATCATCATAACTTATACCCATAACTTTGCACTGGGCAGGCAAATCACTTGTATCTGTCATTCCCGGAGAAGTATTTATTTCAATTACATAAGGAACACCGTCATTTCCTATCATCAAATCAACTCTTGAAACACCTCTGCAGCCTGTTATTTCGTGTGCCTTAACGGAAATTTCTTTAACTTTCTTTGTTAAATCTTCACTTAATCTTGCAGGAAGAATAAAATCTGACATGCCTGCAGTGTATTTAGCCTCAAAATCGTACCATTCATTTTTCGGTCTTATTTCAAGAATTTCAGTTGCAAAATTTTTGCCGTCTTGTTCTAAAACACCAACTGTTACAAAAAAACCGTCAATAAATTCTTCTATCAAAACATCGTCATTAAATTTTATTGCTTCTTCGTAGGCAGATTTCAATTCCTCTCTTGAATTAACCTTGGTCATTCCAAAACTTGAGCCTTCGGAAACAGGTTTTGTTATAACAGGAAATTTTAAATCAGTGGTTAATGTTTCTAAATCATCACCCTTACGCACAAATGCCGATTTTGCAAGCGGAATATCAGGACAGGTTGAAAGAACTTTTTTAGTGTATTCCTTATTCATACAGATTGCGGAACTCATTACACCACAACCCGTGTACGGAATTTGCAGAATTTCTAAAACCCCCTGAATACAACCGTCTTCACCATATTTACCATGCAAAGCGTTGTATGCATAATCAAATTTACCATCTTTTAATTTTTGTGCAATATCTTTGTCCACTTCAACAAGTTGAGCATTTTTATAACCAAGTCTTTGTAATGCACCAAAGCAATTTTTACCCGAACGGCGTGACACTTCGGCTTCTGATGACATACCTCCGCATAATACGGCTATTTTTGCATTTTTATCTATTTTTGAGTTAATTTCTGCCATAATTTCAGTTCCTCTTTACTTTTATTTCCCAAATATTTTATTTCGGGTTCAAGTTCAATATTATAAACCTCTTTTACCCGTTTTTTCATTTCACACATCAATTCAAGCACATCTAAGGATTTTCCGCTGCCTGTATTAACAATAAAATTTGAATGATTGCGCCAAACTCTGACATCTCCAATCATAATCTCTTTTGCACCGACACTTTCTAACAGTCTGCCCGCAGGATTACAAGGCGGATTTTTAAATATACTTCCGCAATTAGGCAGAGCAAGTGTCGGTTGATGTTTTCTGCGAAAGTCAAGATTTTCGTCCATTTGTTTTTTTATTTCGTCAGAATTTTTCGTTGTCAATTCAAATTCTGCTTTTAACACTATCAAATCGTCTTTTTCACAACGGGAAGTTCTGTAATCAAAACCCATACGGTCTTTTTCAAAAGTAACAAGCCCGATTTTCCTTGAATAGCAAAGAACGGATGTAATGCAATCACTTATACACTGACCGTGTGCCGATGCATTCATATAAACTTCACCACCGACACTTCCCGGGAAACCTATCATAAATTCCAATCCTGATAACCCCGCTTTGCAAACTTCCTGAGAAAGTTTTGGACCTTTAACACCACATTCTGCCGTAACTTTGTTACTTTCAATAGTAATATTATTCAATTTATGGGTTAAAATTACTTTTCCTTCATATCCGGCACTTGAAACAAGAGTGTTTGACAAATTCCCCAAAACAGGGATGTTGGGGTACTTTTGCAAAAGCCGAACAAATTCATCAACATTGTCAGGGAAATAAGCCTCGTCTATTTTTCCGCCAATTTTAAATGTTGTGTAATTTTTTATCTCAAAATCTTTTTCAATATAATCAGTCATTATATTGCAATTATAGTACAGGATTATGACCGGTGCAATTTATTACATTTTATATCTTATTTTTTGCCTCTGCGCTTTGCAAAATTCTTTTATCTCTTTCAAAAATATCCGCATCAAGTTGTTTTCTTGCGCTGATTGCCTGCTCAAATCTTTGAGAAATCGCTTCAGCATCATGAATACTCTTTTGGGAATCACCGTTTTTGAGTTGCTTACAGTATGAACCCATACAGTTAAAAACCATCGGATTATTAATTTGCTCACGAATTGGTTTATGAACACTTTTGGGTATCGTTAAAATATGTACCATTATAAACTCCTTTATTATTTAACCTGCACTTCTTTACTCAAGTTCATAAGTTCAGAACCAAGTTTTGTGATAGTTCCTGCACCTAAACCAATTACAATATCGTTTGGTTTCAATTCTTTATACAATTCTTTTGCAACTTCTTCCATAGTACCCGAAATATGACGACAGAGGATATCTGACTTTTCTTTAAATTCTGAAACAAAAGCTTTTGAATTTACCCCGACTATTTCGTCTTCGCTTGCTGCGTAAACATCAGTCACAATAAGTTCGTCTATTCCGTCAAATGCTTCCATAAACTCATTCCAAAGATTTTGCAAACGGGAATATCTGTGAGGCTGAAATACTGCGATTATGCGTTTGTCTTTAAATGATTTTGAGCAGGACAATGTTGCTTTAATTTCTGTCGGGTGATGCGCATAATCATCATATATTTGGACTCCATTAAACTCCCCAACCTTTTGAAATCTTCTGCCCATACCGGTAAATGTTGCAAAATGCGGATTAACCAAATTCATATCAACACCTGATATATGTAAACTTGCCCAAACAGCAAGCGAATTATAAACATTATGCACCCCTTTAAGACTGATTTGAAGATTTGTTTGAAATTCATCTTTATAATAAATATCAAAAGTTGTGTAATCCTGTCCGTAAACAATATTTTTAGCACAATAATCGGTATTTCCGCCGATAGAAAATGTCATAAATTTAGCGTTATGCGCAAGTTCGTGAACGGAAAAATATTTAACAAGTCTTTTTACACCCTCATTATCCATATTTGCTAAGATTATGCCGTTTTCTCTCATATTTGAAATGAAAGTTTCAAAGGTTTCCAATATAGATTCTAAACCGTTTTTGTAAAAATCGAGATGGTCAGGTTCCAAATTGTTTACAACTACAAGATTCGGACTGTATTTAACTATCGTTCCGTCACTTTCGTCAAGTTCAGCGATAAAATATTTAGCATGTGCGCAATTTGCGTTTGTGTTGATTTCAGGAATAATACCACCGACAACATAAGACGGCTTTAAACCTGCTTTTTCCGATACATAAGAGCAAAGTCCCGAAGTTGTAGTTTTGCCGTGAGTTCCTGAGTATCCTATAAAATATTCTTCCCCTCGTGAAATTTCGGCAAGTAAATCAGAACGGTGCCAAATCGGCAACCCGAGGCGCTTCGCTTTCTGAATTTCAGGGTTGAACTCACGAATAGCGGTACTTGCAACCACTATACAATCGTCAGGCAAATTATCTTCATTATGCCCGATATAAACTTTTGCGCCTAAATCACGAACGCTTTTTACATATTTGCTGTCATTAATATCAGAGCCGGAAACTTCATAACCGTTTTGCAAAAGATATTTTGCCAAACCGCTCATTCCTACTCCGCCTATTGCTATAAAATGATATTTCTTTTTCATAATTACCCTGTCTTAATAAATTGTGAATTGTGAATCGTGAGTAGTGAATTGACATTTACAGATTAGATTTGTTTTATTATGTGCAAAGCACCAATAACGACTATTCACAATTCACTTATCACTTTTAATATTTATATATTTGCTATTTTTGTCCAAAAGTCATTTGACTGCTCAAACTGATAAGCAAAGTTGAACAATCTGCCTTCTTCAAATTGAGGTGCTAAAATCTGCAACCCAATTGGCATACCTGAATTGTCAAATCCCGCAGGAACACTTATCCCGGGAATACCTGCCAAATTACATCCGATAGTTGCAATATCTGTTAAATACATTGCCAAAGGATCAGATGCTTTGGCTCCAAGTTCAAATGCACTGTTAGGACAAGTCGGTGAAATCAATACATCAACTTCTTTGAACGCATTAACAAAATCCTGAGTAACCAATGCCCTCATCTGTTGTGCTTTTTTATAGTAAGCATCATAATAGCCTGCAGAAAGTGCATAAGTACCAAGCATTATACGGCGTTTAACTTCCGGTCCGAAACCTTCTGCTCTTGTTTTTGTGTACATTTCCATAAGATTTTTTGCATCAGGTTTTCTGTAACCGTATCTTACACCGTCAAATCTTGCAAGATTTGAACTACATTCAGCAGTTGCCAAAATATAATAAATACCGATTGAATATTTGATGTGTTTTAGTGAAATTTCTTTGACTTCACATCCGAGTTTTTTGTATGTTTCAATCGCGTTTTCAACTGCCTTTGCAACTTCAGGCGAATTACCTTCCCCCATAAGTTCTTTTATAATACCGACTTTTTTACCTTTAATGTCATTTTTCAAAAAGTCTGCATAATGCTCAACAGGCATATTGAGTGATGTTGAATCCTTAGGGTCATGCCCTGCAATAACTTCCAACAAATTAGCAGCATCTTCAACACTTCTTGCAAACGGGCCGATTTGATCTAAAGATGAAGCAAATGCGATTAGACCGTATCTTGAAACTCTGCCATAGGTTGGTTTCATACCAACAATTCCGCAAAATGATGCAGGAAGCCTGATTGAACCGCCTGTATCAGAACCAAGCGCCAAAGTTGCTTCGCAAGATGATACGCTTGCTGCCGAACCGCCTGATGAACCGCCCGGAACTTTATTCAAATCCCACGGATTGTGAACTTTTTTAAAAGCAGAGTTTTCGTTTGATGAACCCATAGCAAATTCGTCTAAATTTGCTTTACCGACAATTGGCACAAGATTATTCAATAACTTTTCCGTAACCGTTGCGTTAAAAGGTGATACAAAATTTTCCAAAATTTTTGATGATGCGGTAGTTTTTGAACCGACCAAATTCATATTATCTTTCAATGCTAAAGGAATACCTGCCAAAAGCGGTAATTCTTCCCCTTTTGAGATTTTTTCATCAACTTTTTTTGCGGTTTCAAGCGCAGTATTTTCTGTCAAAGAATTGAATGCGCCAAGTTTTTCATCTAAATCGTTTATTCTATCTAAAGCGGCTTTTGTAAGTTCAACCGCCGAAATTTCTTTATTTTTCAATGCCTTGCTTTGTTCAGAGGCAGTCTTTTTCAAAAGTTCAATCATATCCTCTCCTTAAAAACTGTTTGCTAATCTTTGAGGATATTTTATGACAAACATAAACCATAAGCAAGGAAATATTTACCCCTATGCTTTCATTTGCATAGGGCCTTCTAATGATGCGGTTACAAATTGTTTTGTATAAGGAGTATCCTGTTTTAACAATTCATCAGGAGTACCTTCAAATACGATTTTACCGTCATAGAGCATAATTACTCTGTCTGCGGTTCTTGTAATAGTTGACATCTGGTGCGTAACCACAATAGATGCAGCATTTATTTCATGCTTCAGACGAACAATATAATCTTCTATTAAAGTTGATGACATCGGGTCTAAACCTGCAGTCGGTTCATCATAAAGAATTGTATTCGGCTGAGTAACTATCGCTCTTGCAAAACTTACACGCTTCTGCATACCACCTGACAGTTCTGACGGGAACTTATTTTCTATCCCCTGCAAGCCGACAAGTTCAAGTTTTTGGGCTACAATTTCATGCAACTGTTCTTCATTATACAATTTTCGAAGTTCTTTTCTTTCTCTGAGTGCAAAAGAGATATTTTCAAAGACATTCAAAGAATCAAATAATGCGGAATATTGGAACACCATTGCAATATCGCCCTCTGAAGTTATAATTTCACCGTTATCATAAGGGATTAAGCCCGAAATGAGTTTTAAAACAGTACTTTTACCTGAACCTGAAAACCCCACTATCGCAAGAATTTCACCGTCATTAACTTTAAATGAAATGTCATTTATGATAACTTTATCTTCAAAACTTTTTACCAAATTTTTTACTTCAATACTCATTTTTTTGTCCTTTATTAAAAGAAAAATAACATCGCAAAAATCATATCCCAAATAACTATTGAGATAAATGACCATACGACCGCTTTTGTAGTGGCAAGCCCGACACCTTTGGCTCCGCCTTTTGCAAAATATCCGCAGGTACAACTTATAAGCGCAATTGTTCCGCCAAAAACAGCGGCTTTTGTAAGGCATACCCACAAATCTTTCATATATAAACCTAACCAGACAGATGTAAAATATGCCCTGTATGAAAGACCGGAGAAAATATTTGAAGCCACACCGCCTAAAATTACTCCGAAAACAGATGCAATAATTACTATAACAGGCATCATAATTATACCGGACAGCACCCTTGGTGTAAACAAATGTCCGACAGAATCAACACCCAAAACATCAATGGCATCAATCTGCTCTGTTACCCTCATTGTAGCAAGTTCGGATGCCAAAGATGAACCTATCATTGATATAATGGCAAAACCTGACATTATAACACCGACTTCCCTGACGGTTAAAATAGTCATCAGCATACCAATTAAGCCTGAACCGCCTTGTTTTACCATCTCATTTGCAACTTGCGACGATACAATAATTGAGGTCATTCCGACAATTGAAAGAGTAATCGGTAATGAACTTATGCCAAATCTTTCACACTGAACAAAAAGTTCTCTAAACTGAACTCCGTCAATAAAAATTCGTTTGGTCATCCTCAGTCCCATTTGAGCAATCTGACCAATAGTAGAAATAAAATGTTTTGTCTCTAAACCCAATGACGAAAACACTTTATAAGTTGCGGATTTTTTCCAATATTGTGCAATCGTAAACATAAAATAATTATACCACAGTTTGTCTGTTGTGAAAATAAAAACAATAAGTATTTACATAAACTATATTATCGGTAGTCATTGAGAGATTAAAACTTTCTACCTGTTCACTTTTCTTTTTGATTGCGATGCAAAAAGAAAAGTGAACCGAAAAGAAAAACACGCTAAGGAACAATACCGCCTTCAGCGGTATAAGACTGCTGACGCAGTAATATGCGTTTTTGCCTGTCGGCAAAAATCTCTTAGCGCGCCTAAAACTACGGCGCGCATTAACCCCTCACCCCTACCCCTCAGCCATACGGCATACAGGCTCACGCAACTCACAAGTTCGTTGGTTCGCTTTGTATCCCCTTGGGAGAGGGTAGTTTTTCAATGCGAAGTATAAGCATTAGAAAAACGGGTGAGGGTATATACAGACCTTTACGAAGTGAGCAATCATTGTTTGTTTGTTTCATCAAAACTACCGATAATATAGTTTATGTATATAAAAAACAAACGGATTATCTTTAATCCGTCTGTTTTCCTCTCTTCTTAATATACTTTACTAATATTCAATACCCTGTCTTGCCATAACACCAATATCAAAATAGTGCTTGATAGGCTTCATTTCAGTAACCAAATGAGCCATAGCAATAAGTTCAGGGTGCGCATAACGACCTGTTAATACAACTTCAAGATTTTCAGGCTTATGCAACAAAACATCTTTAATATCGCTGACTTTAATCATATTCATAGCGGTACAAATATTTATTTCATCCAAAATAACAAGTTGATATTCGCCTGAATTAATAGCCTCTTTTGCTTTTTCCCAACCTTTTTTTGCTTCTTTGTAGTCCTCTAAACATACATTGTGAGAATAACAAACTCTGTCCATTCCAAATTGGATTACTTCCAAATTTGGTAAAAATTTTGATGATGAAAGCATTTCACCATAAGTTGTCGCACCGTCACCTTTTGTAAACTGAATAACCAAAACTTTCCAGCCATGACCTAATGCACGCAAAGCAAGACCTAATGCTGCTGTTGTTTTGCCTTTTCCATCCCCGGTATAAATTTGTATATAACCATGCTCTAACACTTAAACTACCTCCGGACTACACTTTCTCTGTCCCTATAATAAACTATTTTCCCATAAAATTTAATCGTTCAATGGATGGATAAATGAAGTAAAAAGAAAAAAATTTTCTTATTGCTTGTTTAAGAATCTCGTTCCCGATTAAGTAAATTCATAATAGAATAAATTTTGAATTTTGACCAATGTTTTTTTTTACTCATGCCAAAGTTTTTACAATTATTTTTTGTAAAAATCTTAAAATTAAGAGTTTGAGGAAGTTTGCACAATTATCAATTTCCAAAGAAAAATTTACAATAAATTTGTAAAAAAAGGTTAAAATACTCTTGCACAACTCGGAACATGAGAACACAGTTGAATTTTCCCCCATGCCTGAATTGTGAAGATTTTTTAATAATTGCCAATGGTATTTTTTTTTATTATCATGAACAAAAAAAGGGACGGGGAATTATGGAAGATAGAAACAATAAACCGATTGTAAAACTTATATCAAAACCAAAAGACATGCTTCGTACTGTTTATACGGCATGCAGAACTTGTTACAGTGCTGATACACCGATAAATATTTATGAAAATTCGACAGACGAAGAAAAAATGTTAAAACTTATTAAAAATGTTGTTGCTTCAGGACACCATTCAACAATAGAGCATATTCAGGTTAGTTTTGCAATATCAAATGTTTCAAGAGCATGCACTCATCAACTTGTGCGCCATCGTTTGATGTCTTTTTCTCAAAAATCTCAAAGATATGTTCAGGAAAAAGGGCAGTTTGATTTTATTATTCCGCCTACTATTGATAAAAATCCCGAACTAAAAGAAAAATTTATTTCATTTATGGGCGAAATTTCAAGTAAATATCAGGAATTTGTAGATGCCGGGATTCCGGCGGAAGATGCCAGATTTGTTCTTCCAAATGCCACTTCATCTTCTCTTGTTGCGAGTTTAAATTTGAGAGAACTTATTCACCTTGCACAGTTAAGACTTTGCACAAGAGCGCAATATGAAATCAGAATGATGGTTAAAGCAATGTGTGATGAAATTACAAAAGAAGAACCTTGGCTAAAAGAATACCTCGTTCCAAAATGTGAATTTAACGGTTTTTGTGACGAACACAAATCCTGCGGGAGAAAAATTACAAAATCAGAACTCTTTGAAAAAGCAGGGATATAATTTGCAAGTTTGGAGTTTGTCTGTTTGAAGTTATTTACAGATATTATTTTCCCTCGACCATTGGGAGAGGGTGGAATTTCAAAACGAGGTACGAGTTTTAGAAATTCGGGTGAGGGTTGCATGAAAGCATTAATACAAAGAGTAAAAAGAGCATCAGTCACAATAGAGGGGAAATTATTTTCTTCAATTGACAGTGGTTTGCTTGTATTTTTGGGGGTTCAAAAAGGTGACAGCAAGGAAAATGCCGATAAACTTTCCCAAAAACTTGTTAATCTGCGCATTTTTGAAGGCGAAAACGAAAAAATGAACCTGTCCCTAAAAGATGTCGGTGGACAGATGCTTGTGGTTTCGCAGTTTACCCTATGCGGAGACTGTAAAAAAGGAACAAGACCAAGTTTTGACAACGCAGAACTACCTGACAAAGCAAATGAACTTTACAAATATTTTGTATCCCAAATAAAAAATCAGGGAATTAAAACTCAGACAGGCAGTTTTGGTGCAATGATGGATGTTGAACTCATAAATGACGGCCCTGTGACATTTATGGTGGAAAAATAGATTAAATCTGCCCTAAAATCACCCTGTCAATATTTGCGAGATCTTTGACTATTTGAATATTTTTAAATCCCGTATTTTTCATTATTTGTGCAACTTCAAGAGATTCATTTATCCCGAGTTCAAAAAGCAAATATCCGTTTTCATTAAGAAATTTCGGGGCATCTTTAATTATTTTTTCATAAAATTCAAGCCCCTTTTCATCTTTTGTATAAAGTGCAGTTTCCGGTTCAAATCTGACCTCTTTTTGAATATTCTTTTTCATGGACGACGGAATATATGGCGGATTAGAAACAATTACATTAAACTTTTCATCCTCTCTTATCATGGAGAATAAATCGGATTTTCTAAATAACGCACGATTAAAAAGTTTTAAATTTTCCATATTTTTAAATGCAGTTTCAATCGCGTCAAAAGATATATCAGCACCGATTACCGTTGCATTTGTAAGTTTTGCAACCATGCAGGCAATACAACCTGAACCCGTTCCGATATCAAGCACCGTTTTAAAATGGTTTTCTTTTATAATTTCAACCGTTTTACGAACAAGAATTTCTGTTTCATCTCTCGGTATCAAAACAGACGGATTTACAATAAATTTTTCGCCCATAAAATCGGCTTCACCAATAATATACTGAATAGGCTGACGGGTTGATGCACGCAGTTTTGCCTTTTGTTCAACGATTTTGAGTTTTTCTTCGTCTAATTTTTTACCCATAATAATATCTGCAACACCATAACCGGCAAAATGTTCTATAAGCATTTTTACTTCAATATTTGCTTCGTTTTGCTCAATTCCGGCATCTGTTAAAATTTTTACTATATCAGTTATTAACATTTAATCCTCTTTTTATGTGAATAGTGAATTGTGAGTTGTGAAGTGACCTTTACAAATTAGTTAGTTATCAAATGTACGATAGCCTGATAATGTCTGCTCACCATTCACACCTCACTATTCACGCTAACATCGTGTTCTGTAATAATTTTATCAATTTCTTCCATTGCTTCAAGTTTTGAAGACAACTCTTTTTTCTCAAGTCCGTATTTTTTACATAATTTTTCGTAGTAATAAAGTTGTTTTTTTGTAGGAGATTCTTTGGACATTTTCACTTTTTTAAGAAATTCACGCTTTTGCTTTTCAAAAGCCTTGTTTGCCTCTATTATCGGCCTTTGACTTTCTTTGTAATCATAATATTTTTTACATTCATGAATATATTTTTCGGTATCTTTTTTAAACCAATCTTCAAACAAAATATCTTTCAGAAACTCAAACCTTGAACAATTCATCTCAAGATAATATTTTTCATCATCAATAAATTTATCAAAAATCTGCGATTCGGAAAGTTGCGGATTTTTTTTGACAAATGCACGCAAATAGTTGCATAACGCTGATTTTTGATTCTTAGTAAAATCAGGATAAATTTGTTTTTTAACCTCATACATAAAGTTATTATAAGCAATTTTCACTATATTGGCAAAATTTTTTATTTTTTATTTTATAGTAAATATAAAGAGATTTTCATGAAAACAGAAGCTATAAACCAAATCCGCAATAATGTCCGCACAAATTATAATCAAACTTCTGCAGGCATTAAACACAGACAAATAATAAATATGACAAGTTTGCCCGACACTTACCCTGCGGTTTATTTTACGGGTAAAAAAATTACTGATATAAATGAGGGCAAAAATAAACTATTAAAACAACTTGATGAAATTTTAAAAGAAGATGCACCAGAAGAAGAAATAAATCAAACCGAAATACAATATAAAAGTTTGCGGCTTATGATGAGATTAAAAAATCAACTTGAAAGGCTTTATGCAGAAGGCGAAATCCTTTGGGCTGACAAAGTTTTAAATCCTCAGCAAAAATACAGTCGTGCAATGCAGATTAAAAAAGAAGTTAATGCGATAAAAAATGTCTATGACCGGGGTTATCTTTACATTGTGCAAAAAAATAATATAGCAGACGAAAAAACCGATTATGTATTGATTAACAAGTTCAAATCATCGGTCGCAGAAGATAATTTTAATCTTAAAAAAACATTTATGGATTATTACCAACCTATGAATGATATTCATTCCATAAAAGAACTTAAAAAGAGATACCCCAAAATTCACATTCCGTCTAAACCCGAAGATGTTATTGCCCGCAAACTTGAAAGCACAATAACAAGAGATTTTTATGAAGATTTAGATGATGCTTTTATACTAAAAGACAAGAAAAAGGCAAAAGAACTTTTATCTGCTAAAGTTTTGCAACTGTTGAATGACAATATAAAAATTAAATCGCAGGAAGAAAAAGACAACGCATACAAAAAACTCATAGGACCGACTGTTAAAGCAATCAGCGCAAGGTATTACAAACTGCACAACACAAAATCTTTTTCATCAGTTCCGGAATTTCGTAAACAAAATAAAAATCTTCTCTCCGAAAATGATATAAAACTTTTAGGAATAAATTATGAAGATTTTGTACTGAGTGTTTTAAAAGAGCAATATACAAATTTCAAAAACCCAAATGAAATCGTATATTCAAAAAACGGAACAACTATAAAAGTTTCATCAATTAAAGACCCTGACTACAAATTTGAAAAAATTCCAAGCAGAATTATGAAACTCATTCAGGATTCAGAAAAAGTCAGAACATCACAAAGAGATTACAAAAACTATACAACAGATAACTTCAAGAAAAAACTTGAATTTTACGCAGAAAAATTTGACGAAAGCGAACGACTTTTACACACAATAGTTCAGTTTGATTCCTGCCTGTTTGGAGAAGATGATATAAAAATGTTAGTCAAATTTTTACATGGTGCAGACAAAGTTTGGGACGGTGAAAAAACAATTAAAGAACTTGAGGAATATATTAGCGACAATTCAATTAAACCAACTCACACCGAAAGAATAAATGCTATTGAAGAAAAAAAACGGGTAGAAGCAATAAAAGCAGAAAATAAAAAAATTGCAACTTTGCGCAATCTTCAAGAAAATTTTGATACCCGCATAAATATTCTTTATGAAAATAACCTGAATTATCTTGCAGAAATATATTCAAAATACAAACCTTCAAGCCTTGATGAACAACAAATAAAAATTGCCCAAACGATAACGGATACTATTGATAAAAATATTCATGGGAATTCTCTGAAAAACAAAGAAAAAGCGGAAACCCAACTTATGAGGGTAAGCCGTTATATTGAATATTTAACCTCTGATAAAGAAAACCCTGTTTTTAAAAATGCCGTAAAATATGCGACAAATTCAGACGATAAAACAGATATTGAAAAAGCAGGAAAATATATTCTCAATGCGGAATTTATAAAAAATTACCCTCAAAGTCTTGAACTTGCTTCAAATAAAGAAATTGCAGAAAAAATTGCACAGGAATCAAATCCGGACAAAGCAGTTGAATACCTTTGCAAATATGATGATTACAGAGATTTAAACGCAAACGAAAAAACAAAAATTTCAAATATTTTAAACATTTTTGATACAAAAGATTCAACAGAAAAATTTATAATAAAAAACATAGTTGAAAATGACTATCTGAACACAGACACCTCTGCAGTTGCAAAACTAACCGATGACGGCAGTAAAAAAGCAAAAGCAACAATGAGCAAAAATGCCAAAAATCAGATTTATGACCATTATAAATTCCCTAAATGCCTGATGTATTTTGATGCATTTGAAGATGCCCTGACACATTTTGCGGTTAATAAAAATTCGTCGGGAATAAAGAAAGTTGTGAGCACAGATGCAAACGAACTCAAAATAAAAGGTCATGACGACAGACTTTTTGCCTACAACAATTCATACTATTTTGATGAATTTTCACTAAACGGGCTTCATTAAAAAAAATAAGCACAAAAAAGCGTAACGAAGCACAATCGTTTCGACTTTTCGCAAACCGCACAAATTTATGTGCGTATCGATCCTCATAAAACCGTGTTACTAAGTCTATCTACCGAACAAATCACGAACAGAAAATTTGCGGGTTTTGTTGGACAAGCCAAAGTCCAGCAACTTTCGTTTAATCGGATTCGTTTGACGAGAAATGACAGATTGTTCAGAAACTTCATTAACTCTTTCTCTGGTATCATCTATTACTTCAAAGTTTTGTCTGCTTTTCTCATCCATAGATTTGATTATACCTCGTTACTCTTATATAAACAATTTTTAAAATCAAAAATTGCATGATTTTATATAAAAAGTATATATTTGTTACATATCTTTACAAAACAATTGAACTTACATTGTTGAACTACCCTATCTCCCCTACGGGGAGAAAGGAATTTCAATGCGAAACAAAGTTGAGCATTAGAAATTCAAGAGAGGGTTTATCCTATCTCCCCTGCAGGGAAAGTAATTTTTCAATGTGAGAAATTTATTTCGAACATTAGAAAAATGAGAGAGGGTAAAGTTCGTTCCCCACCTAACCTCCCCCTTAGGGGAGGAACTTATGATATATTTTGTCATTGCTGAACATGGCAGGCAATTAGTTACATGTTTTGTACATAAAAAATATTATGAGAATATCTCGATAA
>CACYKF010000010.1 GCA_902774905.1 uncultured bacterium
TTTTCAAAAATGCTCTGCTTTAGCGCGTCTACCGACCTCTCGAAAAACTTGACATTTAGTCAACTTTTTCTCGGCAGAGTGCCACTGGAGCGTGGTTTATATTCTATTAAGTTGTCAAACACGCTATATCTGCGCTAAGTCAATGTTATAATAAACATCTCTCATTGTCAAACGGTAAATTCCTTAAAATACTCATCAAATTCTTTGATTTTTGCACCCAATATATCGATAATAAGCAGTAATTGTGCTTTTACTGTCTGTATGTTGTCACATCTTTGACCAATAAGCCCTGATTTTACATTTGAAAATAACAGATTTTGGAACATCTTTATTTGCTTATATATATCTCTATCAATAATGTCTTTTGTATCCGCAAGCAATATAAATAATTCGCCCAAAATCGCTTTCGCTTTTAAATACTTTTTGCGAAGCATTTGCTCCTGTATATTCCTTGCATAATCAAGTATTTCTTCATAAACAGAATAAATTTTTTGTTTCTTATCAGGCAAAGTTTTTCTGAAATAGTGCATGGCACTGTTATATCCCGAATCTATTATTTCTCGCCTTTTTTCTGTCGGGCAGTTAAAATCAAATACCATTGCATCACCGGTATTAATTACTATGTAATCATAGTTATCGCTATTCCCATATATTTCTTTTATAAATGAGGTTTCTGAATATGTCATGCAGGAATAAATACCGTTTACATAGTTTAGCGGATTTGTGTCATCTCCGCTAAAATCACCTTCAAGTCGAATTTCGCAAATTCTGTTTTTTGATTCACGGAGATTTTTTGATAAATACCACATTGGTTTACCTTTCATCAAATCTCCGTCAACAAGCAGTTTATCATCAAGATTTACCGCTCTCATTAGCCCCGGAGCACAACACGAAATCCTTACAGCCATTGCGACCTCAAACTCAGGGGTTTCTTTTGACGAACACTCGCAACACGAAAAATCTTTCATATCAGTAGAAATTATAAATAAATCTTTATTCAAATCCTTGAATCTGACAGGTGCATTTTCACCCTTTTGATATTTGTCACCGTAAAATTTCTTTTCAATAAGTTCCCTGAACCAGTCAAGAAAGACTTCGCCTTTGCTGAGTGCAAATTTTACATTGAATCCGAAAGAAATATCTCGGAAAAGTTCAAAATTTACCCCTAAAAAGACATCTTCGATTTCTTCTGTTGTATATCCGACGGCAAGCAATGATGCCACCATTGAACCGACAGATGAACCGCCAAGACTCACAGGTGTTATCCCAAGTTCTTTAAACGCTTTCAAAACCCCGACATGACCGGCTCCTCTTATCGCTCCTCCACCGAATAAACATGTGTATTTTAAACTCTCTAAATTTTTCATAAGCAAATAATACCATAAAAAAGATTGGCTAAATGCCAATCTTTCTTATTTTCATATTTTATAACTACGCAACTTTTGAGCCTTTAATTTCTCTGATAAGGTATTGTGCTACCCATTCAAAATCTTTGTTATTCTTTGCTGCTTCTTTTAGATATTCAACAGATGCATCACCAATTCTAATTAAAGTCATTGCAACAACACCTCTTTTAATTCCTCTGACAACCTGCAATCTGTCAACAAGACTCGGTACTGCATCAGAACCTATGCTTACAAGTTCATTTTCAACTTTGTTCTTTGTTGTGTTATCTACATTTTCTAATTCAATTAATGCTTCTTTTAATGTGCACATATTATCTTCTCCATATAAATCTTATTTACATTAACATTATAAATTAAATTTTAACGATATTAAGATTTCATTACATAATCTTTATATCTTGGAGAAAATATTAATATCTTCTTTATATCTATATTCTGTGTTTATCTAAAAGCACCATCAAAACGGAAATATCAGCGGGTTTTATACCGCCGATGCGTGATGCCTGAGCCAAATCTTTCGGGCGGATTTTGGACAGTTTGTCTTTAGTCTCGGATGAGATATGATCAATTTTAGAATAATCAATATTATCAGGAATCCTGAATTTTTCCAATTTCTCTGCGTTATTAACCTGATTTTCTTGTCTTTTTATATACCCGTCATATTTTATAATGACTTCAATCTGCTCATAAACATCTCTTGGAATCTGTAAATCTGCCGTACCTTTATCGAGTTCCTGCAGGATTTTATAACTTATATTAGGGCGTTTCAAAAGTTCTGATGCTCTCATTCCTCTTTCAAGATGTTCTTCGTATTTTGCCAAAATATTATTTACTTCTTCATTTGCAGGAATTTTTAATCCCTCAAGCCGTTTGCTTTCCTCTTTTATTAGTCTTTGTTTTTCTTCAAAACGGAAAAATTGCGCATCATCAATCAACCCGAGTTTATGCCCGATAGGAGTCAGTCTTTCATCTGCATTATCCTGTCTTAACAAAAGTCTGTATTCCGAGCGGGAGGTCAACATTCTGTATGGATCCTGAATATCTTTTGTCACTAAATCGTCAATTAATGTTCCCGTATATGATGAACTTCTTGAAAGTTCAAGCATTTCAGAACCATTAATATAATTAAATGCGTTAATGCCGGCAATCAAACCTTGGGCTGCCGCTTCTTCATAACCGCTTGTGCCGTTTATCTGACCGCCGAAGAATAAACCTTTTATCTTTTTAGACATCAATGAATGTGTGGTCTGAATAGCAGGAACATAATCGTATTCAACTGCATAAGCGGGTTTTATAATATGGGCATTTTCTAACCCCGGCAATGTTCTCAACATTCTGACCTGAACATCATAAGGCAAACTAGTTGAAAACCCTTGAATATATGTTTCGTAAGTTCCCAATCCTTCAGGTTCAATAAAAATATGATGTGACGGATTAGAGGCAAATCTTACAACTTTATCTTCAATAGATGGACAGTATCTTGGACCGACACCCTGAATCAACCCCTGATACATTGGGGATTTATCAAGATTTTCTTTTATAATTTTGTGAGTTTCTTCGTTAGTTTTTGTCAAATAACACGGATAAGTTTTTCTAATCGGGCGGTTTGGTTTGAATGAAAAGAAATTCAGTTCCTCATCTCCTGGTTGAATAATCATTTTTGAATAATCAATTGTTCGTTTATCTACTCTTGCAGGAGTGCCTGTTTTTAATTTTTTTGTTTCTATTCCCAATTTATGCAGACTATCAGATAATCCGATGGCGGCTTTTTCCCCTAATCTGCCTGCGCTGAATGATTTCAAACCGACAAAAATTCGCCCTTCCAATGAAGTTCCTGTTGTCAGAACAACTGCTCTTGCGCTGTATTCAGTGCCAAACTCATCAATCGCACCCGTAATTTTACCGTTTTCAACTTTCAATTCTGTAATGCAGCATTGTTTTATAAAAACATTTTCATTACTTTCAAGCAAATTGCGCATATATCTTGAATATTCCGCTTTATCTGATTGTGCCCTCAATGCTCTGACTGCCGGTCCTTTAGAAGAATTGAGGGTTTTCATTTGCAGATATGTTGCATCTGTTACTTCTCCCATAACTCCGCCTAATGCATCAATTTCTCGGACAAGTGTAGATTTGGCAGGACCTCCGACTGCAGGATTACAGGGTTGAAGCGCGATATTTTCAACATTAAGAGTTGCAAGTAATACTTTTAAACCTAATTTTGCACACGCTAAAACCGCCTCGCAACCTGCGTGACCGCCTCCGACAACTATTACATCATATTTATTGTTTAAATAGCCCGTGAACATAAGCATATTATAAAATAAACATGACAAATGTGCTTATTAGAATAGTTTACCGCCGTCTAAAAATCCGATAAGTAAAATCATTGCATAAATAACATCAATCAATATTACTGTTGTATTTGCAATATGACTTGTATGATTTTCTCTTTCAGTATCTTTTATCCCGATTATTGAAATTGCAAGCGGGAATATTGAAAGTAAAATCGCTTTGCACGCTGTCTGGACTATGTTTGTTGCATTATGAAAATCTATTGTAAATAACAATGCAAGTACAGGACATATACAAAAAATTATTGCAAGAATGTCATAAGGTTTTGTTGAGTGTTTCTTCTCGCAGTTACATTCCTGGCAGTTGCATTGGATTTCTTCTTCGCTCATATTAAACTCCTATATACTGTAACTTTACAAGGTTTAATATAACAAAAATTTTGAATGTTGTAAAGGCAAATAAAAAGCCGGCTCTCTGTTGCCGGCACTATATAAACTCTCTTCTTATTTTTGTGTTATTACTCTCGTTGCAAAAATTACTTCACTGCACGCAGATTTGCTTTCACTCCCGCATTTGAATTTACTTCGGAAGCAAGAGAATAAGCCATTGCTCTGCGTTTTTTTGCTCCTCTTAATATTAGTTCAACACTTTGACATCTGTTATATGACGGTGTTGTTATCTTCTTCATATTTTTATCTCCATAGAAACTGATTACAAATTAGATATCGGCATCCATTGAGAAAAACTTTAAAAAAGTATATACGATTTTTACAAATATTAATATAATAATTAATTTGCAACAACTCAAAAATAATTCTATAATCTATATATGGTTGTTATAAGAAGATTAAACTGTTTTGATTCTCCAAAACTAAAGAGGCTGATATCCTATCTTTGTGAAGATGACAGTGACAGACTCGCAAAAAACCTTATGCAGGAGCCTTTGGATATTGTTAATGCAATGATGCCTTTGTCTGCAAAGTTTCGCTCGGAATCTTTCATTTTGATAGAAAATAATGAAATTTTAGGTTTGATTACTGCGGTTTGTACTCCCGGAAATCCCTATAAAATAAATGTCACAAGGCTTATATTTAAAGAAAATCGTTATGAAATCGGTAAACAACTTGTTGAATTTTTAATTCAAAAAATGGGTGGAAAAGGTGCAAATACTTTTACCGTAGTAATTGATGAATGTCACAATGAACTTTTAGACCTGTTTATTAACGGTTGCGGTTTTAGACAATGTTCAAGTGAAACTTTGTGGAAAACTGAAAAACCTGTTCCCCAAAAAACGGATTTACCGTGGCGCTATGCACAAAGTTCCGATGCAGGTAAAATTGCACAACTGTATAATGACGAAGTGATAAATATATTTAAACCCTCACTTTTAAGACACCCGAAAGAGTTTAAAAGCGCATTTTTTCAAGGCTTTACAAAATTTTATAAAACAAGATATGTATATGAAGAAACAGACAAAATTTTAGGCTATTTTTCAGTTACAACAGAAGATAATCTTAACTATATTCTTGATATAACTACAAACAGCGGATATGATATTGATTACGATAAAGTTATAAATGTAATGCTTTGCGAAATAGCACGCAAAAAGCATGCATTTTATCCGCTTATAAAACAAAAAAAATATACAAAAAATTCTCAAAAACTTGAGGATTATCTGAAATTTAAAGGTTATGCACCTATTCAGACAAAACATATCCTCGTAAAAGATTTTTACCGCCCTGTAAAAGAGGAATCAAAAAATTGGAATGTTTTTGTATTAGGCGAAAGTCAAATTTCAGGATAATTTTTCCAAATAAATATTTTTGCGCTCAATTAAATAAGCGTAAATTTAACACTAAAAACTTCTCAAACTACCATTATTTGTCAAGGGAAAACTAAAAAAAATATTTTATCCTTCTGCGGTTAATTCGTCCCAAATGCTTGGTACTACAATAAATGCAGTGTAAACGATAAAACCGAATAGGATTAAATTGATAGCCATGATAACCTCCTTTGGTTACTTGACTTTTGGAAATTCTTCGTATTATGTCATTCTGAGGGCTTCGCCCGAAGAATCTCCTATCTTGCTCAGAATGAAATGACCTAAATCATCCATGTATATTAATCCCAAAACTTTAAGAAAAATAACAATTAATTTTTGATATACAATAAATATATGAGCAGTTTAGCCGATAAAACAGTTAAAAAATTATTTAAAAATCTTTGTTGTTCAAGATGCAGAAACGATTTTACAAAAGACTCTCTGACAATAAAAGAGCAAGAAGGCGATATTTTGATATGCAATCTCAAATGTTTAATCTGTGAAAAAGATTTTGGAGATGTTGTTCTAAATTTTAACCGAAAATCTGACAGGCATGAACCGTTAGAAATTATTGACGGTCCCCCACCGATAAATAGTGATGATGTAATAAATGCACATGAATTTATAAAAAGAATGAAATAATTCTTAATATTTGTAGAAAATCAGACAAATTTAAATATTGAGTGACTTTAGAAACAAAAAGGAGTTTATATGCAAGTAGTCGTACCTAAAATTTTGGCTCCAAGAACATTAACAAGTGACATAAAACCAAAAACATATCTTATTCAGGATAAAGTGTTTGAAAAAAGACCTAAAAAATTGCTTGTTGCAGCAGGTGCAGGCAAAGTTCCTCCTTCAGGTGATGATTTCCCTTCTTCATTTAAAAAACCGTTTACTAAAGAAACATTAAATAAAATCAAAATGTTTACTAAAGACATGAATAAATTAACACGAAAAGGTTTTGATATTTTTAATAAATATTCAAAAATTATAAAATAATTTTTGTTTTGAGTATGATATTTTTTCAAAACAAAAGGCGGTATAAGGAAGTTACCGCCTATTAACCAGATTTACACTATGTAAGTGTTCAGAAAGGAACTTTTATTATTCTCCCAAATTGATTTGAGAGAATTGAACGATTTTGTTTTTACCGCGTTTTTTTGCATTGTATAATGCATGTTCTGCGTATCTTATAATCGTATTTGCATCTTCTTCCGTATCAGGAATACAAGGAAATGTTGCAATCCCGCCTGATATTGTAATCGGGTGTCTTTCTTCTTCTCCTGCCGGAATAAATTCCATACGCTCAACTTCTTTTCTGAATCTTTCCGCAAACAAGAACGCATTATCTTCAGGAGTATTCGGAAGGACAACAACATATTCTTCATCTCCATATCTTGTAAGAATATCTTCTTTTCTTATGACTTGTCTTAATTTATCTGCGATAGATTTTAAAAGAACATCCCCCCATTCATAACCGTAAATATCGTTTACGGATTTAAAGAAGTCTAAATCAAAAAGCAATAAAGAAAGCGGTGTAGCATATCTCTTTGCTCTTGAAATTTCCTGTTCCATTCGCTCTAACAGATATTTTCTGTTGTGAAGTCCTGTCAACTCATCAGTAGTTGACAGAGTTTTCATTTTTTCACGAAGTTCTTTAATCTTGAGCATATTTTTTGTTCTGATAAGAACTTCTTGTTTGTCTAACGGGTTTCTTACATAATCAAACGCAACAGCACGAACGGTTGCGCCTTTAAAAGTTTCTCCGACAAATAAAATCGGGGCCTTGAATTTTGTAACCATTAAAACATCTTTTATATTTGGCACATCTTCAATAACAACGACACCGGGATTTAGCGATTCATAATCAGTAAGTTTTCCGGCATCTTCAATTCTTACATCAGCATCTTCAATACCTGCAACGATGTCAGCAAATTCTGAAGATTTTTTTGTTGAATATATCACAATATTTTTCATAAATACTCTCTCCCTCTAATAAATTAGCATATAGGAAGAAAGCAGGCAAAATTGTTACAAATGTTAAAACTATTCAACGGTCGGTAAAGACATACTCTTTTCAAGATGTAATACATCAATTATAGAATTTAGTTTTGTAAATACTTCTTTAAATTGAGGAATAGAAAGACTTTGTTTCCCATCACTTAACGCTTGTGCAGGATTATGATGAACTTCAACCATCACACCGTCCGCTCCTGCGACCAAACCTGCTTTTGCCATAGGTTCAATCAGATATCTTTGACCTGTACCATGACTCGGGTCTACAATAACAGGCAAATGTGAATATTTTTTGATAACAGGAATGGCAGATATATCAAGAACATTTCTTGTATAAGAACTGTCAAAACCTTTTATTCCTCTTTCACAAAGAATAACTTTTTCATTTCCGTTATACATAATATGCTCTGCCGCAAGCAAAAATTCTTTTATTGTACTTGCTGGACCTCTTTTGAGAACAACAGGCTTTGAACATTTTCCGACAGATTTTAAAAGTCTGAAATTTTGCATATTTCTTGCGCCGATTTGAATAACATCAGCATACTCACAAACCAAATCCAAATCGCTTGAATCCATAAGTTCTGTTACAACCAAAAGTCCTGTTTCTTCTTTTGCTTTTGCAAGATATTTTAGTGCTTTTTCTCCCAAACCGTCAAAATCGTAAGGTGAAGTGCGGGGTTTGAAGGCTCCCCCTCTTAAAAACTGACAACCCATTTCTTTTGCTGCAAGTGCAACCTGCAAAAGTCCTTCATAATCATCTTCTACAGAACAAGGCCCAACCATGAAAACAGGTCTGTTTGCTCCGCCGATTTTTACCCCGTTATCAAATTCAATTACTGTATCTTCGGGCTTTCTGTCACGAGATGCCATTCTGTAAGGTTCTCTGATAAGTTTTACATGGCTTACCCCTTCCATAGCATCAAGTCTGTCAGGAGAAAGGCTTGTCTTATCCCCCAATGCGTCAATTACTGTATGAACTGCACCCTCATGCAAAATCGCACGAAAACCATGTTCTTTTAATATATTCATTACGGCTTGAATATTATCCTGTGTAGCCGTTTTTTCCATTATTATAATCATATTTTATGCTTCCTTGTTTCTATTCCTTTGCTAATTATATTACAAGTATCCGAAAATTTCATCAGGTTTTGATATTAGGATTTTTGCTCCGTTATTGAGCAAAAATTCTTTATCTTTAAATCCCCACAAGACGCTTATACAATCCATATCCGCATTTTTTGCGGTTTGAATATCCACTTCTGAATCTCCAACATAAATTGCTTCATCAGAAGATAAGTTAAATTTTTCTAAAACCTTTAATACAGTATCGGGAGCAGGCTTTTTTCTTATCCCGAATTGTTCATTTTCACCTGCGCAAAAATCAATTAAACCGTCAAAATACTTATTACATAAGACTTTTACTGCATCATTAAATTTATTTGATACTACAGCAGTTTTAATCCCCATTGACTTCAATTTGTCAAGCATTTGAGATATTCCATCATAACCCGTCGTTTTATTAAACATATTTTTCTTATAATGCTTTTTAAAAAGAGCAAGGCAATTTTCAAAATATGGATTATTTAAACCTTCAGGAATCGCCCGTTCAATAAGTTTTGCGACCCCATTGCCGACAAATTGTCTGATTTCGTCAATTGTTTTTGGAGGGAATTTATAATATTCAAGAGCAAAATTTGTACTGTCAGTCAAATCATCGAGTGTGTTTAATAAAGTCCCGTCCAAATCAAAAATAACCGCTTTTTTATTCATAAAAATATTATACAACAACTTATTTTTATGATAAATTGTATATTAATACGGAGAGAAAATTATGGATAGAACACCTGTTGAAACGATAAACAAAGGCAAAAGAAATTTTATAATAATAGTTATTTCTGTTTTTCTTTTTATCGGGATAACAGTCGGTTTGTTTACCAATTACAAAGAAGAAACGCTCGTTTGTAATAAAAGTGAAGATAATTGTTATGTTGAAAAAACAAACATGTTAAATTCCAAAAAGCGAGAGGATTTAATTGCAATTTCAAATATTCAGTATGTGACATTTATTCCTAATACTGTTTCAGGGAATATGTATGCAAAAGGTTACACTTCATATTATCTTTCTTTTTACAGCAAGCAAAAAGAAAATATAAAAATCTTTTCGACTGAATATTATGAAAAAGAGCAGGTAAAAGAAGTTATAAGCGACCTGCAAAGTCAGTTAAAAGACCCTAAAGCAAAAATTATTAAGATTACTCAAAGATTATAAAAACATTTGCTTTCTTTTGTTTTTAATTTGTTCGATTTGATTTAAATAATCATTTTGAGTAAGTTCGCCTATTGATTTATACAAATTCAGTATTGCTTGTTCAATGTTGTCAGAGTTCATAGTAATCATATCGTTTGCCATTTCGGTATTTGAAAGAGCAAGGCGTGTCATATCTCTAAACCCTGATGAAGCCATTTCAAGCGCAAGTTTATTATTCTGCGCAGTTTTAAAAATTGCCTGAGCAACAAGCATCGGCATATGAGAAATTAAAGCTGCCGCTTTATCATGTTCTTCCGGAGTTGCATAAACAGGTGTTGCCCCAAGTTGTTTAATTATTTTTATTAAAATATTATTATCATCTGTATTTTTTGTAATTACCCACTTTGCACCTTTAAATAACCCCTCAAAAGAGTTTTCAAACCCTTTATGCTCCGTTCCTGCCATTGGATGAGAAGGAATAAAATTGTATGAATACTGTTTTTGACTGACAAATCGTTTGAGTGAGCAGACATCAGTTACAACTGTAGTATTTGGCAGAAAATTTTCAAGTTCATCAAGTACCACAAGAGTTTTATTCATAGGAGAACATACAAAAATCAAATCTCTGTCCTTTAATACATCATAAGTTTTATAGATATTTTTACCATTCTGCGATTTTGAAACCGCAACTACATCATAATTAAGACGAATTAAGTCTTTAAATATCGAACCGCCGATTAAACCCAAACCTATAACACCGATTTTCATATTTTCTCCTTTATTTTGTAATATTAACATATTTTTGAAAATTATGTTAATATTAATCTATGGACAGAAAAGAATTTATAAACGCAAAAAGAATAGTAATTAAACTTGGTACAAATATTTTGAGAAATGATGAAGGTTTTATTTCTCTGCCGAGAGTTTATACATTTATTGAAGATATTGCAAATCTTGTCAAATCAGGGAAAGAAGTCATTATTGTAACCTCAGGTGCAGTCGGAATGGGCAAAAAACGATTAAATTTGTCCGATACAAAAGGTATTGCACTAAAACAGGCTTGCGCCGCTATCGGTCAATGCAAGTTGATGTCAGTGTATGAAAACGGTTTTGATACTTACGGTTTAACTGCCGCTCAAATTCTTTTAACAGAAGACGATTTTTCGATAAGGGAAAGATATTTGAGTCTGAGAACAACATTTAATAAACTTCTTGAACTTGGCGCAATACCGATTGTCAATCAAAACGATACCGTTTCAACAATTGAACTCATCGCAAGAGCGCCAGAGGTTGAAATGCAGGTAAATTTCTCCGATAACGATAAACTTTCCGCCCTTGTTGCAAGCGAACTTGATGCGGATTTGCTCATAATTTTGTCTGATGTAAACGGTCTTTATGATTCAAACCCAAAAAATAGCCCTGATGCAAAGTTGATTAAAGAGGTTGAAGAAGTTAATGACGAAATAATTGCGTTGGCTTCAGGTGTTTCCGATGGCGGGCGTGGAGGTATGGAATCAAAACTGTTGTCAGCCCGAATGGTAACAAGGTTTGGCGGAAAAGTATTGATTGCAAACGGTAAAGAGCCGTTTATAATCAAGAAAATTTTTGAAGGTCAGGATTTTGGTACAATGTTTTTACCGTCTGATGAAAATCTGTCTGACAAAAAACGCTGGATAGGTTATGCAACAAACATTATCGGCAAAATTACCGTTAATAACGGGGCAAAAAATGCGCTTATTCAGGATGAAAAAAGCCTTTTGCCTATCGGTGTTGTTGATGTAAAAAACGATTTTAGAAAAGGCGATGTAATATCCATTCTTGATGAACAGGAAAATGAATTTGCAAGAGGAATTGTTAATTACGATTCGGATGCTTGCAGAAAAGTTATCGGTTGTCATTCCGACAGTATTGTTGAAATTCTTGGTTTCAAAAACTATGACGCAATCATAACAAGAGATAATATAACAATTTTATGACAATCTCCCCTACGGGGAGAAAAATTTTTCTTAATGAACGATTGTGAATTTAGAAAAATAAGAGAGGGTAATATAAATTTATGGATTTTATTCAAATCGCAAAAAACGCAAAAGAAGCATCATTAAAAATTGCAGGTGCAGATGTTGAAATAAAAAACAATGCTTTGAATATGATTGCTGTAGCCTTAGAAACTCATAAAGAAGAAATTTTTGCTGCTAATAAACAGGATTTAGAAAATGCGCAAAGTCTTGTAAATGAAGGCAAACTTTCAAAATCAACCTTCAATCGTCTAAAACTTGACGAAAACAAAATGAGGGATATGATTCAGGGGGTTCGTGATATTTCACTTCTTGATAATCCTGTCGGTAAAATTTTACTAAAACGCGAACTTGATAAAGATTTGATTTTAGAAAAAGTATCTTGCCCTATCGGTGTTTTGGGAATAATTTTTGAAGCAAGACCTGATGTCATCACGCAGATTTCCGCTCTTGCGATAAAATCTTCAAATGCCGTCATTTTAAAAGGCGGAAAAGAATCGATTAATACAAACAAAAAAATTATGGAAATAATGAACAACGCATTAGCACAGGTTTCAGGATTTCCTGATAATGTAATTCAGCAGGTTTTTACGCATGAAGATATTTCGCAGATGCTAAAATGTGATGAATATATAAATCTGATTATCCCAAGAGGGGGTAATAAACTTGTTCAATACATAAAAGAAAATACAAAAATTCCTGTTTTGGGACACGCAAGCGGAATTTGTCATATTTTTGTTGACGAAAATGCTAATATTGACGATGCAATAAGGGTAGTTGTTGATGCTAAAACGCAATATCCAAGCGCATGCAACGCGGTAGAAACGCTTTTGATACACAAAGATTTTGCCCAAAAAGACGAACTGTTAGCCGCACTTCAACTTGAAGAAATAAAACTTGAAATGAATCCGGAAAGTTGGGATATTGAATACGGGGATAAGATTTTATCCGTTAAATTTGTCGATAATATTGAACAAGCGATAGCGCACATCAACAAATACGGTTCAGGGCATACAGATAGTATAATTACAAATAATTTGAATAATGCTGAAAAATTTATGAATGAGGTTGACAGTGCAGGAGTATATCATAATGCTTCCACCCGTTTTGCTGATGGCTTTCGCTATGGTTTTGGGGCAGAGGTCGGAATTTCCACAAACAAAACACACGCAAGAGGCCCTGTAGGATTAGAGGGTTTAACAATATACAAATACAAACTACACGGCAATGGGCAAATCGTTGACGATTACGCAAAAGGTTTAAAACAATTCCATCACAGGGATATTTTATAATCGAATGCATTTCGGCTAATGCTTTTGAGTGAATGGTAAATAGTGAATTGTGAATAGTCCTTTACGGATTTATGAGTAGTAATCATTAATGCAGGGCTTTCAGCCAAACATTAAGATTGTTGGGGTAGAAACCCCAACTTACAAATTGGGGTAGAAACCCCAACTTACAAATTTGAGTGAATGGTAAATGGTGAATTGTGAATAGTTCTTTACGGATTTATGAATAGTAATCAGTAAGTTGGGCTTTCAGCCCAACATTATAATTGTTGGAGTAAAAAACCCAACTTACAAATTTGAGTGAATGGTGAGTGGTGAATTGTGAATAGTCCTTTACGGATTTATGAATAGTAATCAGTAAGTTTGGCTTTCAGCCCAACATTAAATTTGAGTGAATGGTGAGTGGTGAATTGTGAATAGTCCTTTACGGATTTATGAGTAGTAATCAGTAAGTTGGGCTTTCAGCCCAACATTATAATTGTTGGGGTAGAAACCCCAACTTACAAATTGGGGTAGAAACCCCAACTTACAAATTTGAGTGAATAGTAAATAGTGAATTGTGAATAGTCCTTTGCAGATTTATGAGTAGTAATCAGTAAGTTGGGCTTTCAGCCCAACCTTCCTTATTGTTGGGGTAGAAACCCCAACTTACAAATTGGGGTAGAAACCCCAACTTACAAATTCCTATGCCACAAACATTCTGATGCAGTTAGTCTGGCGATTTGAATAATTTATAAACTTCAATATTTAATATGTCCGCAATATCTATTAAAAACGGTAAACTTGGTTGCTTTTCACCTCTTTCAATGCAACCAATATAATTTCTTGCACTTTGTAATCTAAATGCAAGTTCTTCTTGAGATATACCTATAATTTTTCTTTGTTTTCTGATATTTAATCCAATAAGTTTATAAATATCTTGGTGTCTATTTTTATCTCTTGTCATACAACCTATTGTGTGGTATATTTTAATAAGTTTCTACCACCTGTACGGTTGCATAATAGGGGGATAACTATGACTAAATTTAAAAAGACAATATTAATTGACTTAGACGGGGTGCTTAATACTTATAATGGGGAATATGATGAGAATTTTATTCCGCCGATAAAAGATGGTGCAAAAGATTTTTTACAAAATTTATCAGCAAATTATAAAGTAAATATTTTTACTACGCGAAATTTGTTATTAACTTCAAAATGGCTTGATGAAAATGATTTGATTCAATTTATTGACGATATTACAAATATTAAAAAACCGAGTTATTTAATAATTGATGACAGATGTATTAATTTTGGCGGAAATTATGATGATTTAATTGATAAAATAAACCATTTTGAGGTTTGGTATAAATGATTTAGCCAATTACAACAGAAAATATTTTATAATACATAAACAATGCAACAAGTATCAACAAAACACCACAAACTTTCATTATGATTTCTGATATTTGGTAGAATTTGTCACCTGAAGATTTGAGTTTGGAAGTTATAACCCCTGCGAGTATAAAAATGATACCCTGACCGAGGGAGAATAAAAACAGCATCAGTATAGACTGACCAATATTTGCACCAACGGAGGCAAATGCCATTATACTTGCCAAAATCGGTGTCGAACAGGGTGTTCCGATTAATGCAAAAACCGCACCGAGTAAAACCGGATACAAAAAATCGTTGTTAAATTCGTTTTGGGGCATTTCTTTAATCAAAACAGGCAACTGAATATCAAGCAACCCTGTAATATTCAAGCCCATAATCAAAATAACCGAAGCGGCAAAAAGCGCAAAATAAGGATTCCCTACAAAAATTTTACCCGTTAAGGCACAAATTAAGCCGATAACCGAAAAAACAATGCTTGCCCCAAGCACGAAAAAAATCATTTGAACAAAAGTTTTTGACGGCTTAGTTTCCCCATATCCGCCTACATACCCGACAATTAATGGTAACATAGAAAGGGAACACGGCGACACAGAAGCGATTAAACCGCCCAAAAATGATGCCAAAAACATCACATAAATACTTGACGGATTTTGAAATATTAAAATCAATTCTTCCATTATTTCAAACTTTCAATAACTTCAATGTATTCTGATTTTTCTGCCGCACCTTCAAATCTTTTACACTCTTTTCCGTTTGAATCAAGCATTACAACTGTCGGAACAAGAGTAATATTATATTTTTTGATTAGTTTATTATTCATATCTTTTCTTGAATCAACGATAATTTCGGTATAAGAAACTCTGTCTTTGTATTTTGGCAAAATATCTTTGAAAATTTTTTCAACTTCTTTACATTCAAGACACATTGAAGATGAAAATTTTATAATTTGAGGCAAATTTGTATCTGCTATTGCAGTTGAATCTTTATTCCATGTCAAAGCCCAAAAAGCAAGCAACGGCAGAATTATTATTGCCAAAATTGTTACAATTGATTTTCTTGTCATAATATCCTCTTTTCTTTTTAATTACACCATATTATTTAATTTTGGCATAATTTTTGCAATAAGTCACTCAGGCGAAAACTATTCACCGAGTAAAATATTGTCAATAAGTCTTACTCCTCCGACTTTGCAGGCTATAAATACTCTTGTATTGTTATCTGCTTTTTTTACTTCTTCCAAATCCTCTTGATTCATAAATTCAAGATATTCAAGGTCGTGGTGTTCGTTTAAGAAATCATAAGCCGTTTCTTTTAACGCTTCAACATCTGTCACACCGCTTTTATAGCAGGAATTTATGTTATTTAGAATTTTTGATAAAACAAGTGCTTCTTTTTTATCATCTTCAGATAAATATTTATTTCTTGAACTCAACGCAAGCCCTGATTCTTCTCTGACAATAGGACAAGGTATAATTTCAACAGGAATATTCAAGTCTTTGACCATTTTTTTGATAATAATAAGTTGCTGTGCATCTTTTTGACCAAAAAACGCATAGTCAGGCTGAACAATATTAAATAATTTATTTACAACTGTGCAAACTCCGTCAAAATGCCCGACTCTTGACTTTCCGCATAATTTATTGACATAAAAAAACGGAGGGATAACATAGGTCAGAAAATCATTTGTTCTCATTTGTCCCTGACCGTACATTTCGTTCGGACTTGGCGCAAAAACAATATTTACACCTGCATCATCGCACATTTTATTATCAGCCTCAAGAGTTCTGGGGTATTTGTCTAAATCTTCCCCCGGACAAAACTGAATAGGATTAACAAAGACCGAAACTACAACTCTGTCACATTTTTCAACTGCTTTTTTAATTAGGCTCAAATGACCGTTATGCAAAGCACCCATTGTAGGAACCAAACCGACTACAAGCCCCTGTTTTTTCCATTCTTTAACCTGTGTTCTGACTTCTTCTATTGTATGTAATAACATTAGTAAACCTCGTTTTCGTTAGGGTAATTCCCGTTTTTAATATCCTCAATATATTTTGTTGCACAATTTTTTATAAGTGTTTTCATATCGCCGTATTTGCGGGCAAATTTTGGTGTGAAAGCATCAAATTTGCCAAACAAATCATCACAAACCATTACAAATCCGTCACAATATCTCCCAGCGCCACACGAAATTGTAGGAACAGAAATATTTTCCGTTATATCTTTTGCTACCTGTTCAGGTACCATTTCTAAAACTATAGAAAAAACTCCCGCTTTTTCAAGTTTTTTTGCCTGTTTTAAAAGTTCATCAGCTGCTTCTTCAGTTTTCCCCTGAATAATATGTCCGCCAATAACATTTTGACTTTGCGGAGTAAAGCCGATATGCCCCATAACAGGAACGCCCATATTTATGGTACATTCTATAAGTTTTTCGATATAATCGTTGCAGCCTTCAAGTTTAACCGCATTAGCACCGTTTTTAACCATATTCCCGATATTTGTAAGCGCAGAAGGAATATCTATCGTATAACTCATAAACGGCATATCTGTAACAACCATAGCCCTTTCAACTCCTTTTGCAACGGCTTTTGTAAAAATTGTCATTTCCTCAACACCGATACAATTTGTATTTTCATACCCCAATGCGGTCATCGCAAGGCTGTCGCCTATTAAAATTACATCAACACCGGCATTATCAAGATATTTTGCGGTAGAAAAATCGTAAGCAGTAAGCATAGAAAACTTTTCACTGTTATCTTTTATTTTTTTCAACGTTCTTACAGTAACCTTAGCCATTTTTCTGCTCTTTTCTAAACCAATAATAAGCCGCCCTTGCGACTTTTTTTGCACTGTGTCTGATTAACCCGTCTTTTGAGGGTTCAACAAGGTTTTTAGCACAAATATCTATACCAAGTTTTTTTATTTCGGCAATATCAAGTCCGACAGGAAACTGTCCTTTTTCGCTATACTTTTCGTAAGGTAAATCAGGAAGGTTATCATTTACTAACACCGCATCAACAAGATGCTCAACACCTGAATGTCTTAATAATGCCTTCAAATGATCACTGACATTATAACCGTCAGTTTCACCAGGTTGAGTCATAATATTGCAGACATAAATTTTCTTCGCTTTTGATTTTGAAATAGCCTGTGAAATTTCTTTTATTAATAAATTGGGGATTACACTTGTATAAAGACTCCCCGGACCTAAAATTATAAGTTCGGCATCTTCTATTGCTCTCAATGCTTCCGGTAATGCCTTACAATCTTCAGGTTCGCTGAATAGTCGTTTTATATGCCCATTTGCTTCAGGAATCATTGATTCTCCATGAATTATCCTGCCGTCTTCCATTTCAGCAGCAAGTTTCATATCATCTAATGTTGCGGGTAAAACCTGACCTCTTAATGAAATTACATTGGCACTTGCTTTAACCGCTGATGCCATATCACCTGTAATTTCGCACATCGCAGTTAAAAAGAGGTTGCCAAAACTGTGCCCTTCAAGACCTTCGCCGTTATCAAAACGATATTTAAAAAGTTTTGTAACCAAATCTTCATCATCAGCCAAAGCTGTCATACAGTGGCGAATATCCCCCGGAGGTAAAATTCCCAAAGATTCTCTCAAACGCCCTGAACTTCCTCCGTCATCACCTACACTAACAATTGCGGTAATATTATTAGTAATATTTTTTATTCCGCTTAAAAGCATGGATAAACCTGTTCCTCCGCCAACAGCAACTATTCTTGGTCCTCTGCTTAACTTTCTCTTGCGGTATAAATTTTCTAACAAGACATCACTGTCTTTATTATCAGGCAAATCAAGAATAGACAAGTTTGTCATTCTCCAGCCTTTAAAGAAGAATGCCGCACCTATCATAACAACCCCAAATGCAAGCCACTCCGTTGAAATTATATTTGCAACTTTGCTTATAAATTGCATAGTATAAAAAACAGGTCTGATATCAAATAATATCAAAATCCCTAAGGTCATTAAAAGTGTGCCCACAAAAATTAGTGCAAACCATCTTTTAACCTGTAATCCGGGCAACAACCAGCCTATTTGCTTTGGCATCTTAAATTTTTTCATAATACTCCTGCTATTCTACCCAGCCTGATTTCATGGCATTTTTATAATTAAACGGTAACGGTGTTACAACTTCGTTTGCCGCTATTATCAAATCTCTTGCGTTGGACAATTTATTTGAAAAATGAATTGTATCCGCCTCTATTAAAGTTTTACCGCCGATATTATTTGCTACTCTTGAATTATGCAGTAAATCTTTTAATCTAGAGATTGATATATCGGTATTTTCCAAATCTCTTGCACTAAAAATTATATTTCCTTGTTCATCGTAAATTTTTTCAAGATGAACTTCATGTGCAACCTGAATATTTTCTTCGTCACTGATTTGTGCAAGATTTTGTCCGGCAGCACCATAATATATGAGCCATTTTGAACATTTTTTTATTGCTCTTGCAATTGTTCTTGAAACATCAATGTCTTCCATTGCTTTGCGATACATAGCGCCATGCGGTCTTACATGTTCAATTTCCATGTGATAAGCCTTTGCAAAAGTCATCAATGCACCGACCTGATACATAACAAGTGCCTCAAGTTCATCTTCTTCCAAATCCATAGGACGATAACCGAAACCCTGAATATCATCATAGCCAATGTGTGCACCTACAACGACATTTTTTTCTTTCGCCTGCAACAAGGCTTCTTTAATCGCAGACGGATCACCAGCATGAAAACCGCAAGCAATATTAACAGAACTTACATAATCCAAAAGTTCATATTCGCTGTTATTTTTGTAAACACCGAAACTCTGCGCCAAATCGCAGTTAAAATCAATATTTTTTATCCCTCTTTTTTCAATAGTATTTTGCATAAAAATATCCCTTCCATACAATTATACTATTAAAAAAATAATATAGGGATTTTTTACAAAATATTAATCAGACAAGAATTAAGCGTTATAATACATTCCTTGGCTATGATACGCTTCCATTAGCGAACTTCTTAACAAATCTTCGTTCATATCTGCCTTGCCGTATGCAATTTGTTTTGAAATTAAATCAGATTGCTGGTTTGAAGTAATTTTTATCATGCCTGAAAGTTTATTTCTGAAACTTCTGTATGCACTGCGCAGTCTATTATTTAGTTTAACTGCATTATTAAGAGCCTGCTCAAGATAAGAAATTCTTTCCTGATTGGTTCGCTGCAAAGGATTAGATGCTTTTTGATTTTTCTTTGCCTTGGCACCTTCTTCAATTATGCTGTTTATTCCGGACAAAACACGCTTCGGAGCAGACAAAACTCCCGAAACAGTATTTTTAGCAGATGTAACTTTTGAAACAGTCATAATAATCCCTTATTCCTATATATAAATAAAGAATATTTTGACTTCTAAATTGCCTTAATTTAACAAAAATTTACATATCAGCGGACAATCATAAACGACTTTAATACTCTGCCTGCCCCGTCACCTTTGAGAGAAATTACATTGTATTTCTTTTTATAGTTCATTGATGTTGAACTTCCTCCATCAAATCCCATTGCTCTGTCTAACTGAAGCCTTTTACACAAATCTCTAACCTGATACATATCCATAGGATTTTCATCAGTGATAATCAAAATATGACATTCATCCGTACCCTTTATACCGATAATGGTTCTTGATGTTTTGTGTAAAACTGATGCGGATTCTCTTATTACATTCCCTTCTTTATCTTTAACAATAAAACCTTCTTCTTCAAGTTTCAGTTCGGGATAAATTAAAGGTCCGCCCTGAGCAGATGTCACAATTGCACATTCAAAGTCAACGCCTGCGTTATGAGGTGCAATTTCATATTTGAATTGGTTTCCGCATTGTAAAACTCTGAACTCACTGCGATTTAAAACCTTATTCATATTTTTCCTGAAAAACGGATTTGAATACAATGATTTATTGAAAATCGGGTCAGCAGTAGTCATTCTGTCGGTAACGACATAAGAGATTGTTTTAGAATTATTCGGATCAAAGAAACCGGCATTTACAGTCAATATTGCTCTTGCTTTTTCGTGTGCTTCGGCATTTGTAATCAGTTCTTCGCTTGTTATAAATTTAATTTTTTTCTTTACTTTTTCACCCTTCAAGACAATATGATAAATTCCACTATCATGAGAAATTGAAATTTCTTTTGAATACGATGGAAGACAAAAAATTAATATAAAAAAGACCAACAGATATTTAAAATATTTTTTAATTAAATTTATATTATTAAGCATATTATTACCTCAACTAAAATATATAATACTATTTATATGCTAAAATATCAAATTCATTAAAAATACATATTTTAATTTTCATTTTAAAATAATTTTATGGGAAAACATAAAAGAAATTTATTTAAAAAAAATGTACCTGAACACAAGACAGGCAATATTAAAGTTTTATATGTCGGTAAATTATGGCGCAGAAAATTTTAAAATTGCTCCGGAGTCCAAATGTTTGTGTTTGGCGCCTCACCAAGATGACGAAACAATCGGGATGGGCGGTACTCTTGCAAAATATCATGACAATTTCGATTGTATATGCTTAACGGATGGATCCAAAGGTCTTAAAGATGCACAAAGGATTTTAGGAATCAAAGCATCTGAAAGCGAAGCCGTAAGTATTCGCGCCAAAGAGTTTGAAAATGCAATGAATATTGCAGGAATCAAACAATATAAAATTTTAGATATTAAGGATCGTTCTTTAGCGCATGGTTATAAACAATTTTCAGAAATTAATTTTCAAAATTATGATTATGTTTTTATTCCAAATATTATAGACCAGCATAAAGACCATAAAGCGGTTAGTTTTCTTTTATATAAATATTTAACTGAAAACGATATAGATAAAGATTTTAAAATATGTTTTTACGAAGTATGGTCAACTTTAGGAATGGTTAATGCCTGTTAAAAGAATACATAAAAACAAAGGAAGAAATGCTTATTGCGTATAAATCACAGACAACCCACAGGTCATATACCCCGGCAGCAATCGGTTTGAGTGCATATAGGGGGCTTTCAAAAAATTTGGATTACGCTGAAGCATACTTAATATTAACTCAACAGGAATTTATACAACTTGTGGAAGATGTTTATCCCATTATTAAATAAAATTATATATACGAACGAATTTCTAACACAAGGAATCGGCTGAATAAATAATATTTTTTCATAGTTTCATATTTAAAAACTTTCATCAAAGTTAATCCTAAAAAATTATATTTTGTCATTTTGGTAATATATGAACCCGGACTATGTTTAAATTCTATATTGTGTTCTTTTGCAAAAGAGAGCATATCCCTTTTTGCATCAAGCATATCCTGATTTTTTTTGTCGGAAATTGTTTTTACTGTAGAATTATAATTCTTTCTATAGTTATAGTATGTATCCGGAACAATCACTATATTTCTCAAAAAATATATTACTCTTATGTAAAACGAACATCCTTGTAATATACCCCTTCTTTGAAAAATAAATTATGCTCTAATAATAAATTTCTCTTATAGATTTTATTTACGGTATAACATTGACGGGGAATCCTGCATAATTGCATAATCTTGTTGATATTGGTTAAACGCAATTCTTCATTGAATTTCAGCATATATTTTTTGCGCACCCCTTTGAAGCGTATAATCCCAGCAACAGCCATGTCTGAATCGTTGTGTTTTGCTGCATTATACAATTTTTCATAAAAATCATTATCTATATAATCATCAGAATCGACAAAACCTATATATTCTCCGGTTGCAATTTTTATTCCGTTGTTTCTTGCCGCAGACACTCCCAAGTTATCCTGATTTATTAGTATTATTCTATTATCTTTTTGCTTATATTCTTCAATTATTTTTAAAGAATTATCTTCACTGCCATCATTTACACAAATAATTTCAATATCAGTAAGCGTCTGATTACAAATACTATCTAAACATTCTTTTAAATACTTTTCGTTATTATAAATTGGAACTATAACAGATACTTTAGCCACTTTACAACTCCTTACAAATCTTTTAATTTATAAAAACAGTATATTGCCACCATAAAGGCAATGACAGGAATTGTCGCAGTAAGATATGGAGATAAAATACTTTTTTCTGCCAATAAATCAAAAAACGGGATTGTAATGTAATACAAAAATACGCAACCGATTCCTATTGTAAAACCAACAACTCTTTGTTCTCTCGGTTTACTAATTCCTAAAAGACATCCGAATATCGCAAGTAATACACATATTATAGATGACATACTACGCTGAATATACTTGTTTAGATTATAGTTATATTCATCATCTAATTTTTCTTTTTTTAATAACTTAATATATTTTTTTAAATTTTTAGTATTTATACTTCTTTCTTTTATTGTTGAATAGGTCATCAATACATAAGCATTATGGGCGGCCTCGCCCTTTAAGATTTCAAGTTCATTTTGATGTTTTATATCGATGTATATTCCATCATTTGATATGATATATCTCATAATATCTTTAAGAATCCATTTGTCATCATAGGCATATCCGAGTTTAGCATTATAAACAGTAGATAACTGATGAACATCTTGATATATGGTGCTTGAAAAATCCAAAATCGTAACATTTTCCAATTTTCGTCCTACCGCCTTTGAAACAATAACCGCTAACAAAGGATGACCGGCTTTATCCTTCTGAGTATAAATGTATTGGGCAGTTGAAACCTCTCCTCTTATTGCACCTAATTTGTTTTCTGCAAAAGGAGTCCCATCACCTTTTAAAGCAAAACAAAATAATGATAAAAATAAACCTAAAAACACTACAGGAACAACCATCCTCTGGAAAGAAACACCTATTGCTCTGAAAATGGTTACTTCGGAATTTTTACTTAAACTGTCAAATGTGAATAACGAACCGAGCAATAATCCTACAGGAATAGCCTTATCTACAATTTTGGGTAGTTCATAAAATAATAACAAAAACATTGTTTTAAAACTATATTTACCGTCAAGAGTATCCCTTACGGTGTTTAAAAGAATTTCCGGCGCTATCCATACTATAGTAAACAACAGTATAGCCGCAATAGTGGCGCCTGCAACCTGCTTAAAAATATATTTATCATAAATAGATATTTTAGGGATTTTTATGTTCATTAAAGTTTAAAATCCTCACCTAAATAGTGTTTTTTGGCAACAGGGTCAACCGCAACATCTTTACTTCTTCCCTGAATTTTGATTTTACCGTCAAAAATAACATAGGCTCTGTCTGTAATTGAAAGTGTTGCTTTAGGATTGTGGTCTGTAATTAGAACACCCAACCCCTTATCAATAGACAATCGTCTTATATTTTCTTTAATTTCGCCAATTGCAATAGGGTCAATACCGGTAAATGGTTCATCCAATAAAATAAAATCAGGACTCGCCGCCAACGCTCTCGCAAGTTCTACCCTCCTGCGTTCTCCACCTGACAGGGAGATAGCGGCTTCTTTTCTCAATCTTGTCATCCCAAACTCATCAAGTAATTCCTCTAACTTTACCTTTTTCTCATTAACAGAAAGTTTATCGTTCATCTCTAAAACAAGTTTCAAATTGTCTTCAACCGATAAACTTCTGAAACTCGATGCCTCTTGCGGCAAATATCCGATACCGCGTCTTGAACGGATATGCATAGGATAACTTGTAATTTCTTCGCCTTCTAACAATACATGTCCTTTGTTTGGTTTAACCAAACCTACTATCATATAAAAAGTAGTTGTTTTACCTGCGCCGTTAGGACCTAAAAGACCGACAACTTCCCCTTTATTTACTTCAAAACTGACATCATTTACAACACATCTGTCACCGTATATTTTTACAAGATTCTTTGCCTCAATTCTCATTTTATCCCCTTTAGTTATTCTTATATTTTACTACCTAAATCGTATAATGCAAATTCAAAAGTAAAAAAAGACAAAAAGAAAGTCTCATCAATTTTGATAAGACTTATAAATATACATTTACCCCACACGCATGTTAACATGAGTAAATTTTATTGTCAACCCATGTAAGAAAATTTGTTGACTTTTATTTTTTCTTCATTAAAACCATGTAAAACTCCTATAAACAGATGATTTTTCATGAATAACGATTAATAATCATGTAAAGTTGTCCGATAATGGAAGTAGAAGAAGTAGAGGCAGAAATGAGAATTAACGCAGGAATTTTTTACAACGACAACGGGTTAACAAATTCAATACGCGCTATGCATTTACAAAGTGAGATTTTGGGTATCAGGAATGAAAATGTAGGCGGTTTTGACAAAGTAGGGTACCAGAGGAAAGAACCCGTTGTATCTTCATTTACGGAATTTATGGGAGTTAATGCACTGTCAACGACCCTTGATGATAAAGTAGGGCGTATATCAGTTTCTGATAATCCTTTGGATATTGCAATAACAAATAAAGGATATTTTCAGGTTCAAAATGAAAACGGAATAAAATTAACCCGTGACGGAAGATTTAAAATTGGTACTGACGGTTCACTTTTAACTCTTGAAGATGCGCATGTTCTTTCTGACGCCGGTATTCCGATAAAACTTCCGTTTATTCCTCAGAATTTAAGACATGTAAAAGTGGATATTAACGGTAAAATAAGTATCTTTAATGAAGAAACACACGAATTTAAAAAGGTCGCAAGACTTGGAGTTGTCGATGCTAACGGACTTGTTGTGATGGAACCGAACATTAAACAAGGTTATAACGAATATTCAAATGTGTCCCTTCAGGAAGAATTTATAAAAATGATGCCTATAATGAAGAATTTTGACGCAAACAGACAGATGTATATGCTTCAAAATTCTGTTTTAGGCAAGGCAATTTCTCAACTCGGTTCGGCTTCATAATAAATCAGAGAGGTAAAGATGTATAACTTTCAGGCAATAATTTCAAAAGGTACAAATAACGCACTTGTTCAGTTCGAGCGATTTGGTATGCTTGCACACAATTTGTCAAATGTAGATACAAACGGATATAAAAAACAATCATTTGAACAGATTTTAAAAGAGGACGGCTACCTGACAGGCGCAATCCGAAATGACTATAAACAAGGCTCAATAAGAGTAACAGAAAATCCTTATGATGTTGCAATAGACGGTCCGGGGTATATTCCGGTTACATCTCCGTCAGGCGAAGTTCAATATACCCGTGACGGTGCTTTCAGAACAGGAAAAGACGGATACTTGATTACAAGTGACGGTTGGCTTGTCGGTGACGGGATTAAAATTCCTGCAAACTGTCTAAAATTTGAAATTAAGAAAAACGGAGATGTAATATATTACAATTTCCATGGAGATGAAGCGAAGAAAATCGGGCATATTCCGCTTATCAGATTTGAAAATCCTGACGGTATGGAAAGAATGGATATGAACAGACTTAAACCGACCGAAGACTCAGGTCAGGCATATATGGTAAAAGACCATGACTGCTTTAAACAGGCTTGTCTTGAGAGAGCAAATGTCAGCGTCTATGATTCTGCCAACGAACTTTTAAGATTAAATGCCTCAATGCTTGCAAGTATGCAAATCTTAAAGGCGGCAGACCAAATGTATAACAAAGCAATCAATATAAGAGAATCGTAATAAATAAGAGGTAATAAATGTATACACCACTTGACAGTATGGGCAGAGTTTCACTGATGATGGACTTAATCGCACAAAAACAGCGCGCATTAGGTTCAAATATCGCAAATGTTGATACCCCGGGATACATAAGACAGGATATAGATTTTAGTCAGTATTTAAGCACTATGAACAGTCCGCTTGAAACAAAATTATCCGAAAAACTTGGTCCGTCGGCTATTGCAACAGAGCGTGGAGAAGAAAAAGTCAATGCACCGGATGAATTACTGAGAATACAGGAAAATGCAATTCTATATTCAATGGCAACGCGCAGAATGTCAAATATTATTACAGAAATGAAAACCGTAATAAATGTCGGTAAGTAGCATAGAAAGGCACTAAAATGGGTATATTTGAATCAATTGATATTGGCGGAAACGCACTAAGAGTACACGGAAAAAGAATTGATATTCACGCAAAGAATATCGCAAACCTTGATACTCCGAATTATGTCCGTAAAATTCCTATACTGAATGCTACTGACGATTTATCTTTTCACGGTTTATTAAACACAATGAAAGAAGATGTATTCGGTATCGGGACTTTGCCGTATTTACAGGGGGGGGTAAACTTTTCAGGTGTTGTTGAAGACCCGACTCCCGGGCAAAAGATTTATCAGCCCGGACACCCGGATGCTGATGAAAACGGCTACATAAGAACTTCAAATGTTAATGCAATGGTTGATATTGCAGATGCTCTTATGGCGCAAAGAGCCTATGAGGCAAACCTTGCACTTGTAAATGTTACAAAATCAATGGCTCAAAAAGCGGTTGAAATAGGAAGATAGAATTAAAACAATATTTATGTGAATTGTGAGTCGTGAATAGTGAACAGTCGTTATCAGTGTTTTAATTTCTTATTGAGTTAATAATATTTGTCGTAGATTTGCCGTCAACAAATGTTATAAATTCGACTCTTGTATTATTTTTACGCATAATATCCGCTTCCGGCAGAGTTTCCATTGTATAATCCGCACCTTTTGTATAAACATCAGGCTTAATTTCGTCTAAAAGTTGAGCAGGAGACTCTTCATCAAACATAACAACATAATCAACACAGGATAAGGCACATAAAATTTCTGCTCGGTCGTTTTCATTATTTATCGGGCGTCCCTCACCTTTAATACTCCTTACTGATTTATCGGAATTTAAAAGCACAATGGAATAATCCGCAAAAGATTTTGTCTTTTGCAGATATCTTACATGACCGACATGCAAAATATCAAAACAACCGTTTGTTGTTACGACAGTTTTTCCGCTTTTGTGCAGTTTTTCGACAAAATCTGCTATATGTTCTCTTTTTATAACCTGACCCATAATTTTATCCTCGTTAGAAATATTATAGCATAATTATTCATATAGTTTACTTATGTCTAATTTAATTCTATTTTCAGCGGGGGAAATTATATAAATTGTTTTTGCAAAATCTTCTATATAAGATTTGTCAATTTTTTTTGTTTTTCTGCTTACTTTTTCAAAAACACCCTGTTTATAGAGTTCAATAAGCCTGTCGACCTGTTTTTGGCAGTTTTTGCGGGTCTCAGGGTGCTTTCTGACCCATTCATCAAAATAAATATTTGTTTTTTGTCTGTTAATTTCAGAACCGGACAAACCGTAATTAGATAATTTGCTTACACCTCCGTTTTTCTTTGCTACCAAATGATCAATTGATGCCATTCCGCTTATCATAATATTGGTTCCGATTTTATTATTATTTTGGTCTGAAAATTTTACGATAAAAGCAGATACATTATCTTTAGATGTTGGCAGGCGCAAAGCCGCTTCGGTAAACTCTTGTGCAAAATCTTTGTTTTTAAGTTTACGGGTAATCTTTTTTAATTCGTGTATAAACGATTTTCTTTCAAAATTTGCATAAGACGGGAAACCATGTATTTTTGCACTTGTATTGTCAAGTAAGTGAATTATATCCGCATTGTTTCGCAACGGTGAAACTTCAAAAATCCTTTTAAATTCTGCAAGATTTGTTGAATTACGCTTTAGAATTTCAGGCCGCATCTGTATTTCAAGTTTCTTTTTAATATTCCTGCCAAATGCCCTGTTCCCTTTGGGTTCGTTGCAAAAAATTTTGCCTGCAAATGAAATAAGTCTTCGCATAGCATATTCATGTTTTGGCTTCTTAAAAATCATCTCATCACCTATTCGGCGCAATTTATATAAGAATTCGCGTTCGCTGAAAGGCAAAACAACAGGGTCATTTGATAACCTTTTGTTAGTGATATTCATAAGTACAGAAAATTCGTCATACAAATCTTTTGGCAAGTCGCAGGCAAGCCTGATTATTTCCTCAAAAACTTTTTGCTGGGCTCTTAGAAGATGCTTTTTATGTATAGGGTATAAATACTTAAATGCTTCTGACAAAGTTATATTAGGCTGTTTTTTCGATACCTTTTTTACATTTTCAAAAACTTCTTTGTTAATAGGCATCATTGTATCTTCATAATAAGATGCAATTTTGACGACTTTTTCTATCGGCTGATTAAAGATGCCGTTTGTCTGCATGTGTTCTAATACTTTCGGATCTAACAGCCTCAATCCTGTATACATATCGGGAACTCCGTAGGCACAGAGTTTTTTTAATATATCCCCGCCATTACTTACACTGGTAAAAGTAACCGTATCCACAGATAGCGCAGGGCTTATGATTAACGGATTTGAAACAGCACTTCTGTTCTCACATCTTTTAATTCCCTGAGATTTGTAATTTAAAAAATTAAAATTTACACCCTGAACAATCATGTAATTTTTAAAAACCTAACATAAATAATTTTGCGCAATTCATGTTAAATATTGTTTATTATTGAATTTGCACATACAAACCCTGTTGACCAGCAGTTTTGCAAATTAAATCCTCCGCAAAATCCGTCAATATCCAAAACCTCTCCGCAAAAATACAAATCTTTGTATTTCTTTGCTTCCATAGTTTTTGGATTAATTTCTTTTAAATCGACCCCTCCGCATGTTACCACTTCTCCGTCAGGAACACCGCCCTTTACTGTTATTTCAAAATTTGTAAGTGCATTATATATAATATCTCTTGTTTTGCCATTTATTTTATGAGACGGTAATTCCGGATTTATATTTAATGAGTTCAAAAGATAAAACGCAAATGATTTTGGAACAAATTGTGACAAAAGATTTTTGATTTCCTTATGTGAAAATTCGTTTAAAATTTCTTGAAAATCAAAATCTTCAGTAAATCTCAAATTAACTTTGTATGGGAATTTTTCTCTTGCAAAAACAGAAGAAATTGTATAAATTAAAGGTCCTGAAATTCCTTTGTGAGTAAAGAGCAAATCTCCGTTAAAATTATTTTTTAAAACTTTTGCCTTAACATTTTTAACACTTACTCCTGCAACGGAAGAAAAATTTTCTTTTGTAATCAATCCGACAAGTGAAGGTACAGGGTCTATAATATTAATATTCAGTTTTTTAAGAACACCATAACCGCTATGTCCTCCAAGAGAAACAACAACCTTGTCAAAATAATATTTACTTTTTTCTGTTTCGATTTCATACCCGTTTGATAATGGGGTTATTGTTATAACATTTTCTTTTATTAATTTGCTTTTTAAAGATTTTAAAAATTTTTCTCTTACATCCGCAGAAGAATTTGAGTTTGGGAATATTCTGTTATCCTCCTGAATATATGTTTCTATCCCGAGAGATTTAAAAAACTTTAAAGTTTCATTTGTTCCGAATTTTGAAAATACCGAATATAAAAATTTTTCACCACGGGGATAATTCCCTGCAAGAGTCTTAAAATCAAAATCTGCATGTGCAAGATTGCAACGCCCTCCCCCCGTGGGTAAAAGAGTATGTAAAATTTTTCCTTTATCAAAAACTGTTACATCAATTCCCGCATCAGATAAGAACTTCGCACAAATACAACCGGCAGGTCCGCCTCCTATTACAGCAACAGTTTTGTTAGAAATCGAAGTCAACTCTTGTACCATATAAAAAGACCATTTCAGGATTATCTAAATCTTCATGCATCTGAACAATAGTTTTATGCAAAACAGGATGCTCGTAATCAGCATTTAATTCAAGCATAGGAACAAGATTAAATGCCCTTAAATGAACATATTTGTGTGGAATTACAAGATTATCCTCGTTTATGACATCACTGTTATAAAACAATATATCAATGTCAATATTTCTGTCTTCGTAATCATTCCCCTGTTTGTGTTCTCTGCCGAGTTTACGTTCAATCTCCTGACACACATCAAGCAATTCTTGCGGAGTATATTTTGTTTTAATTTCAACAACTGCATTGACAAACCAAGTTTCTGTTTTCATATTCCACGGTTCGGTTTCGTAAAATGCAGAACTGCGGACAATAGAAATTCCCTCGTCTAAGCCAAGCAAACTTGCAGCCTGCTGAACAAAGCCGATTCGGTCTCCCTTATTTGAACCTAAACTCAAATACACTATCGCCATAACCTAATATTATAAATTTTTAAATATCATGTCAACATGTTCACTTTATTTGATGTATAATTCTAAATGTTATGGCGATTTATACAATTTTAATTATTTTATTAATACTTATACTTATATCAATTATTGATATATTTTTCTTATACGGGCTTGTTTCAACAGTAGTATTTGTGCTGTTCCTGCCGTTTTATTTTATTGTTCGTGTACTTAATAAAAAATTCTTATACGGATGGAAAGAAAAACTCGGATTTTTTAAAGCCCCTTTATTGGGCGATAAAGTCATTATGTATCATGGCGTTTCTGTCGGCGAAGTTATTGCACTTGAAAATGTCATAAAAAAGACAAAAGAAGTTTTTCCAGATTATAAAATTGTCGTAACAACAGGGACAAAAACAGGGCAGGAAATTGCAAGAAAAAAATATGCTCAAATAGCGGATTTTATCACATATTTTCCATTTGATATTACACTTTGTGTAAATGTATTTCTGAATAAAATTAAGCCGACTGTTGTTCTGATTGCAGAAACAGAACTGTGGCCGATATTTTCATCTTCATGCAAACGCAGAGGTATTTACTTATATTGCATAAACGGAAGAATGTCTGATTCAACATTTTCGATATATAAAAAATTTGGTTTTTTCTTTAAGTTTGTTCTTCAAAAATATACAAAAATTCTTACTCAAAGCGAAATTGATATGAATAAACTCCTTGCTATCGGTGCGCCAAAAGAAAAAACATCTGTTATGAAAAACCTTAAATTTGATATTAAAGCGTCAGATGAAAAAGTTGAAATCGGTCAAGAAGGTTACAGAGTAATTATTGCTGGAAGTACTCATAAGGGCGAAGATGAAATAATTTTGCCTATATTCAAAGAAAAACATGAAAAATATTCTGATACAAAATTGCTTTTGGTTTCAAGGCACACTCAAAGAATCCCTGATATTGTAGAACTCATTGAAAAAACAGGTCTAAAATACGGGTACCGCTCAAAAGGTGACACATTTAAAGATAATGATGTAATATTGCTTGATACAATGGGTGAATTGAGCAAGATGTATTCAATGTGTCATTTTGCATTTATCGGAGGAAGTTTCAACAAAACAGGCGGACACAATCCGCTTGAGGCTACCGTTTATTCAAAACCGACCATTACAGGCCCGAATATTCACAATTTCAGAGATATTTATTGGTTGTTATCCCGTTCAAATGCCGGTAAAATTGTAAAAAATCCGAAAGAACTTTCTGATTATATGGAAAAATTATTATCCGATAACGATTTTTATACTCAGGCATGCAAAGATTGCGAAACTATTTTCAAAGACCAGCAAGGCGCTTTAGATGTTGTAATCAATGAATTGAAAGAAATTTTATAAATTTTGATAATTTTTGTAACAACCTGACATACCAACTTTTCTGACTATATTGATATGATATAATTTTTATATGTTTATAGGGAGAAATTTATGTTAGATTTTTTATTCGCAAAGAAAGAAAAAGAAAGTGCTTCAGACAAAGAATTGAACAAAATTTATGAGGTTTTGAAACAGGCTTATCCGTTTGATTCAATTCCTGAAATTCGTAAAAAATATCTTGAAATGCATATCCAAAAATACGGATATTTGACTTATTCATTTAAAAAAGCACAGGAAGAACTTACAAACGAAGAAGTATTGTTCGCATTGGAACAAAAATGGATTCAGAATAAAGTTTTTAAAGACGGAAAATTTTCTTACAAAAATAATCAAATCAGCGTCCTTGCGAGAAATAAGGAAAAGAATTCCGATTGGTTTAAAAAAGAAGGTCATGACATAAAATTAATAAACCTTGCTGCTTTAGGAAACGGTAATCAGTCAAAAGAGACAGGAAAATTTTTTGATTGGTTAAAGCAGTTGTTAATATTGCCAAGCGGAAATTTGGATAACAATATTTACGGAACAACTATTTATTTAATTCCGTTCCACCCGAGAGAATTTGGGTGTGCGTACCTGCCAAAAAGCAGCGAAGTCAGTTCAAAACTGAATGACGAATATATAGAAGAAATTACGGGAATGAATGTAAAAGAACAGTTGCAGACCTTTATTACAATGGCGCAACTTGCAGGTCATCCTGTGATTTATGATATTCTCCCTCAGACAGGCAGGTTTTCAAAATTTGTACTTGCAAATCCTCAGGTTGCTCGCTGGTATGATGTAACAGAAATTCAAAAACAACTTGAAGGCAAAGTTAATGAAGTTGCCGAATTTTTGTCAAAAGACCATGATGAAGACGATATAAAAATTACAAAAGATGTGTATTTGCAAAGATTAAAAGGTAATAGCGGGGATTTAAGTCCTGCATATCAGGAACTTTATGACAACTTTGAATCAATAATGATTGAACATAAGAAAAATCTTTCAAATTCAATGCTTGAGAGAAGTTATCAAAATAAAATTCACAAACGTGTTAAAGATTTGGTTGCAAAAGTTCATGAATTTAAAGATAACAAAAATCCGCAAGAAAAGGACATAACAAAACAAATTGAGGTTATCCAATTGCTTATCAGTGAAGGCTTGTGGCCTGCGCCGGGTGGGGCTTGGTGTTCTGCCGGAGTTCCGGTTTTTGACGGAATGAGTGAATGTGGCGGTTATCCTGTATTTAAACACTTTGATTTTAAAGGGGATGATGTGACTCCGTTAGCAAACCTTGATTGCCAGACACCTTATTACTTTGTTAATCTTGAAAACGGTAAATATAACGAAAATGTTATTGATTTATTCATAAAAAGTCTTGAAGATTTGCAAAAAGATTACAACTTTGACGGTTTTAGGGTTGATCATATAGATCATATTGTTGATGAGGTATCGGAGCAAAACGGTCGTCCGATAAGTTATCGTGCGCCGAAATATGTTTTAAACAAACTTAATACAACAATGAAGAAAAAACTTCCGTATTTTGCAACACTTGCAGAATACATGCTTTGGGATAATTACTATAAGGAATATCACGAAGATATGAATTTTGATGTTCTTTGGGGTAATGATATAATTTCCCAATTTGATAAGACCCCTGAAAAAATTGTTGATGACAATCAAAATCTTGTTAATTATAATTCAAAATTCAAAAGCGGCAGTATGCTTTCAATTCTAAAAACATATAATAATCAGGACGGCGAATTTCATGCTATTGATCAATATCCGGCGCAGTTGGGTGAAAGAGGTGCATTATACAAATGGGCAAAATATAAACTTTTACCGGGAGGAAAATTTGCTCAAAGACCTGTTATGTATGCAGACGGAGATGAAAGTTTTACTCAGGGCGGATTAGAATACACTATTGGCGAAGAAGTTGCAATGAGCAGAAATGATAATGAAGATTTTTATACAAAATTTGATGCAATAGACAGGCTTGTGAAAAATAATGCAATTATATCAGGCGGAGAAGCACAAATCATTGTTGAAGATGAAGACGGATATTGTGCGTGGATGATTACAAGAGAACCGCTAAATACAGCATATCTTGTTGTTTCAAATTACAAATATCCGACTGAAAAAGTTGTAAAAACTGCTCCGACAGGAGAAAATTACAGAGAAATAGTCGAGGGATACGCTATTTTTGACAAAAATATTGCAATTCCGTGCGATTATGATTTGAAATACGAACTTGTTCTAAATGAAAAAGATTACGAAAAAGAAGAATATGAAAATTCAGATAACATTCACTTTGAAAAACTTGAACCGGGTGAATTCAGAATTTTTGAACTTGAAAGAAAATAACATATTGTTATCCTGAACTTGATTCAGGTTATATCAATTGTGTTAATTTCAAAAATTTTAAGATTCTGAAATAAATTCAGAATGACAAAATTTTTGAGGAATATATGGAAGATAAAAAAGAAAATATAATAATAAAAATATTGAAAAATATATTTTCAGTAACAGAAGCCGATTATACTCACAAATTGATTAGAATTTGCGGTATAAGAGTGCGGATTTTAAAATCAGACAATAAAAAAAGAATTAAAATAAATTATAAAAAATATAAAGATATTACTCAAATTCCAAAAGCAACAGGTTTTTTGAGAGATTATCAAATGGCTTTGCTTTCTATTTTAAAAGAGTTTGACAGAATTTGTACTTCTCATAACTTGCGATATTGGCTAAGCGGAGGAACTCTTTTGGGAGCGCAAAGGCATAAAGGTTTTATTCCATGGGATGATGATGTTGATGTTGATATGATACGCGATGATTACGAAAAATTCCCCTCAATATTTAATGCCTGCACAACAAATCCTGATTTGTACTGTGAACTTTGGAGAGATAAAAATGCTCCTGCAACATGTATTTTAAAAATCAAACACCGCAAAATTAAACAGGCTTTTGTAGATATTTTCCCTCACGATTTTTACTACACAAGAGCAAGAGGAAAAGATAAAATAAAACTCAATAAAAAAGTCCGCCGCCTGAGAAAATCGCTCAGTCTGAGCCTGTTCAGAATAAAAGACAATGATGAACTTATTTCAAAAATAAAACATCTGACAAATGATGTCATAAATGAAAAAATCGAAGTTGACGAGAGATTAAAACCGTCTATACATTGGGGGCTTGATTTCCCGCACCGTTGGAATAATTGGATTTATGATTATGACCAAATTTTTCCGCTTCGCAAAATTGAATTTGAAGGATATATGTTTAATTGCCCTGCCGATACCGATTTTATGCTGCGTAATATTTATGGGGATTATATGAAATTTCCTAAAAGTATTTGCCCTCATCACACTGACGAAAATCTATTTACACAGGACGAAATTAACGAGATTATAAAACTTATATAAAACTATTTAATAGATTTATAAAATTTATAAATCATTTTTAGAAGTTCATCATCACTATTAAGTTTTTTAATAATTTCTTCACGCATTTCACTTGTTGTTTTTGAAGAAAATTCATATAATTCGTAAGGTTCTACATCAAGAGCCTTAACAACCTTTTCAAAATTTTCAATGCTTGGTGCGAATTTTCCGGTTTCAATGTAACTTATATTTGAAATTCCAATTCCAACTATTTCAGCAAGTTGTTCTTGTGTCATTCCCCTCAATTTTCGTATTTCTTTTATCTTTTGTCCTAATTGTTTTTTTATTGTGCTCATAACTAATTCCCTTTTTATTATCCGAGAATTAGTCATAATTTTTAATACTATTCTATACTAAATTTTGTATTGATTTTTATTATTGTATAGTATATCATTATTGAATGATATTTAATGTATTAATTTAATACTCTATGAGCATTAAAACGAGGATAAATGATTAATATTATCAAAAAATTGTTTAATAATATATTTTCAATACAAGATTATAATAAAACTCATATACTTATTAAATTTATAGGCATAAAATTTAAATTTTTAAAATATAAGTTCAATTTAGCCAAAAAGCAAAGTCCGTATTATACATATAAAAAATTGTATAATGATATAACTAAAGTTCCGCCTGCAGACGGGGAATTAAGACAAATACAACTTGCAAATTTGGTGCTGCTTGATGAACTTGATTATGTGTGTAGAACAAATAATATCCCATACTGGCTTGATGGTGGGACATTGTTAGGTGCTGTGAGGCATAAAGGGTTTATTCCATGGGATGACGATATTGATGTTGGCATGCTTTCACAAGATTATGCAAATTTAGTAGATATATTTAATAAAAGTTCAAGAGATGATAATATTTATGCGGATTTATGTTACGGCGACGAAAAATCAGATATTTTACTCATAAAAATTAAACATAAATTATGTCCGCATTTGTTTGTTGATATATTTCCTTTTTATAATTACGGGAAGATTATTAATAGTGAAGAACAAATAAAACAGACAAAAAATATAAAACGATATAGAAAAAAAATAAAAAAAGACATTTGCTCAACTAAAAATAAAAATGAATTATTTGTATTTTTTCAAAATAAAATGAAAAACGATATTGTCTCAAATGTCGAGAATACAGAAAATAATGAATCAAATTTAGTATGGGGTATAGAATACAATCATAAATGGAATAATTGGTTTACGAATCATGATGTGATTTTTCCTTTAAAGTCAATAGTTTTTGAAGGAAAAGAATATATGAGTATGAATAATCCTGATGCGTTTTTGTCAAGAGTTTATGGGAATTACATGGATTACCCTGATAAAATCACTTGTGGTCATAGCCTATATAAGTGCGATGATGAAGAATTTGAATGTATAAGAAAATTGGCTTTAATTAACAATGCAGTTCGATAAGGGATTAATATGAAACTTAAAAAGATAATCAGAAATATATTTTCAGTGAGAAATGACGGAACAGACAAACTTATTATGTTATTCGGTATTCCAATCAGAATAGACCGCTCAAAATATTACAAAAAAATAGTTGACGATACACCTGTAGAAAATAATAAAATCGTATTTAATAATTTTCAAGGTTCTTTGTATGGATGCAATCCCAAATATATAGCCCAAGAAATTATTAAAAGAGGACTGCCTTACAAATTATTTTGGATATGTAAGGGTAATAATGATGTAAATAAAGATATGTTTCCTAAAGAAATCAATTTGATATCTTTTAACGGGAAGGAAGTTATTAAAACACTGAGCAGCGCAAAGGCTATTATAAGTAATGTCAGAATGAATTCATTTATTTTGCGAGGTTGGTATAAGAAAAACGAACAAACATACATTAACACCTGGCATGGTTCTTTAGGAATTAAAAAAATTGACGCTGCCGTAAAAGGTGTGTCTTACGCTGACAAAAAATGGTGTGCAACATCTAAAAATTACGATTCAAAGTACATAAATTATCTGCTGTCAAACAGCACATTTGAAAATAAAGTGTTTGAGGATGGAATGTGGTATGAAGGCCAAATATTGCAAACAGGACATCCTCGAAATGATATATTCTTCAAATCTGATAAAGAAATTGAGGATATAAGAAATAAAGTTTTCAATTTACTTGAAATTGATACTAATAAAAAAATGGTTCTTTATGTTCCATCATACCGTGATGATAAAAGACTTGACTGCTATGGTTTAGATGCTGACAATCTCTTAAACAATTTAAATGAAAAATTTGGACAGGATTGGGTCTTAGTCGTAAGAATGCATCCGCATCTGAAAAAGCATACTAAAAATTTATTTGATATAGGTGAAAAAGTGATAAATGCCTCGTACTATCCTGACATACAAGAACTTTTAGCGAGTTCGGATATAGCAATTACTGATTATTCGAGTTGTATTTTTGATTTTATGTTAAGCCGAAAACCCGGATTCATTTTTGCCACAGATATTGAACAATTCAATACCGAAAGAGGATTTTACTATCCGCTTGAATCAACCCCGTTTCCTATATCAAGAACTAACGAAGAATTAGCAAAAAATATAATCGATTTTGATTATGAAAAATATAAAAATGATGTTGAACAATTTTTAAAAGACAAGGGTTGTATGGAAGATGGTCATGCATCAGAAAGAGTTGTTGATTTAATTGAAAAGATTATTAATCAAGGTTAATTGGAGTGGTATGTATGACTAAAATATCTGTTATCGTCCCAATATATAATGTTGAAAAATATTTGAAACAATGTTTGGATAGTATATTATCCCAATCTTTTCAGGATTTTGAAATTATTTGTATAAATGACAAATCGCCTGATAATTCTTTGGAAATATTAAAAGAATACGCAGCAAAAGATAATAGAATACAAATTATCAATAACAAAAAAATGTCGGGTGCGGGGTATCAAGAAATAAAGGCATAAAACGCGCAAAAGGCAAATATGTAATGCTTATAGATTCTGATGATTGGTATGAACCTGATGCGCTTGAACTATTATATAATCAAATAGAAAAGAATAAAAATGATTTTGTCATATTTGGTTATCGTAAATATTTTGAAGAAGATTCTTCTTTCAAATCTCCGACAAAATATATGTCAGGTTATATTGATGAATTGAATAATGATAATATTAAACTATGGCAACTTGACAAACCGTTTATTATTTCCGCTTATGTGTGGACACAGATATATAATACGGAATTTATAAAGAAAAATAATATAAAATTCGACTCTTGGTTTATGGGTGAAGATCCAAGATTTTATTTTGGTGCAATTATTGCATCAAAATCGGTATCAATCATAGATAAACCTTTCATAAATTATAGAATTCATAGTGAATCAACATCAAATTCAAAACTTAACTTATTTATGTACCACATGCAAGGAAGAATAAATGCATATAAGATGTTTTTGAAATCAAAGCATAAAAAGAATATCTAAGAAGTTATATTCCATATTGCATCAGAAGTATTTTGTTCGGGTACAAAAAAATAAATAAATGTGATACAACTCTAAAAAAGAAATACTATAATAAAATGCGTAGTTTTTACGCGCACTTGAATAAGAAATATGATATAGAACAATATAAAGATGAAATAAATTATGACGCATTTCTGGATATTATAGAAAATTCTTTTTATAAAAAATATCATATTGATTATGTAATACCTAATATTTTAAGAATTCATTGGAATAAAAAAGGCAAAGTTGTTATCAAATTTCTATTTATAAAAATAACTTTTTAGATATTAATAATGCTATGCTTTTGACGATAATATTTTTTTTTGATAAATTTAATAAGTAAGATGTAGGGTTATGTATGAAAAAGTTTAATAAAATCTTTAATTTAAAAACGGAGTTATGTCATGTCTAAACTCCGGCCGAGAGAATATATATTTTCATTAACAAATTCGGGAACTGATAAACTTATTATGTTTCTTGGTATACCTATCAGAATAGACCGTTCAAGGTACTACAAAAAATTTTGCCATGATATCCCTATAGATGAAAATAAAATAGTCATAGACAATTTTAACGGAGGAAGTTACGGTTGTAACCCGAAATACATAACCGAAGAACTTTTAAAACGCAATAAAAATTATGATATAGTTTGGCTCGTAAAAAGTGTGAAAAAAGAAACAGAAAAAGGGAATTTCCCTGAGGGAATAAGACTTGTAGGATACGGAACTAAACAAGGTCTGAAAGAACTTGCAAGCGCAAAACTTTGGATAGATAACCAAAGAAAAAACTATTTTATTAAAAAAGGACTAACAAAAAAGGAAGGTCAATATTTTATCCAAACCTGGCACGGTTCTTTGGGTATAAAAAAACTTGATGCCGATGTTGAAGCATTTACTAATGAATATAAACAAGAATGGGTAGAACGTGCCAAATTTGATTCTGCAATGTGGGATTATCTTTTGACTAACAGCGAATTTGAAAACAAAATTTTCCGCCGTGCATTGTGGTTTAATAATGAAATTAAACAATTTGGTCACCCGAGAAATGACATATTTTTTAAAGACTCAACACAGATTAAAAATAAAGTCTATGAGTTTTTTGATATACCTAAAGATAAAAAGATTTTATTATATGTTCCATCATTTAGAGATGACGGGGATATAGAGTGCTATAAACTTGACTATGACAGAATTCTGAAAGCATTAGAAAATAAATTCGGTTCACAATGGGTATGTATTTCAAGACTTCACCCAAGAGCAAAAAAATTTGACTCTCAAATTATCCCAGAAGATAACCCGCATGTTATTGACGGGACATTTTATCCTGACATTCAGGAACTTTTAGTCAGTGCAGGTTGCGCAATTTCAGATTATTCAAGTTGTATATTTGATTTTATGATGAGCAGAAATCCGGCATTTATTTTTGCAACTGATATAGAAAAATTTAATACCGACAGAGGTTTTTATTACCCGCTTGAATCAACACCATTCCCGATTGCATCGGATAATGAAACTCTGATTAAAAATATAGAAACTTTTGATTATGAAAATTATAAGGTCAAAACAGAAGAATTTATAAAAGGAAAAGGATGCACAGAAGACGGTCATGCATCTGAAAGAACAGCAGATTTGATAGAAGAAATTATGGCTAATCGTATTTGTCATTCTGAACTCGATTCAGAATCTATTAATTGAATATTTTCAAAAAATTAAGATTATGAAATAAATTCAGAATGTCAATTTTTTGAAAACAATAGTAAAAATAAAAAATGAGGAAATAATAATGAATATAGCGATAATATTTGCAGGCGGAACGGGACAAAGATTAAAAAGCGGGCAAGATTCCACCCCGAAACAGTTTTTAAAAATACATAACAAACCTATTATTATACATACTCTTGAACTTTTTCAGGAACATCCGCAAATTGATAAAATTTATATTGCAATTCATCCTGATTATTACGATTATATGGGAGAACTTGTAAAACACTATTACATAACTAAAACCGCAGGGATTGTAAATGGAGGAGCAACAGGTCAGGGGTCTATTTATAATGCCCTGAAACTTGCTCAAAGTCAAAATCCTGACGATTCGATAGTGTTAATTCATGATGGAGTAAGACCAAACATTACACCTGAAGTTATAACACAAAATATAGAGTGTGCGACAAAAAACGGAAATGCGATTACTTCAACCTCATGTTTTGAAACAATTTTGATTAGCGAAAACGGGGTTAATCCAAAACATGTGCCTTACAGAAAACATACATACTCCGCTCAGGCACCGCAAAGTTTCAGGCTCGGTGAAATCGTACAAGCACACGAACAAACAAGAAAAATAAACCCGAATTACACTGATATTGTTGATTCTTGTACTTTATACAAAACTCTTGGTAAAGAAACATTTATGATAAAAGGTAACAGAGGAAATATCAAAATAACTACGATTGAAGATTTGTATATATTAAGAGCATTAATAAGATACAGAGAAGACCTTGAAGCACTCGGAATTGACGGGAAAGAGTAATATGACAATATTTGAAGATGATGTAAAAAATATAATAAAAGATTTTGATATGTCTGTTTTTAACGGTAAAACAGTTTTAGTCACCGGAGCCACGGGTTTAATAGGAAAACTTTGCGTAAAAAGCCTTTTAAATTCAGATTTTGATTCAAAAGTTATTGCACTTATACGAAACGAACAAAAAGGGATAAAAGTTCTCGGTCAGGATAAGAATTTAGAGTTTCTTATACAGGATATAAATGATGATATTAAATTTGGGGAAAAAGTTGATTATATAATTCATTGTGCGAGTGTGACATCTTCTTCCGATTTTGTAAACAAACCTGTTGAAACGATTATGACGGCAATTAACGGAACCAAAAATGTGCTTGAATTTGCACGAACTCAAGAACATTTAAAAGGTCTGATTTATCTTTCATCACTGGAAGTTTACGGGAAACCGCAACAAACGGATATAACGGAAACTGATTATGGTTATATAGACATATTAAGTCCGAGAAGCAGTTATTCTGAAGGCAAAAAATTGGCAGAAACTCTCTGCATATCTTACGGATGCGAATACAATGTTCCTGTAAAAATTGCAAGGTTATCCCAAACTTTTGGTGCGGGGGTTGAAAAAAATGACAACAGAGTATTTGCCCAATTTGCAAAAAGTGTAATCAATAAAGAAAATATTATTCTCCATACAAAAGGGGAAACGGCAAGAAATTACTGCTACACAACTGATGCCGTTTGTGCGATTTTTACAATTTTGACTAAAGGAGAAAATAATACTGCCTACAATGTAGCAAATAAAAAGACTTATATTTCAATTTCTGATATGGCAAAAAGTCTTGAAAATGATAATACAAAAGTCATATTTGAAATTGATGATAAGAATAGAGGTTTTAATCCGACAATGCAGATTTGTCTAAATACCGAAAAACTTGAAAAATTGGGCTGGAGTGCAAAAGTTGATTTGCCCGAAATGTTTGAACGCACAATAAAATCAATGACGGAAGAAAATGAATAAACTAAAAAATATCGAATTTTTGAGAGTATTTTTAATTTCGGTTATTGTTTTATTACACACAACAGCCTACGGCAGTTGGTCTTTGCTTGTGAATTTTCCCCATATAAAAGAACTTGATTTTTTTCACAAGACTTTTATACAAGGGAACAATTCAGTAGAGGGATTTTTCATAATTGCAGGTTTTTTGTTGATTTTTACCCTAAAAGACCAAAGTGTTTTCAGTTTTATAAAGAAAAAATATATGCGTCTTTCGCCGACAATTTTGTTTGCGGTCATAGTTTGTATAATTGCATCACTTTGGCACGCTATAAAATTAAGATTTTGGGACGATATATTGGTTGTTTTATTGCTAAATAACTTTGGTATTTGTTTTGCCCACGGAACAACTCCGACATTGTGGTTTACTTCTGCATTATTTGCAGGGCTTTTAATTTATTTTTTATTGACAAAATTTTCATCAAAAACAATCAAAACTATTTTATTTGTTGCTCTACCGATATTGGCTTACGGAATTTTAGAGTATTTTCAGCATGGCAGTTTTTCAACTCCGCACAAAAATTACTCATATATTTTTAATGTTGGTTTTTTAAGAGCCGTCGGTGGGGTAGGAATCGGAACATTTGTCGGGTTTATCTACAAAAAATATATTCAAAAAATCAGGGAAAAAGTTTTTAATTTTATTGGTAATATAGCAATAAATCTTGCCGAATTTTCACTGCTTTGCTTTATGGTTTGGTGGCTTGCAGTACCACACAAACAACTAAACTGCATAATATTTGTTATTGCATTTGCCTTGTTATTAGCCTTATTTGTGTTTGAAAAAGGAATTATTTCAAAACTCACAAACAAAGATATTTGGGTAAAATTAGGCAAATATCAGTATTCAATTTATGTTATACATTCTGTCATTGGGAAAATATTAATTAACGCATTATGGAAAACTCACCCTGAGTTTGTAAAAATTCATCCTTATAGTACAATAGTAATAATAATTTGTGTAATCCTGATTTCGGGATATATAACCTATAACTTGGTAGAAAAACCTTGTGTTAAATTTTTAAAAAATAAGTTTGGATAAAAATGGTAATGTTATTTGACAAAATTAAGAATATAATAAATGAAAAATTTAAGCACAATGAAAACTATCATTCATTGTCGGTTATATTGCCTTATTTCAAACCGTATGTAAAAAGGGCTTTTCTTGCATTGGGACTTGCCATACCGATTGGTGCATTAGATGCAGTTATTGCTTTATCTTTAAAACCGTATATGGATATTGTAATGATGGAAAAGCAGATGCAATCGACATGGTATCTGCCTATTTTGATAGTTTTGTTTACATCTTTTCAGGGCGGTTTGAATTATCTTGCAACATATATGAACGATTGGGTCGGCGGAAAGGTTACCAATGATTTAAAAATTTCACTTTATACAAAACTTATGCGTCAGGCACCGGGATTTTTTGAAAAGCAAACATCAGGAAAGATTTTAAAAGCATATAATAATGATGCTGAAAAATCTTGTGCAGGTTTACTTTCAAACCTTAAAACAGTAATTTCAAGATTTTTCTCTTCAATATCATTGGTCGGAGTTTTATTTTACAACTCGTGGCAACTTGCAATTATTGCTGTTATAGTTTTGACCTGCGCAATGGTTCCGCTTTTAAAAATAAAATCAACAATAAAAGGTATTTACAATCGTTCCGAAGGCGAAAATGCCAAAGTATTAACGACCTATAACGAAGCATTTTCCGGCAATAAGGTCATATCCGGATATAATCTTTATGACTTAAAACAAAAACAATTTAAGAAATTAGTAAATACCGTATTCGGATTAAAAATGAAAATAACCCAGCATGTCAGTTGGCTTTCACCATTGATGCATATTATAGTATCAATCGGAATTGCACTTGTCATAGGTTTGGGCAGTTATTTTATAGTAAGAGGACAACTAAGTGCAGGTCAGTTTGTTTCGTTTATTACTGCTTTAATAATGCTCTATACTCCTATTAAGGGATTAGGGAACAATGCTAAAAGTATGTCAACTTGTCTTTGTGCAATGGAAAGAGTAGTTTCAAAACTTGAAAAAATCCCTGCCATTAAAGATAAAGATGGAGCAATTGATTTTCCTGATTTTAAAGACAAAATTGAATTTAAAGATATAAAATTTTCCTATGTTAAAGGAAAGCGTGTGTTAAACGGGATATCATTAGAAGTCAAAAAAGGAGAAACTATTGCCTTTGTCGGGAACTCAGGCGGAGGTAAATCGACAATCGTAAACCTTTTGCCAAGATTTTATAATGTAAAAAACGGGGATTTAACTTTTGACGGCATTTCTGTAAATGATATAAAAGTTGATTCGTTAAGACAAAATATTGCAGTCGTTTTTCAGGACAATTTCTTATTTGAAGGAACCATAAGAGAAAACATTTTGTTAGGGAATCTTAAAGCAAGCGAAGAACAGGTATTAAAAGCGGTAAAAGAATCTTATTTAGAGGAATTTGTAAACTCACTTGAAAAAGGCTTAGACACCCAAATCGGTGAAAGGGGAATGTTACTTTCAGGCGGTCAAAAACAAAGAATCGGTATAGCAAGAGCATTTTTGAAAAATGCACCGATTTTGGTTCTTGATGAAGCAACATCAGCCCTTGATAATCAATCTGAATATATTGTTCAGCAGGCAATAGAAAATCTTATGAAAGACAGAACGGTGTTTGTAATCGCCCACAGGCTATCTACCATCCAAAATGCAGACCGAATAGCAGTAATAAATCATGGAAATTTGACCGAACTCGGCACGCACGAAGAATTAATGAATATCCCAAACGGTGAATACAAAAGACTTTATGAAATGCAATTTAACCATTAATTAAGCAGCCTGTTTTTCGTCTTTTAATTCTTTAACCTTTGAAAACGCATCTTTGCCTGTAAAATTTTTTTGATTTAAAAATTCTCTGTTTTCCGGAGAAAGCATTTTATCATCAATTTCTGCTGGATTGTTTTGTTGTGCGGAAGCATTTACTTGTGCTTCTTTTTCCATTCTGCGTTTTGTTAAATAGATGTTGAGTTTTGGAATACCGACACCCAAAACGACGCCTGAATAAATATATCCTGCAAGTTGAGCAAGTGTAAGAATACCAAGACGCTTTTTCGCAACTTTATTATCACCTAAAGCCTTAATCATCTCACCAAATTTGAGTGCTTTGCCATCTTTAAAGGCTTTTTCGCCTAAGGCTTCGTGCAGAACTTCATCTCTTGTTTTGAGTGAAGAAGTTCTAATCCAATTCAAAATACCGCCTTTTTGTTCCTGTTTAATTAGCGACTTATCAAATCCCTGAGCAACAAGTTTCTGAACAAAATTACCCAAAATCAGCCAGTTTACAAATCCCAAAACATCTTTGGTTGTTGATTCTTTTAATTCATTTTCATTACGGGCAGATAAGAACCTTGATGCTATAGTTGCACCGTAAATGAATTTCAACTGATTTATAGTAGGTGTAAAACCTTTAAATTGCAGGTTCTTTAACAAGTTTTTCGGATTTCCGATTGTAGCGATTACACCGGCACTAAACAAGCCTGCAACAAGTGCTTTTTGAACCTTAAATCCGAATGAATCGTCTTTTTTGCCCCCGCCGACAAATCCGTCACCACCGGTTTTGCGTTTTGTTAACCACATATTGATAGGCTGAACAGAACATCCGACAAGAGTTGCAATAAGAACACCCAAAATAGAGCGTTTCATATTCATTTTCTTTAATGCTTTTAAGAATTTGTTAGAACCGATATCAGATGCTTCTCTAAATGCTTCTGCAACCTTATCTTTAGAGAATATTTTTGATAATTTGAAGGTGTTTTCAGTGATGCCGTCAATTGAATAACGGGAAGAATGTATCTTTTCACCTTTTTGGGCTACAATTCTGAAATTATTTTCAAGATTATTTGATGATGTCAAAATTTTGTTGATATTATATCTTGCTTCTTTGCTTAATTTCTCACCCTTGCCAAGTTCTTCAACAAATATATTAGCGGCTTTTTCAATATCACTTTCTTTAAATTTTGACCACTTATTACCATCAAAGACTTCGTAATTACCTAACGCTTTTTTGATACGCTCAAATGTAGGATTATTAGTGTTTTGCGGTAATTCTTCATGCCAGATTTTGCCCATCATATCGATAGTTTCGGAATCAGCAAAAATTGATGCGGCTTTGAGATCATTTTTACTTAACCCAAATGCTTTATTAATACCCATAGCAAGGGCAAGACCTGCTAATGTTCCGTAAGCACCAACGGCCGAATCATTAATAGTCCCCATACTTTCTCTGCGCGCGGTTTCGATACCGGCTTCAGGTCCTCTGCTAAAGTCGGTCAGAGTTCTTGGCAATACCATACAGAAAAAGTCAACAGCATTAGCCCCCCATGCAGGACTTGTGTCTAAGAATTTTAAAAGTTCAACAGGAGAAAAACCTGTAAAATTAGGATTTTGTGAATTCTTAAACTGACCGGCATTTTTTGCCTGTCTTTGTTGAGGAGTATTAAACTGTTTGTAACTGCTTTCTATTTTCATTTACGCTGCCTTTGTTGTTTTTTCTAACGAAAAAGCCTTAAATGCCGGAGAATTTGACGGATTTTCCGTAAATTCTTTTGCCTCTGCAAGCATTTGAGCCTGTTTTTGTGCAAGTTCTTTTTGCTTTTTGTTAGTTTGGGTTCTTGTATATAACGGGATAAATAAACCAAGTGATAACAATGAGAATATCAAATTCCCTGCCTGACATGCGGCTCTTAAATTTTTACTTTTTGTTCTCAACGCTTCATTAGATATAGCACTGAGTTCATCAGTTGATTTCATTGTTGTATGTTTTGCCCAATGCCAGAATTTTTGGAATACATTTGCATTCGGATTTTCTTCTTTTAATTTGTTTATAAGCGTAATTCCTGTTTTCTTTTGAATTAATGTTGCTATCGCTTTAGCGGCATAATCACCTAAGAAATAGAAACTTGAGAAAGTTGCTATATCTCGAATTGTATTTTCTTTTAATTCGTTTGAGTCTTCAGATGCCGCAATACGGCTTGAGAAAGTTGCGGCAGAAATAATTCTTGCCTGATCCATTGTCGGGAAGATGTTTTTAAACTGGAACATCTTTAAACTCGGTCTGTCTAATAACATTGATAAACCTGCAACAGCCCACATTAAAGGTACCGCAAAGAATTTTTCGGCTGTAAGTTTTTTCTGTTCAGATGGAGTCAAATGTCTGTCTTTGTCGTCATTATAAATCGGCGCACCTGATTTCCCTGACAGTTTATGGGTTATCCAGCGATTGATAGGCTGAGCGGAAATTGCAAGTGGTATAATTAAACCGACTAAACCGATTGCGCTCTTTGCATTGACAAGTTTTTTAGCCTTTGAAACATATTTTGAAAATTCTTTTGACCCTGATGTAATATTTTCTTTGACTGAACCTCTTAAAATATCACTTGAAGAATCAAGTAAATGCTTCAGGCTGCTTGTAGAATAGCCTTTTTGTTCGGTAAATCGAATATTTTCTGATGCTCCTGTTTTTTGAACGATATAAGAATACAAATCGTCTGTATAATTTTTGTAAGATTTGATTCCGAAGAATTTTTTGAACCCTCTTACAAATTTATTATCTGAAACATACTCTTGTTTATGACCTGTCAAAATATCATTTGCAGTTTGTTTTAATAATTTTTCATATTCAGCATCATTTTCAAGAACAGTTTTGAAAGCTTTTTCCTTATCACCGTCAACACCATGCAAATCTTGAGTCATATTTTTGAGGGTATTATAAATTTTTTCTTCAGTATCTTTACCTGTTGCGGCGGTAAAATATTTACTGATTTTATCAATTGATTCACTGTTTGCCCATGATTTTGTCAAATCAGAGTTTTTAAACCCGCCCATTACAGGTCTGTTAAGTAATTTGGCAACACCTATAACAATAAAACTCGGAATTAAACAGTTGATAATCAAACCTGATGCTTCTCGTCTGAATGCTTCAAAGCCTCCGAAAATATTGAGTTTACGCTTTTGTTCTTCTCCGTTTTCACCTTTCTTTTTAGAACCTATAAAAGTTTCAAGAAAAGTTCTTGGTAAAATGGCAGTAGATAAGTCCAAAACCGAAACATTTATCATCGGATTTGCTTCACAAGTCTGAATCCCACGCAAAACCAAATCGCCTAAACCCGTAAAATTCGGATTTGACACATTTTTGCCCGCACAAATTTGGTCTTTTGGGGGTCTATTCTTACTATTTACACTACCTAATTCAACTTTATTTATCATATATTGCTTGTTTTACTACCAAATTGCCTTTTCATTATAACCAAAGTACATATTAATTAAAAGTTCGGCAAAATAAAAATTGCGCATATAAGACCAAATATAAAGTTTATGTAAAGATGAATTTTTGCATAATTTTATAAAAATACAACTTTTTAGAATGAATTTTTATCAAAAAAGTAAAAAATACACTCATTTTTTTCTAAAAAAGACATTAAATTGCAAAAAATTACCAAAAAAAATATTGTAAAATTTTGTTAAGAAATCAATATTAATATAAAAAAGACGCAAAATTTTGCGTCTTTTTATCCAAAAACAATTTTTTTTAGTATTGATTTGCTCTAACCGTAAAATTAAAATTCACTGTTACCTGATCCCTTGGGAAGGATAACGGCAGAGGCGGAAGCGGTGAGGAACGGCGTAGTGCAGTGAGAGCAGATTCATCAACCTCTTTAATTCCGGAAGATTGAGAAACCTGTTCATTAATAACATGCCCGTTTTTCAGAACCGTAAATTTCAAAACTACTTCAGAATCTTTATTTACCGCAGGCGGCTGCCATTTACCTGAAATTTGTTTGTGTATTTCTTCAAGATATGGCTGAAATTCAGGGCTTCCTGAACCTGAAGTCCCTGCGTTTTGGCTTTGCTGAGGTTGACCTGTTTTGGCTAATCCTTTCAATTCATAAGAGCGATTTCCAAATACCGCAACAACAGACAATATAACAAAAGCCGCAGCCATAAATATTATAAAGCCTTTTGTCATCTTATCCATGCTTTTTTTCTGTTGAGTCATATATATCTCCTTTATTCAAATACTTTTGCAATAGATTCTTTGTAATCGGGTTTTAAAATCCCTTTTTCAGTAATTATACCCGTAATCAACTCGTGCGGAGTAACATCAAACCCCGGATTTATGATATTCACACCGTCAGCGCAAATCCTTTTGCCGTTTATCGTTGTAACTTCATCATGACTGCGTTCTTCTATAACAATTTCATCCCCCGTTTTAATGGAAGTATCAATTGTTGAAAGCGGTGCAGCGACATAAAACGGTATATTATGGTATTTTGCCGCAATAGCAACCGTATAAGTTCCGATTTTATTCGCGGCATCTCCGTTTGCCGCAATTCTGTCCGCTCCGACACAAACCATATCTATCATACCTTTTTTCATAAAATATGAACACATACCGTCAGTAATAAGCGTTACAGGAATACCGTCCATGACAAGTTCAAGTGTCGTTATTCTTGCACCCTGCTGACGAGGTCTTGTTTCATCTGCAAAAACCTGAATTGTCGGGTCATTTGCATACGCACTGCGAACAACCCCTAAAGCCGTACCGTAGCCGACAGTAGCGAGTGCTCCTGCGTTACAATGGGTGAGAATAGTTGCACCTTTGGGAACAACCATTGCTCCATAGTCCCCGATTTTTTTATTTATTTCAATATCTTCAAGTTCAAGTTTTTTGCCATTAATTTTTAATTCATCTATTAAAGTTTCAATATCTGATGTGCAATTTTTTATAATGTCTTTTTGCTTTTCTACTGCCCAGTATAAATTTACGGCAGTAGGACGCGAAGTTACGATATAATCTGACTTTTTTAGTAACTCTTTCTTAAATTCATCAAAAGACAAATTTTTCTTTTGAAGTTCTTGTGCATAAAGAACAACACCGTGCGCACCTGCTATGCCTATAGCCGGCGCCCCTCTGACTATCATTGTCTTTATTGCATCAAACATATCATCGCCCGTTTTAATATCAATATAATTAAATTCATACGGAAATTTTGTCTGATCAACCATTCTGGAGCAGTCATCCATCCATTCTATTGTCCTGATTTTTGATTCAAATTGTGCCATTTATCTATCCTCTCCTAAGTGTTTTTTTTCATAAATATCTCTTATTAAATTTATTATATAATAAGTCAAAAATCCGCTAAAAGCGTTTGTTGTAGCCGTTAAAACACCGACAAAAAGAATGATTACTATTAAAAGCCATATCGGTGAATTGATAATCATTGCCGTAAGGAAATAATTTGTCGTAAATTTCAGCGTTATATAAACCAAAGCGACGATTATTGAATATGCAAAAGAAAAAGTTATATTGGCGAAAAATCCCGTCAACGCACCACTCACTATACTGTTTTTGGGAGTAGTCAAATCTGCCTTGCCTGACATAATAAGCAAAAGAATTACAACAGGTGCAGTCAAAAACAACACCCCAAACAATGCAAAACCTGAAATATAAGGTATACATGCAATTACTCCGAAAACAATTCCGATAAGCAAACTACACAATAACAAATCCTTTAAAATAACCTTATTCATAAACATATTTTATCATTTATTACAAAAAAACTCAATTTTTATATTTATCGAGAACAGCATTACTTCTTGTATAGCAAATTGCAATAGCAATAGCATCAACAGTGTCATCAAGTTTTGGGAGATTATCTGTTCCGAGTGAAATTTTTACCATTTGTTCAACTTCTTTTTTTGTTGCACGACCATAGCCGGTCAAAATTTGTTTTACCTCTATCGGCGTGTATTCATAAACCGGAAGTTCAAAATCTTCAAGTGCAAGCAAAATTACCCCTCTTGCGTGTGCCACAGGCATTACTGTTGTAAGATTTCTGAAGAAAAATAATTTTTCTATAGCACAAACATCAGGCTTATATTTGCCAATGATTGTTTTTAAATCCTGATAAACCTCTTTTAATCTTGCTCCTTCTTTGTCGTCTTTTGAGGTTTGTATTGAGCCTGAGTGAAGGAGCGTTGAAGTCTTTTCGTCATATTCTAATATGCAGTACCCGACAATTGCCATTCCGGGATCTATTCCTAATATCTTCATAACTCATATTATACAAAATTTTGTCTGATTAAATAAATAATATACAATTCTATACAAAAATTTATGATAAAATATTGATAAATTGATTAATAAGGAGTAAAAACTATGCAAACAATTGAAATTAAATGTGATATTAAAGATATAAACCTTGCGCCGCAAGGACAAAAACAGATAGACTGGGCATTTAAAGATATGCCTGTTTTAAAAGAAATAAGAGAAAGATTTATAAAAGAACAACCGTTTAAAGGGTTAAGACTTTCTGCATGCGTGCATGTAACAAAAGAAACTGCCGCATTGTGTACCGTTATGCAGGCAGGCGGAGCAGATGCGATTTTGGTTGCTTCTAATCCTTTATCAACTCAGGATGATGTTGCGGCGGCTCTTGTAAAAAACTATAACATGCCTGTTTATGCGGTTGCAGGAGAAAGTGTTGAACAATATCAAAGACACATCGAGGAAGCAATTAATCATAATCCTGACATTATAATTGATGACGGGTGCGATATGGTTTCAATGATTCACGATAAAAGACCTGACTTAATCGGCAAAATTATCGGTTCAACCGAAGAAACAACAACGGGAATCATAAGACTAAAAGCATTGGAAAAACAGGGCAAATTAGGTTTCCCTGCGGTTGGTGTCAATACAAGTTTGACAAAACACTTATATGATAACCGTTATGGTACAGGGCAAAGTTCTTTTGACGGAGTTATGCGTGCTGCAAATATTCTTGTCGCGGGAAAGACTGTTGTTGTATCCGGTTACGGTTGGTGTGGTAAAGGTGTTGCATTAAGAGCAAAAGCACTTGGTGCAAATGTTATTGTATGCGAGGTTGACCCTCTAAAAGCACTTGAAGCCGCAATGGAAGGATACAGAGTCATGCCGATAGCAAAAGCGGCATTGGAAGGAGATATTTTCCTTACGGTAACAGGTGATAAACATGTTGTTGATGTTGCACATCTTTTAACTATGAAAGACGGGGCTTTTGTCGGAAATGTAGGCCATTTTGACTGGGAAATTAATGTTAACGGTTTAAAATCACATACAAAAGAAATTAAACAAATCAGACCAAATCTTGAAGAATATGTTTTGGACAATGGTAAATCCGTTTATGTCCTATGTCAGGGCAGACTTGTTAATTTAATTGCCGCAGAAGGTCATCCGGCAAGTGTTATGGATATGAGTTTTGCAAATCAGGCTCTTGGAATTGAATTTCTTGTCAAAAATAAAGGTAAACTTGAAAATAAATTATACACTCTGCCTTATGAAGTTGATGAAAAAATTGCATATCTTAAACTTAAATCAATGGGAATTGAAATTGATACCCTCACTCCTGAACAGCAAGAATATCTAAACAGTTGGAAAATATAAATTATATTTTTTGAACAAAACATTCACCTTGTTTTGGTTCAAAAAATCCCAAATTAAGCAGCCTGTTTTTTAAATTCGGAACTAACAGATCGTATTTTCCATATACAAAAATGCTGCCAGATTTGAGTTTTTTTGCCATAGTTTCAAGCACTTCATTTATATAATTTTCTTTTAGATAAGGAAAAACATTTTTTATACTCAAAACATAATATTCATCTGTGTTTATTTTTTTGACTTCAGTCAGAATATCAGATTTTTTAAATTTTATTAGCGAATGAACATCAGGGTTTATTTTATATGAATATCTTTCCTCATCAATATTATTCGTAATTTTAAGCGGTTTGCCGTAATCAGTAAAATATCTGTGCGAATTTTTAATGTATACTTCAATATTTTCAAAATCCCCATTTGATAAATTTATTCTACCTGATTTTGCGACTTTGACCATTTCCGGATCTATATCACTCGCAGTTATGCGGAATTTAGCGTAATAACTTTTCGGAGTCTTATCATACAGATACAATGCGTAAGACAAAGGTTCCGAACCGTCAGCACATGCAAGTGATGAAATATTTACTTTGCTTTCTCCCTCAAAATTCCAAAAAATATAACGCATAAAATTATTCCAATTTTGATCCGGTCTAAATGGGCAAGAAGATGTCTGCACTTTATCTTTAGCAAAAATATCAAGATTCGTAACATTTTTGGGTTTATAGATTTTTATACAACTTTTAAAATTTGGTTGATATTTTTTGTTTTGTGAACACGCACTTACCGGTAAAATATTCATATAATATTCAAACAACAAACAAACAAAAATTTGCTATTTGCAAAAAATTTTAACCTGATTTATAAAAAAAGGCCATTATATATTATTTACCACAAAATTTTGGCAAAATGGATATCCCTGACGGGGAATCACCCACCCAAATTTCTAAATTTCACATTCTGTTCAATTTGAAATTTCTCCCTCCCTCACGAGGAAGGGTTGGGGTGGGGCTCATTTTAACTTATTTTTTTGGTAACTCCTATATTGTTCCCCCAAAAAAATATTATAAAATGTAACAAATAAGTTAAATTTTGAAAAAATTAATAATAAAAAAGTTTTAATAAATATGAAGATGTGACAGAGAGGTGCATATGAGCGGAGAATATCAAATCAGAAAAGGCGACACTTTAAGCAGTATCGCAAAACAATACAAGACAAGCATAAAAGAATTAATTGAACTTAACCCTAAACTAAAAGATAAACCTAATCTGATTTTTAAGGGTGACAAAATTAATGTGCCGTCAGGCGATAAAGATGAACCAATACAGGGGTATTCCATCGAAATAACTGTAACTTCAAACAAAAAAAAGCCGGCTGAAACAAGAGAGACCCAATCAACTCCTCAGCCACCAAAACCTGCAACTGCAAAAAGAACAGAAACTCCTGCTCAAAATGAACAAATGACAAGACAACAAGGGCAAGAACTTGTTTCCATCATCATAAAAGATGATAAAAATGCTCATAAAATTGATGTTGCCCGAATGGCATCTAAAATTACAGATGCTGCATTCCAGGTTGGTATTAAGCCCGACTCACTTGCAGCGATTGTTCAAAATGAATCACATTTTTCGGAACAAATGATTATGTCAAGCAACGGCAAAGGACCTACAGGAATTACAAGTATTGTCCCTAAAGATATGTATAAAAGACCCGGATTATATGATTCAAAATTAGCATTACTTATAAAGCAACATGGAAGCCTTGCAAAAGTGTTTGCGGTAAAAAAAGCAAATCCGACACTAAATCTTGGTGATTTTGGCGAAATGCTGTATAAATATAAAACTCCGGATAATATGAACGCAGCACTGAAAAAAGATTTTGACCTGAATCTTAAAATCGGTGCCTATGTATATAAATACAATCTAAAACAAGCAAACGGAAATGAAAACATTGCATTCCAAAACTATAATACGGTAAACAGACCTGTTAAGAAGAAGGGCAAAATAGTATATAAAAAAGACGGAACTCCGCTTAAATTAAAAGAAGCCTATGCAAATACGGCAATGGCAACTATGCGAAATGCAAGAAAAAAAGCCGGAACAACATAACAAATTAAAACAGGGTAGATATTATCTACCCTGTTTTAATTTGGGCCCGGAGGGATTCGAACCCACGACCAAAGGATTATGAGTCCTCTGCGCTACCGCTGCGCCACAGGCCCGTGACGACTTTTTATTCAATTTTCAACGGGCTCAGCGTTAGCGTGCGCTACCTACCTCTCCTCGGAAGATTATTAATCTTCCTCGTCGTTATTAATCTTCCTCGTCGGCAGAGTGCCACAGGCCCGTGACGACTTTTGTTTAATGTCATCCTGAACTTGTTTCAGGATCTCATTATTCCGCAAATTCACCCCCATTACAATGGCAGAAGGGTGAAATTGTTCTACACACATTTAGGTTAACATCAACATATCAAAAAATCAAGATTTACTCAAAAGTTCAATTATATCTTCTTTTGTTATACTTGGGCTAATCTCTTTTATGCAGGTAATTTCATTAGTTGTTACTTCTTCTCTGAATATTTTTTCTAACAACTCTTTATCATAGTCATACAGTATAGAACCATGCTGAAGAATATAACCCTGTTTTCTGCACTGAGCCGAACCAATTAGTTTCTTACCTTTAAAACACAAATCTGCTCCTGTCGACACAAGCATGCAATAATCAAAACCTGTTCTTACCTGTTTTTGTGTCCCAAAATCAATATCAATTCCGATAGTTTTAAATTTTTTAATAAATATTTGGCAAATTTCTTTGTATGAAGATACGATATGTTCGCCATGCTCTAAATACGAAACAGGACAAATATAACTGTATGTGATTTCATTGTCATGCAAAAGTGCTCGACCGCCTGTCAAGCGTCTGACAACATCAATCCCGCTTTTTTTTAAATACTCTTTATCCAAAAAATCATCATTCTGATTTCGACCTAAAGATACACATGCAGGCTTCCAACCATATAATCTGAAAATGGGTTCTTCTAATTTATTTTTAATAGCATACTCAAGCAAATCAGAATCGATTTGCATATTTTCTTCGCCTGTTTTTGTTTCGTAATCTACAAATTGCATAATAAATATTTTGTGTTTATTTATAAAAAATTGAATACCCGTTTGGTTTTAAATCCGGCGCTTTAATTTCGTCAAGCGGTAAAAGTTCTACTCCATGATACATTTTGCCTTTTTGGTTTTGCTTTTCGGGTGCAATAATTTCCTCATTGTCTATTTTTTCAAGTTTTTGCGAAACTTCTTTTACTTTTTTCTCTTTTTTTACTCTCTCTTTTTTTATTTTTTCGTTTGATACGGGCTGATTTTGTGCGGAATTATCTGTATAATTGCTTTCATCCGGTTGTTTATCGTGCAAGAAAATCAATCCCTTTGTATCATAAGGGTCTCTTTTTATTTTCTTTGGCTTTTCTTCTTTAACCTTTTCTTTTTTAACTCTTTCTTTCTTAATTTTTTTAGACTTTTTGTCTTTTTTGTTATTAACTTCCTGTGCGGCTTCGTCGACTTCTTTTGCCAACTGTTCTGTTTGTTGCTCAATTTCCTGTTCAACTTTTTGTTCCTGAGCCAGAGGTGTCGGTTCAAGCGGAGGAAGTTTTGACAAATTCGGATCGTCATCGGTATAGCCGATGCCTGAAAGGCTGGCAGTTTTACTGTCACTTAAATTGTTTGTGTAATTTGTGACATTGGAAATTGTATTGTCATAGTCTTCTTTTGTCTGTGCGGCTTCACCATTTTGAGAACCTTCTCTTAATGCAAGTTCCTGCTCAAATTGACTAAATGCTTCATTACCGACGAACTGTTCTAATGCGGCTCTTTTTGATAAAAATTCCGAACGGGCTGTTTTTTGTTTATCAACTGCCGTTCTGAAATAAGCATCAGTTATTACGATAAGTTCTTTTGAAACATTATTTTTCTGTGCAAGTTCAAATCTTTGTTTGCGTTCTGTTGCAAGTTTTGTTACCATATCAAGTTGTTTTTTTGAATTCATATAATCATAATACAGATCAACCGTTTTTTGTTGCAGGTCTTCTACCTTACGGATAAGAATAATCATATCCGCATCATTAACTTTTGAATATTTGTAATTAAGCGCTTTTGTATCCTGAGTCATGATTCCCAAAACATTTGAACCGATTAAAGATGTTCCCGCAAGTAAAGGATTTGAAATTCCTGCACCAACCAAAGTTGACATACTTGCGATGGTTTTTAGCATATTTTTTACGGTACTTTTGTTTGGTTTATCGGCATCAGGGTTTGCGAGTTTATAGAGTGCAAAATTTATAGTATCACTTTGCATAGCCGCACCCTGCCATAACAAAGATAAATCTCCGACCATTTCCTGTTCTTCACATTCCAAATCATAGGCAATTTCTTTTGATAATCTTTTTATATTCAAATCTGCATAATTTGCTTCATCATTATTTTGAGCGGTTTGCTTTTGAATAGTTTGCTCTAATGTTTCAGCCTTAGTTGCCGATTGGACATAAGGATTTTCGGGGACTTCTGAAATTCCGACTCTGTATGCCGGATTTTTTGGCGATGTAATATCTGTCAATGTAAGATTTGCATTTGCACAAGCAAAACCGCTTAAACAAATAACAGCCGATAAAAGTAACAATTTATTCTTCATTTTTTTGTTCCCCCTCCTACTAAGGTTGAATCATAATTATATTGATATAAATTAAGATTATCTACGACTTTTTTACCTGCAAGACGCTGTAATTCCAAATGATATTTTTTGCAAAGATGAATATATTTTTCCTCATCAAGTTGAATGTCCTGATAAAGAGATGATGAAACTGCAATTTCCAAAAAATCTTCATCTTCCATCGCCTTTGCATAATTTTTATTATAAAGCATTTCTCTTGAGCGTATTTCTTTCAAAAGTTCAAGTGAATTTTTATAATTATAGTACGCACTAATAATCTTATCCTGCAAATTTTCGACAAGTCCCGCAAGTTCAATTAGTTCGGTATCTGTTAGCGGAATTTCTTTAGGAATATTTTTTCTGTTCAGAAGATTTTGTGCAATTCTGCCTGCACCATAAGCACCTGACTGAATCATATAATTTTGTCCTAAAAGCATCGGAGCCATTGATGCACCTGAAATTATTGCAGATAAAGTTTTTGCCATAAGTGATGAGTGTATTCTGCGCTGGCTTTCAGGTGTTGCAAGTTTTTTAAGGGCAAAACCTATAACCTGATTATTTGAAACGGTACCTTTCCAAAGATTATCAATATCTTCCATATCTTTTTCACGCTGAAGTTTAACAATTTGACCAAGCATCTCATCATCAGACATTAAAAGTGTATCTGTTTTTTTATAATCCTGTTTTGGCAGTTCAATTTTAGGTTTTTCAACCCCTCTTAATTGTACCGCATCTTCTGCCATTACAGGCAAAAAAGGTACAAACACAAAGCATGCTATCCCTAATAGAATTCCAAACTTTTTCATAACAAATTTATAGCATTAATATACGAATAAATCTAATGGTTGATTAATCTTTACATCAAACGGTGGTTATTCTCAAGCAAAAAAAAAATTAGAATAAAGAATGTAATCTGTTCTAATGTTGAAAGAGAGCGAAACTTACAGATTGCTTCAATGCATTTTGCAATCAGAGGAAATATGAGAAAGAGTAATTCAAAAACAGAATATATGAGCGTACCGTTCAAAGTTCAGGTCAAAAAAAATGATTTGCAAAATAAAGCGGATAAATTAAAATCAAAAAATTCGTTTAAAGAAGCAATAGGCTTTTATCTGAATTCTATTTTGTTAGACAGAAACAACCCTGACACATATTTGAACTTGGGGATTTGCTACAAACATTTAGGCAAACTTCAAAAAGCAATTTCGGCTTTGGAAAAATCTGCATTATTAGACAAAGATAATTTTGAAACTTTTTATGAATTGGGCTTATGCCATTTAGAAGATGAAATTCCTTGCAAAGCAATAAAATGTTTTATTCATGCAATCGAACTTGAGCCTGACAACGCTGATGCGATATATCATCTTGGGCTTGCTCATGAACAGTGCGACGAACAAGATATGGCTATGATGATTTACCAAAAACTTATAGATAATTCACCTACATATCTGAATGCTTATTTGAGAAAATCAACTCTTTTAATGAGAATGGAACTTTATAATTCCGCATTGGATTTGTATAAGCAGGTTTTAAAAATCAACCCTAACTATGCTCAGGGGTATTATGATATTGCATATTGTCTTGACAAACTCGGGAAACAAAGAGAGGCAAAAAGATATTATCACAAGTTTTTGGAACACAAGCCGGAAGACAAAAATGCAAATTTTGTCATGCGCAGAATGGAAAAACTAAGAAAACTAACCGCTTCCAATACAAAATTATCCTTGGTGTAATTTTTTCACAAATTCTACTGCCTGTTCTTTTGTTGTTATATCACCGTTTAATTGTGCTTCGTGCAGTTCGTTTAAAATTCTGCCTAACTGCGGTGAGGGTTTGATATTCAAAATTCCCATAATCTCGTTCCCGTCTAACAATTTTGGCAACGGTTTGAGCGTTTCAAGACTGTCAAGATAAAATTTTAAAAGTTTATCGAGCATAGTCAGGTTTTCATTGACCATTTCTTCTGTAATTTCAGGGCCCAAAGCAGACAGTCTGTCTGCTTTTCCGATAATTATTGCATCTATTGCATCATCTTCCATCTTGCGTACATAACGCATCATAATTTTGTCAGACAATTCCGGCGAACAAACCACCATTGTTGCATACATGTGGTTTTTAATCATTTTTTGTATGTACTTTATCTGCTTATTAGAAAAAGCAAGGGGACGGAGAATTTCAGGTGCCATTTTTGAACCGACATCATCATGTTTGTAAAATCTGTGACGACCTGTATCTTCCTCTATAAACCATGTTGAAAATTTGCCTATATCGTGCATAAAAGCAGATAATTTTAAATGAGCAAGTCTTGAAAATCCGCCAAAATCAACTTTATCAAGATGCTCCTTAACTTCCGGCTGACTTTGAGAGTATAAAAGTTCAATTTGCCTGACCGTTTCAATGCTATGGTGAAACAAATCCAAATGGTGATGGGTATTTGGCGGTACTTGTTTTAACTCTTTTACGAAAGGAAAAATCAGTTCCAAAATGTTGCATTCATCCATTTTCAAAAGCGCACTATCTGAATATTTACCGCCAAAAAGTTTCATAAGTTCATATTCAATACGCTCTTTTGCAGGCTTATTTATAAGTTGCGAATGTTTTTTTGCAATATCTATTAATTCATCTGAAATTTTAAACCCCAAAGTTGAATGAAATCTGAAAATTCGCAGTAATCTCAATGGGTCGTCAGTGAAGTTTTCTTCTCTTATCCCGTTTAAAACTTTGTTTTCAAAATCTTTTAAACCATCTGTCGGGTCAAAAATTTCGCCTGTTTTAATATTTACGGCGATTGCATTTACCTTCAAATCTCTGCGGTAAATGTCTTTTTCCAAAGAATTTTCTGTCGGGTTTGTTATATCAAGATAATTTTTTTTATCCTCTAAAACAATTCTGTAAATCTTGTTTTCTTCATCAAGCGGAATAAAAGTTCCGCCTAAAAAATCCGCAACTTTTAAAGAAAAATCTTTCGCATCACAATCTGTTACTATTAAATCCCTGTCCAATATTTCTTTATCAAGCAAAATATCTCGAACGGCACCGCCTACAAGCCAAATATCGTTATCAAAAAAACTTGCGAGATTATTCAGAATTTTATCGTTTTTTATTTGGTTTTTAATGATTTGAGTATTCATAAATGATATTTCCAAGTGCAACTGTTGTAGCGGTTTCCGCCCTTAAAATCATATCTCCTAATGTGAGCATTTCAATTTGTATATTATTCTGGTCAGAAGATTCATCGGGGCAAAATTTTTCGTCATTCAGAGCGTAGCGTGGAATCTCAAAAATTTTGCCCCTCTGAATGACGGTGCGTGAAGAATCTCCACCTGCAATTTGTTCAAACCAATCAAATTCTCTTTGTGAAAACCCACCTTCAGGTCCGATTATCACAAGCACCTTATCACCTTTTTTAACAGGCTTCTGATTAAAGGATTCTTTTATCGTTTTTGTTGCAATTCTTTCACAAAATACAATTACTTTATCAAAATTATTTTCGCTTAAAACTTTTTCTATAGTTGTGCGAGGGTAACATGTCGGAATATCCGCTCTTTCACACTGTTTTGAACTCTCATACATAATTTTTTGCCACTTTTCAATTTTTTTATCAATCATTTCGTTATTGAGAGCGCAATTGTCAGTTTTTACGGGATAAACCCCTTTAACCCCAAGTTCTGTAGCCTTTTCTATCAAAAGATTTTGTGCATCGCTTCTTAATGGACTTTGGGCAAGATACAGTTCAAAATCAAGAAATCTTTTGCTTGGGTATGAGTTGTCAATTTTTGCCGTAATTTCACTGTTTGTTATACTTTGAATAGTCGTTTCGTATTGAATTTTATTTTCGTCAATAAGCAAAAGTTTTTCACCTGTTCTTGCACGCAAAGAACGGGCGATGTGAAAATAGTTTTCCTTATCGCTTATGCTTATTTTATCATTATTTACCTGTCCTGACTTAATAAAAAAATGCGGCATAAAATAGTCCTTGTCTTAACGCAAGTATAATAACATAAATATACATTTACCCCTAATCAATTATAATTTCTTTTTCGTTTTTGTAGGTGACATAACCTAAATTGGCTTTCGGAGGTTTGCGCAAATATTTGCGTTTTGTATAAATTACCCCGATTTTGGAAGAATTTTTCCCTTGCGAATTTTCTTTTGCAAGTTTTGCACATTCAAAAATTAGTTCGTCTGTCGGATTTTGAGTTTTTAATAATACATGTGAGCCGGGGCAGTCTTTTGTGTGAAACCATAAATCTTCATCGGATGCAAGTTTTGAGATTATATAATCATTTTGTTTATTGTTTTTGCCGATATAAATTCGGGTTTTGTCGTTTTTTTTGATACACATAATACCCTCACCCGCATTTGTATGGCTCATACTTCGCATTGAAATTCTACCCTCAACTTCACTTCGTTCCGTATACAGACTCACACAACTCGTTCCTCGTTGGTTCGCTTTGTATCCCAAAGGTAGAGGGATGTGGCGGAATATTGATACTTCCTGCCCAATTTCATTCAATTCATCAATATTTTTTGTAATCTCGATTGAATATAAAACGCTTTCAAGGTACTCTTTATTTTGTTTATTTTCTTCTATAAGTTCGTTTAATTTTATTCCTGCGGTTTTACCTTTGTTATATTTTTTGTAATACCCGTTTGCATTTTCTTTAATCGTTTTCGTATTGTTTAAAGGAATAGTTATTCCCTGTTCACTTTCATAATCAAAAACTTTGGCTTCGGAAGAAAAATCTTTCAGATTATACAAATTTGCCATAAGTAAATCTCCGTAAAGTCTGTATTTATCATAATTTTCACTGCGTTTTAACTGACTGTTCATTTCATTTAAAGATTTTTGGCATTTTTTTAGTTTTTGATTTGTAAGTGCTAAATATTCTGATTTTAAGGCTTTGAATTTTGCCATGTTTGTCAATGTTGCATAATAATTATCTATAAGAGAATTAACCGTTTTATATAAAGAAAAAGGCTGAATTGCTTCGTTTAGCCCGCAATGACATGATAATTTTTGCCTTAAATAATTGAATAAAAAAGCATATCGTTCTTCAATAAAATATTTCGATGAATGTTCGGGAGGATAGGTATAAGGAATTTGACCGTAAACCTCTCGGACCTGACTTTTATCCGCACCGACATTATGTGCGCACCCCAAAATTATGTTTGTGTCGGTGTTATAAAGAATTACATTTGAATATTTGCCCATAAGTTCAATGGCAAGGCACAGATAAATTTTATCCCCGATTTCGTTGTATGTTTCAAAAAACAGTTCTAAAATCCTTTCACCGTCCGGTTGATTAACTTTTGCAATCTTGGAATTTTGCAGATATTTTCGTAAAAGCATACAAAACATTGGCGGTTTTTGGGGGATTTCAATGAGCCTTTTTTGAAAATTTTCTTCGCTCATAAAACAAATATGGTACATTTTAGGGTCAATATTTATGTAAAATTGTTTTGTCTGACCGTTGTTTCGCAACGACAAAAGAAGTTCCCTTCTTGTCGGCTGTTGAATTTTGTTTATTCTTGCACCGGTTATAAACTCTTTATTCTCACCTGTGAAGGCTTTTAATATCAGACTGTCAAATGAAATCATAAAGAAAATTTACCAAAAAGAGATAATGTTGTCCATTATTTTTTGTTTTTGTGATATTATTATACTGTCATTCTGAATTTATTTCAGAATCTGTTTATTGTAGTAATAAGAATATTAGATCCTGAAACGAGTTCAGGATGACAAAAAAGAAGGAATTTTAAGAGATGATTGAAACAAACTACAAAGACCACGAATGTGGAAAATTAAGACTTGAAGATATTGACAAAACCGTCACTTTATCAGGATGGGTTGCTACTGTTCGTGATTTGGGCGGAATTTTATTTATTGAACTTCGTGACAGAAGCGGGGTATTCCAACTTGTTGCTAATCCGCAAATCAATCCGCAGGTACATGAAGTATTTGGCAAAGTAAGAAGTGAATATGTAATAAAAGTAAGCGGTAAAATCACAAAAAGACCGCCGGAAACTTATAACGAAAAATACCCGACAGGTCAGGTTGAAATGTATCCTGAATCTGTTGAAATTCTTTCTGAATCAAAAGTTTTGCCTTTTGTTCTGGACGATGAAAATGTATCTGAAGATATTCGTCTGAAATACAGATATCTTGATTTAAGACGCGAAACAATGCTTTCAAAATTAGTTTTGCGCCACGATATAGTTCAGGCTATCAGAGGATATTTGAATAAATTGGACTTTTTGGAAGTTGAAACTCCGATTTTGATTAAAACTACTCCGGAAGGCGCAAGAGATTATCTTGTACCGTCAAGAGTTCAGGAAGGTAAATTCTTCGCTTTACCGCAATCTCCGCAAATCTTTAAACAACTTTTGATGGTCGGCGGTATTGAAAGATATTATCAAATTGCAAAATGCTTCAGAGATGAAGACTTGCGTGCTGACAGACAGCCTGAATTTACTCAGGTTGACCTTGAAATGTCTTTTGTTGAACAAAAAGATGTTATAAAAGTGGTTGAAGGCTTGATTGTAGATGCGTTTAAGGCTGCAGGCGTAGAAGTTAAACCTCCGTTTACACAAATCACTTGGCAGGAAGCAATGGACAGATTCGGTTCTGATAAGCCTGATACAAGATTCGGACTTGAACTTTTTGATATCGGCGATATCATTATGCAGTCAGAATTCCAGATTGTTAAAAACACATTACAACAAGGCGGAATCGTTCGTGGTATAAGAATCCCCGGCGGTGCAAAATTCTCAAGAAAAGAAATTGACGATATTACAAAAATCGCAGTTTCGTTTGGCGCAAAAGCACTTGCAAATATCATATACCAGGAAGACGGAACACCAAAATCTCCTGTACTTAAATTCGTCACAGACGAACAGGCTAAGGCTATTCAGGAAAGAGCAGGCGCTCAGGCTGGCGATATAATCTTCTTCCTTGCAGACAGACCAAAACTTGTTTATGACATTATGGGAAGATTAAGATTACACTTTGGTAAGATGCTTAATCTTATTGACGAATCAAAACATGCATTACTTTGGGTTGTTGATTTCCCAATGTTTGAATGGAGTGATGAAGAACAAAGATTTATGGCTATGCACCATCCGTTTACATCACCAAATCTTGAAGATATGGACAAATTAAAATCCGGCGACTTAGGAAATGTAAAATCTATCGCTTACGATATCGTTTATAACGGAACAGAACTTGGCGGCGGTTCAGTCAGAATCCACTCATCAGAAGTTCAGCAGGAAATCTTTAAAGCATTAGGTTTAACTCCTGAAGAAGCGGAAGAAAAATTCGGGTTTATGGTTAATGCGTTGCAATACGGTACCCCACCTCATGCAGGTTTGGCTATCGGTTTAGACAGACTTGTTGCACTCCTTGCCAGAACGGATTCAATTCGTGATGTTATTGCATTCCCGAAAAACGCAGGTGCAAAATGTCTGATGTCAGGTGCTCCGGGAGAAGCATCAATTCAGCAATTAAGAGAATTGCATATTAAAAGTACTGTTCAATCCCAAAACAAATAATAGTTAATGATAAATAAAAAAAAAGCGACCGAGTATCGGTCGCTTTTTTGACATATGGTACATAACTGCTTTATTTTTTCATTGCTCGTTGAACGCATTCCATAAATTCCGGTTCTGTGTAATGAGAAGCTCTGCAATTATGGTTGATTCTTGAAAGTTCTCTGTTAATTTTACTCGGGGCATTATCTTCTATATAAGTGTATGTGCAGTTAAATTTTTGTGCTCCTGTTTTGAAATCGAATTTATTGCAGAATTTTTTGGCATCTTTGTAGTAATCTTCAATATTTTTTGTTTTAAAAATATCTTTTGAGAAAATATTGGTTGTTTGTGTATTTGAACAATATATACACAAACCTACAATCAAAACAGACAAAATAATATTAATTGTCCAATATGAACGGGGTTTGTTTTCTTCTTCTTCAAATGCTGAAAAATCAACCCATTCTCCGCAGTACATACATTTTTTTGCATGAGCAGGAATTTTTGCGCAGCAGTATGAGCAAATTTTAACCTCCGATTTTTCTTCAGGTTCTGAATTTAAGTCTGTTTCATCTTTCTTTTCTTTCGCAAAAAGCAGAAACACGGAAAAAATAATATTCAAAACCGGTACAAATATCAAAAGTGTTAATGACGGATTAAGCCCTATATCGTTTAATCTTTTTGTGACTGCCGCAAGTTTTATTGCAACTATACATCCGACAAGTATCAGCGTCATAATAAGCAACCACAATGCCGCATTGGACGATCCGGGTTTAAACAGCGCTGAAATCGTTAATATAAATGCAAGCAACATAAGATAACAAAAAATTGATATCTGAAAATATTCAAGTCTGCCTATCTTTCCTTTAAAATTTAGTAATTCTTCCAAAACTCCAACCCTCTTATAAAGACAATTTTAACATATATTTCAGGGATGGACAAGTTATTTAATTTTTCCTCTTAATTGCCCGCAGGCTGCATCTATGTCTGCGCCACGCTCAAGTCTTACAGTGACTTTTTTGCCGGAATGTTCCATCAGATACTTAAATTTCATTATTGAATTATTGGAAGGTCGTTGGTAATCGTTCTTTTCAGTCGGATTATACGGGATTAAATTTATATTGCACTTTATGTCTTTAAGGTATTGTGCAAGTTCTTTTGCACTTTGCGCAGTATCATTCAAATCTTTGATAAGCAGATATTCTATGGTAATTCTTCTTCCTGTTTTATCTGTATAATTTTTCAGAGCCTTATGAAGTTCATCCATAGGATATTTATTTTCTATCTGCATAAGTTTTGCCCTTGTTTCGTGGTTTGATGCGTGTAGTGAGAGCGCAAGGGTTGATTGCATATCAAGTTGTGCAAGTTTATTAATCTGCGGAATAATGCCTGAGGTTGAAACGGTTAATCTTCTCGCACCTATTTGAAAATCTTCATTGAAAATCTTCATCGCTTTTAATACATTCTCAAGATTTAAAAGTGGTTCTCCCTGTCCCATAAATACGATATTTGTGACCTTTAATCCTGTATCTCGCTGAATTGTCAAAACTTGTTCAATAATTTCTTTGTAATTAAGATTTCTGATAAATCCTCTTTTACCTGTTGCGCAAAATGAACAATTTACGGCACATCCGACCTGACTGCTTACGCAGGCTGTCAAATTTGCCCTGTTATCAAATCTCATCAATACAGTTTCTACACATTCTCCGTCAGGGTATTCAAGCAAATATTTTATGGTTCCGTCAGAACTTGTCTGTTTTACTTTAATTTTTGTATCGGTGACTTTTGCAACTTCTTTTAATTGTTCCCTGAATTTTACTGATAAATCGGTCATTTCGTCAATTTCTTTGACTGATTTTAAATATATCCAATTGTGAATTTGTCTTGCACGAAATTTTGATGCCCCGAGTTTTTCTGTCAGTGCTTCAAATTCTTTCAAATTCAATCCCGATAATATTTCCATATATTTATCCTTTAACAATGATTCTACCATAAATATTTTTGTTTAAATGCAACATTGTTGCCAGACCTTAAAAAACATGTTATATTTAGGATGTAGGGATTGGTATGAACAAAGTTCAGGTTTTTATATTATCAGACGAATTTTCAACATCAGAAGTCTTAAAACTTTATTGCTCAGAGTTTGATTTTGAACGCTTGTCTGTTTGCAATACCTGTGAAGATGCTTATGGGCAGGTTAGTTCTGCAAATGAATCTTCCGTTCTTATTGTAGATTTATCCGATAATAAAACCGAAAAAATTCAACTTATATCAAAAGTTTCGGTCAATATAAGCGGTTGTAAAATCATTGCACTTTCTGATAATCCGTCAGTAAATTTAATTGTTGAAGTTATGCGCTCAGGCGCGCGAGAATTCTTGCCTTTACCTCTTATAAAGAATGAATTTTCTGACAGTATGAATAAAGTTTTATCAGAAAATTCACAAACAAATAAAAATAGCAGATGTAAAATAATATCAGTATTTTCAAATAAAGGTGGTATCGGTAAAACTTCTTTGGCAACAAATTTGGCACTTGAACTTGCAAAAGTTACCAAAGAAAATATAGCACTTATTGATTTGAATTTTCAGACGGGAGATATTACCACATTTTTGGATTTGAAACCGTCATTTAACATCTCATATATGCTTGAAAATATTGATAAAATTAATGAAACATTTTTATTAAGTACATTGGAAAGGTATAAAAGAACAAGTCTTTATGTTCTTGCAGACCCTCCGTATTTTAAACAGGCAGACGATATCAAACCTGCGCAGATAACAAAACTTTTTAACACGCTAAAAGATACATTTTCATATATTATTGTAGATGTCGAAGCAAGTTTTGAGGGAAAAAATATTGCGGCGCTTGATAATTCGGATGTAATTCTGTTGGTCACTGTTGCAAATTTACCTGCTTTGAGAAATACCCAAAGATGTCTTGAATTGTTTGATAAACTCGGGTATGACAGAGACAAAACAAAAATTGTTGTAAATCGTTATATGGATAATGATGAAATTAAAGAAGATGATGTAAAAAAAGTTCTGTCTAAAGATATATTCTGGAAAGTTCCGAATAATTATTTTGCTATTATGAGTGCGATTAACAAAGGTATTCCTGTCAGCGAAATAAATACTTCTACAAATGTTGCGCAAAGTTATCGTGAACTCGCAAAATATATGTCTGATAATCTTTACAAAATAAATATGGAAGAACGGTTTGAAAATATTTTAAATAATTAAGGAGTATAAATGAGTATTGCGGATAAATTAAAAAAGACATTAAGCGAAACAAATTTTTTCAAAAAAGAGGAAGAACCTGTCGGACTCGCACAAGTTGCACCAAATGAAGAACTTGTTGACTCGGAAGAGGAATTTGATGATTTAACTGAACATGTTGTACCCAATATAGTTTCAATAAATCCAAAAGTTGAAAGAGTTAATAAGTTTGAAGATTTGGCAACACAACTTGTAAATAAAATAAAAAATACTCCTTATTGGGCTGAATTTTCTATGAAATCTCAGGAGAAAATGATAAGCAAATATTTTGATAAAAAAGTAAAAACTCCGAAGTATGTTGAAATTCCCTATAGTTTGACTGATAAATTAACCTTTATTGAAGAAGTGTTAAAATCGGTTGTTTAAAACTTTTGTTTCTCTTATAATTCCGATATGGAAAATGTTTTGGAAAGAATAAAAGGAACTGTTGTAGTATCGGTGCAGGCTATGCCGTCAGAGCCTTTATATCATGAAAGGTGTATGGCTGCTATGATGAAAAGTGCGCTAAATGGCGGAGCAGGCGGACTCCGTGTAGCAGGTGTTCGAGATATTGAAAATGCTAAAAAACTTTCAAAAGTTCCTGTAATAGGTATAACAAAACCGGAAAAAATTCCTGCAAATTACAAAGAAATTGTTTATATTACACCAACAATAAAAGATGTTTTGGATGTAATCCATGCAGGTGCAGATATTGTTGCATTTGACGGCACTCAGAGAAAACGCCCTCATGATGAAAAAATAAAAGATTTAATAAAATATATTCATATTAATAAAAGAGTTGCGATGGCGGATATAAGTACCATAGAGGAAGGCCTTGCGGCTCAGGAAGCGGGAGCGGATGTTTTATCTACAACACTTGCGGGTTATACTCTTGAATCTGCTTCTTCACCTGCAAATGAACCGGATTTTAAATTATTGGAAGAACTTGTAAAACAGTCTGACTTACCTGTAATTTTAGAAGGCAGAATATGGGAACCGTGGCAGGTTGATAAAGCGTTTGAACTTGGTGCGCACGCAGTTGTTATAGGTTCTGCAATTACAAGACCGCAACTTATTACAAAAAGATTTGTGTTCAGGGAGAAAAAATAATGAAAATATTTCCGTTAAGTCCATTGTCCAATTTTGACAAATTACAAAATTTTTTGTATATTGCATCAACAAGCAAAAAAAATGATATTAACGCGGTGAAAAAATCAAATTTTGGAATGGTAAAAAATATCAATTCTGCACCTTCCAATATTGCTCCCTGGAGTGTTTTATTAGGTAAATATTATAAAGATGTCTTACATAAATTGATATATAAATAGCGGGGAATTATGACTAAAAAAGCACTTGCAATTGATGTTGGCGGAACGAAGATTTATTCCGCAATAATAGATATAAACGGTCAGATAATTTCAGATATAGAAAAAAATCCGACCCCAAAAAGTTTTGGTGAAATAAAATCTTTGTTTGAAAAAATAATAGAAAAATACGAAAAAGATGTTGATGTTGTTGCTTTTTCAACATGTGGTGCTGTAAATAATGAAAATAACCATATTTTAGGTTCAACAGGAAATATTGCAAAAGGTTATCCGGATATGCAGTTCAAAGATTTATCTTCAAAACCCGTGTTTGTTGAAAATGATGCAAATTGCGCTGCATGGGCGGAGTATAAAATCGGGGCATCAAAAGGGAGTAAAGTATCTGTTATGCTTACTCTTGGTACAGGTGTCGGCGGCGGTATAATAATTAATAATCAACTTTTGAAAGGACAAAATGGTGCAGCAGGCGAGATGCATTTTAAAATGTATTCTGACAAACGAAGAAAATGCACCTGCGGAAGTTGGGACTGTTTTGAAATTTATGCATCAGGAAAGGGCTTAAAAATTACGGCTGAAGAAATATCTCACAATCCTGATATTACAACTTATGATGTTATTGAAGGTGTCCAAAATAATGACAGTCAGATGATTGAAATTTTTGACAAATGGCAAAATGATATTACAAACGGCATAATAGGACTTTCAAATATTTTTGATCCGGATTGTGTTGTTTTATCAGGTTCAATGGCACAGTTTGTCGATACTCAAAAAATTCAGGATAACGCCAATAAAGAAATTATAACAACTCCGATAGAAGTCAAAAAAGCGACTGCGGGCAATTATTCCGGGATGATAGGTGCAGCATTGCTTGCTTTTGAAAAAGGAGCAGTATAATGGGTAAGTCAAAAGCAAGAATTTTCAGGAAAGGTATAAACGACCAATTGCCTAAAATCAGTCGTAATGATGCTATATCTTTAGCGGTAGAAAATCTCGAAAAAGGTGATATTGCAGGCGCAAAGTACTATATCACGATGTTTGGGCTGTGTGCTGAAGAATTACTTGAATCCGGCGCAAGTTACGAAACAGTTGTTGCAATAAAAAATATTTTGTCATAAATGAAAATAATTGATTCTATAAAATTTTGGATAAATAATGCAAGACCATATTCAATTCCTATGACATTTTTGAGTTGGCTTGTAATTTTTTGTTACAGTGCAAAACATGGCGGTAATGTTATTTGCGGAATAATTGCGCTGATTGGTATATCGCTTGTTCACCTCGCAACTAACTTGAGTGATGATTATTTTGATTATCAAAGGCTTTCTTGTGATGAAGAATTTTTTAACAATTCTAAGGAAATTAAATGTCGTTATTTGAGAAACGGTCAGGCAACAATAAAAGATTTGAAAAATGTAATAATCCTTATGCTTGTGATTGCAGGAATTTGTGGTGCAATTTTATTTTTCTTGTCCGGTTGGTATGTTATATTATTTGCCTTTGCAGTTTTGCCTATTGCTCTTTTATATTCAAAATTATCAAGCAAAGGATTTGGGGATTTGTCTGTTATACTTGCTTATGGACCGTTGATGTTTGAAGGTGTTTATTATGTCATGACAAAAACCCTTTCGTGGGATGTTTTGATATTGTCAATTGCTTGTTCAATGTTTGTTAATACCGTTCTTTATGCGCACATGCTAATGGATTTTGATGAAGATGTATGTTCATCAAAACGGACACTTTGCACAATTTTGAAAACAAAGAAAAATGCGCTGAAATTTATGTCTGTGTTTTATATTACCGGATATTTTTCGATTATTATTCTATCAGTCAAAACCCAAAATTATTGGTATCTTTTGTCTTTACTAACTTTACCGTTGGTGGTTGAATTGTTTGAACTTTTAAAACTCTATAATGAAGATAAAACTATTTTACCCTATGCTCAACCGTGGCATTATCCGCTTGAAAATTGGGAACAAGTTAAGCAGACTTCAAATGCGTCATTCTTTTTACGATTCATGTTTGCTCGAAATATTTCAACTTGGTTCATGCTATCAATTTGTTTTGCACTGATGATTTCTTAAATTGTTACGAAATATTAAAACAAATTTAATTTCTGTAATTCAATAAAATCGGTATTTCCCGATTTTAAGTATATATTTGTTATATAAAATTTAGCACTTTTTTTTAAGTAAATTTGTTTATTAATATATAGGACAGAGTATTTATTTGAAAAGGAGAATATATGGCAAGAGTTTTGATTTCAATGCCTGAAGAATTTTTGAACAGAATTGATCAGGTTGCAACAGGAGAAAATCGTTCGAGAAGTGAACTTATCAGAGAAGCGTTAAGAACTTATATCTACAAGCAAAAGATTAAAGAATCAACAGGCGCATTGAAAAATGCTGATTTGCTTGAAAGTTTGTTGGGATAACAACAGGAAAAAGGTTTAAGGAAAGAAACTATCAGATTTGGGAAACATATTATAAAAGCCTCCGAGTAATCGGGGGCTTTTATTTGTTTTGCAATATTCCATTACTTGCCCTGCTCATCGCAGGTCAACCCGTTGCTACACATCGGCTATTCAATCTTCTACGCCCTCGCATTAAACGCCAACGCTCAAAACAAAATCGAAAAATATTCATTTTACGATTATTGTTTTTCGTCTCTCCTCTT
>CACYKF010000011.1 GCA_902774905.1 uncultured bacterium
ATCATCATTTATCTGCGTCAACAATGAATAATCCAAATCATACTGCGCCTGCGCACCGATTGCCGCCTGATTTAAGGTCGATAATGATTTTTTAAACTGTGTTGTAAACTTTTTAGAGTTAGAATTTTGCATCAAAAGAGGAATAGTAATCGCCGCAACTACGCCAATGATACCAATTGTAATCATTATTTCTGCGAGGGTAAACGCTTTTTTAAAGGGGTTTGCTAATTTTGAAACGCTGTCATAGTGCGGTTTATACCCCCCCCCCGAGGTGTAAACTATTGTTATTATTGAGTTTTATCATATCTTAACTCCGATGAAATTACATAATACTATTTTTTTATTATTTATGTTTTTTAAAGTTTTGTCAAGAGTATAATCCAACACAAAAGTAGAAATTATAAATTACTTCTAATCAAACAATGCATTGATTTTATCGGTTATATCCTGAGGATCGATTTCGTCAGTAATCTTGTTTACATCCTGCGCAATCTGATAAAGTTTTGCAGCCTCAATTTTATCCCCTGTTATCGCAACAGAGCGAGCAAGGTTGAAATGTGCCAACGCATAATTGGGGTTGTTTTCTACCGCTTTTTTAAACATTTCAATAGCAGGTGCTACTCTGCCCAAATCGTCAAGATAAATTACACCCAAATTGTTATAAGCAATTGCATAAGTATCATCATACTCAATAGCATGCTCATATTCTCTGATGGCTTCCTGAGTTTGTCCCTGTCCCCAATATAAAAATCCCAAATTACAGTGAATTTTTGCATTTTTAGGGTCAAGTTCAAGTGCGTTGCGATAAACAGTCAGCGCATTTTCAAAATCTTCTTTATCGTAAAATGCACTGCCCAAATTTACATAAATATCAATATCTTCAGGGGTCAGCAAATATGCGCTCTGATATGATGTAATCGCAGCGTCAATATCTTTTTTGGCTTCCTGAAAAACAAACCCCAAAGTCTGATTTACAACACTTGTCCATTCTTTATTCGGATTAAGAGTGATTGCGGTCTGAAAATGCGAAACCGCACCATCTACATCACCTTTTATATACAATATATTTGCCAAATTTGAATGAAATTCAGGCATATTAGGCATAATTTGAATCAGTTTTTCATAAATCTCTACCGCATTATCATAATCGCCCAAATCTTCGTACGCTCTGCACAAATGACGATATGCAGGAATATTTAAACTATCAAGCCAAATTGCCATTTTGTATTCGGTTATAGCATCATCAAACCTGCCCAAAGACGAATAAATATCGCCCAACAAACAGTACAACGGAACAAACCCCGGAGCCTTGTCAACCGCATCAATATAAATATCAAGCGCCTGATCAATTCCTTTGGTCTGAACAGCCAAATAACCTTTGAATAATATCGGCAAAAATTTTGCATAAGACAATGACTCTTTCACCCTTTTTATTGCTTCTTTGTCAAATGGCAAAGTCAAAACAGACATTATATTTTCATAAAAAGCCATTATCTTGTTTTTAAAAACCCTGAATGATGAAACCTGATACAAACTCTTTAACAAATTGTGAGCGCAGGAACTTGAAAACGGCGCATATTTTACCGCAAGTTTTGCATTGTCAAACGCATCTGTAAATCTTGCTTTTTTTGTATAAGTTTCTGCAAGCATATAGTATGCTTTGGCATATTTTGAATCCCTTTTTATTGCAGTGCTGAAATAATTTACCGCCTTATCCAAATCGCCTTTGTGATATTGTGCAACACCGATTTTGTAATAAAGTTCCGGAGTATCAATAGATTCAAGCGCCATTTGATACTCTGTTATCGCTTCGTCAACATATTGGCTTGAAGTATAAATATCAAGATGCCAAGTCAAATACAAATCACCCAAACGCAAATGCAAATTTGCATTTGTCGGATCCTTCTGCAAACCAATCTGGCATAATTCAATTGCCGATTTTACATTTCCCGTTTTAACTTCTTTTGCAATCTGTTTATCAAGTGTGGTTGTATCGTTTTTCATATCTGCTCTTTACAATATTTTAATTAATTATACTTAAAAAATCAAGTTGATTAAGATATTTTATACTATAATAATGATAACAAAGGGGAAAATTTATGAGCGATAACAGAATATATTTTGTAGATGTAACTAACCGTGACGGCGTACAGACATCACGCTTAGGACTTGCCAAACTTCAAAAAACAATTATAAATCTGATGTTAAACAGCATGGGCATAACTCAGTCAGAGTTTGGGTTTCCGACAACAAAACACGAACTTAATTATTTAAACGGAAATTTGGAACTGGTAAAAAGAGGAGTTATAACAAAAACAAGACTCTCAGGCTGGATGAGAGGGATAGCAGAAGATGTGGAATTATCGTTCAAAAATGTTCCTGATTTGCAATATGTAAACCTTTCCCAATCAACATCGGAACAGATGATTAACGGGAAATACGGCGGTAAAAAAACACCTGACGACATTATAAAAATGACCAAAGAAGCAGTTGAATGTGCCGTTGATAAAGGGGCAAGAATTATCGGAGTAAACGCAGAAGACGCATCAAGAAGCGATATTGATTTTCTTATTAAATACGGTAAAGAAGCCAAAAAATCGGGCGCACACCGTTTCAGATATTGCGACACATTGGGCGGAGAAGACCCATTAACAACTTATAACAGAATTTATACACTTGCAAAAGCACTTGAGATGCCTATTGAAATGCATTTTCACAACGATTTGGGAATGGCTGCTGCCTGTTCTATTATCGGAGCAAAAGCAGCAATAGATGCAGGGGTTGATGCTTATATAAATACCGCAATTAACGGTATGGGCGAAAGAGCCGGTAATGCCGATTTGGTTTCCTGCCTTTTAGGATGTCTGAAATCCGCAGGCTTCAGAGGAAAATATAAAATTGACGAAAATATAAGACTTGATAAGGCTTGGCAGATAGCAAAATATACCGCTTACGCTTTCGGAGTTCCTATCCCTATGAATCAGCCTGCTGTCGGGGATAACGCATTTGCACACGAATCAGGAATACACGCTGACGGCGCGTTAAAAGACCGCAGAAATTATGAACTCTATGACTTTGAAGAACTCGGCAGAGGCGAACCTGAAATCATTGAAACAGGACGAATGATTACAACAGGGGAATACGGCGGAATTAAAGGGTTCAGAAATGTTTATAACAACCTTGAACTTGAATTTAAAGACGAACACGAAGCAAGAAATATTCTTGAACTTGTCCGCTATGCAAATGTCCATACTCAAAAACCTTTAACAAAGAGCGAATTGAAATTTATCTATTATTATCCTGATATTGCGGCAAAAGTAATGACGGTTGAGCCTTACTATGAGCCGATGGGCGCAATTAAAGACAGAGTGGAAGCACAGAAAATTAGCCCACCGCAAGATGTGATTTAGGATTTAATTTCTTTTTGATAAGCCCAGGCTGAATGGTTGTGGATGCTTTCAAACGCTTCACAATCGACCTCAAATTCTTTTACAACAGGATGGTTGCGTAGTTTTACAACAACTTCTCTTAACACATCTTCCACAAACCTTGGATTTTCCCATGCTTTTTCGGTTACATATTTTTCATCCTGACGCTTTAAAAGTGAATACAAAGGACAAGATGCACAGGATTCAACAAGTTCTATCAAATCCTCTAACCAAATATGTTCAGTTTCATCATAAGAAACCTTTACACTGATTATTGCCCTCTGATTATGCGCTCCGTAATTTGAAATTTCTTTTGAACAAGGACACAGAGTTGTAACAGGTACTTTTGCACCTAATATAAATTTGTAATTGTTATTTTCATCAATTTTTCCTTCAAAAGAACAATCATAACTCATTGGGGCAGAAAGTTTTGATACCGGGGCTTTTTTATTGATAAAATACTTGAATTTGAATTTTAATTCTCCGCTTTGAGCGTGAAGTTTTTTAATAATTTTTTCAAGACAACCTTTTATATCAACTCCGAGCATATTTTTTTCACGCCATTCATTAAAAACTTCAACAAAACGGCTCATGTGGGTACCTTTGTAATTCCTCGGCAAAGAGACAGCAGCCCTTGCAACTCCTGACACAACCAAATCCGATTTATTTTTTCTTTGGATAACCAAAGGTAAATCAATATCGGTTATTCCGACTTTTTGTATATCTACATTTCTGTAATCTTGCGTGTTTTGAACATCTTTCATGCCTGTACCACACTCACAATGTTTCCTACTTTATCTCCGCTGTTGATTAAAATATCATGACTCACTTCAATACTTGCCCAGTGAAGATTATTTATCAAATCTATTGTTGCAACTTCTCTTGCATGCATATTTGCATCACAAATTTTGACAACAAATCCTTCTTCAATTTCAGGATTTACTACAATACAAAGTCCGCCTGCACCAACTTTTGCTATTAAGTTTTTGCTGTTTTCAATAATTTTTGTATCGGTGCGATTTTCTCCGCCTATAAGATAAGGATTATTCAAAAATGCATCTTTTATTGCAGAATATTTTTCATCACAAAACAAATTCAGATAACCCTGAACCATATTAGATAAAGGCATTGAACAAATCGGGACTCCGCAACCGTCCTTTGTAACGGGATATCTCTGTTTAAGACCGCAAAGTTCGTATATTCTTTTTTTAATTTCTAACTGCAAAGGATGGTTCAAATCATCATAATTTTCAATATCCCAGCCTTTTAATCTGCACAAACCGAGCATCATAATATGTTTACCGGAGCAGTTGTTATGCAATACAGTCGGCTTTTCATTGTTTAAAATCAATTTTCTTTGCGCCCTTTGAGAAAGCGGTTCTGTTACTCCGCATTTTAAATCATCTTCAAAAAGTTCAAATTTTTCCATCAGTTTTTTTAGTATATTTATATGTACCGTTTCACCTGCGTGAGATGCACAACATACTGCAATTTCAGACGAAGTTAAATCATACTCTTTATCTAACCCGTAATCAACAAGCAAAGATGCCTGCAAAGGTTTTGCGCAAGAACGAAGATAAAACGGATAGTTTTTATCATCTCCGATTTTTTCTGCGACATGATTTTTTGAACATCTGACAACATAGCCGTAATGTTCTGTTTCAACAAGCCCATCACGAACAAATTCTACAAGTTTTTCACTTTGAGTGTTAGTATTATTCATTTTTCCCGCCCGATAAAAGTTCTCTTATTCTCATTTTTAATTGTTTATTTTCTTTTTCCAAATTCTCAATTTTTTCTTCATATTTTTTTGCTTCAGCAATCTTTGGGATTTCATTATGATCAAGAATAAAGCGTTTTTTAGCCTCATCTTTAATTGATAGCAATATATCAAGTTGTTTTTGGCTGATTAAACCAAGTTCAATCAACGACTGACCGAATTTTTTGTCGTGTTTTTTTGTACGATGTTCGTAATTAAGCACCGCATCATCAAGTTGTTCTTCAGATATAACACCGTTCTGAACAAAATATTCACCAGTTCTGAATTTTCCCGCAAGAAAACCTGCAATATTCAATATTTGAGAATTATCAGGGATTTGTATATAACCTTCATCAACGGCAAACAAAAAATACCCTGCGACTTCTTCCATTGAAAGATAAGTATTAAGCGTAATATCAGAGATAGTTGCGCCATTATCGCAATACTCAAAAATATTATAAAGATTAAGGTCGAACCCTGATTTTTTTGAATCGAGTTCACATTTTCCTTTATCGGATAAAACAGGTTTAAAAGTTGCAAAAATATATGCAAGTTCTCCTTCCGGCTGAACATCTTTTTGCAGTCGCAAATAAATAATCTCTTTTATCCAACTCGGGAAATTAGATATTTTGTCCAAAAACTTATCTAAAAAATTTCTCTGCACTTTTACACATCTCCGCTTGAAACTATCTTATCATCAAAAGTTCCCCAATTCAATATTATATTGCGCAAAATATCTTTACATTAAGGCAATTTTTACATCAAAAAATACTTTATATATACACAGGGGATATAAAGGGATATTATTATGGGATATGTAAGTCTTATTGCTAAAGGACTTAAAGTTGCTACTAAAGGCAAAACGGCAGCCAAAACAACATTCAGAATTAAACCTGAAATCACAATGCCTGTTAAAGCATCAACGCTGAAAAATAAAGGAGTAGAAAAAGTTATTGATGCAGATGCGCTGAAAACTGCAGATGCTCAGGGAGAACTTGGTAATGTTGCCATTCGTCAGGCTGATAATTTAAAGAAGAAAGAAAAATATGCAAAAGAACTTGCAGACGATATTTTTGGCGATATATCAGAAGTTAAAACACATTCTGTAAGAACAAAAGATGCAAATTCAATATATTCAAAATATGAAAAAAATATTCAGGACGGTAAAGTTGTGACATCAGAGGAAGATGCGCATGCATTTATAACAGATGCAGTCGGAATGAGATTTCAGATGAAAGATTTAACTATTGATGATGCCATTCAAGCAATTAAAAAAGCCACAATTAATGGTAAAAAATTAACTACAAGTGAACAAAGGTTAGTTAAAAGATTATTCAGAAATGACCCGACTTTGACTGCCGCAGAAATTGATAAAGCAGAAGAACTTGCAAAACCTGTAAAAATGCTGCTTGCAGAAAAGCAATCTCAACCGGTATTTGAAAGAATGTTATTATGCAATATAAAAAGCGCATTGGAAAGAAAAGTTACAACTATTGAAAAATTGAAACAAAGCGGTTTTTCCGAAGAATTTTTAAGCAGGTTAAACGACCCGCAAATTAAACCGCTTCAACTTACAAGAATATGTAATTACAAAGGATTAGACGGAATACCGTATTATTCGGATAACCAAATGGTAAGTATCGGTAAATTATCTTTGGCAACAGGAGAAGATATAGTAGTTCAACACTGTCCAATCACCAAAAATCTAAAAAAATACGGAACATATCTTTTATCTAAAGCCGAAAAATCTGCTATCAAACCATCAGGATATACAACAACTCAAATGAATGTTACACTGCCGGACGGTTCATTGGCAGAAGTTCAGTTTAGAGGTTCTAATCTTTTTGCCGAATACGAACATATCGCTTATGATTCAAGACAAGGCAAAAATACTTTGGGCAAAACATTTGACAATTACAAAAAAGCAATTGAATCTTTAAAAGAAAACGAATTTAAGGAATACAATTCGTATTTAAGAAAATGTTATAATTATTACAGAAATCAGGAACTTGGGATTATGGTTGGTCAAAAACCAAAACTTCCCGCAAAATTCCCAAAAATTTTATCACAGGAAAGCATGGAAAGTTTATACAAGTTAAACCATGAAAATAATCAGATTGCGATGCAATCATTTACTCCGCATCTTGAACTTGTTGCATAAGAATTAAAACAGAGGTAAAATATGGTACATATAAATAAAGCACAAATAGTAAATCTCAATCCGACAATTAATAAGGATAAAAAATTGAGTCAAAACTTTAATTTAAAAGAATTAATTAAAAAACTTACATCACAGGCTGAAAATTATATCAAAAAGGATGAATATTACAGACAGATTGATGTGGGCTGCGAAGCAAACGACCCAAAATATTATGCAAAAGGAATAGCATTTTCTATTCAAAAAGATAATACTGCGCAAGATAAACACATGCTTTGGGTTTCTATGCTTCATCCATCTATGCAGGTGGAAAATTCAAAACCGTTAGCCTACGGCAACAAAGAAGAAATTGTAAAATTCCTTAAAGACGAAAAATCACTTAAACAAATTGAAGAAAAATTGAATACTTTAAGCGAAGAATTAAAAAACAATTAAACATCATTAAAAAATAATTAAAAATTTTTAAAATCTCATACAACTGTATTATCATGAATTGTAGGAGATTTTAATTTATGAAGTATAAAGATTATTACGATATATTAGGTGTAAAAAGAGGCGCAACGGATTCGGAAATCAAATCCGCATACCGTAAACTTGCAAGAAAATATCACCCTGATGTAAATAAGACAAAAGAAGCAGAAGCTAAATTTAAAGAAATAAATGAAGCCTATGAAGTATTGGGCGACAAAGCAAAACGCCAAAGATACGATAGTCTTGGAGCAAATTGGCAGGGTGGAGCAGATTACACTCCGCCTCCGGGGTTTGAAAATTTTGGTTTTAATCCAAACGGCGGAAGTTATCAACAATTTAACTTCGGCGGTGGTGATATGGGCGGATTTAGTGACTTTTTTAGTTCACTTTTCGGCGATATGATGGGTGCAGGTGCTCGCAATCAAGGCGGTTTTGGCGGATTTGATTTCGGTTCTATGGGGGCTGAACAACCGCGCACACGCAGAACACAAAGAACATCCCGCACCAAAAAAGAAGACTTGGATATAACATTAAACCTTAATGTTACCGCAAAAGACTTGTTTGGCTCAGAACCGATTACAGTACGTTACAACAACATGGAAAAATGTACGCAATGTAATGGCGGAGGGTATTGTTCTCATTGCGGAGGAACAGGAATTGTCCACGAAAATAAATCAATAAAAGTTAAACTCCCTAAAGAGATTAAAGACGGACAAAAAATCAGACTTAAAGGTGAAGGTAAAGCGGATGCGTACGGGCAAAAAGGCGATATGTATTTAATCGTTCACCCGAAAGATTCCGAATATGAAATAGACCAAAGCGACCTGACGAAAGAGATTGAAATTACTCCGCCTGAAGCGGTTTTGGGCTGTAAAAAAGAAATAAAAACGCTGCATGGTAATATTACCATTCGAATTCCGCAAATGACTTCAACAGGCAAAATGTTAAGACTTAAAAATCTTGGTTTACCTAAAAAATCCGGCAGCTTTGGAAATTTGAACGCAAAAATCAAAATCGTTCTGCCGGAAAAATTGACGGCAAAACAACTGGAACTATACAAACAGATGTAATATTTTTAGTCAATTTAATGAGTTATCCATTTGAAACTTTTGACATAATTTGTTCCGTTGATGTCACCAAAGATTTCTGACTTAAAGACCCTTACGGCATTTTCTTTGTTAAAGTTTGGAATTTTATTTATGTTACTTGTCGATTCAGGATTGATTTCATTTATATTAATCCCCGGGATTCTGTTTAATAATCTGTTTAATGAGGCATTGCCGATTCTGCCCAGCAGTGTAGAGAAATTCTTTGACAAACTGCCATAGACTTCCATATCCGCAACAAGTGTTTCAAGGTTATAACGCCCTGTCATATACATATTAAGTTCTTTACCTTCAGAATATACATTGATATCATTTGCCGCACCGTTTTCGAGTTTAATATCTCCGCTAATCTGCGAGAAATCACCTGTTTTTAACGGAGTAATCAAGTCAATAATACCGTTAACTGAAACTCCTGTTATTCCTCCTGTTACAAGGTTTGCTGCTTTTAACAAATATTCTAAAGAACCGAGTTTTGGCATTCTGCCGTTTTTAACCTTAAATGAGCCGTCTCCGCTTAAAGTATCAAGACAATCAACACTGTTTGTACCTTTACAGGAAACTCTCAAATCTCCTGTCACAATTCCGTACATTTGTCCCGGCATGTCAAAAATATTTTCACTTATAAGTTCTGCATCGGCATCTTTGATATTCATTGTTGCATTGGATTCAAAGGTTGAAAGATTTGTTGCGATATCGCCGTCAACCGATCCGTTTGCAAGATTAAACGCATATTTGTCAATATGAAGAATATGGTCATCTCCCATTGTAACTTTTGCATTAAAATCTGTCGCTTCCGCTTTTTTGATACGAATTTTATCAGCACTTATTGTTCCGTTTTTAATTATCACCTGCTCAGGTGAAACAGTCATTGTGTTACTTGAAGTCTCTCTGTTTTTGAGTTTGTTTGTATCATAATCATTAAAAGTATTTGCAATTACATTAAGATCTAAAACATCTGTTTTGACATCAAAATCTTCGACTATAAATGGCGGAGTGGTCTTATTAACTATTTTTGCATAAGTTGTTATATCATTTGTAAGAATAACTCCTTTTGCATTGAGATTTATATAATCTTTTTTCATATCAATATCAATATCTCTGATAGTTGAATCAAAAAGCGGAATATCAACACTTGAAATATTGAGAGTCCCAAGCCCATACGGCGCAAGTGATGTACCGTTTACAACCATATCAGTCATAAATATTCCCTGCTTAATTGTAGGCTTTTTCAGAATAATATTAAATATTTTCGCATCAGTCGGTTCAAAAGTTTTAATTTTCAAATTATCAAATTTCAGAATATTATTTTTTAAAAGTGAAACCGCACCTGACATTGAAAGTTGTTTTTGAGTTGAAGTTCTTTTATTTTGAGAAGTTATAGTCTGAATATAATCAAGAGCATTAATTTTTATCTTATTCGGAGTTAAAACGGTATCTGCCTTAATTGATACAGGATTAGTTGCAATTCCGTCAATATCAGTTGCGCCAGACGGTGCGCCCGATAAAGTTGCACCCATATAATAAATTGAAGAATTTTCTTTTACATTAAGAGTAGAATTTGCGTGAATACTGTCTATTGTTCCGTTGAGTTTTGAATTAAAATTAGCATCACCTTTGAGTTTGACAGGATAAACAGATTTTTCGTTTACAAATTTATCAAAAAATTCCTGATTTAATTTCCCCGAAACATAAAGATTGAAATACGGATTTTGCAAAATATTTGAAATACTACCATGCAGATATACAGGCATAGAACTCACTTTTGTATTTATTCTGCCCAAATAAAGTTTATCTCCCCGCATATTTGCTTTGCCTGACAAAACATTTATAACAGCGTCAAGCGGAGCATAGCGGAAACTTATATTTTTAAGTTCGGTATCAGAATATATTCCGCCGTTTTTAATTGTTCCTTTAATATTTACATGTCCCTGAATATCCTGAATATTATCTATTTGCTTCTGATATTCCTGAGGCAGATTCAGACTGCCTTTCATATCATTAATTGATGCGATATTAAAATTATTAAAATCAAATACTGCATCTTTTATATTCATATATTTATAAATATCTGTTCCCGTAAATGACAGCGTATAAGGATTGCCGTTAAAAATCCCTTTTAATCCTTTTGCATTCAAAACAGAATGTCTGACATTAAAATTTCCACCGCTAACTTTGATAGGATTAGCAGAATTCATGTTGGAAAGAATTTTACCATCAACAATAATTTTGTCATAATCAAGTTTTGAGGCATCGGCAACCCCTTTGTATTTACCCGTAAATGCGACTTCAAGTTCGCCTAATTCCTTTTTAAAAGGTACAACCATATCAGGTTTCATTGCTCTCCACAGATTAATAAGTTTAAACCTGTCAGAAGTTGCAACCAAATCCATTGACATATTTTTGGCCGTACCTTTTACATGTATTTTTGAATTGTCTAAATAACCTGTTATATCATAATCCGCATCTTTTTTATCAAAATTTACCGTTCCATTAACATTTTCAAACGGCATATAAGTATTTTCAAGGACTGTTGTTGCATTATGCAATACCACTTTGCCTTTTGCAAACAAATCCTCATTAAACTTAATTTTTGTTACATCTTCCCCTGCTTTACCGTATATAGTTAAATATAAATCACCTATACCGTTGGGATTAGTAAACGGTTTTACTACCCGTTGAACTTCAGCCATATCAGGCGAAGTTGTTATGACCTTAATCATATCCGGAATTTTTTGCCCTTTTGTTTCGGCAAATACTTCCATATCTCCAAATACGCTGCATTTCCCGCTAATTTTTGTTGGTCTTCCGTTTATTGTTCCGGAGGTTGTTTTGAAATTAACATTTCTGTCGTCAAATATAATTTCGCCTGCACCGTTTATAAGTTCAAGATTATGTACTTGCGTAAAATGCGCATTTCCTTTCCAAAATTTCAGATATCCAAACAAATGCGGATCAACTTTTTTCCCTGCAGAACGAAGATTTATCACACCAAAACCTGTCGCTTCCATAACGGGAACCGGTCCGAGTTTGAATTTTAACATTTGATGAAGCGGCATAAGAACCGTTTTTGCCGTTTCAAGCCGAACATTACCGGTACTTTTAATATCGAGTTCAGAATATTTTGAACCGTCAATTTTTGCAAACCCTTTAACCGATACAGTTTCTTTTTTTGTTATCGGAACAAATACATTCACTTTCATTATTTGCCCGACAAAATCTAAATCTGCCATACCGCCCTCAGGTAGGAGTAAGTGCCTGTTTACAAGGTGCATGCCACGAAGTTTAACTTTCCCGAAAACTTCAGGGAGTTCACCGTTGCCTATAATATGCAGATGACCTTCGCCCTTCCCCCACAAAGTTGCTTCTTTAAATTTATAAAAATCCAGTTCAGGCGGCAATTCTCTAAACCAAGGCAAAATCTTTACGACATCTTGCAATTTTGCAGGTTTTATTCCGACTTCCAAATCAAGTACAGGAATCTTTTTACCCGAGGATGCAATTTTACCGTTTACGCTGAACTTGAAATCTTTTGATTCTATTGCGGTATTTTTTAAATTTATCCCGTTTGCAATAGTTTCAATATTTGTATTGAGAGAAAGTTTATCGTGATATATAATTTGAGACGGTTTATCAACTCCTATGACCTCTAAACCCGTTGTCCAAAGAGAAGCATTTACAAGTTTATGCCCGTATTTTGTAACCTTTGTATCGGCATTAAAATTCAATGTGCCTTTCAATTTTTGAACAACTCCGTTTGTTAAAACAGGAGCATAAGAGGAGACACTTGACAGGTCAAAATCCTTTAACTGGCCTTGTATTTTCAGCCTGTCATCATTAAATCTGTCTAAAGGCAAATCAAGTTCTATATCAGCAAAATACGGAGTGACAGAGTTTTCAACAACAAAATTCCCTTTTGTTGAAAGTTGAATTTTGTCATCAAGAACAAACTTGGCATTGTTTAAATATTCACCGTTGAGAGCAAGTTTTTTATTATTTGATTTATCATCAAGATTTATTTTATATTCGCCAATATCAAGGTATACTTTTGAAATTGTAAACGGAGTTTCTTTTTTTTCAAATTTTATCGGAGTATCACCTAATAAAAACTTTTTATCTTTTGAAAAAACTAAATTAACAACCTCTTTATCTGCAAAAATGTGAGCGATTTCGACTTTTTTGAAAATCAGCGGAAATAATTTGAGTTTGACTTTAGGATTATCTATTGAAAGCGCTTTTGAACCGTCTTTGTTGAGAACAGAGATATTGTTACTTTTAACCCAAACAGACGGGAATCCGCCCATAGAAAGTTTTGCCTTGCCTAATTTGACATTATACCCCGAAGCCTGATAGATTTTTTGTTCAATCTCTGATTGGTGTTTTGGCAGGTTTACAATTGCAGGAATACCCCAAATATAGCCTGCACTTAAAACAAGTGCAAACCCTGTTAAGGTTATAATTTTCCACTTTGCTCTCATATTACATTTATTATAATATAATTCTTTGTATTATGATACTCCTCCAAATTTAGTATTTTTCGCATAAAAGTTGGAAATAACCTTTTTTGTGATGACAATTAGGGCAGTAGTCAGGTGCGCAGTTACCATCATGAATAAATCCACATTCACGACATATCCATTTTTGCTCTGTTTCTTTTTTAAATATCGTGCCGTTAATTAAATTGTCATATAGTTGCTGAAATCTGTTGGCGTGATGCTTTTCGGAATTAATAATGTGTTTAAAAGTAGACGCAACAGAATCAAAGCCTTCTTCAAGTGCTATTTTTTCTGCATTAGAATAAAGAGTTGTGTATTCTTCTGTTTCGCCGTCGATTGCACTCAATAAATTTTCTTCGGTTGACCCAAGAATAAAGGGATAACAGGAATTTACATTCCCGTCCGGTGTCATTCCTATATGTTTATAAAAAAGTTTTGCATGTTCATATTCATTATGCGCAGTTTGTTCAAAAATTTCTGCTATCTGTTCATAACCTTCTTTCTTTGCAATTGATGCAAACATCGTATATCTGTTGCGAGCCATTGATTCGCCTGCAAAAGCGTTTAAAAGTTGTTGTTCTGTTTTTGAACCTCTGAAATTTATTGACATTTTATACTCCTTTTTATAAATCATGTTATTTTAAGGAATTTTGTTCTACCCACGATTTACTACCTGATAAGGTAATTTTTTAAATATTTTTTTCTACTTTTTGGCGATTATTTGAAAAAATAAAACATTCATAATGAAACTGTTATGATAGTTAGGAAAATTATGGCAGATTTGTTGCATTTCACAAAAAAAATTGCACAACAGATTAACTACTACGATGCAATTATAGACTTTTCTCAGGACACTCATTGGTTTAATCCGTTTTATACCCCCAAAGAGATTATGGTAATTTGGAGTGATGACGAAGATAAATTCAATAAATATTAAGAATTTTTGAAAAACATAGCAAAAAATATTTTTCTTGTGTATTATTAATTCCATATCCTATAAAGTTATTGGAATAAGACATGCTATCTTTAACAGAACAAGAAAAAGAACGAATATTTAAGCCGGATTTTAATTCAAAATCAGGTCGTGAGTTGCTTGCATTCTATCTTCAGACAAAATTTAAACAGATATTTTTGTATGATAAAAAACAGCAAACCCCGATTATAAATGCTATTGCTCCTGATTTCATTTCAAGGTTTACAAAAAGAATAATAAATAATCCGTCAAAAAGACTTTTGATTGGTGTAACAGGAGAATCTGCGTCAGGAAAATCCACAATTTGTTCAGAAATTCAAAATGTAATAGGTCAGTTTGACATGCCTGTAACAGTTTTGAGTACGGATAATTATTTCAACGACATTTCAGACTTAATCAATAAATACGGTTCTTTTGACAGTGTTCGTGACAACGGATATGATGTTGATGCACCGACAAGTTTTCAACTTGAAATTTTAAGACAGGATTTGGAAGATTTATCTGTCGGACTTGATGTTAAGGCGCCAATGTATCTGCCTAACGGCACCGGAGTTTCTGTTCCTAACGCAATTTATGTTAAATCTCAAAAAATCATTATTGTTGAGGGTATTGCAACAATGTATGATGAAGTAAAAGATATTTTTGATATTAAAATATATGTTGAAACCGAAAACGAACTTCGCCGTTCAAGATTTATGTCCAGAGCGGTTGAAGAAAGAAATCAGGACAAAGAAAATGCCCTCAAACATTGGAATTATATTTCTAATGCGGGAGAAAAATATGTTAAACCGTTCAGAAAAGAAGCAGATTTGGTACTAAACGGCAATTCAGATTTAGGTTATTTTGCACAAATTTTAGAATACATATACAATATTACAAATAACTTTGAAAATTAATTTACTTTATAATTAGTACTTTTCCGTTATTTATAACTTTTACGAGTTTACCCGTGGCATCACGAACAAACTCATTGATATAGTTGTTCTGCGGAGAAGTCTTTGATGTAAATTTTTCTATATGATGAGTAAAAGAGTCTTTGACGAAAGTTTTAATTTCTCTCACATACTCCTGCGTTTTGCTTTTATATGTCTCAATACAGCCATCGGGAGTATATTCTTTATGCAAATGTCCTATTACTTCCTTTTTTTCGTTAAATTCTACGCTGTCAACATCTCTGCAAAGTTTGTCATATTTTATTCTGCGTACAAGATTTTGCCTGTCATCAAAAGTTTCTAATATATTGTGACTTTTATCGTGATAGCGTATATCTCTGTTTCCAAAAGATACCGGACTAAAATTTACCTTCATTTTCTTATCCTAATTTAAATCATAAGTGAACTGCAGAAAATTACCCATTAAGTTTTCATTCCAAACCTGAACTTCATCAGGTACATCAAGAACTGTCGGAGTGAAATTCCAAATATACTTTATACCGGCATTTACAAGAAAATTTGCGGTTGTTTGTGCGTATGGAGCAGGAACAGTTAAAATTGCAATATCAATGTAATGTTGCCAAACATATCTTGGAAGTTCTTTAATATCAAGAATTTTCTTGTTATTAATTTCCTTACCTATTTTATCACCATCGTTATCAAAAAGGCAAACAATATTTAGTCCGTAGTTTGCAAAATTGTCATATTTTGCAAGTGCCATACCGAGATTACCCGCACCGACAATGTACGCTTTTTTGTTCTTTGAAAACCCCAAATTTGTTTCTATTGATTTTTTTAATTCTTTGACTATGTATCCGACTCTCGATTTGCCTGAATTATTAAGCAAACTGATATCTTTGCGAACCTGCGAATCGTCAATTTTTAAAAGTGCCGAAATTTGTCCGCTGGAAATATATTCCTCACCTTTATTAAGGTAATCATTCAAAATACAATGATACAATGTAAGTCTGTTTATTACTTTGTCGGATATTTGTTTTTTCATAAAATTATTATACACAATAATAAAAAACGGAGTATTTGCTCCGTTTTTTATTTTATATAAGTTTTTCAATATCCTGCGTAATAAGTTCTTTTGTCAGGTGATAACGTTGATTTAACTCACTCATCGGCACTCTGTCGTTGAACTCTTTAAATGCACCGTAATTCAGAACTTTTACATCACTATTTCCGTAAAATCTTGATATTTTTTCACCAAATCCGCCGTCTAAAGTTCCGTTTTCAAGAGTTATAACAATATCATGGTCAGATTTTAAATTGTTTAAAAGTTCTTCATCAATTCCGGAAATAAATCTCGGATTAATAAGTGTTGCATCTATACCAAGTTTAGATTTTAATTCCTCTTTTACGCTTCTGCCAAGTTCAAAGAAATCGCCTAAGCCTAAAATGGCAACTTTTGAACCCTTTTCAACCAATTTATATTTGTTAAGAATTGAATAATCCGTTGTATCTTCAACTCCCGAAACAACATAATTTGCACTCGGCACTCTGATTGCGACAGGATGCTTATTTTGTTCAACAGACCAGTCAAGCATTTTTAAATATTCTTCTTTGCATGTCGGTGCAAGATACACAATATTTGGGATATTGCATATCAGCGGAATATCAAACAAGCCTAAATGAGTGCAGTCTGCACTTGAAATTCCGCCCCAGAATACAAGAATCGTCGCAGGTGAATTATTTAGAGCCAAATCTTGCGACAGTTGGTCATAAGCACGTTGAATAAATGAAGTCATTACTCCGAAAATCGGTTTTGCCCCGTTTCTTGCAAGCCCTGATGCATAACCGGTTGCGTGTTGCTCTGCGATACCGACATCTGTGTAATTTTTACCTAACTTATTTCTAAATTCGCTATCCCACCAAAATACCCCCGGAGTTGCTGCATTGACGGCTATAACAGAACTGTCTTGTTTTACTTTGTTCAAAATATATTCTTTTGTAATTGTTTCATAACACTCATGAGCATTAGAGCCTGAAGGGGAAAGATTTTGGCTGATTAACCCCGGAATTGACCAGTGTCCCCATTCTTTATTTTGTTCCGCTTTCTCAAAACCTTTACCTTTTAATGTGTGAATGTGAACAACCACAGGCTTTGCAGAATCTTTTACATCAGAAAATGCTTTTATAAGTGATTCAATATCATTGCCCTGTTCAACATAAATATAATCAAATCCGAACGCTTTAAACCAATTGTTTGCGCAAGTTCCGTTTGATTCTCTTAATTCTTTCAGATTCTTGTATAACCCGCCTTGGTTTTCGGCAATAGACATTTCATTATCGTTTACAATTATAATAAAATTAGAACCCAAAACAGATGCGTTGTTAAAACCTTCAAATGCTTCACCTCCCGAAAGTGAACCGTCACCAATTAAAGCAACTACATTATAATTCTCGCCTTTTAAATCTCTTGCTTTGGCAACCCCTGTTGCAAGCGTGATTGATGTTGAAGTATGACCAATCATAAAATGATCATGCTCACTTTCGTTTTGATTTGAATAGCCTGATATTTCAGGATGATTAAGCGGGTCTAAAAAGCCCTGTTTTCTGCCTGTGAGCATTTTGTGTGGATAACATTGATGCGAAACATCAAAAATAAACTTATCAACAGGCGAATTAAAAACATAATGAAGCGCAATAGTTGCCTCAACAATACCCAAATCCGGACCTAAGTGACCGCCGACTTTATCTACTCTGTTTAAAATTCCCTGTCTTATCTCCCCTGCAAGTGTATTCATTTCATCTAAAGAAAGTTTTTTTACATCCTGCGGGGAATTAATGTGTTCTAAAATGGTTGTCTGTAATGCTGACATATAAAACTCCTTATATAAGGTATAACACTTATAGTATGCTTGAATTAAAATTTTTCGTCAAGAACAATCTTAATATAAGTTTATAAAGTGTAGAAAATACACTTTCTTTGTTTTTTAATTGAATTGTTACTAATAAAGGAATAATAGTTATGCGTACAAATTCAATTACACCAATTTATACTGGTTGGAAGTCAGCAAATATTTTTGCTAAGTCTGAAAAAAATATTAAAAGACCATATTTATACAATGAAATTTTAGATATTACAAAAAAATTTCATGTTCCTGCGACTTTTCACAATGACAGAATAGAATTTCCGACACCGACAGTTGCAGTTATCAACAAATTAAATGAACTCGGTATCAGGTTTGAAAAAATTGTATAAGTTTTTAAATATTATTATACAATTCTGAGCTCAAATACCTGTCACCGCAGTCAGGCAATATTGTTACTATGAGTTTACCCTTATTTTCAGGTCGTTTAGACAATTCTATTGAGGCAAAAACATTTGCGCCACCTGAAAATCCCGCTAAAATTCCTTCTTGTGTTGATAATTTACGGGCAGCATCAATCGCATCTTCGTTTTTTACGGGGAAAATTTCGTCAATAAATTTTCCTGCAAAATTTTCAGGTCTGAAGTTTGCACCAATGCCCTGAATTTTGTGAGGTCCTGCTTTCCCCCCGCCCAAAACCTGTGAGGAATAAGGTTCTACTGCTACACATTTTATATTCGGATTTTTTTCTTTTAATTTTTTTGCAATCCCGCTTATTGTCCCGCCTGTTCCGACTCCGGCAACGACTATATCAACTTTGCCGTCTGTATCTGACCAGATTTCTTCTGCGGTATTAAGATAATGCGCTTTGGGATTTGACGGATTATCAAACTGTGAAGGAATAAAAGAATTTTTTATTTCGTTATGAAGTTCAAAAGCCTTATCAACTGCACCCTGCATACCTTTAGAACCTTCAGTTAATACAAGTTCCGCTCCGTAGCCTTTTAAGATTGCTCTGCGCTCCATTGACATAGTTTCAGGCATAGTTAAAATTATTCTGTAACCTCGAATTGCACTAATCATAGCAAGCCCGATACCTGTGTTTCCGCTTGTCGGCTCAATAATTACGGTATCTTTATTTATTTTTCCTGATTTTTCGGCATCAAGTATCATCTGCAAAGCCGCTCTGTCTTTTATGGAATTTGCGGGGTTAAAATATTCAAGTTTTACGGCTATATCAGCGTAGCCGTCGTTTAATTTATTAAGTTTTACCATCGGAGTATACCCGATAAGTTCAGTTAAATCGTTTGCAATTTTCATTTTGTACCTCGTATTTATGCTAATATTAAAATATGAAATTATGTGTTTTTCAAGGGACTTTTAATCCTATTCATAATGCGCACTTGCGAGTAGCAAAATATGTGTTGAATAAATACGATTTTGACAAACTCCTGTTCATTCCTGCATACAAACCACCTCATAAAAAGTATGACGATAATATGAGTATACACAGACTTAATATGGTAAAACTTGCTATTGAAGATGAACATAATTCTAAAATTGAAGTGTCAGATATTGAATATAAAAGAGAAGGTAAATCTTATACATATCTGACTATTTGCGAACTTTATAAAAAATACAAAATTGATAGTAAAATAAATTTCATTATCGGAACTGATGCGTTTAAGGATATTGAAAGTTGGTATGAGACAAATAAATTAAAAGAACTTGTTAAATTTACGGTTTTTATCAGAGAAAATAATTTTTCGTCTTTAGAGTATAATTATTTAAAAGACAAAGGTTATGATTTCATTTTTGATGAACTTTCTTTTGAAGATATTTCATCAACGGAATTGAGAGAAAAAATTAAAAACGGACAAAATATTGACGGTTTTATAAATAACAGTGTAAAGGAATATATTGCAAAAAATGAATTATATAAAACTTAGTTTGGAAGAAACAAACAAATGGCTGAAAGAAAATCTTAACGAAAAAAGATATCAACATTCACTTGGTACGGCGGAATGTGCAAAAGAACTTGCAAAACATTTTGGGCAAAACGAAGAAAAAGCCTATATTGCAGGACTTTTACATGACTGCGCAAAATGTTTTAGTGATGAAAAGTTACTTGAAATTATAGACAAATATCTTGATGATGTCGATTCTGACGAACGCTCAAACAAAAAAACACTTCATGCTCCGGGCAGTTATTACATAGCAAAAACAGTTTTTGGTCTTGAAGATGCAGAAATGCTTTCAGCAATCAGATGGCATACTTTGGGCAAAATGGATATGACTGATTTTGAAAAAATAATTTTTCTTGCCGATAAAATTGAACTTCGCACAAGAAGCGAAGACTACAGAAAAAAAATTACAAAAGATTTATATAGTGAAAATGGTTTAAATAAAGCCATTTTGGAATGTTACAAAGAAACTATAAAAAGTCTTGTTGACAGAGATTTAAAAATTTGTCCACTGACGATTGAAATTTATAATAATCTTCAAAAATCAATAAATGTTAATTAACTTAATAAATTTACCAAGGCATGCCATTTTCATGGTACAATCAAAGTCAAAATCGAGGGGCTTTTAAATGAAATTAATCGAAATACGAAATAACTTAATCAAACTGTCATACGAAGAAAACGAAAGACCTACATTAGGTCAGTTTATTGCACTAACAGGAGTTGAAAAATCCTATGTTGCGCAATATGTAAACCTTAAAGCCGATAATATAAATAATTTTGCGGTTGCAAAACTTATGTTTTCTTTCAATGCAGACGGAGTAGTCAGTGAATATGACGGTTCAGCCCCAAGTATCAATAGCAATATTGTTGAATTACCTGCAAATGAACTTCTTGATTTGCTGCCTGTTGATACAGCACTAAAAATCGGTCAAATTTCAGGTTGTAATGATGAATTAAATGTTGATATTTCTATTTTTGAACATAATTTTACCGTATTTTGTGAAACAGATTATGAAAAAACAACTGTTATTTCAAACTGCGTAAGACAACTGTTCAGAATGAAAGAAAAAAGTGTAATTCTTGATTGTGACGACCTTTTTGAAGAATATCCGAGAATTACATTAAGTAAAGACTTTAAACTACCGCTCAACTCCGGATTTATTGATTTTATATTTGAACACGATTTAAAAAATGTTGATGCGGCAACAAAAGCCGTTATACAGGATATTTTTTATGCAGTTCAGCAGTATATCAAAACTCTTGATGATGAATTTTTGCCGATAGAAAGTTTTATAGATGTTGTTACGGCACAGTATAAAGAAACACAAATGCCTGAACTTGCCCTGCTGAAAAACAAACTTTTAAAATACAAAGATGCAGGGATTTTTGCAAACGAACCTGATGAATACAAGCAACTTGAACAAAAACTTAAAGAAAGAAACTGTATTGTAATCAATATAAAAGAAGCAAACGGTGATTTGCAAAGAGAAATTATAAATTATATTCACAAAATAATTGAAACTTTTGATAAGTATGTATATTATTTTGTACCGCTGACAGATGATAATTCGGATAAAAAACTTGTAAAACGACTTATTAACCACAGCCATGTATTCACGACATTTTTTGCAAGTCATTTGTATAAATATGCATCAGAATTAAAATCTCACGCACAGAATATATTATTCTTTGCCCCACAAACTATGCAAAACGATTTTGCGGCATACAATACATTTTTAAATAAACTAAATCCGTCAGAAGGAATTATTTACGGAAATCTTACACAAGGAATCCCGCTTATTATAACCCTTGAAGATTTAGAACTTGATTTGACAAAAGATGATGTGTTTGGTGACAGACAGAGATTTGTTCCTGCAATAGAAGAAGACCTTTTATCAAGTGATGATATTTATGCAATAAACAATTTGCAGGAAGCACCTACTCCTGCCCCTGTTCAGGAACTTCCGACTCAGGAAGCACTTGAAATACAGGAACAAGAGAATTATTTAGATGAGATTTCAAATGAAGATATAGAAGAATTTGACTCCGATGAAGCAAAACAAGTACTTGAAGAACAAAAACCGGAAAATATTTCTCATGACGAAATAACTTCACCAGCAATTGAAGAAACAGAAACAGAAAAAAAAGAACACCCAATTGAAAATATTTTAGCAGATGATGAGGAAGAAGACGAGATAACAGAAACTTTTGAACCTGAACAAACTCCGGTTGCCGTAGTTGCAGACACAACTGAAGAAGTTTCTCAAGAGGTTACTGAAGAATCAGTTGAGGATGAAGACGATTTGTCATTTATGGACGATTTTCATTCCGTAAATGAAGAATCCGAACAACAGGAAGAAGTTGAAGATTTTCCACAGGATGAGGATACAGCAGAACAATTAACCGAAGACGATTTGGATTTAATAGAAAATTCAGGACAAATTCAATCCGGTGAAGAAGTTGCTGATGATTTTGCTGATACAATCGAAAACGAAGAAGATGCTCCGCCTGTAGTGCCTGTTTATGATACCGAAGACGGGGACGAAATTGCAAAGGAAAATATCGGTTTTAAAGCCGGAGATAGGGTTTCTCATCCAAGATACGGAAACGGCACCGTTGAAAAAATTATCAAATACGGCAACAAAACACTATGTTCAATAGACTTTGAAAATGTCGGCAGAAGATTGTTAGATCCATCCATTTCTGATTTTGAAAAAATTTAATTTTTAATAGCAAATAATATTATTTTTGTATTTTATACTGAATATGAATTCAGTATCTTTTAGTGGCAGTTTTAAATCAGATATATATATTAAATCTAAACAGAAAGATGATTTTGCTGAAAAAAAGGCAAAGATTGTTGAACTTGATAAAAATAATGAAAACGATTTGGAATCACTACATAATGTATCATTACTCTGGAGCAAAGAAAGTTCAAACTTTGTTCCGTATCTGTTTTCAGACTTTATAAAAGATAACGAATTTAAGCCTGATGTAAATCAAGACCACTGTTTGATATTAACATTACAGGACGATAATTTTGAAAACATTGACCCCAAAAAAGTTTTGGGGGTTACACTTTTTTCAGAAGAGGATATTGAAAATGAACTTAATTGGCTTCAGGTTCAGCCCAAAAATAATTCTGTTTTTGCACCGTCAAACAGAAGATATAAAGGTGTAGGACGAGCAATTGTGTCATATATAAAAAATCAATATACAGGCAAACCGATATATGTAAATTCTTCAAATACAGCAATCAATTTTTATAAAAAATTAGGATTTGAAACTTACGATAAAGATTGCCCTTGTTCTTTGCATTGCGAAGTATAGGATAATTATTTCCTTAAATTTGATGCACCTTTAAGATAGACAAATTTGGGTTCAAAATCTTCGTTGCAATTATATACAATAAGAATACGCAAACACATTTTGAGTGAATTTGGAACATCAAGTTCGTGATAACACATCATTGCAACATCATCCCAGCCAAACTCAAGCCTTGGAAATTTTGCAGGGAAATCAGCATTTAAATCATTTGTTGTTGTAAAAATTACATGTGAAATATTTTTTGTACCTTTAATCCCGTTTTGTTCAAACATCTCGCACAAAAGTTCTAAAGTCGCATCTTCAAGTGACTTTGAGGTGTTTTCTTCAACAGTTATTGCGCCTCTTATACCTTTTGTAATCATTATTTTCTTACTCCGTTATACCAATCCGATGCCTTCATTTCACCTTTACCTTCAGGCTTTACGGTAATTAGTCTTACTAAACCGTTTCCGCAGCCCATATCGACCCCCTCTTTTGAATGTGCAACTATTTGTCCCTGAACGCCATTACCATCAATCACTTTTGATTCTATGACTTTAATTATTTTACCGTTATGAATAAAATAAGCACTCGGACTTCTGCAAACTCCTCTCACAAGGTTGTGAATATCTCTGTTTGATTTTGACCAATCTATTAAACATTCATCTTTTGTAAGTTTTGGAGCCATACAAACCCCGTTTTCACATTGTTTTTCAGGTTTTAGGGTTCCATTTTTAAGTGCGATTAAAGTTTCTTCAATCATTTTTGGGGATTTTTCTCCGATTTCGTCCCATAGTTGTTCACAATTCATACTGTCAGAAATCGGAATTACAAGTTTTTGGCAAATATCACCGCAATCAAGTCCGAGTTCTGTTATCATTGTGCAAATGCCCGTTTCTCTGTCGCCATTTATTATTGCACGCTGAATAGGATTTGCACCGCGATATTTGGGCAATAATGATGCGTGAAGATTTATTGTTTCATATTTCGGTATATCCAAAACTTCCTGTGATAAAATCTGACCAAACGCAAAAGTTACAAAAAAATCAGGTTCAAATTTCTTTAATTCTTCCTGAATTTCAGGCTCTTTTCTTATTGATTTTGGTTGAAACACCGGTATATTATGTTCAAGTGCATACTTTTTTATCGGAGAAGCCTGAAGTTTATTTCCCCTGCCTGCCGGCTTATCAGGCTGGGTAACTACTGCACACACATTGATTTTATCCGAATTATTCAGATAATCAAGTGATTTTAAGCCTATATCCGGAGTTCCAAAGAAAATAATTTTTATCATAACTGAGATTTTAACTCCTCTTCGTCTAACAATTTGTCAGGATCAATAGAGGGAAGATTATTTTTTTGCAAAATTTCTTCAGTTTCAAATCTGTTTAGACAGTGGTCTATAAATAAAATTCCGTCAAGGTGGTCGTTTTCGTGTTGAATACATCTTGCAAGAAGTGTACCGCCTTTTGCTTCCATCACAAATTGTTTGCCGTGTTCATTAGTTGCTTTTACCATAATATCTTTGTATCTGACAACATCAGAATAGGCTTCAGGGAAACTCAAACAACCTTCGGTACTTTTTACCGCACCTGATTTTTTAATGATTTTCGGGTTAATAAATACCATAGGTTCAAGCGGTTCTTCTTTCGTTGAAGCATCTACAACAAAAACTCTCAAATTTACGCCAATTTGCGGAGCGGCAAGTCCGACACCGTTTTGAGCATACATTGTGTCAAATAAATCTCTTATTAAATCGCTTATTTTTTTTGATACTTTATGAACTTCTTTTGACGGTTGTCTTAATGATTCTTCGCCATAGTGCAAAACTCTTTTTATAGCCATAGATTAAAACCTTTCTCAACTTCTTTAACACCATACTACAATAAATTTTTAACCTTTGCAATAAAACAGGAAAAATATAATCGCAAAAAATTCAATAATATGCTATAATAATTTTGACATTTGAGGGGTATAAATTATGAAAAAGCATGTTCTTATTTTATCTTTAATTTTAGGTTTAAGTATTATTCCTGCAAGCGTTTGTTTAGGCGCAGATGCAGATGCGAGCAAGACAATTACGGAAATAGGAATACTTGTCAATGCTCAAAAGTACCAAATAGCAATGACAAAATGCAATGCTGCAATTCAAAAATACCCGAATGAATCTTTCTTGTACTATTGGAGAGGATCTATACATAACTCCATGGGCGAAAAACAGGCGGCAATCGAAGATTTTAACAAAGCCATCGGACTTGATGAAAAAAATGCCAAAGCCTATGTTTTGAGAGGAATTTGCAAGGCAGATTTAGAAGATAAAGAAGGTGCTTTGCAAGATTATAACAAAGCAATAGAACTTGCACCGCAAGACGGCAGCGCATATTCAATGCGTGCAATGGTAAAACTTGATTTGGGGGATATGGATGGTGCAAATGAAGATTTAGATACCTCAAATAAATTAATGAACAGTAAGTAAGGTAAATATGAGAATACAAAGAGTTGATAATACGCAATTTGGCGCATTAATAAGAATAAAAACCCCCGAAGAATTATTAGCACAGGCAAACCAAATGATAACGCACATGTCACCTGAACAAAGAGGTTTAGCTGCGGCAGCATCAAGTTCAGGAATGAGTACTAGCGGTTCAGGTCTTATGACGCTTGGAACGGCGTCAAATACTGCAGCAACAACTTCTGATGTTATTGCCTCCGCACATTTTTTAAAAGCAAGCGGAATTGATTCTTTTGGTATTGCCCCGAGTGCAATAGCAAAATCCGCCCCATATATGACCCCTGAAACAATAGTATCTTCTCAGGTGCATCCTGAAACCGCCGGAACAGTATTTTCAGGCTTAGGCGGTTGGATTCATTCACATTTTAAACTATTTAATAACAGACCGAAAAAAATCCCTTCATAGTGATAAAATTTATTTTACTTCTTCAAGTTCGCGTCTTAAATCTTCGACCGAAACTCTTACGATAGGGCTATTTTCGTCTTTTTGTAATACACAATGAGTTATACCTGACTGAACTATAAACCTTTTGCACAAAATGCAAATCATATTATGTCCCCAAATATATATTGTTGCATCCTGACATCTGTCTTGCCCTGCCTGAATAATTGCGTTTTGCTCAGCATGAATTGAACGACAGGTTTCATACTGCGTACCGGATTTGATATTATGGTCAATTCTGTAACAAGAACCACGCTCTGCGCAGGATTCTACCTTTGACGGTGTTCCGTTATAACCTGTTGCTTTAATCTTTTTATCCTGCCCAACAATAACCGCACCAACCTGCGCTCTTATGCAATTAGAACGGCTTGCGCATGTCTTTGCCAAATCTAAAAAATATTCATCCCATGGTTTTATATTAGTCATTTTCATACCTCTTTGTTATGTGTGAATAGTGTATAGTGAATAGTGAATAGTTCTTTACAGGATTAATTATTTTAATTGTGCGTAGCATTGAAACCGACAATTCACTATTCACAACTCACTATTCACTCTGATTAATACCTCTTGTTCCTTATTTTGGTAAATATCATTGATATTCCGTATTTATCTGCCTGTTTTAAAATATCTCCGGATATATTGCAATCTCCGGATTCTACAATCAAGCCAATTCTGCCCTGAATAGCGGTATTTAAAACCTGCGAAGTTTCAATCGGACAATCAAGCACCATTACTGCATCTTTTGAATTTTCACATGCCAAATCCATTGCACTTTCGACGGCAACCACCATATTTGAGCGTCCCTGAACTATTGCTTTTGCGCATAAATCTTTTGCAATTACAACTGATGCAGATTTTAAATGCTTTGAAACTTTCCAGCCAAAAACGGCATCTTCAACCTGTTCCTGAGTCGGTTTTGCAACTGATACAACTTTAAAATTTTCTTTTGAAAGTTTGCTTGTATTCTGCTCCTGAACCAAAATTCCAAACGGAGTAACTTTAATATCTTTTGCACAAAATCCCTGCAATTCATGAAGCGGTGTTTTTATCAAAATCATATTAATATCTGTATCTAAAAGATACGAAAAAGCCTCTTTTGAAAAACCGGTTGAAACAACATTTCTTATTTTTAGCGATTTTATAAGTTTTGCTGTTTCCAAATTAACTTCTTTTGAAAAACCTGCACTTGAACCCGCAATTGAGACAGGATCGGAATCCATGACTTTTGCAAACGCATCATCAATACTTGAACCAAGTGCAACCGCACATATAAAACCTTCTTTTGCAATTACGGCAGAATTGACATCAAAAAATTCGCCCAAAAGTTTTATGTTTTCTGATAAATTTATATAATCAATATACTCTAAATCCTTGTTTCGGCTTAATATTTCATACTCAACCCCGTCAGAAATTTTTGAAATACCTGCACTCTGATGAGGGTTTGCACCACAAGGCAAAGACTCTATATTACTAATCTCTATTGTTTCCATACATATCCTCTCTACAAAAAAAATATTATCACGAATATATTGCCCGTACAAGTTTAAGAAATCATAATTTTGTTGCAAAAATACCATGTCTTTTATATAATTTAAACAAGATTAGAGATATTTTTTTAAGAGGTTATTATGACTGATAGAATAAGTGACAATGTAGGGAAGAAGATAGTTGAAGCACTCAGAATGCAATCTGCTCCTGTTGAAGAAAAACCGGTTGCGGTTGAAGAAAAAGTTGAAGAAACAATTGTAGAACAGGAAGAAATCACCGAACCTCAAATTCAGGAAAAAGAATTACCTGTAATTGAAGAAAATGATGATGCCGATACAACAAAGATGACTCTTGATATCAGTTCTATTTTGAATAATAATCCTGCGCCTGATATTGATACAATATTCCAAAATACCTTAAACCAAAATCTCGGGACTATAGATGTAACAGATGTAAAGGCAGATTTTGATTACCCTAACAATGTGGCTATTTTAACTCATTTGATAGCAAAACTTCCTGCCGGAGTAACAAAGCAAACAGGTGCACTTATTATCCGTCAAACAATGGAAGCACTTGGAATTCCGATGAAATCCGTTATCAGAGAAGCACAACAGGTTCAGGAAGCATTGACTTCTCGGGCAAGAGAGTGCCAAAAAAATATTATTGAATACAAAAAACAAATTGCAACACTTGAAGTTAAAGGTCAACAATATCAAAAACAAGCCGTTTCTATGAACGACATAATCAATTTGTTTTTAAATACGGGTGTTTAAATTACTTACTGCCGTAAGAGAATAAATCCTGAATTTCACCCTTAATCATTTCATCAACGGATTTTAATTCTGTGTCAATTTCTTGCAATCTTGTTTGAATTTCTTCTTTTTGTAACCCTAAAGATTCTTCAAGAAGTTTAAACTTGTATTGTCTTTCCTGCAAACGCTTGGTAATTAAAGAATCCGATTCATAATCGGTCCCGACCTGCATAAGTTCGTTGGTAGATTTTTGAGCCTGAGAAATTGCCTTGGTAATCAACAATAACTGAAATTGCAGATTAGATCTTTCCATTCTTAATTGGCGTCTTTGAATTGTTGCTACCAGTAATCCCATTTTACACTACCTTTTCTGATCTAAATTGGAACCTTTTAAGAAGTTGTGGTCAGAATTTTCGGCGATTAACTGTTCCATCTTCTGAAGTTGATGCTGGTGATAGTTAAGCCTGTACTGAGCCATTTTTAACTTCTTTTTTATTGTCAGAAAATCTTTTATACCTTCCACTATTGATGCAGACATTGCCTTAATCGGATTAGTCCTTATTATATAGTTTTTGGTGTATAACAGAAAGTCTAAAAGTCTTCTGATATATAGTTCTAAAGATTCTCGGAACATTAATAATCCTTACACTTTAGACCTACATGTATTTAAAAACATACCAAACGGATAAATTGCTAAATATCGCCATGTGTCTGTTACATTTCTTTACATGAAAGGTCCATGGGTATCACTACTTTATATTATACGGATAAAAACAAAAAAATCTTTAATTAATAAAAATGGATTAAATATAAATAATTTTAAAATATATAAGACGAAATATGCTTGACATCAGCGTACAGTTATAATAATTTAGTAGTAACCGTATTGTTTATAATTGACAACTAAATATGGGCATGTGGTGGAATGGTAGACACGCTAGTCTTAGGAACTAGTGCGAAAGCGTGGGAGTTCGAGTCTCTTCATGCCCACCATAAAGGACAGAAGTTAATTCTGTCCTTTATTTTTGCTTATTTTATAAGTTAGAGTTTTTATCTGTTTAATAAATCGAAAGCCGTTGAGTTAATAATGTCAGCACTTTTTAAAGTTCTATCGACTCTTATGCTCTTTGTCTTTTAATTTTGCAGACTCATGTAAGTCATTATGGCAAAATACTAATTTTGCGAATAATTTTAACTGTTCTTATTTAGATACAACATTACCATCAAAAGCAATAGCATAATTTAATTTCCGTTTTTTCATATTTACCACCAATTATGTAAATATTGAAAATATAAAAATGTTTCTATATAATAAGTTTCAAGGGTAGTACCACTTACCTCCACCCACACACGTATTTAACTAAGAAATCGGTGGAAAGGGGGTGAGGATATGAAAAGGCACATAATAAAAAGTGCCATCAAGCTACTGATAGCACTTTTAAGTTTAATTTATTGTCTTTTATAGGGTACTAAGTCAAGCCTCAAGTAAATACCACTTGCTTGGGGCTTGCCCCTATATGCACATTATTTACTATTTTTAATTATTTGTCAATACAAAAAATAGAAATTATGCAATTTTTCTTAATTGTTCGTATTCATCAAGTAAAAAATCAATATATAATATGCTGTTAGATTTTAATTTTATTACAAAATCTTTGCACAAAAGTTCTAGTTTAGCATCTTTACCTCCAGATTAAAAAAAGAGCCTTTCGGCTCTTTTTTAATTTATTCAATCGATTTCATATAAATTTCTTCCGTCAAAACGACAGCCATGGCTGCAATTGCAGGGGCAAAAACCACTCCGATTATGCCCAAGAATTTTGCGGCTAAGAATATAAATAAAAATACTAAAAGCGGATGAATATTTAATAACTTACTGAATACAAACGGTCTTATAAAGTTGTTTTCAATAAGTTGCGCTACCCCAAAAACTATTGCCGTGCCTAATAATACCCAAGGTCCGAATTTATACACCGCAACAAGGCAAACAAAAAACGCAATCGTCGGACCAACAACCGGTACTATATCAAATACTGCAGAAATAAAACCTAACAACAGCGCATAATCAACTTTCAAAATCCAAAGACCAATTGTTACAACTATGCCTATCCCTGCCATTGTAGTAATTTGCGCAACAACATACCCGCCTATTTTTAATGATATTGAATCATAAATTTCAGAGGTTCTTTTACGCATCGGAACAGGAAACAACTTTAAAAAAGTACTTTTTATAATATCTTTATCTACCATAAAATAATAAATTATCATTATTGATACAAGTATATAAACAAAGGCAGAGCCAATGTTTTTACCGAAATTAATCGTTTCTGTTAAGACTTTTGATGAAAAATCACCTGCAGATGCAATCATACCGCCTATGTCCATATTTTCTATATGGCTTTTATTCAAAAACGGTGTATCCATTATTAATTTTTTGAATAATTCGGCATGCTGCGGAAAAGAATCCGCAAATGCTTTAATTTCATTTGCCGCTATTATAATCAAAGGAACAAATAACAAGCCTAAAATAAGCAACGAACCTAATATAACTAAAGCACTTGCGGTAGCCCTTGACATTTTATTGGAAAGTTTTTGTACCAACGGCTCCATAGAACAAGCAATTACAAATGATGCAAAAAACATTACTGCAATATCTGGAACTTTAGTAATAAACAATAACAACAGAATTGCAACAATACCAAAAAAAACATTTTTTGGGGTCAAATATTTTTGTGAAAAAGCAGCAAACATTTTTATCTCCTTTTTTTGTTACTTTACCATAAAATAAGAAATCTTAACAAGCGATAAACATATTTGTTATTATGGTAAAATTTTTTTATGAAACAAGTACTGCTATTTTTTATAAAAATATATCAATGGTTTTCAAAATTCACTCCGCCTGTATGCAGATTTACACCAACCTGCTCAGAATATATGAAGCAGGCAATAATCAAATACGGAGTATTAAAAGGGCTTTGGCTCGGAATAAAAAGAATTTGCCGCTGCCATCCCGGAAACCCCGGAGGCTATGACCCTGTACCTTAATTTAAAATTTCAAGCAGTTTTTTGTGAATTTTTACATTATGAACTCGTATATAATCAATATTTTCATTGATTAAAATACTGTTTAGTGCAAGCGTGTATAAATCTTTTTCTTCATTTGAAGCATTTGGCATATCTAAAAGGCTCTTTCTTGAAACCCCAAGCATTACAGGGCAATCAAGTGATTGAAACTCTTTCCATCTGTGCAAAATTTCAAAATTTTGCTCTCTTGTTTTACCAAAACCTATTCCCGCATCTATGATAATATTTTCTTTGAGTATTCCTTTTGATAACGCATAATCGATTTTATTTTTCAAAAATTTAAAAATATCATCTGTAAGATTTTCATATTCAGTATTTTTCTGCATATTTTCAGGTGTTCCTTTGCTATGCTGAATAACAACTTTCAACCCGTGTTTTGCAACAACATCAGCCATATTTTTATCAAATTCTAACCCCGATACATCATTTATTACAGAAGCACCCAACCCCGCACAAACATTGACAACTTCACTGTTTCTTGTATCTATGCTGATGGGTATGTCTATTTTGTTTTTATTAATATAATTTAGTACAGGAATAATTCTTTTTAACTGTTCATCTGCGCTAACTTCTTTCGCTCCCGGCTTTGTTGATTCCGCACCTATATCTATAATATCAGCGCCGTCACTTATGAGTTTATTCAAATGTTTGATAGCATCTTCGGTACTAAAATATTGTCCTCCATCTGAAAAAGAATCGGGGGTAACATTCAATATGCCCATTATTTTTGTTTTAACGAAATCTTTAACGCAAATTTTTTCTTCTAATTTTTGCCCCAAATCTTTTAAACCAAACGGCTGAAGTTGAAGTTTTTGCGAAATAGTTTTGAGTTGAGATAAATTCCCGCCCAAAATACAATCCGATTTTTCAATTTGACCTGTTATAACAAGTTTATGCGTAGCACAATCTGCTCCGACAGACAGAGCAAGTTGTTTCAGAATATTTCCTTGTGCCGATGTTATACCGAAAATTTTAAAATTCAGATATTCAAATTTTTCTTTCCCTTTGAAGGCATACGAACTGTCATAACCGATATTCAAAAGTTCGGATTCAAGGTTGTTTGTGCTTAGTTTTTTTACCAAAAAATCGTGCATAAGATAAACTTAGCACGATTTTTTATATATTTCAAATTTATATTTTATGCTGCCATATCAAGTTTTTCTTTTAAATCAGAAACGGCAATTTTACCGTTTTTAGACGCTTCGCCCAAACTTGAAATAAGGACAAACACGGCTGTTACACCACCAAATACACCCGTAAGTTTTTTGGTAATCGGACTTTTAATAATCGGACCGATAAATTTTGTATTTTCAAAACCTTTTAACCATTTGAACGCGTGGTTGCCAAATCTTTTTGTGTCACGAACTAATTTTGCCCAAATTCCTGTCGCAATTTCATTATTCTGAGCAGTCAATTTTGATGTTTTGATAACTCTTTCATACATATTGCGAAGCATTGTGCCTCTTGAAGTTCCGACATGAGCGGTAACCCCTGCAGCACCTACACCTACCGCAACCTCTTGTGTTTCGTGACGGCGTTGCGCTCTTTGTTCAGGAGTCAGATTAGAGTGAAAATATCTTGGTCTTACCGTAGTATCCATTATATTTCACCACTTTCCTGTTCAGATTTTTCAACTGCTTTTGCATAAGCACTTGCAACACCGGAACCTACACCTAAGCCTGTAGCAGTTCTTGCAGTTGCTTTATCAAATACTTCTTCACTTTTGAATGGATTTAATTTATTTAAAAATTCTTTAACTGTTTTAATCGATTTTTTAGCGAAATCAACAATTTTCTGACCTTTATCTTTGCCAAACAATTTTCTTACCGCATCAGCAGCATAATGTTTTAAAGTTTTGAAACCTTTACCTGCATATTCTTCCATTGGTTTAAACCCTGAAACAGTACTTTGTACCATTTTATTGCCTGCAAGTTTATTGAATGTATTCTTACCACAGGTTGCACTTGCTATTGTTGCACAAGCAACCGTAAAACCTGCTATTAAAGCATCAGTGACAACATTTGCGACTTTTAAAAACTTCTTCATTCCGCCCGGCAATCTGTTATCGTCGATTAAACCTTCAATTTCGCGTTTTTGTTGTTCAAAAAATTCTCTGTCATCTTCAAAAGACTGTCTGTCATTTCTTTGAAAATTAACTTTTTGAGAATAAGTATTCATTGATACCGGTTGAACTGTCAACATATTATTTCTCCACACTATTTATAAATTACTGTTTGACTTTAGTAAAAACGCAGAAAATAATTTTTGCTACCATGCTTCACAATTTGTTACATTCCTACACACATATTATTTCACATGATAATTCGTTTGTAAAGTGTTTTAGGGTAAAATAGTAATAAATAATTAATTAAATTTTGCCCCCTGATATGAATTTCTTTTCAAAAATTCTCTGTCAATTTTGTTTAAACAATCAAGTTTGGCACCAAGCCATCTCGGAGCAATCAGAGTTTTACGAAAACCATTCCCTGCAAGGCGGTGAATAGTTGTTTCGGGAGGTAAAATTTCAAGAAAATCACAAACTAAACTTACATATTCATCTTCGCTCATAAAATCTATTTCTTTATTTTCGTACATTTGTGCCAATTTTGTACCCTGAAGCGCGCATAGCATGTGGATTTTTATACCGTCAATTTTCAACTGAGCAAGTCTTTGTGCGGTTTGCAAAATTTCATCACGGCTTTCCCATAAGCCAAAAATTACATGCACACAGACATTTATTCCCTTATCTTTTGTTTTTTCGTAGGCTCTTAAAAAGCAATCGTAATCATGTCCTCTGTTGATTTTAAGAAGGGTTTTGTTGTGTGATGACTGTAAACCGTATTCAAGCCAAGTATAGTAATCTTTTGAAATATCCGAAATTAAATCGAGTTTATCTTCATCCACACAATCAGGTCTTGTTCCGATTGAAATTCCTACAATATCGGGGTGGTTTAACGAGGCCTTATAAATATTTTCAAGTTCATTAACGGGACGATATGTATTTGTATAAGCCTGAAAATAGGACATAAATTTTTCCGCTTTAAACCTTGCAGAAAGTGTTTTTATCCCCTCATTTACTTGATTTTCTATACTCAAAAGATTTGAATGAGCCTGAGAAAAACTTCCCGAATCGTCACAAAAAATACAACCGCCTTTAGAGATTGTACCGTCACGGTTTGGGCATGAAAACCCCGCATCAATGGTTATTTTATAAACCTTAGCCCCGAAACGATTTTTTAAATATGCGCTAAATTGGTTGTATCTTTTATCGGTATTGTTAAACATAATTTTAATGTGAATAGTGAGTTGTAAGTGGTGAATAGTTGTTATCTGTACTAACGAACATTTTATAAATCAAAAAAATGTAAAGGGCTATTCACAATTCACTATTTACTATTAACTTTATTTACTTTCTTCGTCATAAATCGGATAAACATAGTGCTCACCGCATTGAGGACAAACAACTTCCTGTTGTTTTCCATCCTCCACCTGAGCAACTTCAAATAAACATTTGCATCCTGATTGAACGCATCTTATAGCCAAAGTAGGTCTGATTAATCTTGCCATATAAAATTCCCTCCTGTTTGAGTAAATTGTAGCACACTTTTGGTTTTAAGTCCATAAATTATTTACCTCGCAGTTGTATATGCCAAGTAATTTGTACATAAAAAATATTATGTGAATATCTCGCTAAGATATTCTTAATATGTTCACTTTTCTTTTTGATTGCGACGCAAAAAGAAAAGTGAACCGAAAAGAAAAACACGCTAAGATAGTATACCGCCTGCGGCGGCATAAGACTGCTAACGCAGTAATATGTGTTTTTGCCTGTCGGCAAAAATCTCTTAGCGCACCTAAAAAAACGGTGCGCATTTAACCCCTCACCCCTACCCCTCTCAATGCGAAGTATGAGCATTTGAAAAACGGGTGAGGGTTATTATACGACCTTTACGAAGTGAGCAATCATTGTTTTCGACACAACAACAAGGCGGGATTTGTTTGAACGATAGTGAGTTATCCCGCCTGTATGTGGAGCATAGCCCGAGCAGATTTTACCCCACCTAACCTCCCCCTTTGGGGAGGAACCATGCGAGGGCGTACAAATGATTAGCGAACGGAGTGCAGGTCGGGGAGTTTCTTTGTGCCCCGTTTCTTTGCGGTCAAAGAAATGGGGCAGGGTAGTTTTGATGAAACAAAAACTACCGATAATATTTTTTATGTAAATAACTGCTATGCATAAAAGGAATTAAAATTCCTGCTTATACATCTCATCATCCCAATATTCAAGTTCAATTTTACCAACAACTACAGTGTCGCCGTTTTGAATACCTATACGCTTGAGTTCGTCAATAATTCCCATTGCGCGCATTGTATTCTGAAGTCTGATTACCTGTTCTGTATTTCTCGTATTTATAACCTGCGAAATTCTTATAATCTTTCCGCCATCAACTATATAAGTATTTTTATCAGCCTGATAAACCTCCCAATAACTGTCATCATTATTTGTGGCTTCCAAATCTTCTTCCACAATATAATCGAATACAGGTTTTGGAATCGTATCAACCCTGTGTTCAAGTTCATTTTTCAGTTCGTCTAAATTTTCACCCGTTACTGCAGAAATCGTATAAATATTATCAATTCCCTCATTTTTAAACTCGTTTTTGAGTTCGCTTAATCTGTCAGGCTCAATCGCATCAATTTTGTTTATTGCAACTATTTGGAATAAATCCGCAAGTCTTTGAGAATATTTTTTCAGTTCGTTATTAATTATTTTGTAATTTTCAAGCGGATTTTCTTCCGTGCCATCAACAATATGCAATAAGAAACGGCATCTTTCGACATGACGCAAAAAGTCGTGCCCCAATCCAACCCCGTCAGATGCCCCTTCAATTAGTCCGGGAATATCTGCGATAACATAGGCATCATTATCGTGTTTTTTAACAACTCCAAGATTTGGTATTATCGTTGTAAACGGATAATCAGCAATTTTTGGTTTAGCAGATGATACTCTGCTGATAAAGGTTGATTTACCGGCATTTGGCATACCTAAAAGTCCGACATCGGCGATTAGTTTTAATTCTAACTGCAAATTTCTTTCAATCCCCGGTTCACCAGGTTCGCAATACTGCGGAGCACGATTTTGAGGGGTGCAAAAATGAATATTACCTCTGCCTCCCCGACCGCCTTTTGCCACAAGAACTTTCTTTTCATGCTCATCTAAATCGGCAATTATATTTTCTGTTTTTAAATCTTTTACAACCGTTCCGACTGGAACTTTTATGAACAAATCTTTTGCACTTTTACCGTGCATACTTTTTTTGAAGCCATTTTCTCCTGCTTCGGCTTTAAAAACCGTTTTGTAAGTAAAATCCATCAAAGTTGACATGTTTTCATCCGCAATAAGATAAACGCTTCCGCCGTTTCCGCCATCTCCGCCTGCTGGACCGCCTTTATCAACATATTTTTCTCTGCGCCAGGCAACAATTCCGTTACCGCCTTTGCCCGAAACTATTCTTATTTTTACTTTGTCCATAAATTGCATAGTAAATTCACTTTACTATGAACAAAATGCGCTTTCAAGATAAATTTACTACTTTATAACTTTAAAAAACTCATTCGAAATCAACTGCGAATATTTTTCGCCCTGATTAATTGACACAAGAATTTTATCATTTCCTTTTTCGTCTTCTACAACGGAAACTATCCCTGAAATTTCACCGATAGGAAGTTTTTTGATTTTTGCCCTGAATTTTGCATAAGGAACTTTCTGCCCGTAAGTAGTCATAGTACCTTTTTCTGTTACTCGAAATTCTTCAATCGCTGCAGATTGGTATTTTACTTTAGAAATAGCCTTTTTTAGTCTGTCTTCAACATCATTTGCTTTAATATCCTGCGGAGTAAGAATTTTTTTCTTTGCTGTATCAACAACAACCATCTTTTGACCTGAGGCTTTGTGTTCCGCAACAACAGCGTTATAGCCCATTATTCCGGCGGCTTTTTCTATCTCAAATTCTTTGTCTATTTTTGAAAAATCTCCGACTTTTTTCGCTCTTTCCAAAATTACATCATGGGTTGGGTGTAAAAAATTGTTTATTCCCTCATTTATCCATTTTTGTCCCCCAAAAGCTATAAACCCTACGGCAACAACAGTTAGAAATATTGACCTTGTAACATTTTTAAGACAACCCATGTTGAAATCCTCTTATTTTTATATCAATATTATATTATGAGCAAAGGGGAAATCAATCATGTTAATAGTTGGGATGTGAATATTGAGGACACTACCCCTGCCATGCAACAGTATCTCAAAATAAAAAAAGAGCATCCGGGGATATTACTTTGGTATCGTATGGGTGATTTTTTTGAAACCTTTTTTGAAGATGCCGTTATCATGGCAAAAGAACTTGAACTTACCCTGACAGGCAGAGATTCCGGAGCGAAACTTGGCAGAGTTCCGTTAGCAGGAATCCCTGTCAAAGCCGCAGATGCGTACTTGCAAAAACTTGTGCAAAAAAACTACAAAGTGGTAATTTGTGACCAACTTGAAGACCCAAAATTTGTAAAAGCAGGTCAGGTAGTAAAACGTGGAGTTACAAGAGTTTTAACCCCAGGAACACTAACAGAAAGCAATCTGTTGAAACAAAATTCAAACAATTACATCTGCGCAATTTATAAAGATAATAAAAAAGATTTGTTCGGGTTTTCATATACCGATATTTCTACAGGAGAATTTAAAACTACTCAGGCACCATTAAATCTGATTATGGCTGAACTTGCAAGGCTAAATCCGTCTGAAATTGTCGCGCCAAGTTTAAAACAAGACATAAAACCTTTTCAGATTGTGGCTGATGAAGTCGTGAATCTGCCTGAAGAAATTACTAAAAAATACAATTGTTCAAAAATTCCGCCGTCTGTTTTTGAGGAAAATTTTGCGTCAAATAATCTGAAAACCGTGTTTAAAACAACAAGTTTGGAAAGTTTTGGGTATTCAAAATATAAACTCGGATTTCAGGCAGCAGGGGCTTTGCTTGCATATATCTGGGAAACTTCAAAAGATAATATGCCAAAATTTGACCGTATTGAATCTTATGAACTGTCAGAATATATGATTCTTGATGCTTCTACGAGAAAAAATCTTGAACTTGTGGAAACTTTAAGGGAAAAGAACAAATATGGTTCGCTTTTATGGGCAATAGACAAAACCAAAACAAATATGGGCGCAAGGCTTTTGAAAAATTGGATTTGTCAGCCGTTAAAAAATGTAGATGATATAATGGCAAGACAAAATTCAGTTTCCGAACTCGTAAAAAAAAGTGATGTAAGACTGAATTTATCTGAACTGCTTGATAAAATTTATGATATTCAAAGACTCGCAACAAGAATGAGTAACGCTTCTGCAAGTCCGAAAGATTTTATAAGCCTGAAACTTTCACTCTCAATTTTGCCGGAAGTTTTGGACGCAACAAAAAATTTGGATTACGATATGTTTGCAAAAATCAGAGATTATGCCGATGAAATATCTGATTATGTTCAAATGATTGAGAATACCATCGTTGACAACCCTCCGATACTCTTAAAAGAAGGTGGAATAATCAAACCGCAGGTAAGCGGAGAACTTGATTATTTCAGAGATTTATTAACAGGCGGAGAGGAATGGCTAAAAAGTTTTGAAGAAAAAGAAAAGGACAGAACAGGAATTAAAAACCTTAAAATCGGTTACAATAAAGTTTTTGGATACTTTATTGAAGTTACAAATTCAAATCTTAATATGATTCCTGACGATTACATCCGAAAACAAACCCTTGTAAATGCAGAAAGATTTATAACGGAAGAACTTAAAAAACACGAAGATGATGTTTTGAGTGCAAAATTCAAATCAACCGAACTTGAATATAAATTGTTTACCGATTTCAGAGAATATTCAAAAGAATATGTTTCAAAAATTCGTGAAATAGCAGACGCTATTGCTACTGCAGATGTTTTGACATCACTTTCAACAGTTGCCGTTGAAAATAATTATTGTTGCCCGGTTATTGATGAATCAAACGATTTTCTCGTCAAAAACGGCAGACATGCGGTATTAGAAAACATTTTGCCGTTAGGGGAGTATGTCGCAAATGATTTGGAAATTAAATCAAATGTTACAACAGGTGATGATACCCAATTTATGATTTTAACAGGTCCTAACATGGCAGGGAAATCAACATATATGCGCCAAAATGCACTTATTGCAATCTTGGCTCAAATCGGTTCATGGGTTCCAGCAGATAGCGCAAAAATCGGTGTTGTAGATAAAGTATTCACAAGAGTCGGCGCAAGTGATGATTTGACACTCGGACAATCGACATTTATGGTCGAAATGATTGAAACATCTTTTATTCTAAACTCCGCAACAGAAAAAAGTTTTATACTTTTAGACGAAATCGGCAGAGGAACAAGCACCTATGACGGTGTGGCAATCGCATGGTCTGTTGCCGAATTTATCGCAACAAAAATCAAGGCAAGATGTATTTTTGCAACTCACTATCACGAATTGAATGTAATGACTAAAAAATACCCGCAAATTAAAAATTACAGAATAACAATATCCGAAAACAACGGTGAAATTGAATTTTTGAGAAAAGTTGTATCAGGCGGTGCAAGCAGAAGTTACGGGATTCAGGTCGCAAAAATGGCAGGATTGCCAAACGAAGTTATTAACCGTTCTCAAGAACTTATGACAAAAATGCAAAAAGATTTTTCAAAAAACCTTGCATCAGGAAAGAAAATGGTACATAATGAGGACGGAGTTCCTCAATTATCTTTGTTTGGAATGTAAAGAAATCTTAACAAAAGGGCAAAAATTTAGGTTTATATGTTTTAAAAGAAGCATCAAGGAGTGTGTGTATGAATGTAGCATTTAATCCGAACGTAAATTTTAAGTCAGAATCAAACTTAATTGCAGAAGCAATGAGAAACATTGCACAGGAAGAAGCGGTAGAAAAGCAACCTCAACCCGTTCCTATTCAAACTATATCAGAACCAAAAACAGATAAGTTTGACAAAGAAATCAATGATGCAGAGTTGAATGAAAAAGCAAATATTTTTGCCGAAAGATTAAAAAGCCGCAAATGGAAAAAAGAATATTTACCCGAAAATGATATCATAGTTGTTCGTCAAAAAAGAGTCAAAGACGGACTTGAATATATGATTAAAAATGACGGAACAGTTTTGGAAACTGGTTTGCGCGATAAAGCAGTTACAATAATCGAACCTAACAGAGAAAGTGCAAAAACTTTTGCAAAATATAAAAAGAAATTAGACCCGAATGCTCCAAAAACATCAATTTGGATGAAAGGTAAAGAAGCCGTTGCCGATGTTTGGAAATTCTTTACGGTATCAGCAACAATGGGGGTAGCAACTGCAAAAGGTCTATGGCAGGGCGCTTTGACAGGAGCGGCAGTACTTGCAACAGCAATATTAGCCAAAGGTGCAGTTGCAGTAATTAAGAATGAAAAAACTGTTTCAGATATAATCAAAAATCCTCTGAAAATAGCAGGTAAATCAGGCAAAATTCTTGCTGCAGCAGCAGGCGCAGTTGTTCTTGCATCACACATAGTTGCTGGCAGGTTGGAAGCAAACCAAAAATCTGCGGTTATAGAACACAAAGTTGATGTTCCGCATGTTGATTAAAATAATTACAAGATAATACAAAGATAAAAATGAGAATATTCTAATATTCTCATTTTTATTTTATCAGGATGCTTGCCCTGCTCATCGCAGGGCAACCTGTTGCTACACATCGGCTTACGCATTTTCCCGCCTGTGCAATCTTAGATTGCTCCGTTCACTTCACTTGCGTTCCGCTCACAACGGCGGTGGTATCATGTTTCGCAACCTGCTTGCCCTGCTCATCGCAGGTCAACCCGTTGCTACACATCGGCTTACGCATAAAAAAAAGGGTCTAATAATTAGACCCTTTGGAATGTAAACTTTTGTCTCATTCCTCGTAATAGTGAAGTGTGAAGTGTGTGCTTAAAGTTCGGTTTTTAAGTCCTCTATTTTAAGCATCCTCGTGTTTACATGTATATAAAGTATTTTTTTTATCGAAAATTGCTATAATTTGTATATACTCATTAATAATTCTTTACATTAGGTAACATTATAAATTTACGCTATTTCATTGCACCTGTCTGAAATAGCAGGGTAATTATAAACCACTCATTCATGCATTATATTTTTGGGGTTAGTACTCTAAATTTAATTAAGGTATCTATATAATTGCCTTCCAGATTTTTTATTGCAGTTACAAAAAAGTGATATTATGAAAACATAATACCACATATTATTTTGAAAATTTTACACTCATCAAAGTTTAAACTTCTACAAACAATCTTCTGCCAACAATATTTTGTTTGCCGTTGTAATACCCAGCAAAATATCCGCCTTTGACAGGTCTGTTTTGAGCATAATACTGATTAGAAAAGTTTTTGCCGTTGTAACTTACAAACGGATTATTCCCGTACGGATTAGATGACTCTCTCACAACCGGTGTTGATACAATTTGCGGTGCCTGAAATACATTCGATAATAAATTTACTAAACCTGCCATATCACTTGCCTTTCTATCCGTATTTTAATAGTGAATTTCTCTTTGTCATTATTATAACATCAAAATCTTTTTATTTTTAATATAACTTAACAAAAATCGTATGTTTTATGTAGTATAAAAACATTTACATAAACTTTATTATCGGTATCTAAAATATGCTCCGCAGGGTCTTCAAGACAGAGGCACTTTTGCCACCAAAAGTGCCTCCAAACGGATTGCGAGCCAAAGCCGAAACCATTTTGCTTGTAACGCAAGCCACAAAAAGCAAAATGCGTAGTGCTGTCGAAGGCGAGCAACCAAGCAGAACCGACCTGTACTGCGTAAAGGTCGTATAATAACCCTCACCCGTTTTTCTAATGCTCATACTTCGCATTGAAAAACTACCCTCTCCCAAGGGGAGAGGGGTTGGGTGAGGGGTTAAATGCGCACCGTAGTTTTAGGTGCGCTAAGAGATTTTTGTCCGTTAGGACAAAAATGTATGAACATTTTGAACATATATCTTATGAGCGGAGCGATGCCGCCAGGCATTGCAGTGAGATAGCGTATTTTCTCTTTCTTGGTTCGTTCTTTTTCTTTTCATCGTAAGAAAAGAGAAAGAATGAACATACAAATAATATAGTTTATGTATAATTAATTCCTCATTTTTATTGTATAATCAAGACTATGATTAAAGAAAAGATTAGAATTTTAATTGTTGGGGGAGGTGCGGTTGCCTCTGCACTTGCAAGATACATTAAAAAATTTGATTATGTTGAAAAAATATATGCAACTTCAGGCAAATCCGATTTCTATGAAACAATTGATATAAGAGAAGATGACCTGACAGGGCTTTTGATGTTTGCGCTGAAAAATGAAATCAGTCTAACAATCCCTATCAGCGAAAAAACTCTTGGCGCAGATATTGTTTCATTTTTTCAGTCTAACGGTCAAAATATTTTTGGGCCTTCAAAAGACAGTTGCGATTTTATGCTCAACAAAATTCAGTGCAAAAAATTTTTATACAAAATTCACGCCCAAACCCCAAAATTTGCAATGTATAACAAAACTTCCGCAATAATTGATTATCTGAAAAACTCAAATTTCCCCGTAATAATTTCTACAGCACAAAGTTCAGTTTTGCAGGATGAAAAAATGGTGTGTCCAACTTTGAAATCTGCTTCTGATTTTATCGAAAAACTGTTTTTAAAAGGGGAAGCAGATGTTTTGATTGAAGATTATACATTTGGACATAATTTTACGGCCTATTATATAACAGACGGTTACAGTGCAATTCCGTTTAATATTGTCGGGAACTACAAATTTTTAGGAAAAGACGGGGGTATTTATACAAACGGAGCAGGTTGCTATTGTCCTGATTACAGAGTAAATTCACTTATTTTGACAAGAATAAATAAAATTGTATCAGATATTTTAGAAAACCTTGATAACAGCGGTCACTCTTATACAGGTATAATTGGGGTTGAATGTGTCTTAACAGGCGAAAATAACTTTGTTGTAACAGAAATAAAACCGTTTTTACGAAATCATGATGCAAGAGCAATTTTGAATTTGTGTCAAGATGATTTAATAAAGATTTTTACTTCCTGCATAAACGGTTTTTTCTCTGATGAATATGAAAAGATTAAAACAAATGATTATTTTTCGGTATCTTTGTGTATTTATTCAGATATTGAAAATAAGGAAATCGAAGGCTTAGATGACCTTGAAGATGTTGATTTTATCAAAATAAAAGAAAAAGACAGCATTTATTATTCTCAAATCGGAATGAATTTTTCACTGACAAAAACCGCATCAACACTTTCAAGAGCAAAAAAATATCTGTCAGAAGAACTTGAAGAAATAAATTTTGACAGGATGAAATATTTAAAGGAAATTTGTGCTAAAATAGAGCAGTAAAGAAAAGGAGAAAGTTATATGTTGGATTTTTGCAAAAGACAATTAAGCGAATTTAAAGCATTTGCGGTCAGAGGTAATGTAATTGACATGGCGGTAGGTATAATTATCGGTGCTGCATTTGGCAAAATCGTTGATTCTATGGTAAATGATGTTATTATGCCGCCTTTAGGATGGTTGATGGGTAAGGTTGATTTTACAAACCTGTATTTTACTATGCCGACAAAATTGGATGATTTGGGCAATATGCCTCATTATGATTCATTGGCAGCCGCAAAGGCAGCAGGTGCGGTTACTATCAACTACGGTGTATTTATAAATACATTAATAAGCTTTATTTTAGTCGCATTTGCGGTATTTTTACTTATTAAAGGTATTAACAAATTGCAGGCCGCAGCGAAAAAAGAAGAAGCAACAGAATCTGCAGCAACTCAAAAGACTTGCCCGCATTGTTTCTCTCAAATTGATATCAGAGCAACAAGATGTCCAAATTGCACATCTGAAATTCCTGCAGAAGTAAAATAAATTTAAATTATTTATATGAAAGGCTGAGCGAAAAATCGTTCAGCCTTTTTATTTATCCTCCGATAAAATGGGAAATTATCGCCATCAAAATTGTTGCAACAATTCCGAACACAAGGGGGAATAATACATCATTACCTTCTGAAGTATGTATTTCTTTTTTATTTTTATCATTTTTACTCATTATTTTCTCCTAAAATCTACATAATTTTTAATCTTTACATAAAACATATTATCGGAATATGTTGAGAGATTAAAATTTCTGTTTGTTCATTCTTTCTCTTTTCTTGCGATGAAAAGAGAAAGAATGAACCAAGAAAGAGAAAATACGCTATTTCACTGCAATGCCTGACGGCATCGCTCCGC
>CACYKF010000012.1 GCA_902774905.1 uncultured bacterium
ATACGTATGTATATTAATTATAACATCAACCCATGCCTCAGTCAATGATAGAAAAGCCATATATGTCAAATGTTTTTACAAATTTTAATCTATTTTTTTGCTATAAAAAACAAAAGAATAAGTATATTCTTGCCTAAAATTTTTCACCGTTATAGAATAATTAGTATGGTTTAAATTAATTAGGGATAGGAAGATATGAAACACGAAATAAAAGTTTGTATGGGAAGTTCTTGTTTTGCAAGAGGGAACATTAATAATCTTGAATACATAGAAAATTTTATCAAAGACAACAATCTTGATACAGAACTTGATTTGGTCGGTTCTCATTGTCAAAATAAATGTGAAAACGGACCACACATTACTGTTGACGGAAAAGATTATGATGAAGTCGATGAAAACAAATTGAAAAATATTCTTGACGGATTATTATAAATATATATATTGATTATTAGGGGTTAAGATATGACAAAACAGCATCCGGTTTATACTTTAACAAACGAATGTAAAGACTGCTACAAATGTGTCAGGCATTGTCCTGTAAAAGCAATCAAGATAGAAAACGATCACGCATCTGTTATTGCGGAAAAATGTATTTCCTGCGGACACTGCGTTCAGGTTTGTCCGACAAATGCAAAATGCGTAAGGACGGATTTGGAAAAAGTCAAAAATTTATTTATAGCCAAAAAAGATGTTTATGTTTCTCTTGCTCCATCCTGGCGTTCGGTTTTTGAAAATTCTGCAAAAAAAATGATTGCCGTACTAAAAAAATTAGGATTCAAAGAGGTATCGGAAACAGCGTTAGGCGCGCAAGAAGTTTCTATACATGACACTGAAATTTTAAATAAAATGGAAAAGGGACTTCTAATTTCAAGTGCTTGTCCTGTAATCGTAGATTATATAAGGCTCTATAAACCGGAGTTTGCAAAATACATAACACCTGTCGGTTCACCTGCAAAAACGCATGCAAAAATGTTGAAAAATATTTACGGCAATGATATTGCCGTTGTATTTATCGGGCCATGTATAGGAAAGAAAAATGAAGCAGATGAAGATGACGGACTTATTGATGTCTCAATAACATTCGAAGAACTCAAATATTGGATAGCAGATGAAATCGGAGATATTTCGAGTATTAAGAGAGAAAATGATTACGAGTTTGTTCCATATAGTGCCCACGAAGGTACTTTATACCCTATCAATGGCGGAATGAATGAAACAATTCGTAAAGTAGGAATTAAACCTGAAGTTCAACTAATGGAAATCTGCACAATTCCCGCATTTGAAAAAGCATTAGAAAATCTTGACCCTGAAAAACTTGCTATGCCTGTCTTTGTAGAGGCTTTGGCTTGCGATTCGGGTTGTATAACAGGTCCCTGCATAGCATCAAATAAAGCAAGTATCAGTTCTATTTCGGATGTAATGTATAAGGTTAAAGTTCGTGATAATATTCCGCAACAGGCAACAACCGTTGTAGAGTGTAAGTATGAGCCAAAGGGAGTCGTAAATTCCCGTTATACGCTTGAGGAAATTAAATCAGCACTCAAAAAAATCGGAAAACACACAGATGAAGATGAACTAAACTGCGGAGGCTGCGGTTACAGTTCATGCAGAGAACTTGCAGTTGCGTTGTTAGACGGTGTTGCAGAAACCTCAATGTGTGTTTCTTATATGAGAAAAATTGCAATGAGAAAAGCCGCGGCGATGCTTCGTTGTATGCCATCTGCTATTGTTATGGTTGATAATAATATGAATATCCTTGAAGCAAACGACAGTTTTATGAAAATGTTTGCAGGAGAAATGTACGAAATATTTAAATCAAGACCTGACGGAATGACAGGAGCAGCGTTAGACAGAATCGTTGATTTTTCGGATTTGTTTGCAACAATTCTTAAAACAGGAAAAGAATTGCACAAGGAACATTATGCAATAAAAGACCGTTTGTATGATATAAATGTATTCACAATAGAAGAGAACGAAATTGTCGGTGCGGTTATAACAGATGTAACCCAAACAGAAACAACAAGGGAAAAAATTTCCGAAAAAGCAAGAGAAGTTATTTCCAAAAATATTTCTATTGTTCAAGAAATCGCCTGCCTGTTGGGGGAACACATGGTTGAAACCGAAACGCTTTTAAACTCTATTGCGAACGATTATGACGACAAATCTGAAAGTGAAAAGTAATGTTTATTGATATTGATTGCCACCAGATAAAAAAATACAATCAAAATGCTTTCGGGGATTATTTTGTATCAAAAAGATATCCTGATGAAGAAAGACTTATTGCTGTTTTATCAGACGGGTTAGGTTCGGGAATAAAAGCAAACATTTTATCCTGTATGACAGCAACAATGCTTTTGAGATTTGTCGAGGGCGATCAAATTCCTATTAAAGATGCGGCAGAAATAGTTATGAATTCGTTGCCGATATGTCAGGTCAGAAAAATCAGTTATTCTACTTTTTCTATCATAGATGTTAATGACGAAGGGCATGCAAAAATAGTTGAAGAAGGGAATCCTGACTTTTTATGGATTAGAAATGGCGAAGTAATGGAACCGCCTTATGAATCAATTCCGTCAAAAAATCACAAAAATCGTTGTATGAAAAGTTACAAGATCAAACTTGATTTGGGTGACAGATTGATATTTTGTTCTGACGGAATTACACAATGCGGATTAGGGAATGAAAAATTAAAACTCGGTTTACGCAGAAGCGGACTTATTAATCTTGTGTTGGAGAAGTTAAAACAAGATCCTGAAATTTCGAGTTCGGAATTATCTTCATACCTTGTAAAACAGGCAAGGAATATTGAAACCGACAGAAATCCGAAAGACGATATGTCTGCACTTGTATTGTACTGCAGAGAACCGAGAAAATCGCTTGTATTTACAGGACCACCGTTTAATCAGAAAAATGATGCGCAATACGCTCAAACATTTAAAGATTTCAAAGGGAAAAAAGCCATTTCCGGAGGGACAACGGCAAACCTTATTTCAAGAGAATTAAATATCCCGATTACTATGGATACAACCATAAGTATCGGCAGACTTCCGTCCTGCTCTTATATGGAAGGTGTTGATTTAGTAACAGAGGGTATTTTGACGCTTACCCAAACCCTTGAATATCTTGAATCAGGAGATTGGGATATTGACAATGCGGCAGGGAAGTTGGTAAAATTTTTGTTAGATAGCGACTGTATATATTTTATGGTCGGAGCAAAACTCAATCAGGCTCACTATAATCCGAATATGCCGATTGAAATTGAAATCCGTAAAAACATAATCAAAAAAATGAAAAATGTTTTGCAGGACAAATATTACAAAAATGTAAGTGTACAGTATATATAGGAGTTAGAAAATGGCTAAAGTTAATGTAAAAGTATGTTTGGGAACAACTTGTTTTGTAATGGGTTCATCAAATTTGCAGGAACTGATTGACCTTGTTCCAAAAAAATACGGTGAAGATGTGGAAGTTGCCGGCTCGCCATGTTTAGGTTTATGTTCAATTGACTGGGAATTTTCAAAAGCCCCTTATGTAAAAGTTAATGATGAAGTTATTAAAGAAGCAACGGTTGAAAAAGTTCTCGCTGCTATCGACAGAGAACTGAAATAAGTTTTTTATAAAATAAGTTAACTATATGGGAGTTACCCCAAAAATAAGTTAAAATCAGCACCCCTCCCTCACGAGGGAGGGAGAAATTTCAAATTGAACAGAATGTGAAATTTAAAAATTTGGGTGAGTGATTTCCAGTTAGGGATAACCGTTTTGCCAAAATTTTGTGGTAAAATAATATATAATCGCCTAAAATAATATAAAAAAATGAAATGATATATCATTTCATTTTTTATAGCAAATTTTATTTTTACAGGCATTATTAATATCAAGTTTTACATGGAGATAATTATGGAAATAGAACTCGGACCTTTTCCCAAATATGAAAATATAAGAAATAATGCATATTGGTCAAGAGTGCATATTGATTCATCTTTAAGAATTGATAATTCAGATATAGAAGAATACAAAGCGCATTTGAAAGATTGCAACGAAAACCCGACAATAGGTCTGCTTGCAAAAAGAAAATACATAACCCAAAAACCTATGAATTATCCCGAATATGCACACCGTAACATGCGATATTTAGAAAGACAGCCTGTTATCAGTGAATTAAAAAAGGATTTAAAGTCCAAAATTAATACACTATATCCTGACACAAAACACATCCGAGATTACATAATTAACAACGACAGAGTTACGCTTGATTTTGTTGAAAAACACAAAAAATATACCGCATTTAACAAATTGATGATAATGCTGAAAAAAATAATATAAAAAGATTTCTGTATGACTGACCTGTAAAAAGTGTTACAAAATACTTAACCTACGGTAAAGAATTTGTTATATTGCTTGTTTTTGTGCTATGATATAGAAAAGAATTTAAGATTAGGGGAGAAATACATGTCAGAAAATTTGACTAATGATACAGCCATAGATGCAATGGAAACTGCGGCTGAAAATGTTGCTAAAGAAGAATTGAGAAAACAAATAAACGAAGAGTTTGTAGACCCGTCAGGCGGAGTTCATGACGATTTTGAAACACAAGCATCAAGCGAATACGGAGCAGATAATATCCGAGTTTTGGAAGGTCTTGAAGCCGTTCGAGTAAGACCGGGGATGTATATCGGTTCAACTTCACAAAGAGGGTTGCACCACTGCATTTATGAAATCGTGGATAATTCTATTGACGAATCATTGGCAGGCTATTGTACGGATATTCATGTAACAATTAACAAAGATAACAGCATTACGGTAGAAGACAACGGTCGTGGTATCCCTGTTGATATCAAACCTGAAACAGGCAAGTCCGCATTGGAAATCGTACACACGGTTCTTCATGCAGGCGGTAAATTCGGGGACGGCGGATACAAAGTATCAGGCGGTCTGCACGGCGTTGGTGCTTCAGTTGTAAACGCTTTATCAGAAAAGTATATGGTAGAAGTTTACCGTCAGGGCTTTGTATGGCGTCAGGAATATATGAGAGGGGAACCTCTTGCTCCTGTTGAAAAAGGTGAAGCAACCGACAAAACAGGGACTAAAACAACATTTTGGCCTGACCCTGAAATTTTTACAGAAACAACCGAAATTGATGTTGAGGTAATCGGAACAAGACTTCGTGAAATGGCATTCCTTAACAAAGGTTTGAAAATTATCTATAAACACGCAGGAATGGAAGAACCTGAAATTTTCCATTATGAAGGCGGTATCGGAAGTTATGTAGAATTTTTGAATAAAAACAAAACCGTATTGCACGATAAACCGATTTACATAGAAAAAGTTGTCGGAGATATTCAGGTTGAAGTTGCAATGCAATATACAGACTCTTATACAGAAAATGTTTTATCTTTTGCAAACAACATCAACACTCATTCGGGCGGTACTCACATGACAGGGTTCAGAAACGCTATTACCCGTGTGTTGAATGATTATGCAAGAAAAAATAAGATATTAAAAGATTCTGACCAAAACTTGTCCGGAGATGATGTCAGGGAAGGTTTAACAGCAATAGTTTCCGTAAAAATTCCTAACCCTGAATTTGAGGGGCAAACAAAAGAAAAATTAGGTTCAATTGAGGCTTTAGGTGCTGTTCAGGATGCAGTCAGAGATAAATTGCAAGAATGGTTAGAGTTTAATCCTAAAATGGGTAAAGCGATTTTAGAAAAAACTCTTCAGGCTCAAAGAGCAAGAGAAGCGGCAAGAAAAGCAAGAGAACTTACAAGACGCAAAACTGTTTTGGAAAACTCTACACTTCCGGGGAAACTTGCAGACTGTTCAAACAGAGATCCTTCTCAATGTGAAATATTTATCGTTGAGGGAGATAGTGCGGGCGGTTCTGCTAAACAGGGCAGAAACAGAATGTTTCAGGCTATTTTGCCATTGAGAGGTAAAATTCTTAATGTTGAAAAAGCAAGATTAGACAGAATCTACGCAAATAACGAAATTCAATCAATGGTTCAGGCATTTGGAATTAAAATCAGCCGTAATCCTGATGAAGTTGAACTTGAAAAACTTCGTTATCATAAGATTATTATTATGACGGATGCGGATGTTGACGGTGCTCACATCAGAACTTTGATGCTTACTTTCTTCTTCCGTTATGCAAGACCTTTGATTGAAAACGGTTATGTTTATATTGCACAACCGCCTTTATTCAAGGTTACTCAGGGCAAAACATCAGAGTATTTATTCAATGAACATGTTTTGGATAAGATGTTAAAAGAAAGAGGTATCAAAAACCTCAGTCTGTCTGATAAAGCGAAGAAAAATGTCAAAACGGGAGATGAACTTTTGGAACTTATTAAAAATATGACAGAGTTCTATAAGTCATATAACAACCCGATTTTGAACTTGTTCCCTGCGGTATTTTTGAGAGGTTTGGTTCGTTCGGATGTTCAGTTAACTGATTTTGATTCCCAGGATGTGATGAACAAGCATTGTGAATATTTGAATCACTATTTACAAGACCACGCAAAGAATTACAATATTGCAGAGGCTGAAAACTATAAAGTTGAGGTTAAATATAATGCAGAAAATGCTAAATATTCATTCGTATTGCATTTGAATAATGAAGAGCATGTTGTCTTAAATCAAAATATAATTAAGAGTACCGAGTTTAAAAAACTTCGTGAATCTTATCCTTTAATCAGAGATTTCTTGATTGAAGAAACTGACGGTTTGGTTTTGGAAACAGATGCGGAAAAAATTGAAATTAATTCGTTTGAAAAACTTCAAAAGACGATTGACGACAGAGGTCAAAGAGGATTGCAAATTCAGCGTTTCAAAGGTTTAGGGGAAATGATGCCGCAACAACTTTGGGAAACAACAATGGATCCTGCAACAAGAACATTGTTAAAAGTAAACATTGAAGATGCAATGATGTGCGACCAATTGTTTGATATACTGATGGGCGACAGAGTTGAACCAAGACGAGATTTCATCCAATCCAATGCAGTATATGCAACAAACATTGATACATAAAAATCAAAAGACCGAACTTAATGTTCGGTCTTTTACATAAATAATATTATGTGTATGTTCATTCTTTCTCTTTTCTTGCGATGAAAAGAGAAAGAATGAACCAAGAAAGAGAAAATACGCTATTTCACTGCAATGCCTGACGGCATCGCTCATCGCTCCGCTCATAAGATATTGTAAGTTGGGCTTTCAGCTCAACAGAAGTTCATACGTTTTTGTCCTTACGGACAAAAATCAATCAGGCGCCTAAAACTACGGCGCCTTTGATAATTATCTTTCAAGCGCACGGCGTTGTCCTTAGCCGTGCTGAGAGATTTTTGCCGACAGGCAAAAACACATATCACTGCGTTAGCAGTCTTATGCCGCCGTAAGGCGGTATTGTAATCAGCGAAGTTTTCTTTTCTTTGGTTCATTTCTTTTCTTTTGCCTCGCAAACAAAAGAAAAGAAATGAACTACTTATAATATTATTTATGTAAATATATTGGCAGAATGTTTATATATATTATTTAAAATTAAATAAATTTATGCTACTATATAACTTGAAAGAGTGGTCTTAAAAGTATGATAAGTCAAACCAAAAAGTTATCTATCGCTTTTTACTGGCACATGCATCAGCCTGTTTATCAACTTACGCCGCAAGGCGATTATATTATGCCTTGGGTCAGGCTTCATGCTGTCAAAGATTATCTTGATATGATGATGTGGGTTGAAAAATTTGACAACTTAAAACTCAATTTCAACTATGTTCCGGTTCTGTTAGATTCTCTTATCGGCTATGAAAACGGCGCTCACGATATCCACTCAAGAATTACTGTTACCCCAGTTGAACAACTTTCTCAAGAAGATAAAATCTTTATTATAAATAACTTTTTTGATGCAAATTATCAAACTATGATTTTGCAAAACGAACAATATCACAACTTATACAAAAAATACCAGCAAAATATTGAAAGTACGGATATTTTTACAGGACAAGAATATTCTGATTTGATGGCACTATTCAATCTCGCATGGATTGATCCGTCTTTTAAAAATTCTGATGAACGACTTAAAAGACTTGTGCAAAAAGGTAAAGACTATACCCTTGAAGACAGAATTGAAATAATAGAAATTCAAAGAGAAATAATAAGACAAATTATTCCGAAATTAAAAAAACTTGTTGCGGAAAATAAAATAGAAGTTTCCACAAGTCCGTATTATCACCCGATTTTACCAATTTTGATTGATTATAAGGCAATTAGAAAAGACAATTCCGATACGGATGAATTATCAGAACTTAATACTGAAGAAGATGCAAAAATTCAGACAAAAATGGCATTAGACCGTATTGAAAAATTGATAGGCAAACGCCCAAAAGGGATTTGGGCATCAGAACAATGCGTCAGTCCCGACACGCTTGAAATGCTTTCAGATTTGGGAGTTGAGTGGTCAATATCTGATGAAGGTAATCTTGCCCGTTCAATAGATTTTGAATTTGTCCACGATTTTAAAGGATACCTTGAAGACCCTTATCATTTGTTAAAAACTTATTCATACAAAACTCAAAACTCTGATATTAAAATGATTTTCAGAGAATCAACAATATATAATCTTGTAAGTTTTGAATATGCAAACCATAATCCTGTCGCAACGGCAAACGATTTATACGACAGAATAAAAGTAATGCAGGGAAAAATTTTATCTTCCCCTGACCAAGACCACCTTTTAACTATTGCCATGGATGGGGAAAACTGTTGGGAAAATTATATAGATGACGGCAACACATTCCTGCAAACCCTTTATGAACTTATTAGCAAAGATGAATCATTAGAAACCGTTTTAATCAGTGATTATATAGAAAAGACAAAAGAGCATAAAAGACTTGATAAGGTTGCAACAGGTGCAAGTTTTAACAGAGGTTACAAACTCTGGATAGATGAACCTGTTAAAGATATTGCATGGAAATATTTAAAACGGGCAAGACAAGATTTTATTTCATTTTCAAAACGAGAACCAAACCACCCGAATCTTATTGATGCACAAAGAGAACTTTTTATTTGTGAAGGAAGTGACTGGTTTTGGTGGTATGGCGAACCCAATTCTTCAGGCAGGGATAATATTTTCGACTTTTTATACAGAACACATTTAAAAAATATATACAGAACACTTGAATTGGAATACCCAAAATACCTTGATGAACCTCTTACAAGTGTTTCACCGGCAAGACCGTCAAATTACCCGAAAGCACTTATTAGTCCTGAAGTAAACGGGAAAAGTACAACAGATGACGACAGTTGGCTGAATGCGGGCTGTATAGATATTCCTGACGGACCTGTTTTGAGAGAATCAAAACTTTTTGATAAAATCTGCTTTGGTAACGACAGTGAAAATTTTTATTTAAGATTTTATCTTAATAAATATATCAAAGAAAATCCGACAACACTGCCGCGAACTTATCAGATGTATATTTATTTAAGAAAAGCAGGCAGAACTCAGGCACTTGCACCAATAAGACTTATTAATAAATCTGCAAATATATCACCTATCGCAATGGAAAAATTTCACAATGAAATACAAATTTCGATAAGAGATAATGAATTGAGATTTTTAAGACTTGTCAAAGCAATCCCTGGGGATATGTGGGTTCTTGAGAATTATAAATCAATGGAAGTTGCTTATGACGAAGTTTTGGATCTGAAAATACCTTTTAAAACTCTTGAAATTGAAAATGGCGAAAAATTAGAGTTTTTATTTGTTAATGCAAATTACGGAATGACGGATTTTTATGTTCCGAATGAAATGGTCTTGTCAGTTCTGCGACCGGAAGTTTCCGTCAAAAAGTAATATTTTATGCTAAAATCTACTTATGCTTGATAATCTGGATAAAATAAAGCAGGCTCTTGATATTGAAGCAGAGTACCGGTATATTGATATTCACGGGAGAGAAAAAACTTTTTCCCAATTTATTCGTGCTGAAATAAAAAAAGAAATAAAAAAAGACAAAAAAAATCCGCGCTGGGCAGTGTTATACGAAGCGTTTGATGTTTACCCGTACGCAGGTGTTCCGGAAAGGCGCAGGGCAATCGAACAGTTAGTCAAAATTATTAAACTTGAACTAAAAAAACAAAAGCAAGACAAAGAAGAACAAGAAGAACGCAATATTCAAAGCCAAAAGCACCCATCCGAAGTTGATGTTATGTATATCAAAGGAGTTGGGCCAAAAGTTGCGTACAAATTCAATAAACTTGGAATTTATACCGCTCAGGATTTGATGATGTATTTTCCTAAAAAACACATTGATTATTCCTCTCGGACATTAATTAAAAATCTAAAAGAAGGACAAACTACAACCGTTTTTGGGTATATAAAATCGGTTTCATCATTCAATACAAGAAATAACCTGTCAATCACAAGAGTAACCATTAAAGACGAAAGCGGAAAATTTGAACTTTGCTTTTTCAATGCGAAAGGCAACAGATATGTTTTGGAAAGAATGAAAGCACAATTTCCGGTAAATTCAGGCATAATGGTTTCAGGTGTTGTAAAACGGGATAATTACACTTTCGGACTTACCATGGATAAGCCGACTTATTCAATTATGAGCGGAGAGTTTTTGGATAACCCTGATTCAAATTTGAATTTGGCAAGAATTGTTCCTATTTACACAGTTTGTGAAGGATTGAGTATAAAAACACTGCGCAGAGCAATATTTAACGCAATTGAAATGTATCAGGAACATATAATAAATGTTCTGCCTGATTTTATCAGAAATAAATACGGAATATTAGATAAAAAAGATGCAATAAAACAAATACATTTTCCTGAAACAATGGAAACACTGGAGCAGTCAAGATTTTCACTTATTTTTGAAGAACTGTTTTTAATTCAGTTGAAACTAATAAGACTAAGAGAATCAACTGCTAAAAATATGCCGTCTTATGCTTTGAGCGTACATCCTGACGGCTTGGTACAAAAATTTATAAAAAGTCTGCCCTTTGAACTCACTTCCGGACAAAAAAATGCAATAAATGAAATTTTAAACGACATGAATTCTTCTACACCTATGCAAAGACTTTTGCAGGGAGATGTCGGAAGCGGGAAAACAGTTGTTGCGACAATTATGCTTCTTGCGGCGATAGAAAACGGATTTCAGGGTGCATTTATGGCTCCGACGGAAATTCTTGCACAGCAACACTACAATAACCTTGTAAAATGGCTTACCCCTTTAGGATTGAGTGTAGGCTTATTTATGGGGTCACAGGGCAAAAAAGTGCGAAATCAATTTGAAACATCACTTCGCAACGGACAAATAAATATTGCAGTCGGAACACATGCACTAATTCAGGATAATATTGATTTCAATAATCTTGGGGCTATAGTAGTTGATGAACAACACAGATTTGGAGTTCGCCAAAGGAATATACTGAAGAAAAAATCACAAAATCCGCAAATGCTTACAATGACAGCGACACCAATACCAAGAACCCTTGCGCTGACAGTTCACGGAGATTTGGATTTGACAATAATAGATGAACTTCCAAAAGGCAGAAAACCCATTAAAACCTACCTGACAAGTGCCCACAAGAAAGTTTGGGAACTTGTAAAAGAACAAATTGAAAAAGGCAGACAGGCTTATGTTGTTTATCCGCTGATTGATGAAAGTGAAACTCTTTCTGCCAAAGCCGCAACTGAAGAAGCAAAGAATCTGCAGGAAAATATATTTCCTCAGTACAAAATAGGACTTTTGCACGGGAAACTAAAACCTGACGAAAAAGATTCTGTTATGAATGATTTTAAGGAAGGGAAGTTTGATATTTTGGTATCCACTACGGTTGTTGAAGTCGGAGTTGATGTTCCGAATGCAACGGTTATGGTCATAGAAAATGCGGAACGATTCGGGCTTTCACAACTGCATCAGTTGAGAGGTCGTGTCGGCAGAAGTGATTTGCAGTCTTATTGCATTTTAATAACATCTTCACGCAAATCTGAAACAATGGACAGACTTGGGATTATGACACAAACTAATGACGGTTTTGTTATTGCCGAAAAAGATTTACAACTTCGCGGGCCGGGGGAATTTTTAGGGACAAGACAAAGCGGTCTGCCTGATTTGATTATTTCTGATATTGTTCGGGATGCCAAAATTCTTGAACTCGCAAGAAATGAAGCCATTGATTTTGTAAAAACACAAGATATTGAAAAATACCCCGCACTCAAAACAGCTACATCTTTAGAGATGTTTACCGGACTTGATATTTAAAAATATGTAAACAAATGTTACAAAAAATCCTTATTGTGAAATCTTACTTTTTTAAAATACTTTATAGACATGAGAGAGTTAAAAATAAGGAGACGAGATTATGGCATTTTTAGCATTAGCAAGTCAAAAGAGTTTACTCAACTTGCAGAAAAACTTTTTACAGTTGCAGTACACATCAATTATGAATCAGACACAAGCCGCAGAAGCACAAATGGCTGCAATCAAAAAATCACACAATGGCGATACTGATTATGATGAATCTGAAGACGCAACTTATTTGTACTATGAACAGTTAGATGAACAATTGAGTTCTGAAAAAGACTCTATTGATACTCAAATGACTGCAATAGAAAACGAAATTTCTTCATTAAAAACACTTGTAAACAACAATGTAAAATCTGCTTGTACTTTGAACCTTGCATCAGGCGGTTAAGGATAAGCAAAAATTACAATGAGTTTTCAAACAGTTCCACTGTGTTGAGCATCAATGATGCAATAGTCATTGGGCCAACTCCACCCGGAACAGGCGAAATATATGATGCGATTTTTGAAGATGTCTCAAAATCTACGTCTCCAAGCAACTTGCCTGAGGCATCTTTGAAAATTCCCACATCAACAACTACACAACCCGATTTTAACATTTCCCCTTTTATAATATTTTTTCCCACTGCAGAAACGATTATGTCTGCAGTTTTTGTTATTTGTTCAAGATTTTTTGTATAACTGTGACAAACAGTTACGGTCGCATTGCGGTTCATCAACATCTGTGCCATCGGACGACCGACAATATTTGAACGCCCTATAACAACGGCATGTTTACCTTCAAGTTCTATGCCATACTCATCTAAAAGTTTCAAAACACCTTTGGGGGTACAAGGATAAACATAAGGTTTTTCGCCTGAAAAAAGTTTGCCAAAATTGTACGGAGTAAATCCATCCACATCTTTTTGAGGGGCAATAGCATTTATAATATTTGTTTTTGAAATATGCTCAGGCAAAGGAAGTTGAACTAAAATAGCATGAACAAATTTATCACTATTTAATTCATTTATTTTATCAATTAGAACCTGTTCCTTTACATCAGACGGATAATTTATAACTTCTGAAATTATACCGATTTTTTGAGCACATTTCTGTTTATTTGCAACATAAATTTTACTTGCAGAATCTTCTCCGACAAGGATAACAACAAGTTTTGGTTTAACAGAAAAACTGCTGATTTTTTTTGCCAACTCATCAAGAATTTTATCTCTTAATTTTTTACCGTCTAATATTGTAGCCATGCAAAAATTATAGCATAAAATATTTTCTTAAATAATTATCAAAAATATTCCCAATAAAGCAAAATTTACATCATAAGTATGATTTACGAATTTCAATAAATAAATAGAATAAAATTATGAAAATAATTAAATTGACATTGCCATTGGAAGTATATACAAAATCCCTGTATAAAAATACAATAGGGAACGATTTAGGACGAGTTCACAAATGCAAACTTATAAGTTTAAACTCCAAATTAAAAGCCGATACTTATGCAAAGAATAGCAATATTCAAAAGAATTTAACAAATTAATTTTGGTAACTATATACAATGTTACCTAAATTTTTCTATTTTATTCATCAAATCTTCGTAATCTCCAGAAAATGTGATACATCTATCATTATTTATCAACCATTCTTTGGTTAAGTCTTGGTTTCTTGTTGTAAAAATTTTTACATCATATTCGTAAGATAGTTTTTTAAGTAAATCATACGCACCCTCCTTGATTGGCGAAATGTAATCTGCTTGATAATTGTCTGTATAGGTATTTAATACACCATCTAAATCTATTAATATTGTTTTCATCATATTCTCCTAAAACCATTGTTATTTCTCAATGAAATTAATCTTATTATATTTAATAATTGAGATAATGTAATACAATAAACTTGGTATTTATATAAAGCATAGAAGAAAATTGATGGGTGTTTCATTAAATAAGTTTGCGATTAACAATGAGATAGACCCCGCGATACTTAGTAGAATAGAAAATTTAAAACAAGATATAAAAATGGGTATTTTAGTTAAAATAGCTAATGGATTTGAAACTACACCTGCAAAATTTTTGTCAGAATTTGAGAATTATGAGTAATATTTGTACTAATCCCTCTATATAGCATTCATTTTGCAAAGGTTTTTGTAGTCGCAGAATTTTTCGTTCGGGCATTTTGACGGTCGGTCAAATTCAAGGTTATTGATTTTACCCACAATTTCAATAAATTCCTGTGCTATTTCTTCACAAACCTCATCTGACATCTCTTTCAATGTATGGTATTCTTCGTCTAACAACGGATAAATAAATGTTGTAGAAATATCAGCCGTTGTGTTAAACTGCTTTTTAAACAGATATTTATAAAATCCAATCTGGTAAAAATAATCCGAATGTTGTCCAGCTTTTGTTATTCCGGAATTGTCCGTACCTGTTTTGTAATCATAGATTGAATAAGTGCCGTCAGAATTTTTGTCAATTCTGTCTATCGAGCCGACAAAATTTATCCCGTCCTCGGTTGTGTAATCAAGTGGTAATTCTGCTCTTGTTTCAAGGGTTTCAATAGGTGCAATAGAGATAAATTTGTCGTAATATTTTCCGTCAGAGAAAATATACTCTTTCCCGCTTTGTTTCAAATTTTCAGGGGTTGAACAAGGCTGTTCGTCAATACTTTTAGCAAAGACGTTATAAACCTCGTCCACACTTGGGTATTTTTTGTTATCAACAGCATAATCTAATGTAAACTGAAAAGCCTTATGAACCGCATTCCCGTAGGTTAAATTATCTCTGTTGCCTGAAGATGATTTCAACCCCAAAATATAGTTATAAAAATATTCTCTCGGGCATTTTCGGTATTTATTCAGCGAACTTGGAGAGTAAGATTTTTGGAAACGGTTACGGATAAATTCTTCAAATTCTTTTTTGTAATCGTAATCTGTTGTCGGTTTTTCAAACCCCTGAATTTCGGGTTTTTCAGGATACGCCAAATATTCAGGTTTATCTTTAAATTTATTTTTTAATTGCTCAATAAACCAACTTGGCTTACCGTCTTTTGTTCCCATATCGACGCAAGTCAAATACAAAGAGTGTTTTGCCCTTGTCATACCGACATATAGGAGTTTAATGTTATCTAAGAATTTGCTTTGCGCTTGCTTTTCTTCACATTCTTCAAACATTGTGAAATCTGTCGCCATAGGGATTTTGTCCTTGTAACTTGATGATGAGCTTTCCCATTTTTTACTTGTCAAAAACGGCATAAAGACATATTCAAATTCTCTGCCTTTTGATGCGTGATAGGTTGATAATTGGATAGCATTCAGAGGTTTATCCTCTTTATCCAAATTTATTTTAATTCCGCTTTCAAGCATTTTGGTTAAATAATCCACAAAATGAGAAAACGAATTTTCTTGATTCGTATGGATTGCAAAATACGCATCAGCTTCATCCAAAAGCTTTTTAATCCCTTTTACATTTTCTAATTTATTAATATCGTCATTAAGATAGTGCTTGAAAATCCCTGTTTTATTGCCGATTTCAAGGAGTGAATTTGCATAATTTTCGTTTGTAACATAATTTCTCAAATATTCATAAGTCGAGATAAAATCTTTCAATTTTCCTTCGTCATAAATTGTCAAATTTTTGTTATCCAAAAGATTTTTTATATCGTTTGTGATTGAGTTTGATTGAGATTTTAAAAGTCCTGAAAGACGTGATTTTAGATTTTCCTCGCTTATGCCTTTTTCAAGGAGATTTAAAATATTATCTGTCAAAGTTCTGTGGTGAGATTTGTTTTCGCATAATGTTTTGTAATCTCTCGGATCAATATGGAACGGTCGCATTAAAAGATACCCTAACAATTTATCCGAATACAGTTCAGGATTTGTCAAAAACTGCATATAAGTAATCATTGCATTAACGGAATTTATGTCAAAAATATTTTTACCGCCTGTGATTTCAACAGGTATTCCGTTTGCTTTCAAATAAACCTCAAACCCTTTCAGTTCCTCATTTGTACGAGTTAAAACGGCAATTTCAGAGAGTTTTAACTCCCTCTCCCGACGGGAGAGGGTAGGGGTGAGGGGTGAATAATCATCTACTGATTGATTTTCTTGTCCAAAACTTGTATTTTCTGCAATAATATTTTTTATACTCTGAACTACAAAATCCCTTTCATCCTGCTCATTTTCAAAACTGTAATATTCAACAGGCTTGTTTTTATCGTGAACTGGTGATGTTTCAGGAGAAACTAAGTCCTTTGTTATCCTTAAATCTGCAAACTTTGGCTTTGAACTGATTCTAAGGTCAATCGGATTTGCAGTATATAGTTCTTTTTCACGTTTTGTTTTTGCTTTTTCTGCTCTAAAGGTGTTGAACTTATTTTGTAATTCTGCTAATTCTTGCGACACATCCAAAATATTCTGCGTCGAACGGTTGTTTTCTGTCAGGCAAACAACTTTAACTTCATCTTTAAAATTATCCAAAAAGTTTTCTATTGTGTCTAAATTTGCACCCTGAAACGTATAAATAATCTGATCATCGTCCCCCACAACAAAAATATTCGGGCAGAATTTTGACAGCGCAAAAACAATATCGTTTTGAGCCTTGTTGGTGTCTTGGTACTCGTCAACCAAAATATACTCATATTTGTAAGCAATTTCTTCTAAAAGTGAAGAATTTTCATCCTCAAATTTTTCAAGCACCATATTTATCATATCGTGAAAGTCGATATAGTTTAGTTCTCTCATTTTTTGAGTGTAGAGTTCGTAAAATCCCCACAACTCTTTCATTTGAGCAATTTTATTTGTTAAACTTTCAATCTCATCTTTTCTTTTTTTAGTTGGCTTATCTGCTTGGTCATTTAATATTTGGGCAAGATGCTTTTCCCACATCGGATTTTCTTTTAAGTTCGTGAAAAATTCACTTTTTGTCATTCGGTATTTTTTAATTTCTTCAATCCCATCTAAAATATCCTGAGAATATTGATAGGGGTTGTTTTTCTCGTTATTGTAAGCAACAGGACAAAGTTCATCAATACATTCTTTTATGAGGTTACGTTTGTGAGAATCAGAGATAATATTTGAGTTTTCGATGTCAAATTGTTCAGGGAATTCTTCCATAATGTTTAAACAAAATTCGTGGTAGGTAAAAACATTGACATCATATTTTTCACCGATTTTTGTTTTCATCTCTCGGGCGGCAGTGTTGGAAAATGTCAGACAGAGGATTTTTTCAGGCTCCACTCCGTCATCTTCTATCATGTGTTTAATCTTTCGGGTAACAGTAAAAGTTTTTCCTGTTCCCGGGCCTGCTATAACAAGGTATTTGCCTAACTTTGTATTATAAATACATTCTTTTTGCTTGGCATTTGGTTCAGGTAACTTTTTTACTTCAACACTATCTAACACATCTTCCATCATTCATACCCCTCTTTTGCTTGCATTATATTCACAATTTAACTCTCTATTGAAAGAATATCAAGTGTTTTCTTGTATATGTGTTAAAATATGTCTATTTTTCTCTTGCTTGTTTGGTTTTGTTTTAATATAACGTTATTTTTTATAATCAGGCAATAAACCTAAATTAATGCTATAATACATATATGTCTAATAGAGTAGATAAATGTTTTTTATATCGTTAATAATAATATTTGTATTAACAGTAGGAATACCAATAATTCATTTAAATGATTTATGTCACAACAAGAACTTTATTGTAATGAACAATATTTTTTATCTTCTAACCATTTACCATGTCTATCTGTACAATCTTGCTCATCTCTGACACAAAAACCCTGGTTTTTTTCTTCACAACGATTTCTAATATAATCCCAACAATATCCTTTATCAAGACAAGAATCTATATCAGAGTTGTAAATACTTTTAAACAACATTAAAGCCAAAATTATTAGAATAACAATAATAATGCTAAAAAATATTATACTAATTTTTATAAGTTTTTTTTCTTTCATATTTTTATTTTACCACAATTATTTCCGTTTATATCTTTCAGGGAATCCTTTAGGCATAAGATATTTTAATTTTTCGTAAGCTGATGATGTTGGGAATCTCCGACCAAGCTCCCGACCTTCTTCATTGGCTTGTTGATCTTCATTTATATCTTTTAAACTAAATGCAGAATCATAACCTTTTTCATTAATATTACGATAATTATCAGTCCATTCTCTTAAATCACTTATCATTTTTGCAATAACACTTCCTACAATACCTTGTTGAGCTGCATTGTAATTAGCTCTAGCGTGAAAATATTTATCAGCGCCATGGGTATCTGCATCTTTCATCTCTATATAATTGGTCAAAAAGCTACCTAATGTGTATGCTGCAGCATTTAGAGGATCCTCAATACTTTTATAATCATTAAACATTCCTAATAAATAATCCGATATGGCATTTACATTTAAGCCATTATCATCCTTACTTACTGATCCATATAATGTAAAATTATTAGCATTGCTGTTGTTAAAATTCGCCGCAGTACCAGTCATTGAACTACCATTTCTTGAACGATAATGTGCTTTAACTTGTGTCCCGTCTGCCTTGGTATACGAATGAACATAAATTACATCAGGATTTCCACTAAGTTGGCTTTGTCTTGGAATTCCTAAATTTTTTAATTGATGAAAAATAGCTTTTTCATTTTGTTGATACTCATTGCCTGACATTTCGCCAATGACTTCAGCTGTAAATATTTTGTTGTTATTTGAAACTTTGTTGAAAAAATCTTTTAAGTTTGCCATTTTATATTTCTCCTTAGGCTTGTGCATATTTATAAAATAATGTTGATAAATATAATACTATCATTGTTTTATATATTTGTCAACACTAATTGACATTTACTACTAATTATTGTAAAGTGTTAACAGAGGGTAAAATGGATAAACAAGAACAACTTATTAAATTCGGAATAGCATTAAAGGGCAGACGACAAGCACTAAATTTGAGTCTTAGGGACGTTGAAAGAATGTCTAATGTTAGTGCGGCACTTATTACTAAACTTGAAAACGGTAAAATGGCAAATTTCCCCAAAGCACTGACAATTAAACAACTTAGTAACGCACTGAAATTTGATAATGAATTATTTGTTCTGGCCGATATTTTTTCTGACCCAACATATGTAGAAAAAGACGAAAAAACATTTGAACAAGAATTTAGGGAATTTTTGGCAACCAAAACAACACTAAATGCGCAAAATATAGAGCAAACTATTTATTTTGTATCAGGATTAGAAAAATTGCAACAAATGGGAAATTTATAAAAATTTTGCAAGGGGTAAATAAAATTAATTTTGACCTAACTTCCGACTTGCATGTCAAACTCGCGATACTTTATGTCAAAATCCCTGATAATAAACAAAAAAAAGTCCGACCAAGCGGACTTTATTTTTAGTAAATGGCGGGAACGACGAGGCTGTCTTGGATTATTGGCAGTTCGTAAACTTTCATTCGTTTTATTTCTCTTACGAGAAATAACCACTCATTACAGTTTCCTCACTTGGACGGCGTTCCGTTCACTATCGTTCACTTCAGCCTTGCCAAAATCCGCCGAACTCGCATAGGCGATTCTCACCACTATCATTTCAGCCATTAAAAAAAGAGCCCTGACGGACTCTCTTTTTAATGGCGGGAACGACGAGGCTCGAACTCGCGACCTCATGCGTGACAGGCATGCGCTCTAACCAAACTGAGCTACGCTCCCATACACTTTGTAATATAATTATATTTGCTAAATTTTTAATTGCAAGAGTTTTTATTAAAATAAAAAGCCCTGATAAAAATCAAGGCTCTGTAATATAAAATGAATTGTAAAAATTTATTCTTAGTCCGTATACAACGGGGCAAGTTTTGCCGATTGCTGAGGAATTACACCTTCCTCAATTGACATATATACTCTGTAATCTATATCACTGAAGCAATTATCGATACTTTCAATTTCTTTTAATTTACTGTCATCTATATTGCCCGAATCAATCATATCAGCGATAAATTCAAATCTGTCAACATGTTCTCTGAATCTGTCTGTTGCATAATCTTTTGCCTGCCATGTTGTAATCAAGAAAGGCCAATCCGAACTCTGCAATAAGAGATTTTCTCTTGCCAACTGATTTAAGGCTCTGTGTAACAACTTATTTTCAGGGATTGTCTGGTATCTGTCAGCAATTTCTGTTATACGCTTTTCGCAAGAATGAATAATCGGCCACATCCATTCAGTCAAATGATTGTTCCATACATAGAAGTGACCACCCTGTCCCCACGAAGATTCCGGAATCTGAATAGCCTCAACAGGAGGATGAGCCTGCAAATATTCACCTGCAGTCATTCTTTCAATCTGAGGCAAGTAATTATTTAATTTTCTGATTACCTGTTTAATAAATTCAATACCTTCAAACCACCAGTGACCGTAAAGTTCGGTATCAAATGAAACCATAATCAAACCCTCTTTACCGCCATGAGATTGCTTATAATCATTCAACAAATGATAAAGCATTGTTGTATAATGGTCAGAATTTGAATTAACCTGATTTAGAGCAAGTACAGGGTCATAAAGCATTTTGTCACCCAAATCGGTAGTTGAAGAAGTAATTCTCCAATAATTCATACCTGATTTATCGTCTTTTTTGTGAAATTCTCTGTAGCAACCGTCTCCAGGGTAACCGTCAGCAGCAGACCATACCTGATAACCCGCTCTGTCATTTCTGCCCATAACCGCAACCTGCGCATCAGGAAGCCAATATGCGCTATATGTATCATATCCGGTCGGTTCTCTTTCAGGTAACGGAATATATTCAATGTTTCCGTAAATACCTACAACTCGTCTGCACCCGATTGAATTCCCGCCCTCAATTACATGAGATTCGGTAAAGAAATATTCAATGTCATTATTTTGCAATGTAACTTCAATAGCCGGTCTCCAATGTTTTTTACCGTCTTTATCGACATATTCATACCCCTGACGATATGCACATTCAGGAAGCCAAGCACCTTTTGCTTTTTTACCAAAAAGCCTTTTTGTAGTATCTGATCCTACTTTGAATTGTGCATTCAAATTGTTATCGGTTGCCAAAAGCGGTGAAAATCCGTGAGTTGCACCTGATGTTGTAATTTCGATACAACCCAAATCCTGCAACTTTTTAAATGTGGAAATCAAATCTTTATTATATTTATTTACAAAAGAATCTTTAATATTTGTATACCAATCAAAATAGTATTTAGCAAGGTATTTCAAATGCTGAGAATGAGGAACTTTTTCATCAGGATATCTTTCCAAATCCTTTGAAACACTTTTGATTTTTTCATCCAAATACTCTACAAAACCGTTTTGTAAATATTCATCATTTAACTGCTCTGCCAAAATCGGAGTAATACCGACAGTCAATTTTGCCTTAATGCCCTCATCATAATACAATTCTGAAATTGCATTGACCAAAGGAACATAAGTTTCAGCCATACATTCGTAAAGGTTTTCCTCTCCGAACGGCCACATACCTGCCTTGCGGTAGTACGGTAAATGCGAGTGTAACATAAATACAAATTGACCTGTTGCCATTTATTGCCTCCAATCTTTTGAATTATATTCAGTATAATCCAAATATGTACACAATATATATAGCACAAATCGATAAAAAATATAATACTTTTTAACTAATTCTATTGAATAATTTTACAAATAGTAATATTCAATAGAAATATTAAAGTCCAAGCATCATTTTATTTAAAGATGCGCTGTAATTCATGCTTGCAAAAACCGCATTTCTATTTTGCTTTACAGTCTGATATGCCTGTTGTAAAGATGCAAATTCGGCTTTGTGTTCATCATAGTTTCCTGAATCAATTTTATCAGAAATATCTTTTATAATTTGTTCCAATGGAGTTGCACCTGAAACAACTAATCCCATTTTTGCAGCAAGAGTCTTTGCTTTTGATATAATTTCCTGCTCTCCCTGACAAACATTTACAGGCAGAGGAATTTTTGCACTTTTACGAATTTTTATTGCATTTTGAATTAATGCCTGAGCCTGTGCTTCAGATGTTACGGTACGGGGGTCAATCCCGAGCGCAATAAGTTTGCGCCTTGTTTCTTCGGATATTCCGCCTCCGCCAAAACCGCCACCATAAGAGCCTATTTGTCCGATTGAATTTATTGACACTTTTACCCAAGCCTTTCTGTAAGAAATTTAATGATATTTTTCTTATAGTCAATAATAATTACGGTTTTTTGTATATAAAACTTGAATATTTTATTGTAAACAAATGTAACAAAAAACTTAACTAATGAAATCTGACATTTTTAAAATACTTTATATGTGTAAGAGAGAATAAAAAAGATATGAGGTGAGAGCCATGTCAATTGCAAATTTACAAGAAAAACTATTATTTTTTACACAACAAAAAAGCCGTTTGAATAATCAATTATCAAACATTCAAATGCAACAATTATCTGCCACAAGAACATCATCAACATCCCAAATGGCATATAACGAAAAGTTGCAAAATTTGTACTATGACCCTGAAATCGGTTACGGAACTGATGAATATGCGGAAGTTCTTGTGGAATTACAAAATGATCACGAATTTGAAATGGCAAGTTTAACCGCATGGGAATCAGAACTTGAAGCACAAAAAGAATCATTTGAAACACAATTAAATGAAGTTCAGAACTATGAAAATTCATGGCAAAAATTACTTGCTAATAATATCAAAGTTGAATTTACATACGGAGGTTCAGGCGGCGGCAGTAAATAAGCATTATAACTAAATATACAATTCTTAAAAAACACCGATTAAATCGGTGTTTTTTTGTAAAAAAAACTGCCGTTAATGTTTTCGGCAGTTTGCGACTTTTATTTTTAAGTCTAATGATGGATAAATTATTTTATAAGTACTCATATCAATATTATTGACTGATTACATTGTTCAATATTAATATAAATTTGTCAATATTTATATTGAAATTTCCCTATAATCCAAGTTTATAATTTATCATTAAGAAATAGGAGGACTCGTGAACAATCCAATCCTTAATGAAATAAAGAATCTTGTTGCGGATAGAGATATTACGCTGACTTCTCTTGCCCAAAAGTTAGAAAAGAAGTTGGGAAGAAAATACTCACTTGCGTCATTATCTCAGAAACTGCGCAACGGAACAATTCCTTACAGTGAAGTAAGACATATCGCAGAGATTTTGGAATATAAGATTATTTTTTATGATTTGAGAAAGAGAACAACAAAATAATTCCTGTTATAAAAAGTTTTATATATTTTTAATAATCCGTTTATAATTATTAATTTTCGGTTTTTCAAAAACATTTTCGACATCTGTTTCTTCAAAACCGTACATTTTTAATAATGCACCAATATTTGCTTCTTCCTTATCAAAATCACCAACGATAAGGGTGGATGAGTGATCCATATTTTTTGACAAAGTCCTTGCAAGTTCATGTTGTTCAGCATTTGATAAATATGGCCAAAAATTTCTTGCAAAAAGTATGGTATTTTTAAAATCTGTTCGTTTAGAATCCTCAAGTATATCGCTTTGTTTGAAGTTCACAAGCGCTTTTAGCATGTCATTTGCTTTTACGGTATTGGTGTATTTTAAAAGAGGATCTTTTACTATTTTTTGCGGCAAATAATCAAAATACGCATAAAAATCCCCGTTCATGCAACTGTTTGCAATCACATATTCAGTTTTTGTAATTTGATAAACACCTTTTTTAGCAAGTTTTAAATGTTCCGCATCAAAATCCCTTGCACTTACTGGCAAAAATTTTGATGCTTTTTGAGCAAGTCTTGAAACCAAAACTCCCAAAAATGAGTAAACTTCTTCCCCGTTTGAACAGGCATGCATTATTACATTAACTTTTGGAACATTTTTATACTTTTTATCCAAAAAATCAACCACTTCAGGAAAATACAAATCATCACGGCATATACGAGTATCTCCTCTGTATTTTAGGTTCCCTTCATCATCTTTTATATTATTAAAAAAAATACCAAACGATGGATTATAAAATTTTACCGGAGATATTGCAAACATATAATCCTTAAAACATGCGAAAAAAATTTTTTGCTTAAAAAAGAGTCCGATTTTTATAATCGGACTCTTATTTATTTTATTAAGAAATTACGCTTTAGCACCCGCTTTAGCAATAATTTCGTCTTCAACATTCTTAGGAACCTGTTCATATTTTTGGAATTCCATAGAGAATGTACCTCTGCCTTGAGTATTTGAACGCAAGTCAGTTGCATAACCGAACATATTAGCCAAAGGTACTACGGCACGAACAATTACATTACCTGTATTGCCTTGCGGTTCCTGACCTTCGATTCTTCCTCTACGACGAGAAATATCACCAATAATTGTACCTGTAAATTCATCAGGGATTTCAATTTCAACTTTCATCATAGGTTCAAGAATACAAGGTTGTGCTTTTTTACAACCTTCTTTGATTGCCATAGAACCGGCAATTTTGAACGCCATTTCAGAAGAGTCGACTTCGTGGTAACTTCCGTCATAAAGTTCTACTTTAACATCTATCATAGGATAGCCTGCCAAGATACCGCCTTCAAGTGCTTCTTCCATACCTTTTCTTGCAGGTTCAATGTATTCTTTAGGAATAGCACCACCGACAATTTTGTTTTCAAATACAAATCCGGCATTTTCTTCAGCAGGAGAAATTCTGACTTTACAATGTCCGTATTGACCTTTACCACCTGACTGACGAATGAATTTAGAATCCTGATCGGCAGTTCCTCTGATGGTTTCTCTGTATGCAACCTGAGGTTTTCCGATATTTGCTTCGACTTTGAATTCTCTTAACATACGGTCAACGATGATATCAAGGTGAAGTTCTCCCATACCTGAAATAATTGTTTGACCTGTTTCTTCATCAGATTTAACTCTGAAAGACGGATCTTCTTCAGCCAATTTTTGAAGTGCAATACCCATTTTATCCTGATCTGCTTTTGTTTTTGGTTCAATCGCAACGGAAATAACCGGTTCAGGGAAAGTCATTCTTTCCAAGATAATCGGATTCTTTTCATCACACAAAGTATCACCTGTAGTAGTTTCTTTCAAACCGACTGCAGCGCAGATATCACCTGCGTAAACTTCATTTTCTTCAAGTCTTTGGTCTGCATACATACGAACCAAACGAGAAATACGCTCTTTCTTACCTGTTGTTGAGTTCAATACATAAGAACCTGAAGTGATTTTACCTGAATATACTCTCAAGAATGTTAAACGACCTACAAACGGGTCTGTCATAACTTTGAATGACAATGCACTGAACGGTTCATCATCAGATGAATGACGAACTGTTTTTGTACCGTCTTCCAATTCACCTTCGATAGCCTTAACATCAACAGGTGATGGCATATAATCAACAACATTGTTCAATAACAACTGAACACCTTTGTTTTTAAATGCTGTACCGCAAGTAACAGGAACAATTTTGTTGTTACATACTGCTTTTCTTAAACCTGCTTTCAATTCTTCGATAGTAATTGATTCCGGATCTTCAAAGAATTTTTCCATCAAAGCATCATCTTCAGAACAAATCGCTTCGACCATTGCATCATGGTATTCTTTTGCTTTTGCCTGTAAGTCTGCAGGAATTTCTTCTTCTTTAATATCAGTACCCAAATCGTTTGTATAGATTTCGGCTTTCATAGTCATAAGGTCAACTAAACCTGTAAATTTATCTTCAGCACCGATTGGCAACTGAATAGGAACAGCATTAGCACCTAATCTTGTTTTAATTTGTTCTGCTACACGATAGAAGTCTGCACCTGTTCTGTCCATTTTGTTGACAAATACCATACGAGGAACTTCATATCTGTTTGCCTGACGCCATACTGTTTCAGATTGAGACTGAACACCGCCTACTGCGCAAAATACTGCAACAACACCATCTAATACACGCAAAGAGCGTTCAACTTCGATTGTAAAGTCAACGTGTCCCGGGGTATCAATAATGTTAATTTGGTGTCCTTTCCATTCAGCAGTAACTGCTGCAGATTGGATTGTAATACCTCTTTCTCTTTCTTGTTCCATAAAGTCTGTTACTGCAGCACCATCGTGAACTTCACCTAATTTGTGAGTTTTACCTGTATAAAACAAAATACGCTCTGTTGTAGTTGTTTTACCGGCGTCGATGTGGGCAGCAATACCGATGTTTCTGATTTTTTCTAACGGAGCTGGTCTTCCCATTTTTCTTTTCCTTCTTTTCTTTATTAAAATGTGTACTACTTCGCTATTTATAGGTCAGCATAATTATACTGACAAAAATATTAGCATACGAAAATTATCACATAAACATAAAATTTTTCAAATCTTATTAAAGTTCTTTGTTACAAATTTTTTGTTTTTGTTTTTGAATAATCGTTTATATTAACAACTTGACCTCAATTGAGGTTTAAATCATAATTACACTATAAGAAGCGGTTTATTGAAAAAGGAGCAGTTTTGAGAATATTACTTACATTTCCCCCTTTGTGGGACTTAAATTTAGGACCAATGCTGAGTTTACCGGTACTTGCAAGTATGCTCAGAGAAAAAAAACACGAGACAAAAATAATAGACATAAATTCATACCTTATGAATTTCATTTTGAGCAAGGATTTTCATAACTATTTTAAAAACAAAATTGAATTTTATAAAAATGAAACCGAAAAATACATCAACGAAAATATAAAAAATTCTGCATCTTGTAATAATCCTTTAGACTATGAAACTGTTGAATATTTTAAAAGCATGATAAAACTGTTTGAGAAGTATGACCGTACACTTTACTCTTGGTTTATAGATAGATACCCGAATGTGCAAACGGGAATGGCAGATTTATTCAAAAATAACATCCCGGATTTTAACAAATTGTGTATAACTTTGAGAAAAATTCTCACACAAATTATGAAGCAAAAATATATAGAAAGAGTTCCAAAGCACTATCAACTCCTTTATGACTGGGAACAAGAACTTCTTATACCGCTTATAAAAGATTTTAATCCTGACATTATAGGATTTTCTATATATGACAGCGTTCAATATGCTTGGAGTGACAGTTTTTGTGAAATATTAAAAGAAAATACAAATGCAAAAATAGTTTATGGTGGAACACAAATTACTCAAATTCGTTATAATCTAACGCCTGATAATTTTAAAAACAGTGCAGATATTATGATATACGGAGAAGGGGAAAATGCCTTTACTGATTTTGCGGCAGAGAAGCCTCTTGCCCAAATTCCAAGTATAATTTATCTAAATAAAAGAAAAAAGGTAAAAATTAATCCTCAAAAAAATAAACAGAACAACAATCCGATTAAGTTTTACAAACCTGATTATACAAATATCAATTTGCAAAATTATTTCATGCCTGAACCTGTTTTGCAAATTGAAAGTTCAAGGGGATGCTATTGGCACAAATGCAAGTTCTGCACCTTTATGGACTGCATACCTTTTAAAATAAAAAAAGTTGATGACCTGATAGAAGAAATAAAAGAATATGTAGACAAATACAACATTAACCATTTTTTCTTTACAGATGCAGCAATACACCCATCATATGCCAAAGAATTTTCACAAAAACTTATTGAAAATAATCTGAAAATATACTATACTGCTTGTCTTCGTTTAGAAAAAGAACTCGACTATGATTCTCTTAAACTTATGTTTGACGGCGGTTTAAGAATGGTAATGTGGGGGGTTGAAAGCGGTTCTGACAAAATTTTAAAACTCTATAACAAAGGTACAAAAGTCAAAAATAATGCAAAAATATTAAAATATGCTCATGATATTGGAATTTACAATTATTGCTGGGTTATAACACAATTTGCACAGGAAACAAAAGAAGATTTAGAATTAACCTACAAGTTTTTAAGCGATAATAAAGAGAATATAGATTTTATTTCTTATCATATATTTACACTAATGCCAAATTCTCCTATCGCTCATTCACCCGAATCTTTCGGTCTTAGTAAAGAAGATTTCAAAATTTTAAAAATGTACAAGTCACCAATGGAAATTTCCACATTATCTGACAAATTAGTTTGCAAAATTATGGATGAATTTAAAGAAAAAATGCTTTCATATCCAAACGATATTTCTTATATATTATTAAAAAGAGCGCAACAATACCCTTAGGCAGTCAAATCAATGTAATAATATTTCAGAAAAATATTACCAAGTAAAATCATTATTCTGACAGGTAATTTGTATCTCGAATGAATAAATCGCTTAAACATTTCCCTATAACTGTAATATTTTTTGATGTAATCATAACCAAGTGTCGTCATTTCTTCTTTATTAAAATGTTCGGTTACAAACAAGGCGGTATGATAAGGTGCAATATCTTCAAGCCACCATTTATCAAAAATTAGTCTGCCGCTTTCTTTTAGTCTGTTATAAAAAGGAGTTCCCGGGAAAGGGAGCAAATTAACAAAATTGCAGAACAAAATTTGATGTTTGCTTACAAAATCATAAGTTTCATTTATTGATTCCCTTGTATCCGTATCAGAACCGACAATCAGTCCGGCAGCAATTGCAATATCATTATCAACACAGTTTTGTATTGCTATATCATAACTGTCTTTTTTCATATTTGCCATTTTATTCATCTGCTTCAATGTTTCGACATTAGTTGTTTCAAATCCAATAAATAAACACTTACAGCCGCTTTTTGCAAGCAATTTTACGAAATCTGCATTTTGAAGTGCATTAACAGACATCTGAGCAAACCATTTAATTTTCAAAGGCATTAATGCCTCACACAATTTTGAAGTTTGTTCTATATCATTTCCAAAATTTTCATCAACAAATAAAAAAAACTTATTAGGATTACTTTTAATCTCTACTGCAACATCTTCAGGATTTCGGTAGGTTACTTGCTGCTTATATATCGGAGCATAAGAACAAAATTCGCAATTAAATTTACAACCTCGGCTAAATTCAATTGAACTTATTGGAACATATTTATATCGCTTATAGATACTTCTGTCAGCCTTTACCTCATGAAAATCATATCTTGCCCCATCGCATTTATAAATTTTTTGTAAATTATTATTTTTAAAATCTTCAAGAACCTTCGGCCAAGTGATTTCTGATTCCCCAAGACAAACTGCATCAGCATTTTCCATTGCCTCTTCAGGGCATAAAGTTACATGACACCCCCCAAGAACAACAGGAATACCTCGTCTGCGGAATTCCGCACTAATAGAATACGCACTGCGAGAAGTTAATGTTGAAACTGACATAACAACCAAATCTGTTTTTATATCAAAATCAACATCCTCCATCCTTGCATCAATAAGTTCACATTCAAAATCATCAGGAGTAAGCCACTTTAGTTTTGAATAAATAGTAGGCTCAATTCTTAACCTTCTTTTTCTTTTTATATAAATAAGGTTAGGCTGAATGAATGTTATCCTTTTCTTTTGCATAAAAACAATCCTCTGAACGATAATTATAACATTTTATTCAACATTACTTAAATATTTATCAACAAAATCAACTAAATAATGTATAAAAACTAATCAAAAGTCAGTTTTCCAAAATTATTTATAAGATTATATAAATCAGTTCCCGGGGTTTTTGCTTCTTCTTCAAGAATCACCATATTCATATAATCAAATTCAAAATCTTTTAATTTTGATTTTGGATATTCTTTTTTTATACGCTTTGCAACTGACAAATTTTCTAAAAATTTATTTTTACTTTTTTCATTTTTTAATACTTTTTGCGCAATATTTTCTAAATCTTCAAAACTTTTACCGGAATTTATACTCTTTGATATGATAGTTCTGAACATTTTATTTTCAATTCGTGCCAATGTCTTTGGACATTCCTGCAACAGTGAATTTGCAAAAGATTTTTTAAAAACAGGTTTTTCTGTCGTTTTGTGTTTCATTTTCAGAAATTCGGAATGAGAAAACACATAATTACCGGATTTATCGACATCAACAACAGTGTTACTATCAATATTTTTAGAGAATGTATCATCAAATAAGCGTTCAAATTTAGCGACTTTGTCTGTATCGCCACCAAAATCATTTTTGAGAATTTTTAACGCATTTTTACCGACTCTTGCCTCAAATGCGATATTGTTATTACAGATTTCCATATTACATATAAAAATAGAAAAAAAATATTTTGCTAATAAATAACAACATGCTTTCAATTATGCAGTTTTTAATTCGGAGAAGCAGGGATTGTCTTGGGTTGTTCGCAATAAACGGCATTTCGCATTTTGGTTTTTGTGCTTTACAAGCACTAACCAAAATCTGCTCCAGCCTCTGCTCACAACCCGCTCGAACCGGACAAGGCTTTCGCCTTGTGGGTTCTTTTCTATGTGTAAAGACACACTCTAGATGATTATTTGTAACAGGGTAGTTGATTATTCTACAAATACCAATTAAACCTTAATCAGATTTTTTCGTTATATCAATAAATGCTGCACCAATGACTCCTATTAGCAATGCATGTAAACCTATTCCCATAATAGCAGTAAAAGCTCCAATAAATTTACCAATTGTTGTTATTGGATAAGTATCACCATAGCCAACACTTGTAAATGTTACAACGGACCACCAAAAAGAGGATGGGATACTTGCAAAGTTAGGATTGCCTGTTTGATTTTCGGCAAAATAGATTGCTATTGAAGCAATTGTTAGTCCCACAAAAAATATTACTGCAGTTACAATTATTTCATCTTTTTTATTTATAAAAGAATTTTTTATTTTTTCCAAGGCTGTTGTATATCTTGCCAATTTTGCAATTCGTAATAGTCTTACAACTCTTAAAATCCTTAAAAATACTGTATTTACTGTAATAAATGATAAATAATAAGGAAATACTGCAAGAAAATCAACAATCATCATTGGTTTAAATATTTCCTTTAACTTAGAAACAGATATTACCCTCAAAAAATATTCAATAGTGAATATAACAATTGAAGCCAATTCAAACTTTTCAATATAATCTTTAAATGTATTATAGAAATTCACATCTGTTTGAAAAATAAATACAATAAAGTTTAATAGTATTAAGCCTATTAAAAAATTGTCTACATAAGTATTTTCTAAAAATTTTCTTATTTTTTCTTTCATTCTGTTATTCCGTAATTTCACTAGAACTTGACACAAGCATCCTATTCCCGCTTAGATTGTTGATATAATCAACTAACTTATCTAATTGTTTTTGAGGATTTTTAAACCAATCAGTTGACCATATTCGATATATTTTCCAACCTAGTTTTTCTAATACTTCTTGCCTTAATCTATCACGATCACGTGCAGTTGCACAAGAATGGTATGCTGCTCCATCACACTCTATACCCAATAAAAATTGTCCCGGATTATCTTTATCTCTGATAGCCAAATCTATTTTATAACCTGAACAACCAACTTGAGTTTTTACAGAATAACCTTTGTTCCTTAATGCTTTACATACAGCTTCTTCAAAAGGAGAGTCAAAGCAATCATCATATCCGGCTTCAGTTGTTTGTTTCAGTGCGGCTTCTCCTCTTTCTGCGAAATCTAAATACCATTGAAGTAACTGAACACCTCTGCTCTTTGATTTATCCATATTAAAGTCAATGGCTTTTATGCCGCTAAATACTTCAACCATATATCTAGCTCTGGTAATTAATACGTTTAACCTTCTTTCTCCACCGTCTTTGTTAATAGGACCAAAGTTCATAGGAAGAACGCCATTCTGATTCTTAAAGTATCCGACACTAATCATTATCACATCACGTTCATCACCCTGTATAGATTCCAAATTTTTAACAAAGAAGTATTCCGGATTACTGCTATTAAAGAAATCTTCGCAAGACGGATCTTCTTCTCTTAATTTTTCTATTTCAGACTCTATTAAACCTTTCTGCTTAATATTCAGGGTTGCAACGCCCAAAGACATATCAGGATGTTTTTTAGCATGTTGCATAACCGCACGAGCTACAATTTGCGCTTCTTCTAGTCGTTTATTCTCTTTAGTAGTATCTGATGGTTGGTGATATAAAAATTTTATACCGAGAGTTTCACTATCCTCTACGCAGCTAGGGAAAGTGTATAATTCCTGATATAGATGTTTGTTAGAGAAGGCAATTAAGAATTCATGTTTACTTCTATAATGCCATTTAAGCATGCATTGCGGAAACCCTGATGTCGTACATTCATCTAAAATACTATCTAAATCAGTTCTTTCATACTCATCAATTTTATCTTCGTCTTCATCTTCCATTTCATCTTCTTCGACAACAGTTTTAAAGAATGATGTAGGAGGTAATTGTTTTGTATCTCCTGCGACAACCAACTTATCTCCTCGAATGACGGAGCCAATACAATCCTCTGTTGTTAATTGGCTCGCTTCGTCAAAAATAACTACATCAAAGTGAAACACTTCAGGATCTAATAGTTGAGCAACTGTTGAAGGACTCATCATTAGACAAGGCTTTAATGATAAGAAAAGATTAGGGATGCTACGAATTATTTGTCTTAATGATTTTCTCATTCTTTGCAATTTACCTTGTCTTTTTAATTCGGTTGCTTCCTTTGAATATTCTTCTTTCGCTAACATTGCATTTGAAGATAATATTGTTAATAATCTTTCTTTTGCAGAATCTATTTGATTTCTATCAAGATATTTAAATTCTTTTACTAAATCATCTTGATCTAAAGAATTGAAAATCTTTAAAACGTTATTATTTTTTAAGACATATCCATTCAACCAAACACGTAAGAATTGTGTTTCTAAAGCTGTATCATAATCATCTAACTTGATATTATTTTCTGTACATTTATCCCAGAACTCTTTTAATTTTGCATTTTTAATTGCATCAATAGATTGTAGATACTTAAACCAAATGGTTAGGTCATCTGCCTTTTCTGATATGGCTGCAAATTTATTTCTTAATTGTTGAAATTCAATATTACTATAATCTGTTGAAAAAGCCTTTAGACAATCAAATTGTAATATCTTTGAAATAGAGTCAAAATCATTTTTTATATCAATTTGTAATTTATTGATTTCAGCAGCAAGCTGTTTTATTCTTTCATAGTCAATATTTTTGGAATCAATTTTATCTAATATATTGCTTGCGAAATATTTACCCGATTTTACAAGTTCTTTAAATTTTAGTAAATAATTACTTTTCGCTTGTATAACAGACTCATCAGGTTCTTTTTTGTTCCAGACTTTATCATATAATTCGGTTGCGATATTATTGCATTCTTCTAACTTGGTAATTGATAAATTTAGTTCTTTTAGATTTTGAAAATCATTAACAAGTTCATCTAAATTTGGTCTATATGTGTTGCTAAAATATTGCCTTACATACTTACAGTCTTTATAAAATTTAAAGGATATTCTCGAAAAGAATTTGTCTCTATATAAACCAAATTTAAAAATCAAATTATCTAGATCTTCGTTTAAAATACCCAAATTATATTTATTTTTAATCCTATTGTTGAACAAATTAAATTGCTTCACATTATCACAAACAGTTTTAATATCATTTGCCAATTTTGTATCATCGTATGCAATAGTTGGCACAGCTGTCGCAGGAATATTTAATATAATATCTGCTGTATCAAGTAATGTTTTTATTTCAGACGGCTTTAATATAGGTTTTAATAAAATTTCAGCTGATAAATCTTTTATATAATTGTCAAGATTATCAATGTTTTTTACAAAAGAGTCTATTTTATCTTTTAATTGACTTTTTTCTTCATATTCTAATTCTCTTATTTCTGCACCATACCAAGCAAAGTCGTTTGGATTTCCTAATTTTTTAAGGACTTCTTTTGCATTCGTAAATAATTCTTTATTTGCAGATAATTGTTCATTGGTCCATTTATCATAGTCATCAAAAATGTACCTTAGATCAGGGATATAGTTATTATCAAGCACAATTCCCAAAGCTTTAAATGGTGAATATTGTAATGTTCCCATTGGTGTATGTAATTCTTTTGAATAAGTTTTCAAAGTTTTTATATCCGAAGATAGCTTTGATAAACTTCCAGCATCATATGTTCCTATGAAATTGTATTCTAGAGTATTAATCAATTCATCGACAACCCTTTTCTTATTTGTCTTATTACTATGTAATTCAAGGCAATATGGAGCAAGTCCATTCATATCTAAACGGCTTTTAACTACGTCTAATGCTGCAATTTTTTGACTTACGAATAAAACTTTTTTATTTTGTGATAACAATTCAGCAATAATATTTGCAATAGTTTGACTTTTCCCTGTCCCCGGAGGTCCTTCAATTACTAAATTATTACCCGATTTAACAACTTGTATCGCTTGTTGTTGAGAAGAATCGGCATCTAATATTTGATATGTTGTTTGAGGTTGAACTCTCTTGTCTAATTCGGACAATGGACATATACTATCAGTTGAAACTTGTTTTTCATCATTTAATCCACAAATGGTTCCAACCAGTTTACTGCTCTTGATTAATCCCTGATATTCGTCAAGGTCTTTATACATTACAAATTTTGCAAAAGAAAACAATCCAATATAGATATTATTTAGAAGTTTCCAACGAGATTTATCTTTAATTTTTTCTTGTACTTTTGCAAATACTTCAACAGGATTTATACCATCTTCATCAAAAATTATATCTTCTAAATTAATACCGAAATCTCTTTTTAATTTAAGCGTTAATGCTGGATTTAAAATCACAGAATCCTCGTTATATTTTATGGTGTATGGTTGTCCAACACTTTTTCTTTTAATTTCAACAGGAACCAGTATTACGGGAGCTTCCATTTTTTCATCACTATTATCTGCTTCATACCAAATAACACTTCCTAAAGCTAAAAATAATACATTATATCCAAGATCATCATTTGTAGATCTTGCTGTAGTACTTATTTTATTTAATGTTTTATTCAAATCTTGTAAGGAAAGCTTTGTTTGCAAATATTTATCAACATGTTTTTTATCAAGATTTTCTACTTCATATTCTTTGAATTCTTGTGCTTTAAATTCTATTCCCTCATTTAATTCTTCTAATGATTTTTTCTCTTCTTCAGGAGTATCTTCTTCATTAACATTAACGGATAAAAACTCCATTGTTTGCATATTTTGTACTAATGATCTATATACTTCAGGCGGTTGTTCATCAATAATACGTAGAGTAGAATATTTTGCAGTTTTGAAACTCAATAATCTGTTTCTTTTTGATAAATCGATTAGCTTTTCTTTCCATTTATAAATTCTTTTATCTATACTTTTTTCTATTTTTAGATCTTCTTCTGTCTTTACAGTTTTTACTGCTTCAGTAGAATTTTCTGCGTTATTGCTTACTTCCTCTGTCGCATATTGATTTTCCACAGCTTCCTCTATTTCAACTTTAGTTCCGCAATATTCGCAGAATTTTGAGTCGTCACTTATTTCTCTTTTACAAAATACACATTTCATTTATATTACTCCATTATTGTTTTGTACCGCAATATTTACAAAAATTTGCGTCAGTAGAAATTTCTTTGCTACAATTTATACACTTTCTTGTTCTATTTACATTCATACTTCTTAAAGTTTCATAAATTTGTCTTGCTTGTATTGCTTTGGATTTGCTTGAAACAAGAATAGATAAATTTAATCCGTCATCATTTTTAATGTCTACAGTTCCGTATAGACATCTTGGAAATTGTGGGTTATATTTGTATCTTCGATCAGGTCCACCCTTTTTATTAACATATTGATATGTATATTCAATAACTTCACTATCAGAAGGGGCTTCTTGTTGTTCTACAAAAGTAGTTTCATTAAATTCAAAAGATAATTCCTGAAAATTAAGACCTATCGTTTTATTTTTATCATGTACAAGTATTTTATTTGGTAAAAAATAAAACTCTTTATCTTTTATAGACAAACAGTAGCATTTTACATTTGTTTTTAGATAGTAAGGGATTTTCTGTATTATAGAAATTTGCATTCTTTCAACGCAACTATCAACTCCTGCATTGCGTTTAGCATCGAAATTTTTATATCTTGATTCAATAATCCACAATTTGCTAGAAGACGCAAGGGTACTAAAAAAATTATTTATCAATTCGTAAAATTTTTCATTTTCAACATCAAAATCATATTCAACACTAATTAACATTTTACAATTTCTATAAATTAAGTATATGCAGAATATACTTATTCCTATGATAATAACTATTGGATTACTTAGTACAAACAACGATATAATCGATAGCAATATTATGGTTATCTTAATACCTGTATCCATATTTCTGAATTTGTTAATTCTATTTATAAATTCATCGTAATCTGAATTTTCTTCGAAATCTGTACTGCTAACTTTTTCTTCTACTATTCCAACAGAAGAAGATGACTCATAAGTTTGTCTCTGTTGTTTTTTACCTGATGAAACATCTTCAACATAAGATATCCCAGTTCCAGGAATAGAATAAGTATGTCTTTCTCTCCCATTTGCTAATTTAGAATATCGCATACCGGGAATCCCCCAACTATACCCAATACCGGATTTACTTAAATTTATTTTAAATCCACCGCCTAAATTTATGCTTTTTCTAAATCTATAACCCATGTGTACCCCTGTTTGATTTGATTTTAGCATAAAAATAATGTAGTTGTTTTATTAATGCTTAACATTTCTAGTTCATATCAAGCCATTTTTGTATCTTTTTTATACAAGAATCAGAATGATTAATTATTTCATATGCCCAAAAACGCATTATTGACCAATTATCATTGTATAAGCTCTTTTCTCTAATTCTATCGGCATTTAATATTTCGCCATTCCATTGTTTATGATAATTTTTTCCGTCTAATTCTATATCAAGTTTATTACCTTTTGATGTTAATATTGCAAAATCTAAAGAATACCCACATGCCTGATACTGAGGTATAACTTTTATATTATTTTCAACCAATTTATTGTAGAACATTTCTTCTAATTCTGAAACTAATTCATCATTTGGAACAATCGGATATTTGTTATTATATTTGTCTTCTAAATCAATAACATATTGTGTAAATTTTTCCAAATATGGTATTTCTGATTTCAGACAAGCAAATTTATTGCCAATTATAATTAAATGTGCTCTAGCCCTTGTTATTGCGACATTAAAGACATTTTCTTCTTTACTTAAAAATAATGAGGCACCGCTAGTTATATTGTCTGATACAACTGGTGAGAATATTATAATATCTCTCTCATCACCTTGAAATCCATGTGCTGTATTAATTAATAAATTAACCGAATTCATTCTAGATACAAGCTCTGTATCGTTATGTATAAGTTCTCTAATTTTATTAACTTGGGCTCTAAAAGGAGATACTACTCCAATGCTGCCAATATAACTATTATCTATTAGTATTTCTCGTAATTTTTCGACAACGGCTTGGGCTTCTTCAATATTTAATAGTCCACCGGAAGAAGGTCTTCTGGATTCTCCAACAATATTTTCCCATATGATAGGGTGGGCAATTTCATTGGAAGAATGTAAGTCGTTTATAGATGTTGCAATCCTTAAACTATTATTATAGAATTCCTGATTTGAAAAATTTATAATGTCAGAATTTGAGCGGTAGTGTTCCTTTAATGAAATAATTTCTTCATGTGAATTAACTACACCTTCTGCAACATTATATAGAGAGTTCGTTACATAAGAAAATCTTGCATCTTCAACGGAAAATTTATGTTTTAATCTTAGATTTTTTTCATCCGACAGTCGTAAATTTGTAATATGTGATAACTGTTTTGGATCTCCAATTATAACCATTTGTTTAGCTCTATATAATAAAGGAATTGCTGATGCGATATCACATTGGCTTGCCTCATCAAAGACAACAATATCGTAATAATTTTTTATAAAAGGAATTTTTCCACTTTTTGCAGAAAGAGATGTGACAGCCCAACAAGGCAACATATCTGAACAATCCTTTAACAGTTGTGCATATTGGCTAGATTGTATTTTTGTCAAATATCCATCGCCATTATCATTTATATTAATAATTTCTTTCATTAAAGGTACAAAGGCACTTAAATTTTTCCTATGTCCCTTTGATAAATTCATAGATTGTTTTATTAAATAAAGTTGCCAAATTCTTTTCGACAAAACTAAAACTTTATCATTGCACCTAAATATAGAACTATTTATTTCTTCCAAAGTTGGCATTTTTTGCAATTTATGGACTTTTCGCAAATATTCTTTGTACTTAAATAGTTGGGATAATTGTTCTTTACAATCTTGAGCAACATCATAGTAATCATTTATATTTAGAATATCGTATTTTTCAGATAAATTTGATAAATCTATATTGATTTCTGATGCGTAATTCTTTAATATATTAAGATTATTTTCAAATAGATGAATTTTTTTCTTTGAAAATATTTTCCATGTAATTTTATCTATCCAGTTAAATTTATTTGTATCAACAGTTAATATATTTTTTTCAAATTCATACATAAAATGATTTATAGAAGCAAGGTCTATTTTTTCAAAATTATTAATAAATTTTTGTCCTTGTTTGATTCTAAAAGCAGTTACTTTTTGATCTGCTTCATCAACTTCATTTCTATAATTTTTAACTTTTACTGCGGTATTTTTTAATTCAATAAGCTGTTGCTGAATTTTATTATATTCTGAATATTTTTCATCAAATTCTTCTATTAGTTCCGGTGTTCCATTTAATTGCAATAAGGACAATAAATATTTTGCCAAATTGTGACTATATTTATTGCTCCCCTGCCTTAGAATAATAGGTCTGTCTCCTATTTGATTTATTCGTTCATCAATAACATCAACTGCCTTATTATTTTTACTGGCAAATAAAACTTTCTTATTATTTAAAACAGCATTTATAATTATATTTCCTATTACCTGAGATTTACCAGTTCCGGGAGGACCTGTTATTATAGTAACTTGATTGGATAAAGCAGATTTAACTGCTTTTCGTTGTTCTTCATTTAAAGGTAAAACTTCTAATATCGGATAAGTCGAACTTTTAATACTATTAACATTTTGGTCTAACAAAATTTCTAAAGCAGTACCTTTTATATTTCCATCTGTCAATTTTGATAGCTCTTTTAATTCTTGAACCAGCCCTTGTGTATATGTACTTTGTTCTACATGAACAAGTATTGAGTTATCAAATATGCCACCTTCATTAATTTCTATAAGGTTCTCTATTTGATTTTTCCATTCCCAGTTTGGAGTTATGTCTTTTAACTTTTTTACCAAATTATCGATATCAAATATCTCAGAATCGTCGTATAAGCCTAAAGACTGTTCCATACTGATTACATCATTAATTACCTGACTTCCTGAACTTCCGCACAAAGATTTAACAGCGTCAAAGTTTATTAATGGCGATTCAATATCAATTTCGTTACTATTCATATTTAATTTGAATAAAAATATCGGTTCTAATTTATAAAAAGTACTGCCGTTTTTTGACATAACTTCTCTTACAGATGTAGGATATCCTATATAAAAGTTTGCACCACGAAAATTATTAATATACAAAGAAATATCTTTTTGTTCTAAATCTTCTTTTGTTTTGGGAAATACTTTTAAATCAATATAATCAGGAATTGATTTTCTGGATGTTGAATATAAGGAAACACTTATGCCTTCATTTCCAACACAATCAATGTAATATTCACATATATCTTTTAAAGTCGCCATTCTGTACAGAGTATACCATGAATATTATTTTATGGTAAAATAAAGGTGTTCAGAGGTATTCATGGCAGAGAAATATATAAATGTATAAACCACCATTTGAAATTACATCAAAAATAATTGAACTTATTTCCAATATTTCGGAAAAGATTGGAGAGATAAATTCGCTTCAGGATAGTCCGTATCATGTTAAGTTGCGAAAAGAAAATCGTATAAAAACGATACATTCATCTCTTGCGATTGAAAATAATAGCTTAAGCTTAAAACAAATTACTGCAATTATTGACGGAAAACGAGTTTTAGGTAATCCAAATGAAATACAAGAAGTAAAAAATTCAATTCAGGCGTATGACTTACTTTTATCCCTTAATCCTTATAATGAAAAAGATTTACTAAAAGCTCATAAACTTATGATGCAGGATTTAGTTGAAAGAAACGGCAAATACAGAACTGACGGAGTTGGTATATTTGACGGAGAAAAAGTTGTACATATGGCTCCGCCGGCAAGCAGGGTTCCTGAACTTATGGGGGATTTATTTAAATGGCTAAAAACAAGCGATGTACATCCGCTTATAAAAAGCTGTGTTTTTCATTATGAATTTGAGTTTATTCATCCTTTCCAAGACGGAAATGGTAGGATTGGTCGTCTTTGGCAAACTGTGATTCTAAAAGAATGGAAAGAAGTTTTTGCTTGGCTACCTGTTGAAACTTTGGTAAAAGAAAATCAAAAAGAGTATTATTCAGTTCTTGGGGTGAGTGATAGTATCGCCAACAGCACTAAATTCATAGAATTCATGCTTACATTAATTTTAAATACAATTGAAGAAATTATTAAAACTGAAGAAAAGGTTACCAAAAAGGTTACTATAAAGGTTACTATAAATCAACAAAAAATTATTGATGCAATTAAGACAAATCCGTATGTAACACAAGAAGAACTTGCTACTATTATTGGAATTACAAAGAAAAGCATAACAGCTAACATGAAAAAACTACAAAATAGCGGATTAATAAATAGAATTGGTGCTAATAAAAATGGTCATTGGCAAGTCAATGAATAATGCTTTGTGTTACTATGTAAAGATTTGAATGCTTTTCTTGAGCTTTCACGCTAATATGTTTCCTGATATAAGGAGGAAATATGAAAGAAGTTAGCGGATACAACATTAGCGAGCAGGAATTCAAGAAAGTCTGTAAGTGGGCAGAGGATGTGTACAATATCGCAGTAATTGTGGATTACTTTGTTTGCAATCAGCCGGAAATTGAAGAGTGCTACAACCTTGCTCCGGTAGTTAAAAACTTAAGAAATAATGCGGATTTATTAAATGCATTTTTTATTGATACCGAGGGAAATAAAAATTAACTCTTCAATCTCATTTCAAACGTTGTTCAAAAAGTGTTCAACAGACTTTTTGAGAAAAGTTAAATGCAAAATTGGTATTATTTTATATTCAAAAATTAAAACTGCTATAAAACTGTTTTAAAACGGTTTTAAAAACTTAGATAAAACCATCTTTTTTCATCATATCTTGAAAATCTAAATCCATTTCTTTTTCCATATCAACAACTTGTCTTATAATTCTTAAAAATTCTTCCTTTGTATAACTTTGTTTTTTCTTCTTTAGGACTTCATCCATTAGATTAGTGAACATATACATCCTTGAGGAATCAATATGTTTGTTATTATTCATATCTTCATCAAAATCATCAAGCATTTTATGGGCAAGCGTATACATTGCATCTTTTGATATCGTATTGGCTTTCAAAAATCCGTCACGTTTTATTCCCCAATCACCAAGAGCTTTCCACCGTCTTATGGTTCTGTCGCATACACCGATTCTCCTTGCAATTTCTTCTTCGGTTATAAATTGCTCAACATACATTTTTTCTGCAATATCAAAAAACTTATCTCTTTTCATTTATCCGTATCCACGCTTTTTTCGTTCTTCTGCAATAATTCTATCTGTTTCATATAAATACAATTCCTCTTCCGGTTCATCCAAATACTTTTCTGTTTCCCAAAGATAAAATTTCTTTTTTTCTTTTTCTGGTAAAAATATCGACAAATCCGCTTTCCCAAAACTTTCCATATCTTTATTCTTCTGTATTGCTTTATCCATACTGGTATTTGCAATTTTTGAAACTTTAACAGGCTTTTTGTATTCTCTTTCTACACTCTGATAAGCTGTTTCGTAGTTTTGATATTTTTCCATTGCAGATATTTCTTTATTTTGCTTAATATAAGCTTTTGTAATTTTGATATTGCGTTTTTTAGTTGCTACAGCGGCTTCAAATTCTTCTTTTGAAACTTCAGGAGCGTAAAGTGCTGCAACAGATTTAACTGCTTCTGCTTTTCCTAAAAATTCATCATTTTGGGCATTAAATACCCAAGCTTCTTTGTAATTTTTTATGTCTCTGCGCAAATATACTTTCATACCTTTTTTATGTATCATCCAATCTGCCCAATAGGTAGTTTGCAATTTTCCATCTTTTACTCCATTTTT
>CACYKF010000013.1:0-39448 GCA_902774905.1 uncultured bacterium
GACCTTTACGCAGTGAGCAATCATTGTTTGCGACACGACAACAAGGCGGGATTTGTTTGAACGATAGTGAGTTATCCCGCCTGTATGTGGAGCAAGTACCAATGATTAGCGAACGGAGTTCAGGTCGGGGAGTTTCTTTGCGCCCCGTTTCTTTGCGGTCAAAGAAATGGGGCAAGGTAGTTTTGATGAACAAAAACTACCGATAATATGTTTTATGTATTTTGAAAAATATTTTAATGATATGATATATTATATGAATAAGTTTCAAATAATCAACACTCATTCCCATATAAATATGCTCAAAGAGCGCACTATAACTGAAGCGTTGCAAAATTGTGACGATGAAAATATTACAATAATTGTTCCGTCCTATGATAATAAAAGCATCTTTGAAGTAGATGAACTTGTAAAAAAATATCCGCAAATATACGGTTATGTAGGAGTTTTCCCTGAAGAAGTCAAATGCTTTTCCGATAAAACTCTCTCCGATATGGAAAACATAATAAAAAACAATGACAGAATAATAGGTATAGGCGAAATCGGACTTGATTATTATTGGGATAAGAGTTTTATTGACCTGCAAAAAGAAGTTTTTATAAAGCAAATTGATTTTGCAAACCAAATGAATTTACCTCTAAATATTCATTGCAGAGAAGCATATTTTGACACCCTGAACATTTTAAAAGAATATAATAAAAACTCTAAAGTCATTATGCACTGCTATTCAGGCAGTCTTGACTTTGCAAAAGAATGTATAAAACTTGGAATGTATATTTCAATAGGCGGAGTTGTAACCTTTAAAAATGCTGTTAAAGTAAAAGAAGTAGCACAAAACATTCCGCTTAAAAATCTCTTACTTGAAACCGATGACCCGTATCTGACACCTGTTCCATACAGGGGAAAAGAAAACCAACCATCCTATGTAAAATATGTAGCGCAGGAAATCGCATCTTTGCGAGGGATAACTTTTGAAGAAGTTGCGAACTCAACAACAAAAAATGCAAAAGAAATATTTCCGCAAATCAATTAATCGTTTCTAATTTTGTGTTCAGATTTAGTTCAATATATTTAAAAATATTTAAAACAACTCCGGGTTGAAAATAGTAATTATCATCTGTCGGGGTAATTTTTAACATTCCCTGATTAGTATTAACATTAGAAATTGAAGCCAAAAACTGTTTTCCTACTGCTGTGAATAGTACATAACCGTTTCTGGATTGAATTTCATCAATTTTGAATCTGTTTGCATTAACAGATGCTACTGTCAAATATAAAAGATGAACATTATCAGTATTAAAAACTTTTATGCAGTCCTGATATTTAACATTCTGCGAAGTAGTCAATGCACTCAAATCAACGATTTCTTCTGCACTTACAGTCAAAGGACAAAAGAACATAAATATTGCAAGTATTAAAACTATGATTCTTTCCATGAGTCACCTGTATTTATATCAATAAGCAAAGGAACTTTTAACGGCTGATTCAATCCCATTGATTCAAGTACGAGTTTTTTTACCGTCTCAAGTTCAGATTTTTCAACTTCAATTACAAGTTCATCATGCACCTGCAAAATCAGTTGAGATTTTAAATTATTATCCTTTAATTTTTTATTAAAATCAATCATTGCAAGTTTTATTAAATCTGAAGCCGAGCCTTGCATAGGATGATTTATTGCTGCACGCTTTGCAAACTCTCTTATCATCCCGTTTGGGCTGTTTATTTCGTTTGCAAGATAGCGTTTGCGCCCGAATATTGTTTCGACATACTCCTGCTTTTGCACAAGTTCAACCATTGATTGCATATAAATTTGTATTTTGGGATAAGTTTCAAAATATTTATCAATAAAACTTTGGGCTTCATCAGCACTGATTTTTAATGCTTTTGCTAACCCGTATTTGCTTTGTCCGTAAACAATGCCAAAATTGACCGCTTTTGATTTATAGCGCATTTCTTTTGTTACCTGTTCAACTGGGACATCAAAAACCTTTGAAGCAGTAAGTGTATGAACATCAATACCTGAGTTAAACGCCCTGATAAGGTTATCATCGCCCGATACATGCGCCAACAACCTTAATTCAATCTGCGAATAATCAGCTGACATTATCAGATAATTTTTTCTGTCTTTTGGCACAAATGCCTGTCTGATTTTGTTACCTTCCGGCGTTCTTACGGGAATATTCTGCAAATTAGGATTTGATGATGACAGTCTGCCTGTTGTCGTGACCGTTTGATTAAAAGTAGTATGAATACGATTATCTTTTGCATCAATTAAAGCAGGCAAAGCCTCTGTATAAGTCGATTTAAGTTTGGCTAATTTTCGGTATTCGAGAATTAACTTTGCAATTTCATGTTCCTGCGCCAAAGCATTTAAAACCTCCGCACTTGTAGAATTTTTTGCTTTCCCTCTTTTTTTTGATGTTTTTAATTCAAGTTTATCAAATAAAATTTCCCCAACCTGTTTTGGAGAATTGATATTAAACGGTTCTCCTGCAAGTTCATATATTCTACCCTCAATGGTTGTGATTTGAGAATCAAGTTCAATTGTCAATTGTCTTAAATATTCTCTGTCAACGCTTACCCCTGCTTTTTCCATATCAGACAAAACATAACTCAACGGAATTTCAATATCATTTAAAATTTTAAGTTCTTTTTCATCAAGATTTTGAAACCAAAATTTTGTAAGATTAAAAAGACTTGTGGTGCAATCTGATGTATGATTTTTGACATTTTCTATATCATAATCACAGAATTTTGCTTTTTTGGTATCCGTTACCATTGTTGTCAAAATATGATTAATTCTTTCCATACATTGAATATCAAATTCATTTGAAGCACTTGAATCTTTAATATAACTTGCAAGCATTGTATCAAAAACAACACCGTTTATTTGCCCAAATATATTTAGTTCTTTTTTGGTATCGTGAACGATTTTTTTAATATTTTCACTTTCAAAAATCGGTTTTAAATCTGCAAGAACTTTATTTTCAGGCAACTGTGTATCAATATTATGCGCAAGCGGAATATAATAACAGATCGTCTTACCCTCGTTACCAGATATTTTTAAACAACTGTCATATTTGAAATCAGAATTTACCCCGAAAGAAATTCCGTACAATTTGTAATTTATCGGATTTACTATATCCGCATAAGAACGAAGAGAAACAACAGACTGACTTTTTAAGACATCAATCATATCATCAAAATCCTGACTGTCTGTTATTAATTTACATTCATAATTAAGTTCGACTTTATTGACTTCAGTTGTAACTGCCTGCGCAAAAAGACCTAACTGCCCGTTTGTGTTGACATTTTGAGTCACGGGACTCTGCTCAATACCGGATGAAACGACTTTTGCATTTTTATTAAATGTTTTAAGAATTGACTCAATATTTTTTAAAAAACTATAAAACTGCATACTTCTTAAAAACTCTGTTACAGTAGCAATATCAGGAAGTTCAATATTAGTTTTGTCAAAATCAAAATCTACATCAACATCACGGACAATTGTTGCAAGATATTTACTCAATTTAGCATCCTCAACGCCGTTTTTAATCTTTTCACGGACAGAATTTCCCTGAATTTCATCAGCATGAGCCAAGACATTATCAACGGTTCCAAATTGTTCAAGCAGTTTTACCGCTGTTTTTTCACCAATACCTTTAATTCCGGGAATATTATCAGATGTATCCCCTCTTAATGCCTTATAATCAATTACCTGATTAGGGTAAACACCAAGTTTTTCATATATTGTGTTCCAATTATATTCTTTCAATTCCCCTTTTGTTGGGATAATAACCTTAACATAGCCATCCTTATCAACAAGTTGGAAAGAATCCTGATCCCCAGTCAAAATCAAAACTTTATGCCCCAATTCGCATGCACGCTTTGAAATAGTACCTATAACATCATCTGCTTCAAAACCCGCCTTTGTATAAATAGGAATTGAAAATGAACGCAGACCTTCATAAATTAAGCCCATCTGTATCTGCATTTCATCAGGCATAGCAACTCTGTTTGCTTTGTATTCTTCATAAGTTTCAGTTCTGAAAGTTTGATGTGAAACATCGAAAGCAACCCCAATTGCATCAGCATTCAAATCTTTATTTTTTAATAAATCAAAAATCGCCTTAAAAAAACCGTAAACAGCCCAGGTGGGAGTACCTGTGCTTGTTTTCATACCTGTTCGTTCTAAAGCATAATATTCACGAAACGCCAAAGCATGACCATCTATTAAAATTAAGGTTTTTGATTCACCCATAAAACACTCCCTTCGACAAATATTATATTGCCATAAAAAAAGACCTGTTGCAATAAAAAAGGTGCGATTTTGTCGCACCTTTTTATATAAATTTACTATATTTTATGCTATACTTTCATCTTTTTTTGTCGGAAGTTTGACAACTTCGGCATTTTTTCTGTTTTCGACCATTTCCTTTGTTACAACAAATTTTTTGATATTTTCTTTTGTCGGAACATCATACATAACATCAAGCATAATTTCTTCAACAATAGATCTTAATGCTCTTGCGCCTGTTTTACGCTTAATTGCTTCTTTTGCAATCATATCAACCGCTTCAGGTTCAAATTCAAGTTCTACACCATCCATTTCCAAAAGTGCCTGATATTGTTTTAAAATAGCATCTTTAGGCTCCGTCAAAATCATTTTTAATGTTTTTTCATTCAACTGGTCTAACACAGCATAAACAGGAATACGACCGATAAATTCAGGAATTAAACCGAATTTTAACAAATCTTCAGGCTGTAATTTTTTTAGCAATTTTAGTGCATTAGCATCTTTTTCTGCCTGAGATAATGATGCCGTACCGAATCCGACTGAATTACCTTCGCCTGCTCTTGCATCAACAATTTTTTCAAGTCCGACAAATGCTCCGCCACAGATAAACAGGATATTTTTTGTATTTATTTCTATAAATTCCTGATGCGGATGTTTTCTGCCACCCTGCGGTGGTACATGAGCAACAGTACCTTCTATCATTTTTAATAGAGCCTGCTGAACACCTTCGCCTGAAACATCTCTTGTGATAGAAGTGCTTTCAGACTTTCTTGAAATTTTGTCAATTTCATCTATATAAATAATACCGCGTTCTGCTTTTGATGAATCAAAATCCGCATTTTGATATAATCTTAACAAAATGTTTTCAACATCATCCCCTACATAACCGGCTTCAGTTAATGTTGTAGCATCTGCAACCGCAAACGGAACATCAAGCATTTTTGCCAAAGTCTGCGCGAGTAATGTTTTACCCGAACCCGTAGGACCTACAAGCAAAATGTTAGATTTTTGAATTTCTATATCATTTTTTTCTTCGCCGATATTATGTTTCAATCTTTTGTAATGATTGTAAACAGATACTGCAAGCACTTTTTTGGCATCATCCTGACCAACAATATATTGATCTAAATATGCTTTTATTTCGTGAGGTTTTGGAATAGATTTTTCATCCTTATCAGATTTTGTACCCTCAATTTCTTTTTCTTTATTATCTAAAAATTCATCATCTAAAATCTCATTACAAAGTTCAACACATTCATCACAAATATAAACTTCAGGACCGGCAATTAATTTTTTTACCTGATCTTGTGTTTTACCGCAAAATGAGCATTTTAGAATTTTATCATCTTCATGTTTTGGCATTTATAAGCCCCTTTTAACTATTTAATTTCGTCTCTTGAAATAACTTTATCTATCATACCGTATTCTAATGCTTCCTGCGGAGTCATGATGTAATCACGATCGGTATCTTTTTCAATTTTTTTAATTGATTGACCGGTATTAGAAGCGAGAATTTCGTTTAATGATTTTTTAATTCTTATAATTTCCGCAGCCTGAATTTCAATATCGGTTGCCTGACCTTGAGCACCGCCTAAAGGTTGATGTATCAATACTCTTGAGTGAGGAAGGGCAAGTCTTTTACCTTTAGCACCGGATGACAACAAGAATGCACCCATTGAAGCAGCCTGACCTAAACAAATTGTAGAAACATCTGCTCTGATATGCTGCATTGTATCGTAAATTGCAAAACCTGCAGTAACACTTCCACCCGGAGAATTTATATATAACATAATATCTTTTTCAGGATTTTCGCTGTCTAATAACAATAACTGTGCGACAACAAGGTTTGCAACCATATCATCAATTTGTGTTCCTAAAAATATAATTCTTTCTCTCAATAATCTTGAAAAAATATCAAAAGAGCGTTCGCCTCTGCTTGACTGCTCTATTACTACAGGTACAAAACTCATATTATTTCCCTTTCTTATACTACGAAACTTATTATATATTAAAAAAGCGGAGCGGTCGCTCCGCTTTTTGTATGATTTTTATTAAGCCTCAGTTTTTTCTTCTTCTTTTTCTGCTTTTTTAGAAGATTTTTTCTTTGCTTTTGTTTCTTTTTCTTCTTTAGCAGGTTCAACTTCTACATATTCAAATTTATTATTATCAATTAAGAAGTCTCTTACTTTATCATTGATAACCTGTTGAGATAAAGAATTTACGAATGTAGGATTTTGACCAAACTGTTTAACTAACTGTTCAGGAGTAGTACCATAAGCCATGCTCAATTGAGTTAATCTGCTTGTCAAATCTTCCTGACCTACTGTAAGATTTTCTTCTTTTGAAATCTTATCTACAATCAACGAATTTTTAATTCTGATTTTTGCATCTTCTGAAAGAGTTTGAGCAAATTTTGTTTCACCGCCCTGTGCTTCAACAAACTGAGCCCAATTACCGCCTTGATTTGCAATTCTTTGCTGATAATCATTAGCAATTGCTCTTACTTCTCTGTCAATCATGCTTTGAGGAATATCAATTGAAGTTGAATCAACAATTGATTTGAATGCAGCATTTTCAGCGCTCAATCTTTTTGCATTTTCTCTTTGTGTATCAATGAATGACTGGATATCAGATTTTAATTCATCAACAGTTGAGAATCTTGTAGCCTTTTTAACAAGTTCATCATTAAGTTCAGGAAGAACTCTCTGTTTTATTTCATTCAATTTAATATCAAATTTTGCATCTTGCCCCTGTAATTTTTTATCATGATATTCTTCAGGGAATTTAACATCGATTGTAAATTCTTCTTTAAGATTGTGACCAACCAACTGTTCTGCAAAGCCCGGAATAAAGTTCGAATGAGCCAAATCAAGCGCATAACCTTTTGCACTTCCGCCTTGAATTTTTTCACCGTTGCAAGTACCGTCAAAATCAAATACAACTATGTCAGTATCTTTTGATGGTCTGTCAAGAACCAATTCCAATGATGAATTTTGAGTTAAGAAGTTATTAATAGCATTATCTAATGCACCTTTATCTTCCGGTGCAATCTCTGCTTTCAATTCCATCCCCTTATAAGTGCCGATTGTAAATTCAGGTCTTGTTTCAACTTGAATTGTAACCTGCAAATCTTGTCCCGGTTCATAATTGTATGAGGTCAAAGCAGGTTGAGTAACAGTATCTAACTTGTTTTCACTGATAGCCTGTGAGATATATCTCGGTAAAAGCATATCCAATGCTTCCTGCTGGATTCTGTCAACACCGACATGTCTTTCAACAACGGATTTTGGGGCTTTACCTTTTCTGAATCCGTTTATGTTTACATATTGAGAAATTCTGTTTGCTGCTAAATTGTAAGCTGAATCTGCTTCATTGGCAGGAATAGTCATATTCAATATAACTATATTGTCTTTTTCTTTTGTTAAAGTTGTTTGCATAATATTTACTCCCCTTATTAACTAAACATTCAATAATAAAATTTTACACGAAATATCCATAAAATCAAGTTACTTCACAATTTTTTAATATTTCGCTTGCAAGAAAAAATACTTTGTGCTTAAATATAGCCATAGCCGAAGTAATTTTCCTCTATATTTTGGCTTAGGCAATTGCAGGAAGCGGCGCCTTAATTGCTGAAGATGTAAAATTAAAAAGAAGGAAAAAAAGAATGTTAAAAATCAGATTAAAAAGATTAGGTGCTAAAAAGCAACCGTCATACAGAATTATTGTTATCAATTCAACTACAAAAAGAGAAGGTCGTCCTATTCAGGAATTAGGTTATTACAACCCTAAGACTAAAGAAATGAAGTTTGATAAAGCAAGTGCTTTGGAATGGATATCTAAAGGCGCTCAGGCAACTGAAAGAGTTCAGTACTTAATCAAACATTGCAACGAAGACGGCACTTTAAACTATGTAAAAAAAGAAACAGTTAAACTTTCTAAAAAAGCATTAGCAAAAAAACAGGCTGAAGAAGAAGCAAAGGCTGCAGCAGAAGCAGAGGCAAAAGCAGCAGCGGAAGCAGAAGCACCTGCAACAGAAGAAGCACCTGCTGAAGCATAGTTTCAAATATTATAAAAAAAGGGGTTCTCAAAATGAGAACTCTTTTTTTTATTGCCATTTTGAAAGTCGTTTTGATTTTGGGCGGTTCATATTTGAAAAGGCATCTTTTCTTGCACTCAACAATGTTATTCTTCCTTGAGTGTTTCTTGTGTAAATTATTTCACATTCTCCGATATATTTTTCCCATAAGGATTTAAAAACATTTACATCATTTTTGTTGTTTGATAATATTGCAGGAATTGAAAAATAATCTGTTTGTTTTTGCCCTAAAAGATTTCCATGCCTTACAAACAGATACCTCGGGTTTTCAACAGGGTCAAGAAACTCTCTCATACATTTTATAAACAAATTATTTTCTTCGGTCGGAAGATTTGCACAGGATACATAAACCCCTTCTTCATCCTGAGTAACTTCAAGTCCGACAATTTTTAATGACGATTTTATATACCCCTGATAAGAAAGAGATTCAAGCATAACGATTCCAATTTGCTTCATCACCCCTGCAACTGAACCGGTTTTGAGATATTTTAAACCTATATTCCCGAATATAAACATAAATACTACAATTATTATCCCAACAACATAAAGTCCATAAATATGTCGCATGGGAACAGAACAAATTATTGATACCATCAGCCAAAATATAGAATTTAAGATTTGTTTGTAACCGTTATAAGTCAGAGTTCTTAGGTTGAATTTTTCTGTTTCAACCCCTGTTCTTAATTTCATCTTTGAATTATTATATCCTAAATTCAGGGCATCATTCCACCACTGTTTTGTTTGTTCACGGTTTTTAGCAAATTCAAGAGTTCTGCGGTTCATTTCATTAAAGGCTTTCTCGCCTTTTTCTGTAATAAGTTTTTGAACTTCTTTTGAGGTAAACAATCGTTCTAAACCGCTGCGAATTTCATGCCTGCCGTAATATGAAGGAGCCTCAAAGCCTTCAAAGCGTTTTGTCAATTGCTTGTAATCATAAAATAAAGAATTTACTTCATCTTTTTGGTCAAAGTCTGTTGTTATAGGAGTAAACAAAATCTCGGAAAAAGATTTTTCAGACGGAATTCCGATAGTTGCAAGGTGCCAAATATTAGAAATTTTATCCGGATTATTTTTATCAATTCTAATTGCTCTGCCACGCATTTGATTTGACAGCATATAAGAACTTACAGTGCTTGATAAAATCAAAGAATTTATACTCGGAGCATCCCAGCCTTCACCCAATAGTGCCTGCGTGCCGACTAAAATCGTTATATGACCTTTATTAAACATCTCCGTAATAAGACTTACTATGACATTTTTTGCACTTTCTTTCGGAGTTATCTTTATGTAATTTTCATCCTCACTATATCCAGAAATCGCTACACTTGAAAGAGCAATATTATTATCATTTAGCAAAGCATTAAAATCATTTTGTTTATCTTTAGGTAATAAAATAAGCGAACCGCAAAGAACACCAAGACTCATTTGCTCCTGCGAAAATTTATTTTTCAGAATTCTCCAGATAGGAATAACTCCTAAATGAGTATTATCCGTATCTTTATCTTTTATGTAATCCGCAAGAATTACCATTCGCAAATCTTTGCCTAATGCTTCTGTTTCAATTTGTACTATTTCAACTATCGAATCCATTTTTCCGGTACTCGACGCAACCTGACGCTGAATTTTTATACTTTCATTTAGTACAATTTTTTTGTTATTAATAAGTCCTGCTCTTTTTGCCTGCGCGAGATAATCTTCAATTTTATCTTCCAAACCTTTAAATTCCGGGGTATGAGTAATCAAAAATCCGTTTAGAAATCTCTTTGCCTGAGTTAAATCAAACTTGGGTATATCTCTTTCTTTTGCATTAAACAATGCCGGAAATTCTTTTGAGATTTTAAAGCCGAGACTATGTAACAATGAAGCAACAGAAACATAAAACTCCGGGGCTTCAAGAATTTTTTCAACTTCATCATTTGTATTTATTAAAAAACTCATTCTATTTAAATATTTTATGAGTTCTGTATCTTTTGTAATTTTTTCCACAAACTGTCTTACTGCAAGTTCGTGTTTTTTTATCATCTCTTTTTCACTGTCTTTGAGTTTTGAAAAATATATAAAATCCTGATGCGGACAAAGATCATTGTTTTGAACAAGTTCAGGAATAGAGATTACTTCATCAATTTCTCCGCAAAGTTCTTCGTATCTGTTCCACTCATTCAAATCTGCATCGTAAGGCGGAGTTGCCGTAAGCGCAAGTGTTTGTTCAGGTTCAAGATTATCATTAAGATAAGTCAGTGCTTTCCACCATTCTTTTCGTAAATGGTGCGCCTCATCAAAACATAACAAAGAAACTTTTGCATTTTTTAAAATATTTATTACTTCATCAGCCTTTTTATCATTAAACCTTCTTGACGAGGTTATAGAATCTGCATCTATCTCGCCTTCGTCTTCTTCATAAGTCTGAGGGGCATCATCGTCATTTTTCCCGCAAAATGCGGCAAGTAAAGCCTGATAAGTTGTTACTGTGATAAATTTCGGTTCTCTTATATTAGTTGAAACAATTTCATAATCTTTTTCATCAAGAAATGCACAACAAATTCGGTCTTTCCACTGATTTTTAATTGTATTTGTCGGAGCAAGGATAAGTGTCGGGCGATTTATTCTTGATATAACTTCTATCCCTAATGTCGTTTTTCCTGCTCCCGGCGCAGCAACAACATGAAGTTTTTTATCTCTTAAATGAAAAGATAAATTATCTAAAATTCTTTTTTGATAATCTCTCCAACGACCCTTAAATTTTAAAATACTTTCCAATATTTTCCCCTAAATATTCAATTTATAACCACCGCCATAAATTGTTTCAATATATTTTTTACCGTCAGAAATTTTATCAATTTTACTGCGTAAATGCCTTATATGAACTCTTATTGTTTCTATATCATCATCAGGCGAATATCCCCATATCTCTTTTAAAAGTTTGGCAGAAGATACCATATTGCCATGATTTTGAAATAGTAGATTAAATATATCAAATTCAATCGGAGTGAGTTTTGCCTGCTTATTACCAATTCTTACACTATATTGCTCAGGCAATAATGTAATTTCACCGATAGACTGCAAATCTCTTACCGACGCAGATTTTGGTATTTGATTTGTACGTTTTAATAATGCCCTTACTCGAACAAGAAGTTCTTCAATTTCAAAAGGTTTTACAAGATAATCATCAACCCCTATATTAAAACCGTTTACCTTGTCATTAAGTTGAGATAATGCTGTCAGCATAATTATAGGAATATTTTTTGTTTCATCATTTTCTCTTATTCTTTTTGCAACGGTAAACCCGTCAACTTCCGGCATCATAACATCAAGCACAACAAGCGAGGGCAATTCCTGTTTTGCAAGAGCAAAACCTTTAATCCCGTCAAACGCCTGAACAACCTGATAACCTGCAAGTTCAAGATTTACTTTTATAAGTTCATTTATTGATATATCATCATCAACTACAAGAATTTTATTATTCATAATTTATTTTGCCTGTGCCAATTTTTTCTGCTTATATTCCAAAAGGCATGTTGCAAGTTGATCCGGACAACTTGTAGATTTTGCTCCGCATGGAATACCGCCCAATCTTTCAATTACATCATCTATTGTCATACCTTTAATCAGTTCTCTGATTCCTGATAAATTTCCGTTACAACCTCCAAAGAATGCCGCATCAACAATTTTATTATCCTCGAGTGCGACCTGCATCATTTGACAACAAACACCATGAGGTTGGTATTGCAAGATTTCCTGTTTGCTCATTATTTAATCCTCTTTAATCCAATCTTATTTTAGTACATTATCACATCTTTTTCAATTTTAAATATTTGTTAAGATTTTTTTAATAATCGAAAATCAAATAGCAAAAAATTTATTTAGAGTTTTTAATACGCGCATGAGAATAAACAGAGTAAATAACTGCACCGCATTTACAGGTGTCAGACAGGATAGAAATACAGTAGAACAATTAAAAAAAGATAACCCTTATGATTTGAATCTGCCTAATCAGCGCAGAATTTCAAATGCTATTGAAGAATTATCAAAAGTTCCGGGAGAAGATAACATAAACTTTTTGCTTGATGTATCGCAAAATCTTCGCTACGGGACAAACATTGATTTGGGTAAAAGACCATACAACGACTGGAGAGAAAAGTTAAACAAAGCAGCACAGAAATCTTTAAAATTATCAGATAAATCAGTTCAGGAAAAATTATCTAAAAAACTTGAACAGGCTATTAAAACCCCGAGAAGTATTTCACCTGAAGAACGAGAAATTATAGCAAACAGAGAGATTTTGTTCTCAAAAATAAATCCTGAAGAACTTGCAAATATTTCTAATTCTAATACTCATAATCTAAGAAAGAACCTTAATTATTTTGTCATATCATCTGAAATCCCGACGGCTCAAAAACTCTATATACTAAAAAGACTTAATTATATGATGAGTGACGATTACCACATCAATCCTCAACTTCAGGATAAAAAGACAATGGTTTTGGCGGAAATATTAAATGACATTGTAGTAGATACCCCGGAATCAAAAATACCTAATATTAAGGCCATTAATCAAAAACAACATGGTATGTGTGTTGCAATATCGATTTGTCGTAAGGCTCTTGCTTATGAAGATAAAGCCAATTATGTCGATATGATTTTGACAGAACTTGATGATAAACCATACATGATGGTTTATGACAGGGCAAATTTAGGCAAACATCAAAAAGTTCCAATACCAAAAGCCGATATAGATTACGATTACGCAATAAAAAAAGGTTACAGAATTGTAGATACTTCTGTTATGAACTGGATGAATGCGGCTGATACTGTTGGAGCGTTTAATGATGTTGTTGGAGCATATTCCACATTCGACAAAGCAAATTTCGGAACATTTGCAGACACTCATATTCATAAAGATATTGATGATCAAAGCGAAAAATATCAGGATTATTACAGAAGTTGCAAAAAATCTAAAGATGCACTTACGACCTGCAAAAAAACAATTGAAAAACAAAAATACTATGCAACTATTCAAAATGCATCAGAAAAAGAAAGAATTAATACATCAGCAAAAGATACTCAACTTTTACATTCCATAATTAAACAAATATCACCTGAACTTAAACAGGAAGAAGTGAGAAAAATTTCAAATGAATTGCGTTCGCTTACATTAGATTACTCTGATGAAATAAATAAATTAGACTCAAAACTAAAACAATATTCATTTATTACTAATGAAGAAAAAGATGCAAAAAAACAAAAAATTGAAGAATTTTTAAATAATATTCTTGATGGAAACACAAACCACAAGATTTTAAAAGAAAAATCAGGAGAAATAGCAGATATTATTGAAGAAATCAGGAGTTTAAATAAGAGTCACAGTTTGAATCCTGTCCAAAAATATCTTGAGAATAAAGCATTATTTGAAGCCGCAGCAGCATACAGGACTCAACAATCATTTGCTTTTGATATACCTGAATATCTGACGAATTCGATGGTTCAATTTAATATCCCAGATAACGAATCATATATTATTGAAAATCTGAATACTTTAAGTAAAAAGATTCGCTCAGGCAAAATCAATCCTGAACTTAAAGAGATTTTATCCGAAAGATTTGAAAAAGAAATAGAAGAAAAATCGCAGGAATTATCCGCGCCAAAAGATGAATTACTTGCAACCGTACTTGACGATTATGCAAATACAGTCAAACTATTGACTACAACTTTTATGGATGACATTTATCATTCTCTTTTACTTGGAGACAGAAAACAAACACTTGTAACACAACTTGGTGCTATAAGAAATGAAATTTCAGAGACAAAGGACAAAAGTGTTATTGAAAAAGTTTCAAGTGATTTAAAAATTAAACCAAGCAAACAAGCAATCATTGATACACTTGATAAATATATTGAAACACTATCTGATGAAAATTGTACCGATGAACAATATGTTGAAATTTTGAATAAATCCGGTCATAAATCACATCTTTGGGATTTGAAAGAGGCATTTGACAATACATTGGATCTGTTATTTAGAAATCCTAATCCGTCATATATTGCAGGTTTTAATATTATTAACGGTGCACCAATGGATTCTGACATCGAAACGACACAAGATTTATACAAAGTTCTTGCGACAAGTTTTAATAATATGTCAATGATTATAAAAACACTCCAAGATACACTTCAGGTGACACTTCCTGACGGAAGGATGCTAAATACGGCAGACCCGAAATTTGCCGCAATGAAAAAACTTGAAACAATTGAAGGAATGGCTACAGAAGAAGAACTTACATCTTTGAGTAACAAGTTTGACGAATTTGTCAAAAACAGATATTCACAAGACGGAACAAAAGTTAAATTCAAAGATTTGCCAAAATCAATAACGGAATTTACACCAAAAGAAAAAGCCGCACTTGAAAAATACAGAAGAAATATTAATCCTTGGTATGCGGAATCTGTAAGAAATCTGAACGATATTTATATTCAAATGAAAGAACCATTGGAAGAACTTAACAGAGAAATCGGGGTTCAGAAAGGTGAATACTGGACAAGAGAAAATGAAAGCGGTTTGTTTGAAAATCAGGCATTAAAGATTTTTGAACACATGACAGACCGTCCGTATTATGAAGAAACCAATATACGCTCAGGTTTAGATAAAATTAAACGCTCACCATATTCAGCAACATCTATGACCTCAGTCAAAGATAACGAACCTGCTATGCACGCTCAATATGTTGTTGATGTAAAACCGACAGTATTAACATTTGAAGATACGACAAAAGTTAAAGATATAATTTTCCACGATAACAGTTGGGGTGCATCAGAACACGAAAATGTATGGGTTGACAAACTCGGAATGTTAAGAACAGATTATTCAAGTTCTTATGGCGGTCAGGAAGGATATATCACAAACGAAAAATTCCAAAACGGGAAACTCGAAGATAATCTTGTAAATAAAAAAGGCAAATTTGTTCCTGAAAAAATACCGAACAAAAAATACAACAAACTTGTAAATGAAGATAGAGAAGAATATACCTTCCCAATGATTCGCGCGCTTATGATGCATGGTGTTTCACCGAAAGCAATGTCAACCGTAAAAGCAATTAAGCAAAATCTTTTATTACCATCTTCAGAATACATTGATGATTTAAGCGAATTTGCATCAGAAATGAGTCAGGACGAAATTAAATCTGCTATAAAAAGAATTCAAACCGCAGGGGAATCTTCAAGAAAAACTTATACTATTTTATTAAAAAGAATTAATGGGGATGAAATTTTTGATAAAGGAATAGATAGCGAAGAAAAATATTATAATCTTTCACCAAACGACAAACTCAGACTTATGGCAGAAAAGGTTGCCATTATAAAATCTTATGACCAAATTCCGGATATAAATACATATAATATTGAAGTAAAATCACAAAAAGAACTTGATAAACTGCATAAAAAACTACGCATAGAAGCAAGAAATAATTTTGATTATATTATGGGTAAAAATCCTGATATTCTCAAATATGCTACAGAAAGCACAAGAAAAGAAACATACGCTTTACTGAAAGAATTTGCAAAAAATAACAATGTAAATCTCAGTTACAAAGCAATGACAAAAATTGTAAATTCAATGAAACGAATCAAAAAGAACAATTATGACGGTAGTATTTCGCAAGGTACAGACCTTATGATTGCAAATTTTGAAAAATATTTAAAATTAAAAACTAACGCATCGGACGAAAAAGTTAAAGAAATATCTGCTAAGGTCAAATCTTTAATAGAAAAGAATTTAACAATAACAGAAAATGATGTAAAAACACAATTTACAACAGGACGAAACGAAAAAATTGCCGGCTGGATAGATAGAGAATTTGCGCCGAGAACAGACAAAGAGTTTGCTCAAATTCTGAACAATTTGCGCCGTATGACAAATGAAGATTTTAAGAAAAACTACGATTCCAAAATATCCGATTCAGATATGGGGATTGACTCAATAAACGGATACGATGTCATTAAAGCAATACGCTCCGGCAATGATTCTATAAAAAATTCGTTTATAAATACCGTATTTTCAGAAGGTTATTACCAAGATATTGAAGAAAGCAAAACAAGAGCATATTATGACCTTAAAAAACTTTCAAGAAACCTGAGCGGAGGGACATATATAGGCGGCAAGCGTTCATTTGACGATTTATATTCCGATTTTTATTACAACTTCCAGGGATTAACAATTAAAAAAGAATTTGACAAATACAAAGATGAAGCCTTCAAAAAATATTTTGCATTCCCTGCATATCCGCTTGTTGAAATTTCAACTGAGGAAGACCTTGAAAATTCGCTAAATACATTTAACGAGAAATTAAATAATTATATGGACTTTATCTATGCGTACAAAAATCAACAAGCATCATTAGAACTTGTATATGAACTAAAGCACTACGCAGATTCAAAACTCACACATATAGGAGATATGACTCCGAAGCAGTATACAAAAATCACCAGAGATTTAAGCAGACTAATGGCGCTTAATTCAAGTGATGAAACACTTCAAGACAAAAAAGAAGAAGCAAGACTATTATTTGCTTCAGGAACAAAAGACATTAAAGCGTACAAAGACTACATAAATTCTTTATACGATTTATTTAAAATATACGAAAGAACCGCAGACGGCAAAACAATGAAGGAAGCCGAGCAGGTAACTTTGAAAAATATTGATATCTACAAAAAGACTTATGTAATGAGCATGTTTGAACCGAAATATCAAGGCAAAGCGCTTGAACTTTTAAACAAATGGATTTCGGCAAAATCTAAAGCCGTATGGGTAAAAGACCACTTTAACCCGACAGTAAACGAAGAAAGCAGTGATGAAGCAAAAGCCATAGCAGAAACATATACTAAAAATGTAGAAAATGCAGATGAAATATTTGAAAAATTTAAAGATTTATTTATGAAACACAGACTTCTTGCAAGTCCTGACAGGTACATGAATGAATATTTACTGCTTTGTGCTAAAGATGCAAAACATCCTGACAGAAAATATGATAATAATAGCGACGAAGGCAAACAAGCAATAAAAGATATGCGTGAAACCTTTAAAACAAACCTCAAATCTCTATTATACAAAGCGGATATGATGGAACTTCAATATACATTGATGGATTGTGCTAAAAAAGGTAATCTCAACGCAGTCAGAGATGCATTCAGAAATTCTACCCTTGAATTAACTGATGGTTCTGTTGTAACAATGGATTCGGAAGAAGGATTGAATTTAATTATTTCGCCTATGCTTCAGGAAGAAAATCTTGATACGGCAGCATTATTCTTAAACCAACTCGGATTGTCAGAAAAAGTAGCAAAAATGATTTCTGACAAAACATCACTTGATATTGCGTATAAGAATTTTAACAGAATACAAACTATAATAAAAAGTTCTGATTCACAAGCAAAATTTGCAAGAGCAGAGGTAAGAAAACTCGGAAATATAGACAATAATCCAAATTATGAACAAATTATACTTGACCTCAAACAAAGACTAATGGAAAAAGCCAAAAGAACAAGTTTCAGTACGGGAGCATCAATATTTGAAGCAGCATTAGACGATGCACTCAAAGAAATAAAGGCTCAACCCGATCAATCAAAAACATTGCTTTTGGGCACAAATATTGATTTGGCAATTGCAGGATTGAGAGAAGTCGTTAAGGCTAACATAAATTATCTTAATAGTCCTCTTATGGTAATACAAAAACGCTATGATCTGATTAAAAAATTACTTCTTCCGGACAATTCCCCGGTTGCCGAAGATGCCGGAAAATACATAGAAGAATTGCAAGAACTTTTAGAATACGAACATAGCGTACAAAAGTCATACCCGAATATCGGAATAACATCCGAATAAAACTTTTATATGTGGTTTTCAAAAAGGCACATTAAAAACTAATAAAGTCATTTTAGAACTCAAAATCATTCAAAATAACAAAAACAACAAGAAGATACCGCAAACAGTTTATTATTTGTATAAATTAAGTAGCGCAGCAAGAAGAGTCTTTTTTATCCTCTTTTGCAATGTCGAGGTAGACTTTTTAGGCATAAATTTTATAAGGATTCCCAATATAAAGAACTCTAATGTCGAAAAAATTAATCCGTGATATTTTAAATCTTGATATGGATGCGTTATATCCTCAGGTAAAGAATATTTATCAACACCTTTCGATTTGTTGTAAATAGTATAAATCAAATCCGGTGATTTTGCGGTATACAATGCTCTAAGGATATCAGATTCAGAATATTCTAAAAGTTTCAGGAGTTTAATAAACGGGAAAGGTTCATTTTCTATTAAAGAATTCGGATTATCATATCCTGTAAATTCAGAACACCTTTTTATCAAGTCATTCCGCATTGTGAGGTGATTTTTCGGGTTTTGCGGCGGGTTATCAAAATCAAACTTTTTTAATTTTTCAATATAATTTTCATCATCAATATTAATAGAATTGAAGAAATCTTCATAGCCTGCGTATCTTGATTTGTCTGCAACAACATTTTTATTATTACTAAAAAGTCTTAAAACCGGTGTTTCCATCGCTAATGACGGCATTATTACATGTAATCTCGGAGAAACAACAAGGGATGCATCATGATATGCTCTTAAAACAAGTTTAGCCAATTCCATTCTTTTTAAAGAACTACAAGATGATAATATTCTCCTCGACATAGTGTATACAGGTCTACTTGTTAATTTTTTAATTTCTTCAACAATATCCTCTTGAACATCAACACACAAGATATAGTCTTGGCGTGGAATTTCATAATTCCTCTGTAATGTAATTGTCAAGCAGCCGGAAAAATATGCAGGAATATCAATTTTTTTTAGCCATTTGTATGTGTCCATATCTCTGCAGCCGACAGGCCCATGCTTTATTAGGTATTCTCTTTTTTTTCCATTTTTGAACACATCACGAATTGGAGGTCTAAAGTACATGGCAATAAGCAGTGGTTCAATATGCTTATCTTTTGGAGGAAATCGATTTATGTGCCACATCCACCACGCATTCATAATCAGTTTGGTTCTTTTTCCGCTTTTAGGAACAAACTTTTTAAGATTTTCACGTTTTGGATATTCGTCAACATGCGGCATAAATCTCATCGCCGCAACACTTTGTATTTCGTCACCGATATTAACAGAATTATATCCAAGAATCCCGTAAGAAAAATCTTCTTCAGTGTTCATATTAACCCACAGCTACTCTTAATAACTATAACATAAAGAGTAACATAAAAATGAAAAATTTGATATAAAAAGAGAGCCGAATTTTGCTATCGGCTCTCTTTTTTATTATGTATTTTATTAGTCATTCTTTTTTAGAAAATCTGGGACATCAGGAAAATCTCCACCCAAAGAAGGAGAAGATGATGAAGGCGATGTTGGAGATATTGAACTTGAACGACCGAAATATTCAGCCGCAGATATTTGTCTTGCGGATTTTTCTGCAAAGCCGGTCGCAATAACTGTTATCTGAATTTCATTTTGCAAAGATTCATTTATTGCAGTACCCAAAATTACATCCGCATCATCCTTAACAACATTATTAATAACGCTTTGAGCATCATTGATTTCATATAAAGACATATTTGAACTACCGGTGATGTTGACAATAATTCCGCTTGCCCCATCAATAGAAGATTCTAACAATTGAGAATTGATAGCCATTTCAGCAGCCTTTATTGCTCTACCGTCACCCTGTGCTCTACCGATACCCATTAATGCAGTACCGGAATTTTTTACAACTTTTCTGACATCAGCAAAGTCAATATTGATAGTCCCCGGAATTGTAATAATATCAGATAACCCCTGAATACCTCTGAATAAAACTTCATCTGTAACACAGAAGGCATCTCTTACACCAATTTCGTGTTTTACAACCTGCAATAATTTGTCATTCGGAACAACCAAAATAGCATCTACATACTTTTTAAGTTTTTCAATACCGTCTTCAGCCTGCTGCATTCTCTTTTTACCTTCCCAAAAGAAAGGTTTAGTAACAAAAGCGATTGTCAAAATACCCAAATCCTGAGCAATTTGAGCAACAACAGGAGCCGCTCCGGTACCTGTTCCGCCGCCCATACCGGCAGTTATGAATAACATATCCGTATTATCCAAAGCCTTTGTAATTTGTTCTTTTACTTCCAAAGCTGCTCTTTCACCGACTGCAGGATCAGCACCGCAACCAAGACCGTTTGTTGTTTCAACGCCAAGTTGTAACTTATTTGGAACATTACTGCAACTTAATGCTTGCAAATCAGTATTCATCAGCCATAATTCAACATCAGCAAGTTTAGCCTGCAACATTCTGTTTACAGCATTTCCGCCGCCTCCGCCGACACCTACGACTTTTATCCTTGTCGGATTTATAACCGATCTGTTGCTGTTTTCGTAATTAGATATAATATTTTCCATTTTGCCTCCTGCAATTTATAATAATATATGATACATTATATAATAAAAAAATTTTTTTACACATTTGTTGATATTTTGTAATAATATATCTTCAAAATTGCAGGAAATCAAAATATTAAGCAGTCAAATCTAATTTTTTACCTGTTTTCTCGTTTTTAACAGCCTGCGCTCTCATTTTAATACTTTGAGCACTTTGCGCAACCTTATAATCTTGACCTGAAGGATCAGATGGGGCAAGAGCGGCTCTTATCACGATATTAGCGTGGTCTATCGTTTTTTGAGGATTGTTTTTGTCTAAAACCGGCATAGCAATAGGAACATGTCCTGATACGGGAATCCCGTTTGCATCCCGTTCAATAGATATTGCACCTGCAAATTGTCCGCCTGCAGATTTGTGCGCCAACTCATGATTATAAATATGATTATAATTTTTAGTTATCAACTCCTGTTTAGTCAAACCATTATACAAAATCATACACAACACCTCTGCTACTTTTGTAACATAAAATTATAATTTTGTCAAGTGTACCAACATAAAACAGAGGTTTGCAACTCTGAATTAACTTCAATATATGCAAACCTCTGCTTAAAATTTACTGATTTATTATATTAATTATTAACCTAATTGGCTCATTACTTCTTCAGCAAAATTATCCTGGCGTTTTTCAAGACCTTCACCAAGTTCATATCTTGTGAAAGCAAGAACTTTCATTTTGCCTTCAATAAGTTGAGCAACAGTTTGATTAGGATCTTTAACAAATCCCTGATCTAAAAGGCATCTTTCAGCCATCAACTTATTGATACGACCTTCAACGATTTTGCCTCTGATTGCTTCAGGTTTTTTAAGCAAATCTTCTTTACCCATTTCAATTCTTGTTTCTTCATCAATAACAGATTGCGGAATCTGATCTCTCGAAACAAATTGAGGTGCACAAGAAGCAATATGCAAGCATAGGTCATTTGCTAATTCTTCGTTTTTAACATCAGTGTGCAATAAAACACCGATTTTTCCGTTGTGAATATATGTAGCAACATTGCCTTCGTATCTTACAAATCTTCTTACGGTAATTTTTTCTCCGATTGATGCAATTTTTTCTTTTAAAGCATCAGCAATAACTTTACCGCATTGCTTGCAAGTCATACCCAACAATGCATCAACATCAGCAGGTTTTTGTTCTTCAACATTTTGAGCGAGTCCTGAAGCCAAAGCCTTAAATTCATCATTTTTAGCAACAAAGTCTGTTTCGCAGTTTACTTCAATCATTGCACCGCCGTTTGCATCTACAAAAGATTCTACACGACCTTCAGCAGCGATTCTGCCCATTTTCTTATCGGCAGAAGCAATACCTTTTTGGCGTAAAATTTCAGATGCTTTTTCCATATCACCATCCGCTTCAACAAGTGCTTTCTTGGCATCCATCATACCTGCACCGGTTTTATCACGAAGTTCTTTTACCATTTGTGCTGTAACTGTCATTTTATATCTCTCCTATTTTGATAGTACTACTTATTAAAAGATTCTAATTTCCAAGGATATTAAGGCACTAAATATACTCTGAGTATCATAGTGCCTTAGTGCCTTAGTATCTTATTATTCTTCTATTTTTGCTTCTTCTGCGGTAACACCGGCATCTTCAGCAGAAATCTTTTTTATTTTCTTAGTTTCGTTTGCTTTATTTTCTCTTAGTTGTTTACCTTCCAAAACGGCATCAGCAAGTTTTGAAGTAATCAACTGAATAGAACGAATTGCATCATCGTTACCCGGAATAATTTTGTCAATTCCGTCAGGATTAGCATTAGTATCTGCCAAGCAAATAACAGGAATACCAAGTTTGTTTGCTTCTTTAATGGCAATATCTTCTTTTTCCTGATCGATAACAAAGATAAGTTCAGGTAAACCTCTCATTTCTTTGATACCACCAAGAGTTTTAGAAAGTTTTGCAACTTGTCTGTTAATTTGAGCAACTTCTTTTTTAGGAAGTTTGTCAGTATAACCGTTTGCTATAAATTCTTCTAATTCTTTTAATTTGTTTACTCGACCTCTGATAGTTTCAAAGTTGGTAAGCATACCGCCTAACCAGCGTCTGTTAATATAGTATGCACCGGATCTTTTTGCTTCTGCTTCTACAACCTCAGCTGCCTGTTTTTTAGTACCTACAAAAAGAATATTTCTTCCTTTTGCGGCACAATCTCTGACTAATTCGTATGCTTCATCAAGCAATACTGTTGTTTTTCTTAAATCAATAACATAAATCCCGTTTCTTGCACCATAGATATACGGTTTCATTTTAGGATTCCATCTTTGTGTTTGGTGTCCGAAATGTACACCTGATTCCAAAAGTTCAATCATTGAAGCGGTTGGCATCTTTTTTCTCCTTTTTGTTTAAATGTATTGTACTACGGGAAACACTGCTCCATCGGGTAAAAAATCCGACTAGGGCAAAACCTATCAAGCCAGTGTAACCAATTACAATATACTATAAACATAATATTATGCAAATGTTAAGTTAAAGAATATTAACCTTATTCATGAAATGTTGCAAAAAAAGTTTTTTTGAGTTTTAATATTTTTACTCACATCCTCAAATGAGTAGTTGCGGAGTCATTAACCGCACAATTTGAAAGGAAAGAAAATGGCAAATATTAAATCTGCTAAAAAAAGAGTATTAGTCGCTGAAAAAAACAGACTTAGAAATGTAGCATGGAAATCTTCTATCAAAACCGCAGTAAAAAAAGTTTTAGAACTTGCTAACGGTGAAGATAAAGATGCTTTAAACAATGCATTGTCTAAAGTTTACCAACTATGCGATAAGGCTGTTGTAAAAGGTATTTTACACAAAAATACCGCTGCAAGAAAAAAATCAAGACTTGCTCTTGCTATCAAAAAACTTGCTAAATAATAGTTTTAGACAAGAAAATATGTGAGAAACGGGAAAGAAATAAATCTTTCCCGTTTTATTTTGCTCAAAATCTGATTATTAAAAATTTTGATAAAATTTTATATAACAATATAGGCTTAAATACCATTATACAATGGGTTTTAGAAATAAAAAATAGAAAATTTTTATCAAAAATTTTCAATAATTATATTAAAATTAGCCAATATTTATTTAGAAATGTGATTTTATATAAAAAAATACATCAAAATAACGATATTTTAAAAAATTTTTATTATAAAATAAAATAAAGTTTAGAAATGTTAAGGATTAAAACCCAATAATATATAGTATTTTGAACTTGTATAAAAATCACATATTGATTTATTTTTTAAAAGGTGTAATATAAAATTATAAAAAAGGAGGCACAAAACATGTTTACATCATCTAAAAAAGAAGCAAAAGAAATGCAACAACAAATTATTGAATCAGCCGGTAAAATTTACAATTATTTATCAAGCAAAGGTGAAGTTACTATCAATAAATTGAGAAAAGATATGGATTTGGATGACAATTTCACTTATATGGGCTTAGGCTGGTTATCAAGAGAAGATAAAATTACTTATACTCAAAAACCAAAATCAGTTACAGTTCAGTTAAGTTAATTTTATTAAAACTTTTATAAAAAATACCCTGTAAATAATTTTACAGGGTATTTTATTTTTTATGATTAAAATATTCAATAATTCCGACATGAGCAAGGGTTGATAAAGCCGTTAAAAAGGCTAAAATTTTATGCGATTTTATCTTGTGTCTGCAAGCCTGAACTACACAAGCACTGCCCAATGCCAAAGCACTGTATCCGCTTATTTTTACATAATTGTATTTGTAATTATTTTTAGTTTGAACATTATTAACAGGCTGAATACTCACAAAAATTATCCTTTACATTTTTAAAATATAATAGCAAAAAAAAATTTTTTATGTTTTAAAAACAAAGTAATATTTACAAACAGGGGTTAAAATGTTTACTATATTTTTTAAACCGGAGAATTACAAACAAATAGATAAGTACCTTTCGCGTTCTGCACAACCAACTTTAAAAGAATTAAAATGGTTAAAAAAACAGGGCGTAACAGATGTTGTTAATTTAAGAACAATGGAAGTTCCTGATATAGATTACAACGAAGCAGAAGCAGTAAAAAAACTTGGGATGAAATATCACAATATTCCATCCGTATCAATGTATCCCCAAAAAGAAAATGTCGGAAAGTTTTTAGATATTGTTGAGGGCGCAAAACAAAACGGCGGAAAGGTTCATGTTCATTGCAAACAAGGAGCAGACCGCACAGGAATGTTTTCTTATATTTACGAAAGACTAAATAATATCGGGACAATTAAAGAGAATTTACAGGAACTTATAGATCACCATTGGCATAAAAATAAATACCCGTATCTGAACGAGTGGGCAGAAACTTTCGTCGAAATGTTTAAGAAAAAATAACTACCTTACTTTATTTTCGTTTCCTGCAATAAGTCTTTTAATATTTTCCCTATGCAAATAAATAACATAAACTGCCGCAACCAAAGAATAAATTATATAAGCAGGTGGAGAATTTAAAAACCACATAATAACAGGCGCAAGCGCAAGTGCAACTATAGAACCTAAGGAAACATATTTTGATACCCATGTTGTTATTGCCCAAATTACAGCAATAATAAGTCCCGCCTGCCAATTTAACGCAAGCAAAGTACCAACACCTGATGCAACAGATTTTCCACCGGTAAAACCTAAAAATACAGATTTACTGTGACCGATTATTGCAAAAATGGCTGCCAAAACAGGAAGTAAACCTATATTTGCAAAAGATTTTGTTAAAAAATATGCGAGAACTACAGGCAAAGCACCTTTAAAAGCATCTAAAAGCAGCACAATGAAAAACCATTTTTTGCCCATTACTCTTTTTACATTAGTAGCCCCTGTCGAGCCTGAACCGATATTTCTGATATCTTGTCCGGTAAAAAGTTTTACGACAATATATCCTGTCGGAATTGAGCCGATAACATAAGCACCAAGCACTACAAAAATTATTTCCAAAATCATTTTTATATCCATTTTTCTCTCCCTGCTTATCTTTGTAATTTTACACCAAAATCATTTTAAATGCCAAATTTTCACAAATCGTAGCATCATTCATTGGCGGAGTTAATGTTGCCTGACGCTTTGCCGTTTCAACATGTTCCAAATCCATCAATAATCTTTGGAATAAAATCTTATTTCCAAAATTATTTTTCATCAGCATAAACATATAATTTTCCATTTGTTCAAAAATTTCAACAGCACCGTCATTTTCAACAAGATTTAAAAGATTATTTTCAAAATCCAAAACATTATTGCGTTCGATATTCCAATAATTATTGAGCAAATTTTCTACAAGTTCATAGTTTTGCTCCGAAATAATTTTTGACGGAACAAAAAATGACTGCGCCCTTGAAACAACGGTTGAAATAACATCACTTTTATCATTTGTTAAAAATATAAATGTCGTATTTTGAGGAGGTTCTTCAAAAGTTTTTAATAACGCATTTGAAGTAACTTCCGGAAAATTTATTTTATTTAGCGGTAACAAATTTCCGTCTTCATCTCTGTCACAGAAAATATAAACCCTGTGATAATCACTTGTAACCGCAAGTTCAGAGATAATTCCTCTTGCCTGCGCTACATTAATATTTTTCTTTCCGCCTGAAGAACCTTCCTCATCTGAAATATTTTCAGAAGCCTCTTTATAATCAAGTCTTGTATAAATTTTTACGGCAGGATGAGTTTGTTCCCTAATCCACCTGCAATTTAAACACTCACAATCGTCACTACCCGATTCTTTACAATTTAAAAGTCTTGCAATTTCAAGTGCAAGTTCGCATTGAGTTTGTATATCCGCCCCCCAAAACAAAATACAGTGAGAAATATTTTTGTTTTCGTCCTCAATTCCTGACTTGAAATAATCAACAAGTTGCGGGAGTTTTTGAATTATATTTTTATCGTAATATTGCATATTCTATCTCCCTTTCAGGCGCAAGATTTGATTGTCCTGACTTGATTTTGTATTCAGCCTGAGTTAAATTTTCTTTTAAATTTACCAAATTTTTTAGCGGCACTTGTTTTAGTTTTTGGAGTTCAAGTTTGACTCTGTACGGATGCATATTTATTAATTTTGCAAGTTCATCTTGAGAATATCTGCTTCCGTTTGCTTTAATAAATATTTTCTCCCTCAGACTTGAATGTAATATTGCAAGAATAGAGAGCGGATAACGGGTTGAAATAAGTTTGTTATATTGCTCTAATGCCTTTGATTTAGCCCCGACAACAACACTATCAATAAATGCGAACAAATCTTCATTACTTATGCAAATTTCTTTTACCATCTCTTTTGTTGCAGGTTTATCTTTTGAAAAAACTTTCAGTTTTTCAAGTTCGGAATCTAACATTCTCAAATTTGAACCGACCTGCAAAAGCAGCAAACTGACTGCGTCAGGATTAATTTTTAATTCGTGTTTTTTAGCCTGATTTTTAATCCACGATTCGAGTTCTGCAGTTTTATATGCAGGAATCTGATTAAACTCCTGTGAATTATATTTTGAAAGAAGTTTAAAAATTTTTTTGCGTTTATCAATTGAAGTCTTTTTCTTTGAATCCGGAACAACATAGGCTCTAAACACGATATCTAAATTTTCATTTACCATTTCAAGTGCTTTTTCGATTTGTTTAATCTGACCGTCATCAAAACCGCCTTCGCAATCTGTGTCTTTTTTCTTTGACTTGAAATAATTTATACAGTCAATAACAATAAGCATTTTGCCAAACATCATGGGTTGAGAGGATATTGCAACCATTAAATCCGGAAATTTCGGATTGTCAAATTCCTTATAACTCATTTCAAGAAAATTTTTATCAAGTTTTGATTTCAGTTTCTTGATTTCGGTAGAAATATTAAATTCCTCATCCCCATAGTAAAAATAAATCATGGTTAAATTTTATCATAATTACCAAACGATAAAAATTAAGTGTAAATTTTTATTAAAATATGCGCAAATTAATATTTTACCTGATTTAGAAACTTCATAATCAATTACGAAAGGAAAAATTATGAACGGTATTAAATTAGGTTTTAGTATGGTAGATTTGGCAAAATCTTGGGGAAGAGGAATCGGCAGCGTGAGATTAAAAGACGGTTCAAGCGTTAAAATTTTGGGCGACCCCAATGATAAAGCCGTAGATTTTTTCAGAATAAAAAACGGCAGACTTATAGCATCTAAAGGATACAGAGGTGAAAACGCAATGTATCAGGCGGCAAATGATGTCGGATATATAGAAGAAAAACTTGCTCTTGACCCTAAAGATGTAGATAAGGCATGGGATGCTTGTTTTGATGTAGTAGTATAAGAGCATCAATAGCCATACATTATTCTACATTTTTATTTATAAATATTTTTAAATCATTAAAAAATGCATCTCGCTTTTTCATTTCATAAATTATTTATATTTGAAGATTAAAAAAGACCGATATTTACAAAATATCGGTCTTTTATTAATTTATATATGATACATAAATTAGTCTTGAGCGTGTCCTGCAGTACCCAAAACATCACGCATTTTGTGCATAACCATTTCTTTAACTGCAGTTCTGCCAGGTCCCATATATTCTCTCGGGTCAAATTTTTCAGGATGTTCAATAAAGAACTCTCTGATTGTTGAAGTCATTGCAAGTCTCAAGTCTGTATCAATATTGATTTTTGCAACACCGTGTTTTGAAGCATAGTTAAGCATTTCTTCAGGAACACCCTGAGCATCAGGCAAGTTACCGCCAAATTTGTTGCATTTTTCAACAAATTCTTTAGGAACTGATGAAGAACCGTGCAATACAATAGGATAATCGCCAAAACCTGCTTCTTTCAAAGCATCTTTGATTTCTTTCAATCTTTCAAAATCTAATTTTGCTTCGCCTTTGAATTTGTAAGCACCGTGAGAAGTACCGATAGCAATAGCCAAAGAATCACAACCTGTTTGTTTTACAAATTCAACTGCTTCTTTAACATTTGTATATTTAGCATCTTTATCAGATACATTAACATCATCTTCGACACCAGCAAGTTTGCCAAGTTCTGCTTCAACTGAAACTCCTCTTTCATGAGCATAATCAACAACTTGTTTTGTTACTCTGACATTTTCTTCAAACGGGAATCTTGAACCATCAATCATAACAGATGAGAAACCGCCATCAATACATGCTTTACAAATTTCAAAATCTGCACCGTGGTCTAAGTGCAAAGCAATAGGAACTGTTGTTGTTGCAAGTGCTGCTTCAACCAATTTGATAAGATATGTTTGATTAGCATATTTTCTTGCACCCGCAGATACCTGCAAAATGATAGGTGATTGAGTTTCTTCTGCTGCTTCTGCAATACCTTGTAAAATTTCCATGTTGTTAACATTGTAAGCACCAATAGCATAGCCGCCTGCAAGTGCCTTTTTGAACATTTCATTTGTTCCGACTAATTTTCTTTCAGCCATTTTGACTTTCTCCTTCTTTTTCTTTATGCCCCTCGCCCTCCGGGAGAGGGGGTAGGGGTGAGGGCAATCCTCACTTATACACTATTAACATTCATAATTTATAACAAACAAAACTTTTATTCAAGATTTTATAAAAAATAGCAAAAAATTTTATTATGTGTTTTAAAACAAAAAAAGGAGTTTATACATGAAAGTTTCAAACATTCAAAACAACAATCTATATTGTGCTAACAGTGTCTCTTTTAAAGCCGCAACAAATTTTGACAGAATTTTACCTGCAAACAAAGGCATAATATCAAAAAAATCGGTAAAATTGATTAACGAATTAAATTCTTGCATAGATAAAGAATGGAAAGATATTAAACAAGGGAAAAAGATAGCGGAAAAACCGATTTTCCAAATTTTAGACGGAAAGAAACATGTTACATTTGAACCGGTTTATGCCCAAAAATATCCTGCTTTGCTAATAGATATTAATGACGGCAAATACAATGAAAGAATCTTAATGAACAGGGATAACCCTAACAATTTCAGATATGAAAAGATGATTGAAACAGACCACGGAAGCGCAACTTTAAAAACTTACAGTTCAATAAACGGCGGAAATAGCGAAATTGACAAATTTGTAAATAATATTGTAGAAAATAATCTTGAAAAAATACTTTCAAACAAAATGTGGGACAGAATTTTAAACCGAATTGAAGAAGGTATTGATTAATATTTGGACTCAAATATTTTTACAGCCCTATCTAAAATTCCTAAGCAATATGAAATTGCTATGCCGTAATTTGTAATCGGTACGCCCGCTTTGTTTGCAATCAAAATTCTTGATAGAACTTCTCTGCGATTTGTCATGCAGGCACCACAATGAACTATGAGTTTGTAATCGGAAACATCAGGAAAATCATGTCCTGAAAAATGTTCTATTATCAAATTCTTGCCGGTCTTTTTTCTTAAAAGATTTGGAATTTTTACTTTGCCAATATCATCTTCTATTGCATGATGAGTACAACTTTCCAAAATCAAAACTTTATCGCCGTCTTTTAAGGTATCAATTGCTTCTGCGCCATGAATAAACGCACTTAAATCCCCTTTTAGCCTTGCAAAAAGAATTGAAAATGAAGTCAGCGCAATATTTTCAGGTACAATTTCATTCACTTTTTTAAAAGCCTGTGAATCAGTGATAACAAGCGACGGAGGAGTTTTCAAGTTATCAAGCGCATTTTTTAATTCGGTATCTCTTACAGCAAGAGTAACACAACCGCTGTCCAATAAATCTCTTAATGTCTGAACCTGAGGTAATATAATCCTGCCCTTTGGTGCTTCTTTATCAATCGGGATTACCATTACTACGGTAGAACCTTCCGCTGTAATATCTCCGACAATTTTTGGTGTATTTATGAAATCATCAGGTAAAAGTTCAATCAATAATGATTTAAATTTATAAACAATTTCCCTATCATCTTTTGCAGAAGTTATTAAAATATTTTTAGTGTAATTCTTTATTACATTTAATTTTTCATCCGATATTTTTTCAACATCAGACTTATTTATAACCACAATAAAAGGAATTTTTAAATCCACGAATTTTTCAATAAGAGAAATATCAAAATCATCTATCCCTTTATAATCGCAGACCAAAACGGCAACATCCGTTCTGTTTAAAATTTTTAATGTTTTTTCAAGTCTTTGTTCGCCTAATTCTGTATTGTCATCTATACCTGCACTATCAAGAAAATTTACAGGACCGACAGGCAAAAGTTCCATTGATTTTTCGACTACATCAGTTGTTGTACCCGCAATATCAGATACAATTGAAACATCCTGTCCTGTTATTCTGTTTAACAGAGAGGATTTACCGACATTAGTTTTACCAAAAATACCTATATGAAGCCTGTTTGATTTTAATGAATTCATAACACAATTTTTGCATAAAAAAACCGACTTGTAAAAGCCGGTCTTTTTTTGAGATTAACCTCTGATTTTTAACTTTTTAATCAAATCTCTGTATTCGTCAAGATTTTTAGATTTTACATAAGAAAGAAGTTTCTTTCTTTTACCTACCATCATCAAAAGACCTCTTTTAGTAGCAAAATCTTTTTTGTTTGATTTAAGGTGTTCGGTAAGTTGAGCAATTTTTGCAGTCATCATAGCAATTTGAACTGCTGAATTACCTGTATCTTTTTCATTTTTACCGAATTTCTTAGCGAATTCTTGTTTGTTTTCTAAGTTAATTGACATTGTGTTTTTCCTTTTCTTGTTGAGTGATTATTGGCGTAAGCACTCTACAAGAGGATGATAATACGCTAAAATTTAAAAATCAAGTGATTTTATAAAAATATATAAACAATATTATTGGTAGTTTTTGTTTTGTATAAACTACCTTGCCCCATTTCTTTGACCGCAAAAAAACTGGGCACAAAGCGGATTGCGAGCCAAAGCCGAAGCCATTTTGCTTGTGGTAAAATCCACAAAAAGCAAAATGCGCAGAGCTGTCGATGGCGAGCAACCAAGCAGAAACTCCCCGACCTAAACTTCGTAAAGGTCGTTATTCAAGCGCACGGCGTAGTTTTAGCCGTGCTAAGAGATTTTTGCCGATAGGCAAAAACACATATTACTGCGTTAGCAGTCTTATGCCGCCGTCAGGCGGTATTGTAATCAGCGAGTTTTTCTTCTTGGTTGTTCGCCTTAAATGTGACTTCGTGCCCTGCTTGTCTTGCTCCCGCAAGCCAACTCCGGCACTCTGCTCACAATCCGCTTTTGGTTCGTTTTTTCTTTTTGCTTCAAGACAAAAAGAAAAAATGAACATAATTAGAATATCTTAGCGAGATATTCGGATAATATTGTCTATGTAAATATTTATACTAAAATTAAGTTATGGAGCACAAATTATTTAAACTTGTTTCAAAATACAAACCCTCTGGAGATCAACCGCAAGCAATAGAAAAACTTGTAAAAGGATTGGAAAACGGTGACGATACACAAACTCTGCTTGGGATTACAGGTTCCGGAAAAACATTTACCATTGCAAATGTCATTGAAAGAGTTCAAAGACCTACCCTTATTATTGCACACAACAAAACCCTTGCAGCACAATTATATAACGAATTTAAAGAACTTTTTCCAAATAATGCGGTTGAATACTTTATCAGTTATTACGATTATTATCAACCAGAAGCGTACATTCCTCGAACAGACACATACATAGAAAAATCTTCAAGTATAAATGAAGAAATTGACCGACTTCGACACAATACCACTCGTAGCCTTTATGAACGGGATGATGTTATTGTAGTATCATCTGTCAGTTGCATTTACGGCTTAGGAGTACCTGAAAATTACTTTAAAGGCACAATTACTCTGCATAAAGGCGACGATATAGACAGAGATGCACTATTGAAATATCTTGTGGAAATTCGTTACGAAAGAAATGATGTCGAACTCAAATACTCAACCTTCAGAGTCAGGGGCGATATTGTTGAAATTATGCCTCCGTATGAAAAGGTCATTACAAGACTTTATTTCTTTGGAGATGAACTTGAAAAAATCGTTAAAATTGACCAAATTTCAGGCGAAATCATTGACATGCCAAACGAAATTGTTATATATCCTGCGGTTCACTATATAACTGACGATGAAAATCAGGAAGAAACATTAAAAATGATAAGGCAGGAACTTTCTGACAGACTCGTGGAGTTAAATGACCAAAACAAACTTGTAGAAGCACAAAGACTTGAACAACGAGTTAAATACGATATTGAAATGATAAAGGAAATGGGTTATTGCACAGGAATAGAAAATTATTCAAGAATATTAGAACGCAGAGCCCCGGGGACTGCCCCTGCAACATTATTAGATTATTTTCCGGATAATTTTTTAACAATTGTTGATGAATCACACCAAACACTCCCGCAAATAAACGGTATGAGCCATGGTGATGCCTCAAGAAAACAGGTTCTTGTTGATTACGGTTTCAGACTGCCTTGTGCAAAAGACAACAGACCACTTAAAAATGAAGAGTTTTACGCAAAAGTCGGACAAAAAATTTACATTTCTGCGACTCCGGCTGAATTTGAAAGACAAACATCATCACAAATTGTAGAACAAATCATACGACCTACAGGACTTTTAGACCCAAAAATTTCAGTAAGACCTATTGATAGTCAAATCCCTGATTTAAAATCCGAAATAAAAAAACGAGCAGATAAAGATGAAAGGATTTTAATTACAACACTTACAAAACGAATGGCAGAAGACTTAACAGATTTCTTCTTACAAGAAGGAATAAGAGTTCGCTATCTGCACAGCGAAGTAAAATCTATTGAAAGAGTTGAAATTTTGAGAGATTTCAGGCTTGGAGAATTTGATGTTCTTATTGGGGTAAATCTTTTAAGAGAAGGTTTAGATATCCCGGAAGTATCGCTTGTTGCAATTATGGATGCGGATAAAGAAGGATTTTTGCGTTCAGAAACAAGTTTAATTCAGACAATCGGCCGTGCCGCAAGAAACGCCTGCGGAGAAGTCATTATGTACGCAGACAGAATGACCGATTCGATGAAAAACGCAATCAAAGAAACCGAACGCAGAAGAAAAATTCAAATTGAATATAACAAAAAATATGGCATAATCCCACAGACAATCAAAAAACCGATTGAAAATAACCTGTTATCACTCATCGCAAGTTATCGCAATTTTGAAGATGTTGTAGCAGAAGAAATGGTTGAACATAATATCGAGAAAAAAGATTTGCCAAAACTCATTTCAAAACTTGAAAAAGACATGCATAAAGCCGCAAAAATACTTGATTTTGAACGCGCTGCAGAAATTCGTGACCAACTGAAAAAACTCCGTGATATAAAATAAAATCTTATTTTTTTCTATTGTTCATATTCATTCCGGAGCCTTTCATGTAATAGTTGTCCTGATATTCACTATCTTTGCCCTTTATCAATTCATAAGAAGCCTGAGCAAAATAACTTGACAGAGCGGAAAGATTCAAAACCCCAACACATGAACAGTAAAATACAAATAAAATACTATTTAATGGCAGTTTGAATACAAAAAATAAATACCAAACCGCACCAATAAAAATCCCGTTTGCAATCAATAGTTGAGGAATTAAAAATAACAAATTTATACAAACATCTATAGAAGATTCTGATATTACCTTAATATTATAACCATCAAAAACATTTAAAGTTTTAGAAAATGCCAAATAAGAAGTAAATATCACGGAAAAAACAATCAACCAAACTATACAATTAAAAATCAATATAAAATTCGGAATATCAAACGGGAATTTGACAAATGTTACAATGCAATAACCAATAAACATCATTAAACAAAAAATCGGGAGTATTGCGATAAGCAGTTTTATAGCAATTGATATAAGTGAAATAATATTAAAAGTAAGAATTTCGCGTTTATTTGAACGAATATTAAATATCCCGTTACTCATCAAGGTCGCAAGAAGTATTGCGGTAGGAATTGCAAAAAAACAGCCTGCAACAAAATCTTTAGCCAAAAATAAATTAGCACAAAGTGAAATCGGAATGGCATAAACAATAATCTTCACTACTGCCATACTTTCGCCAAACGCATCGTTAAATGCATCGGTTAATGAAGCCATTAGTCCTCCTTTTGTTGTGTACTATCGTTTTAATAGTCTTTGCAATTCTGCAGGTTTTGAAGATTTTGCCATTGCGTTTTCAACCGTAACAAGACCGGAGTTTACAAGATTAGCAAGAGCCGCTTCAAGAGTTTGCATGCCACTTTCGGAACTTGTTTGAATAGTTGAATAAATTTGAGCCGCTTTTGATTCTCTGATTAAGTTTGCAATAGCAGGAGTAACTATCATTATTTCCTGAGCCATTACACGACCTTTGGAAGTTCCGTCAGGCAACTGTTTGGGTAAAAGTGTCTGAGCAAAAACCGCCACAAGAGAGTTTGCAAGTTGAACACGAATTTGCTGTTGTTGTCCCTGAGGGAAAACATCAATAATACGGTCAATAGTTTGAGATGCAGAAGAAGTGTGCAAAGTTCCAAAGACCAAGTGACCTGTTTCAGCTGCAGTTAGAGCCAAAGCAATAGTCTCATGGTCACGCATTTCACCTACCAGGATAATATCAGGGTCTTCACGAAGAGCAGATTTTAGAGCATTAGCAAACGAGCGGGTATCCATACCTAATTCACGCTGGTGAATGACACTCATTTTGGACTTATGCACAAATTCGATAGGGTCTTCGATAGTTAATATGTGTTCTGCTCTTGTTCTGTTGATATAATCAATCATTGCTGCAAGTGTGGTAGATTTACCTGAACCTGTCGGCCCGGTAACAAGAACAAGACCTCTCGGTTTTTGGGCAACCTCTGTGACTATAGGAGGCATATTCATATTTTCCAATGTCGGGGCCTCAGATGTAATTGTACGAAAAGCAGCAGCATAAGAACCTTTATCCTTATAGAAGTTTACACGGAAACGCCCCATGCCTTTGATACCGTAAGAAAAGTCAAGTTCCCAATCTTGCTCAAGACGGCGCCTTTGATCATTTGACATCATTGGAAACAACAACTGCTCAACTTGTTCTGATGTCAATGGCGGATAATCCATTCTGACTAAATTTCCATCAACACGCTTTACAGGAGGCAATCCGCTTGAAATATGCAAATCGGAACCTCTGCTTTCAACTAATTCTTTTAGCAAATCTTCTATAATCATTATGAAACCTCTATACTATTCAGTGTAATTTAACAATGCATCATTTTCTTTGTCTGCTGTTTCAAGCATTACATAAGACATATAAGCACCCAAAGCGATTGCTTTTGGGTCTAAATCAGTTTTATTCGCTGCTTCTATAATCGCAGAATTTATTTCAGGATTTTCATCCTTGATATAATGAATCATTTTTTTACGCCATTGGGGCATATCTACAAATATTTCATCAAAAATACTTTGCGAAATTTCTTCAGTTATTACAGGCAACATATAAAAATCCTTTGTTATAAATCCAACCTATCTTATTATACACTATTAAGCCCGTAAAGTCCATATTTAAGCAAAAATCATTTATTTAAAGTATAATAATATTTATGAAACTGGATAATCTTGTACTGACAAATTACAGAAATTGTCAAAACATAAAATTAGATTTTGAAAAGAATAAAACATTAATTATAGGGAAAAATGCGCAAGGGAAAACAAATATACTTGAAAGCATTTACTTTCTCTCAACCCTAAAAAGTCCGAGGACTTCAAATAATACGGATTTGATAAAATTTGGTGCAAACTCTTTTACAACAGAAGCACAACTTATAAAACATGACACAAATATTGATATGTATTACCGTTTCGGACAGGATAAAAAACGGGAACTGAAATTAAACGGAGTAAAATCAACTATAAAGGATTTTAAAAGTACCCTGAAATGCGTCCTTTTTTCAACATCAGACCTGCTTTTATTAAGAGGGGCACCTCAAGACAGACGAGATTGGCTTGACAGAGCAATTGCCCAAATTTATCCGGCTTATGATGACAGACTTTCTAAATATGAAAAAATCCGGATTCAGAAAAATAATTACTTCAAAGAATGTGCCAAAACAGGAAATTATGACAACGCTCTGCTTGATGTACTGAACGAACAACTTTCTGTTACAGGCAGTAATATTATATTTATCAGAAAAAAATACTTAAAAGAAATTGAAAAAATCGCAAAAGAAAAGCACAAAACTATAAGCGAAACAGAAGAACTTACTATAAATTATGACTGTTCATTTATAGATGAAGATTCTATTGAAGACATAAATGATATTCAAACCGTATTCAAAGCATCTTTAGAAGAACGAAAAAATGAAGAAATTCGCCGATGTCAGGCTTGTGTCGGTCCACACAGGGATGACCTTAATTTTTCGATAAACGGACTTGACGGAACAAAATTTGCCTCCCAAGGTCAACAAAGAACAATAGTTCTTGCACTCAAACTCTCTGAACTTGATATAATAACAGACAAAACAGGAGATGAACCGGTCTTGCTTTTAGATGATGTACTCGCAGAACTTGACGATTTAAGACAAAATTATCTTCTAAAATCAATATCAGACACAACACAAACAATAATAACATCTGTAGATACCATTCTTTTTGAAGATGAATTTTTAAAAGATGTTCAGATTTATAAAATTGAAAACGGGGAAATTATAAAATAAACAAAGCCTTAGAAAAATTATGAGTGTCGGATTTCAAGCAGGAATAACATAAGTTTCACTCAACCTACACTTTATCTAATATACAAGTTGGGCTTTCAGCCCAACCAATTACTATGTTGGGGTAGAAACCCCAACTTACTTATTGGGGTAAAAACCCCAACTTACATATTTAAAAGGCGGAGTTGATACCTCCGCCTTACATTTTATTTTGTGTCAGGCAATTGCCTGACCTACACACTGAAACATGTCATTGCGAACGAAGTACTCTGCCGAGAAAAACAATTAAGTATTGTTTTTCGAAAGGACAATCCAGCCGTTTTAATTTGGTGCAAATAATTGCACCCTACTCACTACCTACATGTTTGTAAAAACAAAATGGTTAAAATTATTGCCCCGCCCCACCACATCATATCATATCATATCATATCATATCGCAGATTATAACAGAGTTTGAGCAATTTTAAATTCAACTTTACATTTCGTAATATACACAAATACTTATTAATTAGCCTGTGTATTTGAAAGACTATCCAAAATAAACTTTCCGATTTTGCCTTCTCTAAAGTCTTTTAAAACATAACCTGCAGTGCGCTCTATATCAGGCTCCTGATTTTTTATGAGCCATTTGCGGTTCAATGCAATATTTTCAAGCGTTAATTCCTCTTCTCCAAGCCCGTAATATTCCTTGAAAACTTCCGCTTGTTTATCATTTAGCACATTTAAAAGTTCTTTGGCAACAAAATCATTTGAATACGCATTATCGCCGACGGAATTCACAAAAGCAAGTTTTATGGCACGGTCCTGATCTTCCTGCTTCATAGGAATTATCCCCGGAGTATCTAATAATTCAAGTTGCGGGTTAATTCTGACCCACTGCTGTTGTCTTGTTACACCAGCCTTTGCGCCTGTTTTTGTTTTGGAGGAGCGGGTCAATTTATTTATAATACTTGATTTACCGACATTAGGAAGTCCGACAACCATAATTCTTGCAGGTCTGCGCAAAAGACCTTTTGCCATAATCGCAGCTATACGAGGTTCAGATAATTTTACAGCCTCTTTTACAATAATATTGAGGTCTTTATTTGATTTTGCACTTGTCGGAATGACAGAGGTTTCAGTTTCTTTCTTTAAAATTTCTATATATTTATCAAGTTCATTTTTATCCACCAAATCGGATTTATTGACAAGCAAAAAACGGGGCTTCTGGTTAAGAAGTCCCGTAATATTGTCATATCTGCTTGATAAAGGTATTCTCGCATCAATCACTTCTATTACGGCATCCACAAGCGAAAGTTGTTCTTTTAGTTTTCTTTCGGCTTTGGCTATATGCCCCGGATACCAGTGAATATGTGTTTTATTTTTTTTCAATTTTTTCCTTAATACGAGTTGCCTTACCTGAACGTTCTCTCAAGTAGTAAAGTTTAGAGCGTTTAACATCACCGCGTCTTAATACATCAATCTTGTCAATACGCGGAGAATTGATTAAGAATACACGCTCTACACCAACACCTTGGAATACTTTTCTTACAGTAATTGTCTTGTTAAGACCGGCACCGTGAATTTTAATAATAGTACCTTCAAAAGCCTGAATTCTTTCTTTGTTACCTTCAACGATTTTTACAAATACTTTTACTGTATCACCTGCGTTGAAAGTAGGTAAAGAATCTTTTAAATATCCTTTTTCTAATTCGTCGATAACAGGGTTAATCATTTTTGTTTTCCTTTATATTTTAATATTGCTACTTACAATTCCTTAATTCGTGTTAAAAGATTTTTTCCACATAAAAATCACACGAACGCACGCTTGTATGTTTGATAGTATAATAAACATTTTTTATTTGCAAGCGGATAAATGTAGTTTAAAGATTTGTTAAATTCAATAAATACATAATCTATATTATCGGTAGTTTTTGTTTCATCAAAACTACCATGACCGCTTTCTTTGGGCGGTCAAAGAAAGCGGTCAGAAAGCGGATTGCGA
>CACYKF010000013.1:39485-112760 GCA_902774905.1 uncultured bacterium
TTCTTTTCTTTGGTTCATTTCTTTTCTTTTGCCTCGCAAACAAAAGAAAAGAAATGAACAGGTAGAAAGTTTCAATCTCTCAATCACTACCGATAATATGTATTTATTTTTGTGTTATATTTACCACTATGAGCGGAGATTACAAAAAACTTTTAAACAAGAAAAAGAAAAAATATTGCGACACCAAAACTATGGGCGTAAATATTGATAAAAACGAGTATTACGAGATTATTCTCTCAAACTCTGCACACCCCGAAAATATTAAAAAATAATCAAAGTAAAACGGTAATTTTAAAGGTTGTTTCGTTCTTATTTGATTTTACAAGTTCTATATCTGCATTTTGACTATTGAGATATTTTTTACAGATATACAAGCCATAGCCCGAGCCTGATTGTTTTGAAGTATAACCGCAGTCAAAAATTCTGTTTTGTCTGTCACTTGGCACAGGTTTACCGTTATTTGAAATTTTCAAAACCGCACAATTATCCCTTACTTCGCCTATGACAGAAATTTTGCCCCGAACTTCTATTGATTCAATAGCGTTTTTAATTATATTTACTATACAGGACATAAAACGATTTTCATCAATTTTTATTTTGACAGTATTTTTTATAAAAACCTCAAATTCAATATCCTTATCTTCAACATAGGCTTTTGAAAGTTCGACTGATTTTTCAACACTTGTTTTATAGTCAATTTCGACAGGCTCATTTACATTGACAGATTTCAAATCAGTAACATTCATTGAAATAATCTGAAGCGACTTTGAAATACAATTTAGCGCATTAAAAACCGAAGGATTTTCATATCTGTCTTTTTCAAGATACTTTTTAATAATCTGCGAGTACATATCACAAACGGAAATATGATTTCTTATTTCATGAGAAACAAATTTGATTTTGTTATCAATTTCTAAATTTTTTACGGGTTGCATTATTACTCCTTGAAAAGAAAGGGTTCTGTTAAAAATTACAGAACCCTTTTTAAACTTTTGGTTATAAACTATGCGGCAGTCTTTTCTGCCTGCATTGATGAAGGTTTGAAGCCGTGAGTCAATGCGTATAAAACAGCATTTGTTCTGTCACCGACCTGTAATTTCTGGAAAATATTATTAACATGAGTCTTAACAGTAGTTTCCGAAATAATCAGTTGTTGTGCAATACCCTTGTAGTTAATCCCCTGAGTTAATAAATCCAAAACTTCATTTTCTCTGCCCGTTAATGTAGTGAGCAAATTTTCTCCCGGTGCAATATTTGATTCTTCTCTTGCACTATTTTGGAAGTATTCAAAAAATCTTGTTGTAAGAACTGACGGAAGATAAATTTTACCATCAGCAACAGTTTCAATTGCATCAATAAGTTTTGAAGATGCCATAGTTTTTAAAACATAACCTCTTGCACCAAGTTTCATAGCACGATAAATCAAATCAGAATCATCATACCCGCTTAAAATAACAACATTAGTCGAAATACCCGACTTATTTATTGTCTGAATAGTTTGCAAACCGTCTTTTTCCGGCATATTAATATCCATCAAAACAATATCAGGACGATATTTTTTAATTAAACTTAGACCTAAGTTCGCATTTCTTGTTGCACCAACAACATTGTAACTTGTTTCAAGACTAATGAGTTCTTTAATACCTCTCAAGTGATTAGCATTGTCATCAATCAGTAACACTCTCAATTTTTTTGTAAAATCTCTCATCTTATTCCCCCGTTTGTTAATTGCTTTCTACACCATATATACTACTCTTTTTAGACGGTCATTTAATCCATGGAACGATTGATAAATCATGCCTGCAAGATTGAAACAATTATCTAAACCAAAAGATTGAGAAAAACACTCAACCATGCTCTACACCATGCTTTCGCCGCATGGTTGAGCAAATTTGTAAATTACACTATAAATATGATTATTGAAAGTTAATAAAAATTTACTGCAAAAGGGTGGTTTTCTTGTATTTTAAAATTGAGCATATTAATATAAAAAAAAAGAAATAGCAGTATAAGGGATACTAATGATAGAGTTAGATTTCAGAGGAGCAGACTCAAAAATTCTTGGGGAAGAAAACGGTCTTGATATAGCCCGAGAATTTGAGAATTACAAAGACAGAATTGCCGAAATTATTACGGATTTATACAAAAATAAAGATGTTGCCGGAAAGGGATTACGCTGGATGGATCTTGGTTACAGTCAGGAAACCTCCTGGTATGTAAAAGAATACGCAGCACTTGTAGAAAACAGATTTGATAATATTCTTGTTCTCGGTATAGGTGGCAGTGCATTAGGCGGACTTGCGGTAACAAACGCATTATTAACTCCGTATTGGAATATGCTGACAAAAGAAGAAAGAAACGGATATCCGCGAATATTCTTTCTTGACAACATTGACCCTGATGAGATGAATGCACTGTTAAACATCCTTGATTTGAGCAAAACACTTGTAAATGTAATCACAAAATCAGGTGATACCGCTGAAACAATGGCTCAATACATGATTTTGAAAGACAGACTTGAACAGGAACTCGGAGATGATTACAGGAAAAATATAATTGTGACGACCGATAAAAAAATGGGGATATTAAGACAAATATCGGAACAAGAAGGTTACAAAGCATTTGTTGTGCCTGATGATGTTGGGGGAAGATTTTCTGTTTTTACGGCAGTAGGGCTGTTGCCGTTTGCACTCACAGGAATTGACATTGATAAAATAACATCAGGTATAAAAGATATGGACAGCGCACTGCAGAATCCAAATATATATGAAAATATTTCTGCGCAAAATGCACTTATTCATTATCTTATGGACACAAAACTCGGCAAAAATATAACGGTTATGATGCCTTATTCTCAAAAACTTAAATATGTTGCAGATTGGTTTATACAACTTTGGGCTGAATCTTTAGGCAAAAACCAAAAAATTGACGGTTCACCAACCTGCACAGGACCTACACCTGTTAAAGCCGTAGGTGCTACCGACCAGCACACACAGATTCAATTGTTTAATCAGGGACCTAATAACAAAATTATTAACTTTATAAGAGTCGGCGAATTTGAAACAACACTAAATATTCCTCAAATTTTTCAGTATACGGGAATCGGATATTTAGGCGGAAAAACTATTAATGAATTAATCAATGCTGAAGCAGATTCTACACTTGTTTCGCTTATCGACTATTCAAGACCGACTGTTACAATAAAAATTCCAAAAATTGACGGCTATCATATTGGTCAATTACTTTATATGTTAGAAATGCAAACGGCAATAGCAGGTGCATTGTACGATGTCAATGCCTGCGAACAGCAATCCAGTTCACAGGCAAGAAACTACACTTATGCGCTTATGGGCAGAACAGGATACGAAGAATCAGCAAAATCACTGCACGAAAAAATGCTTACGGTTTAGAAAGGATTATAAAATGAAAGTTTTGGTAGGATTATCAGGCGGAGTAGATTCATCAGTTGCGGCTCTAATATTAAAACAACAGGGATATGAAGTTATCGGAGCAACAATGTCAATTTGGGGGAAACACGGTTTGGCTGCTGCAGAAGGCAAACACAATGCTTGTTACGGGCCTGATGAGGTAGAAGATATAGAAGCGGCTCAAAATCTTGCCAACCAACTTGGTATTCCTTATCATGTTGTTGATTGCGTCACTAAATACGAAGATATAGTTATCAAAAATTTCAAAAAGGAATATCTTGACGGTCACACCCCAAACCCTTGTGTATGGTGTAACGCGCTTATCAAATTTGGAGTTTTGCCTGAGATTGCAAGACTAAACGGAGTAGAATTTGACAAATTCGCAACAGGGCATTATGCAAAAGTGGAAGAAGAAAACGGAAGGTATATTCTAAAGCGTGGAATTGCACCTCATAAAGACCAGTCTTATTTTTTATACAGATTAAAACAAGAGCAATTAAAAAATATTATTTTGCCGTTAGGAAATTACACCAAAGACCAAATCAGACAAATTGCAAAGGAAAACGGGTTACAGGCTGCTGATAAACCTGACAGTCAGGATTTTTACGGAGGAGATTACAACGAACTTTTGGGAGTCGAAGATAAAATCGGCAATATTGTTGATTTAGACGGAAAAGTTTTAGGTCAGCATAAAGGGATTTGGAATTATACAATAGGACAAAGAAAAGGTATCGGAGTTTCAGCATCAGAACCGTTGTATGTACTTGAACTTCGCAAAAATACAAATGAGGTCGTTATAGGTCCTGCGGATAAAACATTTAAAAAATCCTTAATAGCAAATGATTTGAATTGGATAGCAATAGACGGATTAACTGAGGCAATAAAATGTCAGGCAAAAATTCGTTCAACTCAACAACCTACCCCTGTTGAAATCAGACCAAACGGTCAGGATGAAGTCGAAGTTATTTTTGAAGATATGCAAAAATCTATTGCAATAGGACAGTCTGCCGTATTTTATGACGGAGATAAAGTTTTGGGCGGCGGTGTAATAAAATCCGCATCTTAATTCAGATAAAAATAAGCCCCGTTTAAATATGTTGCAAACAAAATCCATACAATATACGGAATCAACAGCATTGCGCTGAATTTTGATACCTTATAAAATTCTTTAACAGTCATTATCGCAAAAATATCGAGTAATACTATTATTAAAAATGCAAATCCGATATTTTGGAGCAGGAAAAATATCGGACTCCAAATCAGGTTAAAAAACAGTTGGATTCCAAAATATAAATACCCATGCATTTTTGATTTATCTGTTTTTTCAAAAGTAAATAAAATTATACTTAATACCATCATTGAATAAAGGACAACCCATACAGGCTGAAAAAGTGTTGATGGCGGATTTAGTAACGGTTTATTTAAAGTATCAAACCAATCTGAATTATACATACAATTATTATCTAATAATTTAAACTATTTTGTATTGATATACAGGGGTAGAATAAGAGATAATATTATATTATAATAGATAGTATGATAAATTATAAATTTTATTTGGATAACGGAATTGCAGATTTTCAGCGCAGGCAGTTTGAAAGCGCAATAGAACATATTACAAAATCTATTGAAATGAAAAACGATTTTGCGGTGTCATATTTTTACAGAGGAGCGTGTTATCATTCTTTGGAAGAATATGATGAAGCAATGATGGATTATACGAAAGCAATCAGTCTTGATAGCAAAATGACTGATGCTTATTATAACAGGGGAAAAATAATTCTTACAAGAAAAGATATTGAGAATCCCAAAATTGAAAATGCCATAAAAGATTTGGGAAAAGCAATAGAATTAGATCCAAAATTTCAAGATGCACTTTATGCGATAGCAGCAGCGTATAAAAAACTTGGAGATTACCATAAGACATTAGAGTATATTGAGAAACTTTTAGTTGTAGAACCTCAGCATATATACGGCAGAGCACTGAAAAAACTTATTTTGCAGAAATATATTATATAAGTTTGTAAGTCAGCCAATTGCTTGACATACACCCTTTGTAAAGTTCAGGATACATTGTACGACCCCTCACCCTACCCCTCAGCCATACGGCATACAGGCTCACGCAACTCACAAGTTCGTTGGTTCGCTTTGTATCCCTTTGGGAGAGGGAGCAGTTGCAGGCGAAGTATGAGCCGTGCAACTGCGGGTGAGGTTTCAATTCCCTCTGATTTGACCCCTCACCCCACCCCTCTCCCCCTGGGAGAGGGAGCAGTTCTTGAAATTTTAATTTCATAGAAATGCGGGTGAGGGTTAAAAAATTTGGTAATTATATATTATTTTACAGTAGCATGTCATTGCGAGCCCGTTAGGGCGTGGCAATCCAGCCGTTTAATTTGTCGATAATAATGAAATAACTGGATTGCTTCGTCGGAAAGCCATTTCCTCCTCGCAATGACAGACATATTTACTGTAACATTGTATATAGTTACCAAAAATTTAATAAGCGGGAGAGGGTGTGATACAAGACCCTCTTTTAAACCCGCCGTCTTTATTTTGTCATTGCAACAATCCGATTTATTGTCTATCTCCCCTGCGGGGAGAGAAATTTTTCAATGTGAGAAATTTATTTCAAACATTTGAAAAATGAGAGAGGGTTAAGTTTATTATCAATTTGGTGCGTATAAACGCACCCTACTCACTACAAATATATTTATTTCGATTCAACACATATAATAGCATTTTGATTATTTTTATGTTCCCCGTGTAATTGTGCAGAACTCGCTGATATTCCCCAATTATGATGCCCGCTTCCATTTTCAGATTCAGTTGTCCAAAAATAACCGGATGTTGGAAGTCCTAAGGCTCCTTTCTCTTTTCCTGTATATTCATATTTCCAATACCACGGGTTCTCAGGAGCAAAAATACTTTTATATGTAACTTCTCCTAAGTTTTGTTGAACCAAGTTTTGCAATGTTCCCGAATCAGGAATAGAAGTACCGCTCGGGCACAAATCACTACCATCTTTCAAATCCCAACCGTTGTATTTTGAAACATTACCATCTTCGTCAGTTACTAATTTAAACCCACGCTTATTGCCGTTTTGGTCTGTAAAATAATTACCGTCAAATGGATCAACTTGTTTTTCCTCTTTACCGTTTCCGCCAAGGAATGCGGCAAGAGAAGCATTTGTTGCAGGCTCGACCGCTCCGTCATGAAATACTACAGGGAAAATATCCCCCATAGAACCGTTTGTTACTTTGCAAGTGGTATTTGCACTGATTGTCGTTGTACCCTCTGCGCATTGAACTTCTTTATTAGGCGGTGTAGGTCCGTTTACATCTATAAACCCGATACAATTTGCTAAACTGCTTGTCAGTTTTTCATTTGTTAATGTCTGACCGACACCTATTCCGCAACTTTTTGCATTAGGATTAAACGCAACTATTGCACCGTCTGCAAATGAAAAGAATAAAAAGTCCTCGATAGAAAAACTTGTCACATCCGCACTATATGGGCTTGATGCGTTTGCACCTTTTACATTCCCGTATTTGCCAAGATAAGTCTGACCTGCAAGCGTATTATTAAACAATCCGCAAAAATTATACTGACCGCCTGCAAGAGTATTGCTTTTGCAAGTCGCATCATCATTTATCTGGGTCAACAATGAATAATCCAAATCATACTGAGCCTGCGCTCCAATCGCCGCCTGATTTAGAGTAGATAAAGATTTCTTAAACTGGGTTGTAAACTTTTTACTGTTTGAATTTTGCATCAAAAGAGGAATTGTAATCGCCGCAACTACGCCTATTATACCGATTGTAATAAGAATTTCCGCAAGTGTAAATGCATGAAATTTCTTACATCTGCAACTTAATACCCTTTTTAAAACACTGTTCACAGTTTCAGACATAACCAACTCCCTGCATCTGACGTATATAATGTATTATTTCGCTTTATGAAACTTTTGTCAATATTTATTATATAAGACAAAACAAATTTTCATAATTTTCAACTTCAATAATATCACCGTCAGGCAAAAGTTTCTCTTTTGTCACATTAAGTTCAGTTTGATTTTCTTTAACCGCATAAACTTTTACCCCGTGTTTTAGTGCCTCAAAAACAGGAGTTGAACCAAGACAGTTATAAGGCATTACAAGATAATCCAAATTTTTTATATTTATACCTTTTGTCAAATCCGTTGTAATTTTCGGAGCATTTGAAAGCCCTAACAAAATACAAGGCAAGAATGTCGGTGTAATATATTCAGATGCGGATTTTGGATCAACAAGTTCGGGATAAATCTGATAATCAGCAAAAGCCGGAGAATGAGCACACGGAATTTTAAATTTTTTAGAAATATCATGCGAAATAATCGCCTCTACACCGCCAACAGGGTCAACACCTATTCCGTCTGAATAATTTTCATTATCACTTTCAGGTTCATCAAACATACAAACTATCGCTAAGGCATCACACCCTTTATCAATAAGATTTTTGCATGATTTTTCAAGCGTTGTAATATTTCTTACATTCCCGACAGATATACCTTCGTCATTAACAAAAAATTCAACTCCGACTTCCTCTTCAGTTTCTTCAAATTCGCAAATATCCATACCATATACGGTTTTTACGGCATTTTGAGTATTTATGTGAACATTTAACACATCATTTGGGATTGCTTTGTCATATACTATGCCGATTTTGTTATCTTTTGACGGTATAAGATTAATTTCACCTTTAAAAAAACTGTCTAAAGAATAACCTTCAACATAGAGCATATTGTCTGTTATACCTGAAAAACAACCTGCATTTACAACATTTGGGTTTACAATAAGTTTCGATTTTTGAGCAAATTTTCTTGCATAAGAACTTGCATCTCCCGCATAACCGCCAATACTTGCACCAACACCAGTCGGAACAATAAATGCACCTAATTTTTCTCCGTTATATGTCATCTTGTCTTAAATACCTTTCCAAACCGTCAATAATACCATCAGTAACTTTATTCTGAAAATCTTCATCAATAAGTTTTGAATTATCATCAGGATTAATCATATACCCGACTTCAATTAAAACCGCAATACTTTGGGTATTACGAATTACTGCAAAACTTTGACCTCTCTGTCCTCCGTTTTTAAAACCTGTTTTATCAGAAATAGATTTTGCAAGAATTTTTGCAAGTTCTTTCGATTGCGGATAAAAATAATATGTTTCAGTACCTGTTGCATCTCTGTCAGCCATAGAATCGGATAATGAATTATTGTGAATACTCAGGAAAATATCAGCATCAAAATAATTTGATTTTTCTACCCTCTCATTTAATCCGACATAAGAATCATCATCCCTTGTCATAAATACCTTTGCCCCAAGATTTTCAAGTTTATTTCTTAAATTTTGTGCAATTTTCAAATTTACATCTTTTTCTTTTGTTCCCAAACAACCGATTGCACCTGCTTCGCTACCGCCGTGACCTGCATCAATGGTTATTTTTATATCCCTAAGTGGGTTTTGGGGATTTACTTTTGGGAATTCTTTCATTGAAACAATCAATGCTCCGTCAGCATTGTAGTAACTTGAATACCCGAACGGTTTACCCTCTATAAAATCGTCATACTTTTGGAACATATAATTAACAACATTATAAACAGATATATCAAGCCCTGTGCCAATATCCGTAACAGAATACGGGACTTGTCGGTCAAGGAATAATTCAAGAAATTTCTCATTTTTTCCGTGTTGATGCGTACAACATTGAATATTTGCATAATCCGTTTTATTTTTATCGGTTTTTATGGCAGAATCCATTGAAATGAATCCAAATCCGTCGCGACCCAATTTTACTTTATAAAATCCCCGTTCTTCACCAATTGCATCAAATTCAAGTCCTTTTGGCAAGTGCTGAAGCCTGTTTAAACCTGCATCAACAGGTGTTGAACGCAACGGCACATTGTCTTTTGAAAGAGAAATTACAACAGAGTTTTCATAAATAATCGGTTCTACAGCCACTGAATTTGAAGCGACAACAGGCTGCGGTCTTGTAATCTTAAAAGTTTTTTGCTCTGTGCCATTGTCAATAACAAAAGTATTAAGCCCCGGATTTAGTTTTACTACATGTTTAAATCCTCCGGAAGGATGCAGGTTTATAATTTCGCCATTAATTTTTAAAACCTTGTCAGTCTGTTCATTTCCTACAAAAAATGTTTTATCCGAGTTAATCGTTACATTTTGGCTTTTAGGATAAACTATCTGCGCCCCATAAGACACATTCCCGACAACCAAAGCCATAGCAACAAGTAAAATTTCTCTCATCTTCATAATCTTATTTTACAACATTATATTATATGTTCAACTTTTTAAATGATGAAAAATTATACAAAAAATTATAGAATTAAATAAAAAGGAGAATATTATGGATACGCTTGAAACAATAAAATGTCCTGCCTGCGGAAAGGATATGGAAAAAATTTTTATAAAATCTGAAGGAATAAATATTGATATTTGCACAAAAGGTTGCGGAGGAATTTTCTTTGATAATCGTGAATTTGACAAATTCAATGAAGAACACGAAGATATTTCCATTATAGAAGAAGCATTAAAAGACAAAACATTTGAAGCCGTTAATGATAATGCGGATAGAACCTGCCCTGCCTGCGGAGCCAAAATGGTTAAAAATACTACCAAAACCGGCGGGAATGTAAAAATTGATGACTGTTATATCTGCGGAGGAAAATTCCTTGACTATGGAGAACTCCAAAAAATAAGAGAAGAATACTCAACAGACGAAGCAAGAGAAAACGGCGCGATGGAATTTTTGTATAAAAAAGTCGGAAATGAACTGAGACATATTGACGAAGAAACAGCAAAAAGAAAAATGAATAAAACAGTTGCTCAAAAATTATTCTATTCACTTTTGGATATAAATGAATAATAAACCTTCTGCAACTCTTTATAGTAACCACTATCTAAAAGTTCGCAAAAGCGTTTGTAGCAATTCGGTGCAATTGTTTTAATTTGTTCTTCATCTATATATAGGCCCTCTACAAATCTTGCAAAAAGTTCGGTTGGTTTTGAATAATATTTATTCATTTTATTAATCTTTGCACTAATTCTTGACTGTTTTTTTTGACAGGATTTCAGTCTTATATATGCGCAAAACTCTTTTGGCATATCAGTAAAATCTTTTTCTATATTGTCAATTGAATAAATGTCAATTTTTTTTGAAAAACCTCTTGAAATAAGTTTTACTCTGTCATATTTTAGCAGATATTTTGCATTTGAGCATTTAATATATTTGTTAAATTCAGGAAACTTTTTAGAACGCAGAAAATTCGGATATTTTTCTTTAATTATCTGCTCATAATCAGAAATTTTATCTTTTATAATACTCTTATGCGCCAGTAATTTCTCACATTTTGAGTTTTTGTCAACAAACTTTGTAACCTCAAAAAGTTCATTTTGATAAAATTTTGGAGTATTATCATCAAAAATAACTTCAATACTCCCTCCTGTTCTTTCCATAAAAGGTTCAATAAGAGAATGAATATAATGGGCAAACTCATGCATAAGTGTCGGAATTATTCGCTCAGATGCTATATTTTTTGAAATATCAATTCTGTTTTTTATATAAAATCCCTGATTACCTCTTGCTTTGGTTGATGTGTGAACCTCTAAGCCTATACTCCTTAAATATCTGATTAAATCTTTTGCATCCTTTTCCATAAAATAATTATACTAAAAATAAGTCGGCATATTAATGCCGACCTACAATATTATTTAAAAATAAATATTTGTTTATCTATGCCTGTTCAAATTGGTCCTTGCCGACACCGCAAAGAGGGCAAACCCAATCTTCGGGCAAATCTTCAAATGCAACATTCCCGTTTTCTGCCGGATCATATTCGTAACCACAAACACTGCATACCCATTTAGTCATAATAAAACTCCTTTCTTAAATGATTTCTAAATTATAACATAATAAGAAATTTTAGCAATACAAAAGAACATTAAGCCTGTTGTTCTAATTTGGCTTCAATATCTTTTTTAACCTGATAATCCTTATTATCTCCAAAATATCTGACAGCAAGCATAATTGTCGGAGCAAGAACCCCTAATGCACCTATACATGCGCCGATATTTTTGATAACTGATGCTCTTTTGAGTTTTCTAACCGATTTAAAGAAAGTATCAATATCTTCGCCGGATTTTTCGTATTGATGAAGCAATTTTTCAACTTTTGAACCGATATCTTTTAAATCATCCAAATTTATATATTTTCTTGTATCTACAATTGTAGGATGCTTTTTGAATAATGAAATTTGAAGTCTTGGAATTATATCTGATTCTTTTGCCATTTTTACAATAAGATTTTCATTATTTTCAGGATTTACGGCAAATTTATACAAATAAGAATCAGAAATATTTTTACTTGCTTTAAAATCTTTTAGATGTTCTTTTATAGAACCATCTTTAAACGCATTTTTAAAATCTTCGTTTTCAATTACTCTTGCATCCAAATCAATAGATTTGTTGTGGAATTTTTCACTGTGTTTTTCTAATGCTTTTGAAATTAATGGACCTGCAAAATACATAAATGCCCAAAAACTTCCTTCTTTAATCACATAGCCCATAAAATCCTGCGGATTTCTTGAATGAGAAAGTCTTTCGCCTGTTATTACACCATCAACTATCATAAGGTTTTTAACAGGATTAAACATGAAATCCTGCAAGCCTCCGGTAAAAGAGACCTGCGAATTTTTATTGTCTTTATGAACCGCAGAAAATTTTGATGAAAATGGAATTTCTCTTGAACCAAAACTTTCTGCAATATGCTTTTTGTTTTCCAAATAGTCTTTTTTAATCTGATTTTCCGTGTATTTATGTCTGAATTTTGTCAAACCGAAATATGATAGTGCGGTCAAAGCCGTAGATGCGACAAATTTTGCCATTGTAAGAGATTTAAATAACTTTTGTTTTTTAGATGCATTTACAATGCTTTGTCTAATTTCTTCAGACGGCGCAAACTGTTTAGCATAATCAAGGATTTTTTTATCTTTAAAAAGTCTGACATCAACCTGCGGGTCTAATTTTGAATGTCTGAAAATTGTTTTATCAAGAATATATTTATAAGTCGGAATACCGCCAAGCCAAATAGCCTGAGTTCCAAACTCATCAATAAATCTGTCTTTACCTTCGACTTTGTCGCCTGCAATATATGAAGCCGCGGTAAGCCCGCAACTGTTTGCGACATCTTTTATTCCTAACGGGATAAGTGAACTGTTATTTCCTAATGTTGAATATATTGTACTTGCTGTTAATTTTGAAATCATTTCCTGTCCTTTTGCCCTCACCCTCTATTTGTAAGAGGGGTGATTTTCAATTTGAGGAACATTGCCAAAAATCAGAAAATCGAAAAAGGGGCACTCAATCATGTATTACAATCCCCATACCAAATTCATTAATCTGACTAACGGGGCGTTAGCCTTTATGATTGAGTTTCGTCGTAAATTTTTATTTTTCATAATACTTTTCACCTTTTATTTAAGTTGCGTAAAAATGATAATTGCCTGAAATTTGTTGCATTTTTACTTTTTGTTACATTTCACCATTTTCCCCTCTACCTTTGGGAGAGGGTAGAATTTCTTAATGAACAAAGTGAATTTAGAAATTCGGGTGAGGGTAAAAAAAGAACCTCAGAATTCTCTCAGGCTCTTTTAAATTTATTTTCAACACGACGCGATGTTTGTTTTAAATTTAAAACAAGCCCTTTTGGTTTCGTCTGCTGCGTCGTAATTGTTTTGTCATCTTGTAACCTCTTTTACAAGTGTAATAATAACACGATTAGATTTAAAAAGCAATAGCATAACAAAATTCAATAAACACAAGTATTTAAGAAATTATTAAGAAATATAAATAAATATTGAATTTAAAAAGCAATTTTCAGGAGTAAATAAACTTTATATATATGAGGAAAGATTAAACGGGGATTTATCATGAGCATACAAATTACGAGAAATGTTAATATCTGCGGATACGGAATGCCTATGATGCCTATGATGTCAATGGGCGGCTGCTACACACCTGCAATGCCAATATTTGGCACCTGCTGCACTCCTATTCCTGTTATGTGTTGTGGTATCATGAATAATGATATGGCGGCAGGATATTGCATAGGTACTGCTCTTGGAAACCCCGGAGTATTAAATGCAATCGGTTCAGGCTTAAAATGGGTTTGGAATCATACATTAGGCGGGCTACTCAAAAAGAATGATGCAACAAGCAAAAAATCAGAAAACCCACAAGAGTCAACTTCTCAAGGCACTCCTGAAACGACCGAAGCAGAAGCATAAATATAAAGTTTATAAACGGGATAAATTCAATATCCCGTTTTTTGATTAATTATTCATACCTCAACGCATCAATAGGATTTAGTAAAGAAGCCTTATATGCCGGATAATAACCAAATCCTACACCTATTGCGGCAGAAAAGCCAAGCGAAAGCAATATTGAAGACAGGGTTATAGCAATATTCATGCCTGCAAGCGTATGCATAAGATTTGCACCCACTATTCCGACTAAAACACCGACTAATCCACCTGAAATTGACAGTAAAAAGGATTCTATCAAAAACTGAAAACGAATATCAGATGCCTTAGCACCAATTGCCATACGAATACCGATTTCTTTTGTTCGTTCTGTAACGGAAACAAGCATAATATTCATAATACCGATACCGCCAACAATCAAGGAAACACCTGCGATTGCACCAAGTAAAAGCGACATGGTTTTAGTCGCAGATTTAATCGTTTCCTGCATTTCTGCAAGATTTCTGATTTCAAAATCGTTATCCTGTTTTGCTCCGATATGATGACGAGATTTTAAAATTTCTTCTATATCTTCTTGTGCCATCTTTATAACATCATCATTCTGCGCTTTTACGGAAATCATATTAACAGTTCCCGGAAAATCAGTCCCAAAAACTTTGCGCTGTGCTGTTGTAATGGGAATAAAAACCAAATCGTCCTGATCCTGTCCCATACCGCTTGAACCTTTACTTTTCAAAAGTCCGATAACTTTAAACGGAATATTACCGATTCGTATAGTTTTTCCTATAGGATCAACATCACCAAAAAGTTCTGTAGAAACAGTTTGACCGATTACCGCAACTTTTGTTCCGTTTTTTGTATCATCAGGCAAAAAACCTCTGCCTGAATCTATCTCATAATTTCGTATCATAAAATATGCCATTGTAGTGCCTGCAACAGAGGTTGACCAATTTTGATTCCCGTAAGTTACCTGTTTCCCTTCGGCACTGTACGGTGCAACAGCAAGAACTCCTCGCGCTTTTTCTTCAATAGCCTGAGCATCTTTCATTGTAAGCGTAGGCTTTGAACCTGCGCCCATACGAACACCGCCTGATTTTGCAGAAGCAGAACGAATCATAAGAAGATTACTTCCCATAGATTCCATGTCTTTGGCAATTTTTTTACTTGCCCCGGAACCAACGGCAAGCATTATAATTACCGCACTGACACCTATAATTATACCCAAACTTGTCAGCATTGAGCGCATTTTGTTTATCTTTAATGATGTAGTAGACATTTTTAATATTGATTTAAAATCAAGCATTTTAAGTTTCCCTTGTTCTTTGTTTGAGCCATTGAGGTTTTGGTAAATCAAGTACAATTTTACCGTCTTTAAACTTCACTACCCTTTGGGTGTACTCTGCAATATCTGGTTCGTGAGTAACAAGTACGATTGTTTTACCCAATTTTTCATTGAGCGATACAAAAAATTCCATAACCTCAATACTTGTTTTTGTATCCAAATTCCCTGTCGGCTCGTCGGCAAGAATTAAAGGGGCATCATTAACTAACGCTCTTGCAATAGCAACCCTTTGCTGCTGACCACCTGACATCTGATTTGGCATGTGATCTTCCCTATTTTTTAAACCGACAATTTCAAGTGCCTTGCGTCCTCTTTCGATTCTTTCCTTTTCAGGAATACCTTTATAAATCATAGGCAAACATACATTATCTAATGCAGAAGTCCTTGATATAAGGTTAAACCCCTGAAAAACAAACCCCATCTTTTCGCAGCGAATCATTGCAAGACTATCAGAATCAATGTGTAACATGTCCTGTCCGTCAAGATAATACTCCCCTGAATTTGGTTTATCCAAAGTGCCGAGCATATTCATAAAAGTTGATTTACCCGAGCCCGATGTTCCCATAATAGCAACAAATTCGCCCTGTTTTACGCTTAATGATACATCATCTAAAGCGTTAAATGATTCTTCTCCGGTTGAATATGTTTTTATTGCGTGTCTTACTTCTATTAAATTCATTTTTACAATCCTGTCTTTTCAGATAGTTTGAAATAATCTATCATATTATATATTGCCATAATTTCATCATAAAATTCTTTTACTTTCTTTTTATCCAAAAGTGAACGATGGAAATTCCCAAGTTCAAACAAATCTTTTGGGGTTGAAATGGCAAAAACTATCCTATCATCAAAAAATGCGCATTTAATTTTTTTAGTTCCGAATGACGTTCTCAAATTATTTAGTCGCTCCATAAATGAAGGAGTAATTAAATACCTTGCTTCAATTTGATTTTGCGAATATACACTAAATCGTTTATCAAAATTCAAATCTTCAAGTTTTACACTACTCAATTTACGACGCTTCATAATAAAATCGTAAACTATATATAATAATAAACCTATACCTATAAACAACATCCACCTGCTGGAAGAATCAAAATAACCTGTCCACAAGAGAGGAAGGACTACAAGTACAACATACCAAGATGCAGGATTATAGTTTCTTATACTGTTATCACCTTTAGTAGTAACAATGGTATGAGCCTGAATATCTTTATTTGAAGCAAAACTCAATATTACCCCCTTAAAAACAGGAAATACCATTTTACGTTTCCCTTCGACAATATATAGCATCTCAGTTTCTGACACAGAAAAATCAGTTTGTTTATATACACCTGTGAATTTATCATCATAAGAAATTCTGTTAAAGGCTCCAAACAACTGACTTTGGCGAATTAACAACTCATCAACTTCGCTATACCCCCACTCCAGAGCACCAAAGCATTTTTTGAGCATATTATTACAACGTTGCTTTAGTCCCTTTTTAAACTTTTTTACTGATGAATAAGGAACACAAATTAAAACAACCACACAGACAATAATAGAAATTATGGCTATTGTATTTCCAAAAACTGAATCCCAAAAGCCTCTTATTTCACTAAAAATATAAAATAGAAGTCCGACAACAATAACTGCAGCAATTTCAATCATTACACACTTATTAAAAATTGCCTGCCTAAATAATTCGTATCTTTTCAAAACAGGAAGCATCTGCGATTTGTAAAGAGTATTAAAATCTGATTTTATATCCGCATTTATACTTTTTATCATATACGCCTCTCTTTATTAAAACATTCCCGGAGGTCCGCCGCGGCGTCTGCCCTGTGTTGGAGTTTTACCGCCTGTTTTACCTGTTGAACCGACTATAATTTTATCACCGACTCTCAGTTTGTTTGTAATTATCTGAACATTTGAATCATCACTTGCACCTTCTTTAACAGGTATTCTTACAGGTTCTTTACCCTCTAAAATCCATACTCCCTGTTCTTTATACTTTCTGCCTGAAGTTTCGGGAGAATATTTCAACGCAACTGATGGCACACAAAGCACATTTTTATTTTGGCTTGTTATAATAGAAACATTTGCAGTCATTCCGGGTTTTAGTTTCAAATCTTCGTTATCAACACTTACAATAACAGTGTAAGTGACAACATTTGAAGTAGTTGTCGAATTCAGACGAACCTGTGTAACCTTTCCGTGAAAAGTCAAATCAGGATAACCGTCAAGACTGTATTCTGCAAGTTGACCTTCTTTTACCCTGCCAATATCTGCTTCAGAAACATTTACTTCTATTTGCATCTTTTTTAAATCCTGAGCAATTGTAAAAAGTTCAGGCGCCTGAAAACTTGCAGCAACCGGCTGACCTACATCGACAGCACGCTTGATAATTGTTCCGTCAACAGGAGCAATTATTTTTGTATAACCCAGATTAGTTTTTGAAGTATTCAAACTCGCTCTTGCTTGCGAGATTGATGCTCTTTGCGCTCCAACAGATGCTTTTTTGGCAAGATACTCACTTTCTGCTTTATCAAGTTCGCTTCGTGCAATAAAATTTTTATCATACAAATTCTTATATCTTTGATAGGTTTTTTGAGCATAAACCATTTCGGCATTAAGCCTTGCCAAGTTTGCCTCGGCATTATTTATTTGCGCAAGATTTTGGTCAACCTGTGCCTGAAATGTCGCAGGGTCAATCTGTGCCAAAAGTTGTCCTTTTTTGACCTCACTATTATAATCCGCATAAATTTCTTTCATCAAACCTGATACCGTCGAACCTACACTAACGATATTTACCGGATTTATCGTGCCTGATGCTTCAACCACTTGCGTAATCGTACACCTTTCAAGTTCTTTTGTCTGATACTGAACTTTATTGCCCTGATTTAAAAGGAAATACCCTGCACAAGCCAAAACAATTACCGCAGGAATTATTATTTTCTTTTTAGTCGCAAGTTCTTTAATCTTATTTTTTATGTCCATTTTTCTTTACCTCTAATGTTTTTGTAACCTTTTGCGGATAAGATATTACACTTTCCAAATTCGCAAGTGCTACATTGTATAAATATATTGAATTTATGTAAGAATGTTGTGCATTATTATAATTGAGTTTTGCGGTTTGCAATTCAAGATAATCACTCAAGCCTACATAATAACGACCTTCTGCGAGTTCATAGTTTTCTCTTGTCTGACGAACTTTTACAGCCTGCAAAGGTATTTGTTTTGCAAGTTGAACAACATTAATATAAGCGTTTTGAACCTGAAAATATATATCATCTTCAAGTTTTTTCAAAGTAATTTTAGCAATATCAAGATGATATTTACCTGCATCAACCCTGTTTTTTTGAGCCATAATATTCAGACTGCTTGAAAGATTTACCCCTACATTAATTGTATTTGAAGTAGTCGCTGCGCTTGAATCTCTGAGTCCATAGCCTGCATTTGCAGTTATGGCAGGATAAAAATTGCGTTTGATAAATAACAAATTTTCATCAATTGCATCAACGGTCGATTTATAAGCCTTTAAATCTGCACGATTTTTATTTGCCATTTTAAGACATTCTTCAAAACTGTATGGAAATTTTTCAATTTGATAATCCGTCAAAAGTTCAAGTTTTTCTATTTCTGAAGTTAACTTTGCATTAGAAACACCAACGGGAGTTTTACTTGATTCTTTATCATCAATTTTATGAAACTTTGTCAAATCAACGGGTGCAACAACATCTGTTAAATTAACTCCGAAAAATGCTTCAATAGAATAATTTGGAGCATCAACAAGATACATTGAATTATTCAGATTAACAAGGGCATTTTGATATGCGTTTTCGGATTCAATAAGTTTAATTTTTGAATCGCTTAATGTAACTTCGGAATTTACGAGGTCAATTTTTGATTTAAGACCTTCATCAAAATATGCTTTTGTACGGAGGTAATTGCGTTCGTTTATATCGACATAAGCCTGATTTATTAACACACTTGCTCTTGCGGCGAGTACCTTGTAATATTTTTGTTTAACATCGAAAGTTACCCGTCTAACATCATCATAGAAAGTGTATTCATCTGCTATAAGATAGAATTTATGCATTTTAATTTGAGCATAAGTTTTGCCAAAATCAAATAAGAGCATGTTTAGAGTGGCATTAAGATTGAATGAATTTATATCAGATGTTCTTGAACTGATTTTTGTATCAGTAAAATCATAACCCGCACCGATTCCTATTGTCGGGAAAAATTGGGATTTGGCAATATTAACATCTGTTTTGGTAATCCAGTAATCATATTGAGCGGTACGAATTTCCGGACTGTTATTAAGTGCAATAGCGATACAATCGTTCAAAGATAAAACAGAGCCTTTTTTAACTTTTATAATTTGCGCTTCGGATTGTTCAATTTTTGGAGTCGGATCATCTTCAATAGCCATAGTCGGCACAGGAAAAACAAATGCGCTTAATAATACAAGTGTGGCAATTTTTTTATATATATTCAAAATGATACCTTTTCCATCTTACATTTTTATAACGATTAAAACATATTTTTGTTCATTTTTGGTCATATAAACAGAGTAAAATAGAATTTTGATAAAGACAAAAAAAATACTTGCAAAAATTTTTTTTGCATGTATTATAGTTAAGTAAATTAAATATGCGGGGGTAATTCAGTGGTAGAATGCCTCCTTGCCAAGGAGGATGTCGCGAGTTCGAGCCTCGTCTCCCGCTAATAAAGAGAAGTCCTGAAAAGGGCTTCTTTTTATTAGCCGAAGATAGAGCGAGAGATTGCTTTTTCGCGAGTTGCGCGAGCGAGCCAAGTGCGGAGCCTGTTTGCTTGTGGCTTTTGCCACTTAAAGCAAACAGCGGAGACACGTCGATGGCGAGCGAGCAAGACACGAGCCTCGTCTCCCGCTCCATAATTAACAAAACGATTATTTAATAAATAATTAAACACGGAAGTAAGCACTACGCTTACTTCTTTGTCTTTGTAGATAAATGTAGTAAGACAATCAGTTTGACAGAGATGGTTCGTTTGAGTCCGCTCGTTATAGGGCTTTTGGCGGTCGGAAGCAGGTTGATTTAAAAAATATCAAACTAATCTTTCTTGCACTTTATCTGCATTTTAACTGCTCGCACTTTCACTTTATTTTCAATACTTTTTGGCAGTTTGATAGTTTACGGTTAGTTTGATATTTTACGGCGATGTGAAAATAAAAAAATCATTTTTCGTTATCGATAAAAAATGCATTTAATAAATCTGCGTTATCTCTTAAATTTTTAATAACAGGTGCAAGGTTATAACATTCTTCTATTTCAGGTTGATTGCTAACGAAATAATCAACGATAACGGATATATTATAAACATTCTCTGCCCATTTGCTAATCTGCTTAAATTCTTTCTCTGTAATATTGTATCCTGCTTCTTCCATAATCCCCTCTATATATCAGAAAGCACAATACATGAAAGACGTCAAAAAAGCTAAAAAGTAGAAAAGATTTTACAATAAAACACAATTAAATAAGCTTCCATGTTCATGATATAATCAACACAAATCATAGGAGAATTGAGTGTGGCGAAGTCAAGGTTTTATAATTTTCTAGGGTCTTATAATAAAGCATATAAAAGTAAAAATATTGACGAAAAAGATTTTAATTTTTTTCTAAAAAATTTGCACGATTTTTTTGCTGAGTTAGAAACGATTGATAAAACTAATGAAGAATTACTAAAAGGTGTTTTTAACAAGCATTTACTAAAAAATTATACAACTTTGCTTAATGAGAATCGTGTTGATTTATCTGTTAAAAAGGATGGTAAAACACAGGTTATATTTGAATTTAAAGCACCTAATAATAAATCTGAAATGCTACAAGCTGATAGCGAAGATATAAATAAAAAGGCTTTGCAAGAGGCTATTTGGTATTTTTACAATCAAGACAGCAAAGAAATTAGTTATAATATTAAGAATGTCGTTATTACAGATACAGAACACTTATTTTTCTTTAATCCTAAACAATTTTGTAATAAAGATTTAGAGCGTATTTGTTTGCAATTCAGAAATAATCAAGTTGCTTATACAGATACTAAAACTCTTTACGACCAAATCGGAGCAAAAATCAAAGAAAAATGTATTTCTTTTGATTATGCTGAATTTAACTTGATTCATTACAAATCAAAGATTTTAAACAATTCATTAAACGATAACGATTTAAGACAGCTTAAATACTTGTATAAAGCATTACATCCGGATTTCTTGTTAAGAGAATATTCGCCAAAGGATTCAAATGAATTAAACTCAAAATTTTATAATGAGTTATTGTACATTTTAGGTCTGAAAGAAAAAGGTAAAAATCAAAAGACAATCGTGAAGTCTGATACAAAAGGTACATTGAGGGATAGAATTTCTTATGATTTGAACTGTAACAGATTTGACGATGTTATTAATCTTATTATTGTATGGTTAAACCGTTTGTTATTTTTGAAACTGTTTGAAAGTCAGTTAATTTCTTTTAATGACAATAACAAAACTTATGCTTTTTTGAATTTTGACAAAATTCCAACATTTGCCAAGTTAAACAGATTATTTTTCAATGTTTTAGGAAAGCCGTTAGACCAAAGAGATGAACACGAAATACCATATTTAAACAGTTCACTTTTTGAAAGGTCAGAACTTGAATCTAAATATGGTAATATTTCAAACCTTGATAGCGAAATAACTTTACCTTTGTGCAAAGGCAGTATTTTATCAAAAGTCAAAAATTATCCGCAGAATCCTACATTACTGAAATATTTGCTTGATTTTCTTGAAGCATACAGTTTTAGTTCAAACATAACTGAAAATGATGATAAAAAAGACATCATCAATTCTTCTGTATTAGGTTTGATATTTGAAAAATTAAACGGCTATAAAGACGGTTCATTCTTTACGCCTGCATATATAACCGAATACATGGCAGAAACTTCAATAAATAATATTGTTTTGCAGAAATTCAACAAAGCTTTTGGCGAAGAAAAAGCACCTTGTAACACTATTGAAGATTTAAAATCTTTAATTTCTTATGATGTACATATTAAAGAACGCAGAGATTTTTATAACGAAATTATAGATAGTCTAAAAATATGCGACCCTGCTGTCGGTTCAGGACACTTTTTAGTATCAGTTTTGAATTATATTGTTGCCATGAAAAGTGAATTAGGCTTGTTGCCTGTTCGCAACAAGGTAGAAATACAAAATGATTCACTTGTAATTTATGAGCAAGACGGAGAAACTCAATTTGAATATAAACGCAATAATCAAGAATCATTAACTGTACAAAAAGCAATATTTGATGAAAAACGAAAGATTATTGAAAACTGTTTGTTCGGTGTTGATATTAACCCAAACTCTGTACAAATATGTTGTTTGCGTTTATGGATAGAATTACTTAAAAACACTTATTATATCGGCAATACTGATGAAATGCAGATATTACCGAATATTGATATAAATATCAAATGCGGTAATTCACTTGTATCTGCGTATGAGGTAAAAGTAGGACATTGTGCATTAGAATCACTTGACGGCAGAACAGCCGAAGCCAAAAGCATAAAAGAATACAAAAATCTTGTTGCAGAGTACAAAAATACCGAAAGCAAAATTTCAAAATCAGACTTAAAAGAACAAATTAAAACTATCAAAAACAAAATATTTCCAACACGCCAATTAAGCTTGTTTGAACAAAATAACAACAAAGGTGTATATCAAAATTCTATGGAATGGATGATTGAATTTCCGGAATTGCTTGATGAAAATGGTGTATTTAATGGGTTTGACTTGATTATTGGTAACCCACCGTATGGTGTTTCTTTATCAGATGATGAAAAGAAATATTTTAAAGACAGTTATAAATCAGCGAAATCAATACCTCATGTTCAAAAAGGTTCTCTTGACACATATACATTATTTATTGAACGTGGATTACAATTTACTAAACAAAATGCAAATTTATTTTATATTGTGCCAATGTCAATAACATCAAGTGATGCGTGTGTTCCTATACAAGATTTAATGGAAACAACTTGTAATAAAATTAAAATCTCCTCATATAGTAATAGACCAACACAAATATTTGATAGTGCAGGATTAAGAGTATCAATTATAGAACTATATGGAACTCAAACAAATAATGAAAAATGTAATTTTATTGAAACTACGAAATTACAAAGAAAAAGAAAAACAGATAATCCTGATGAAATGTTGAAACAGTTAAAATTTATAAATTCAAACCAATATAAACTAAAAGGCAGATATGCCAAAATATCAGAAGATATTGACTTGAAAATACTAGAAAAATTATTCAGTAATAAACCACTAGAAGCATATTGTAATGAAAGTGGCAAACCTGTTTTTTACCGAACAACAGGCGGAAGATATTTTAATGTTATTACAAATCGTTCAACTGGTTCAAATAAAGAAAGAGGTATCGGGATAGATGAAAAATATACTTCTGCAATTGGATGTATATTAAGTAGTACTTTATTTTGGTATTATGTTCAAGTATATTCTAATGGTTTAGATTTGAAAGATTATGAAATCAAGAATTTCCCAATACCTAATCTTACTGATGATGACATCAAAAAGTTAGAGCAGATATACGAACAATATTTGGAAGATATAGACAAAAACGCCATTATACACGAAGCAAAATCGTACAATGTTGCAACATTTAAAGAATACAAGATAGTTAAATCATTTGATTATATAAGACAAATTGATGATATAGTCTGCAAACTCTACGGCTTAACAGACGAAGAAACCAACTACATCAAAAATTATGAAATCGAATACAGACTAAGGGATATGGAGTAATACTAAATGATAAAAAAGATTTTAAAAATCAAAAACTTCGGTAGTTTTACAAATTTTGAAGCTGATAGTGGTTTAAATGAATTTAAAAAATATAATCTTTTCTTTGGTTTAAACGGTACTGGGAAAACAACTTTATCAAGTTTTTTTAGATTTTTGAATGAGGGAGAAATTTCTAAAGATTTTGATAATAAATCCTATAATGAAGATTTTGATATTTTGTTAGATAATGACCAACATATTACAGAATTTCAAGAAAATATATATTGCAACCATATAAAAATATTCAATAGAGATTTTGTAAATAATAATTTGACATTAGATAATAACAATGCACAAACTAATGCTCTTACTTATACAATAGGTGAAACTGCAAAGGAAATTAAAAATAAGATTTCAGAAGTTAATAAGCAATTAGAAAGTTATTTTATTGATGTACAAGGAAAAAAGAAAATTAAAGCTCAAAATGATTATGATAATTTAAACGAAGAATTAGAAAATATTTATAAAGATACGGCTGATATCATCAGACGAGATTTGAATATTAAAAATTCACAAGAATATAATAAAAGTCATTTTAAGCAAGATTATAATAAGTATTGTGAAAATGATACAACCATTACAGAAGATGAAAAAAATGAATATGCAAAAGAATATGTTCAACCAATAAAAAATCCAATACCTGAAATAAATTTTAATATTCTTTCAGATAAAATATTAAATCAACTTGAGAAAATTTTAGGAACAGAATACAAACGCACAAATATTAAAGAAGAATTGGTTCAATGGATTGAAAAAGGTCTAGAATTAAAAACAGAAGAAATATGTCCGTTCTGTAATCAAACTATTACAAATTGGCAACAGCGTTATGAAGACATTCAGAAAATTGTTAAAAAAGATGATAGTTTTCTCGAATTTGAAAAATGTTTACAAGAATTATTACAAACTTTCAATTCTTTTAATAATATTGCCAAAAATATTGCTTTTACTTTAAGAACAGAAGATTTTTGTAATAAAGTATTACAAGAAACTTTAAGCAACTATTCAGTTGCATTTAAAAATTATAAAAATTTTTTAGAAAATACTTGTTCTTTGTTAAGTCAAAAGAAACATTCTCCGGATAAAATATTTACACTTACTAATACACAAGCAATTCAAAGTTACATAAATGCTAGAAATACATTAAACCAATTAATCTTAGAACATAATACTAATACTGCTAATATAAAAAATGTAAAAAATAATGCAAAAAATATTGTAGTAAATTATTATATTCAACAAATTAAGACCGATGTAATTAATAGATTTAACAAATTAAGTATTCTAACATCCGAAATCGAAAAAGTTAAATCAGAAATTACAACGATTAATAATGAAATAGCAAATTTGAATGCCGAATTAACAAATCAAAAAGCTCCCATGAGTGAAATTGAACGATATATTTATATTGTATTTGGCTGTAGAAAATTTACTTTAACTTATGATGAAAGTACTAAATCTTATTACATTTGTCGTGAGAATGGAGAAATCGCAAAAAATTTAAGTGAAGGCGAAAAAACGGTTATTGCTTTTGCATATTTTTTAGCTACACTAAAAACGCACAATTTTGATTTAAAAAATGCTATTATTGTAATTGATGATCCCGTAAGTAGTTTAGACCAACAATATTTGTTTAATCTAATAAATTTATTAGCAACAAAGTTTAATAAACCTAGTAGTTTTGAACAACTTTTTATTTTAACTCATAATTTTTATTTTTATAAAAAAATAAGAGCTATATTAAAAAACAAAGGTAAAATAGGCGAAATGTATCAGTTATTCCAAATAACGAAGGAAAATACATCTATTATTGTAAATGCGGATGATTATTTACGAACATATACTTCAGAATATACTCATACAATTAAATATCTTAGACAGGTTTATCAAATGGAAGATAGTAAGATAAAAGAAATACCTTTAGGTAATTCTATAAGGAAAATCCTTGAAATATTTTTAGCTTTTAGGTGTCCACGTCAAAACACAATTTTTACCAGATATGAAATTGTTACAAAAAATATTTCAGAGGACGAAAAATGTAAATACAAATACTTACAGGATATTGCTAATGCTTCAAGCCATACAGAAGAATGTGAGGATTTAGAAACATTAGAAGAATTTAAATTGTTTGTAACTAAAAACGAAATAGAACAACTTTTCAATTTTATAAAATTAATTGATGAAAAACATTATGACGAAATAATGCAACTATAGTTTATTTATTATCTAACCACATTATACTTATTCCAAAACTGACCGATTGTCAGGCAGGCGTAGAATCTTTCAAAATCTGATTTCCAAGGATTATGTATAGTTCTACAAGCGTCTGCGTAGTCATACATATCTTTAAATATGTGTAATTGTTGAAATAAAGGGTAATTGTAATACATTTTATTTTCCTTTCTTCTTATTTGGAGTGTTTACTAATATATATTTATTGTTCATCCAATTTATGTTTTAATATTTCGGCTATCGCTTTATCCCGTTGTTTTATATTTTCATTTATTTCCATGTATTCTTCAACCTCTACTGTAACTTCAATAGCATTTTTTCTCTGTTTTTTAGATGGCATTGGATTTTTTTTGCCCGAAAACATCAAATCGTTCATAAGTTTTTTATAACAGTACAGTGCATCAGAATATTTTTCTTTATCCTCATTCTTATGTTTTAATACAAACTCCATACATTTTTCTATAAATGAGATTTTATCTTTGTTTGTAATAGGATTACTTGTTAGTTGTTGGTAAATGTTCATAAAAATTTCCTCATGTCTGGTTAATATTACTACAAAGATAGCAAATTTTCTAAAATCTGTAAAGGTAGATTATACCTTTATTTTACAAAACTTTACTTATTAATATGTAAGTGTATTTATGCTAAAATAAAGATGTTCGGAGGTATTCATGGCAAATGAAGTTTCTAAAATTTATAGTGATATAGCAGAATTACTAATGTTGCACGTGCTAAAGCATATCATACAGTTAACTCCATTATGGTAGAAACCTATTGGAAAATCGGTCAACGCATTGTAGAAGAAGAACAAGGCGGAGCTTCAAGAGCTGAATACGGGACAAAACTTATTGAGAATTTGTCAAAATATTTAACCGATACTTTCGGCAAAGGCTTTTCTGAAGCCAATTTGAAGAATATGCGTCAATTTTATCTGACTTATCCTGAATTCGATACGCAGTGCGTAGCGAATTTATCATGGACAAATATTAGAACAATTATCAGAATTGACGATAAAAAAGAACGTGATTATTATTTTAAAGAATCCGCAGAACAAAACTGGACTTCAAGACAACTTGAAAGAAACATCAAAAGCGGATATTATCACAGGATTTTATCTACACAAGAAAATTCAAGTAATAAAGAAAAATGTCTGCCGGCTGTAATTGATACAAAAGAATTTATAAAAGATCCGTATGTTTTGGAGTTTCTTGATTTGCCGGAAAATATTGAGGGCAAAGAAAGTGCTTTAGAATCAGCCTTAATTAGTAATTTACAAAAATTCCTGCTTGAACTAGGTAAAGGTTTTTGTTTTGTTGCCCGCCAATTTAGAATTAGCACAGAAACTGACCATTTTTATGCTGATTTGGTATTTTATAACTATTTACTTAAGTGCTTTGTTGTTATTGACCTAAAAACAACAAAACTATCGCACTCAGATATCGGGCAAATGGATATGTATGTCAGAATGTTTGATGAATTAAAACGTGGAGCGGATGACAACCCGACTATTGGTATAATTATGTGTACAGATAAATCTGAAACTATGGTTAAATATTCCGTTCTTCAGGAAAGTCAGCAAATATTTGCAAGCAAATATAAAACGGTATTGCCGACAGAAGAAGAACTTGCAGATATGATTTCTAAAGAAAATACAAAATTTTTATCGGATAATTCATAGTTCTGTAATATTTCTGCGTAATAATTATGCAGATTTTGACCGAAAAATCAATAGTTTTCAGCTCTCAAAATTTTCAAAAATTTGCCTCTAACATAATGAGTGTATGACAAACTGCCTTTTGCATAATTATTATTAAAAGATATTAAGAAGATGTTCAGGGACTTGAAATGTGATTAAAACAGAGTTGAAGTGTTAATGTAAAAAATATTTTTTGAAAGTTGCAAATTTCAAAAAATCATAATCGAGAAAATCGGGTTCGTTTTCCTACTCCCGCTAAATAAACATTAATCTCATTGGTTCGGTTCCGACCTGCGGTACTTTGTCAAACTTACTGTTTATATTAATCAAACTGCATGTCGTGATACATCTTTGGAGAAGTGGGTTTTTGGGTTTTAATGGGACATTTGAAAAAATATTTTTCTGCCGGTGTATTTTAATAGGACAGTTGCTCGGAAGGATTTTCTGTCATTGCGAGGGCAATAGCCCGAAGCAATCCAGCTTTTACCGATTTAAAAAGGTCGGAAGTTGGTTGGCTTAAAATGTCCGAAATGTCCGATTTCGGTAACAAAAATGTCCTTTTTTTGCACCCTTTTTGCACATATTTGCACTCATAAGTAGGGTTGACTTTAGTCAACCAATTCAAAATATTCGGTAGGCTGAAGGCTACCCTACTACTTTTGAAAAAATACAAAAAATATTATAATTCCTGCATTTCTACAATGTATCTGAAAGCCGTTTTTATAACTTCTTCATTTTGTTGTGTTTTGTAATTATATTCATCTATTGGAATTCTACATTTAACAAGCCTTTTATCAAGAATCCTAAAGGCTTCTCCATTCATATACACAACTTCACGATTACCATACTTTCTCTGACCTAGGTCTTTTGCTCGAGAAATATTACTTTTTGGATGAATAATAAATTTTAAGTTCATATTTACATTATCATCTCTAAATTCATTTTCTGCACAAAAACGATTATTAGAACAACTTTGAATTCTTGCAGGATTATATACTTCTCCTATTTTTATTCTATTAATTATATCATCATATAAGTTATTACCGGAAACTTTATTCATATTTACCCAACGATATACCGGCTGTCTATTATAATTTCCATTTGTATCTCTTGAAATATAATTATCTAAATCTTGAAATGCATATCTGTACATTCTATCAGTATATCTGTATTGTCCACATCCACTAACCCAATCATTAATGATTGCATTTTTTAATCTTTTTTCACTAATATCTTCCCCTAATTTGTCCCAATTTTTTTCATATATTTCTTTTGCTTCTTGAAATTCTTCTTTTGTTAAGTTCACTTTTTCTAAAGAAGGATGGTATTCTTTATCATATTGTAATAAAGACAATATCCTTTCTTTAATTGCCAACTCATTTTTTTTAATATTGTCTTCTCTAATATTTATAAGTTTTTTTATATAAACACTTAATCTATCATTTTCTATATTAGGTACTTGTTGATGTAATTCTACTAGGTCTTTAAGTAATTGCTTACGATCTTGTAAGTTCAACCAAACATTTAATTGTACACTGTCATCCATACTACAATTATCTTTATTATATGAATTAGCAATACTTTCAAATTCTTCATCACTCAATTCACTGTATAAATTATACATATTATTAAAGAGTTCTTCTTCACATAGATCTTTTTGTTCCGCATCTTTAATACAATTAATTAAAGCATTATCTACTGTTGAATAGGCTTCTTCTTTTGATTCTGTATATGTTTGTATTTCTAAATTTTGAGGTTTTATTAAAATAGCAGTTTTCAAATCGTTTTTAAATTTGGTACTATCTTGTCTGATACTCTGTGTTTTATTTATATTAACAGCCATTAATCCTGTAGCAGCTGCAGTAATTGCGGCTGCTGCAAGTTTTGGATATTCTTGCAAATTAAGTTGTCCAAAAGATGGATTGGTTACAATATTTTGTTTGTTACTTTGAGATTGATGATGATATATACTTATTTTTTTTATTTCCACAACAAACCTCCATAGGTATATAAAGTATTTTTATTACTAAAAATTGCTTATTTTATAGTAATTATAAAATTTTTGTTACAAAAAAATTGCCCAAAAATTAGTTTATAGGTCGGTTTTACCAAACCGACAATAACTGCTGTGGGTAGGGTGCAATTTTTCGCACCAAAAATTATCAAAAGCTGTGTTCTTTCCCCTCAAATTGACTGTGCCTTTACAGCCGGCTTTCGGCTTTATGTTTGAATTACATCCCCTTCCGAGTGGTTGACTGAAACTACTCCAAAAGTCACTTTATTGTCCATATTTTGGCGGCAACTTTCCACTATATATCCGGCAAAATCGCTGCAATCTAAATATATAGCCACGTTCCCCGTTGATACTTTCCGGACAAAAAGTCCGTTTTGAAACTCCCCACCCCTAAACTTGGAAGTTAGTCGGAAGGTTAAACATTGCTTATATTTCAACAAAATTAAGGAATAATAAAATGTTTCTTAATTATGAATTATCGTTATAAATCCACCTTTGTAGTCAATTTTTAGGTATAATAACTCTATGAGAAACTGTAAAAGTTTTAAACCATCTGTCGATTACAATTCAAAAGTTCTTATTTTAGGTTCAATGCCTGGGGTAAAATCATTAGAAGAACAACAATATTACGCTCACCCGCAAAACAGATTTTGGAAAGTTATGAATATCCTTTGTAATGAGCCAAAACTGCATGAATTTGCTTATGACTTAAAATTAAAGACACTTTTGAAAAATAATATTGCGCTTTGGGATACGATAAAAACATGTAAACGTGAGGGAAGCTTGGATTCTGGCATCCAAAATGAAATTCCAAACGATATTAATGGATTATTGAAAAAATATCCCAATATTAAAACAATTTGCTTAAACGGGAATAAATCATATTCTGCTTTAAAAAAATATTTTCCTGATTTATTACAAAAATACACTTGTTATAAAATGCCGTCAACAAGCCCCGCTAACGCAAGATATAGTTTGAATAAACTTATAGACAAATGGAATTTAATACACGCGTTCATGTGCTAAGCTAAAAGAACTTGCGTTTATTTTCATTTTTCGGACTTCTATATAATATTTTTTTGCAAACTTAATTATTTTTTCTTGATCCTTATCACTTATATTGAGTCCAAGAAATATTCTTGATGGTAAGATAGGCATAAAATAGTCCTGTTTAAATTCAGACGAGCAAAATAGCCTATATTCTTGTTCATAACTCCAATCGGAACTTTTATTCATTATAGTGAGCATATCTTTTGTAGGGTCTGTATAGAAACAAGATTTTATATTTGCAAGCATAGGACTTTTGGTATATATAATAGGATAAAGAGCATGTAAAAACTCTTCATTTCTATCAAGAAGTGATAAATCATATTCAACACAAAAACCTGTATGCGAATTTGAATAATGTGACCACATTAAATTATTTTTAACAGTTGCAGCGAAGCTACAAAGTAGAATTTTTCTTTTGAAATCATCATTATAAATTAAAACTTGTTTATCTATTTCTTTTTTAAAATGTTTATAATAGTTTTGAGCTTCCCACTTACTAAAAGCACCCATTTCCTGTATTCTATTCACCAAGATAGGTTTGTATGGTTTTCCTTTTAACAATTCCGTCTTAACAAATTCGACATAATCATCTGGCCAAAAATGATTTTGTAAGTTATCAATAATATCATCGTGATTATGTTTTTGCTTTTTCTCATCAAGCAAAGAAAGCAATAAAGCTTGTTCATACGTACATACAGATGAACAGTCAAGTGGATCATTAAAAACAATAGGATATGATAAATGCACAAAATTATTATATAAATCATTAAATGAATTTTTATTACAAGAGCGATATTTATATATATAACGTGGTAAATGCTGTTTTTTATATTCCAAACATTTTTCAATTTCTTTGTCAGAGCCTGATAATTCAGCCTCGATTAGTTTGTTATAAAACATTTTAATCCAAATTTTGTTCATAATAAGATTATATCTAATAAAAGGAGAACATATGACAAAACAAAGTATAAAAACTACAAAAGAAGATATTGTAAATTATTGGTTCTTTGAACAAATGATTGATGAATCGGGATTGAGTGTAGATGCAGCAGAAGCGTACGAAAGTTGCTGGCGCTGCGGATGTGAAAAAAGATTGGAAAGATGCCACATAATTCCGGAATCCTTGGGCGGAAAAGATGAACCATCCAATTTAGTTTTGTTGTGCCATCGCTGTCATATTGAAAATCCAAATATAAGTGATCCTGAAATTATGTGGGATTGGATCAGAGCATATGGAGTACCTTTTTATGATACATTTTGGCATCATATTGCAATGAAAGAATATGAATTTATTTATCATAAAAATTATTACGATGAACTTGCCGATATTGGAATACCCATAAATGGTGAAACTGAATTATTAATTAAAAAATATTCAAAGGAATTAATAAAGGAAACCGGCTACCATTTTGGCCATCCATACTTAAATGCAGCAACGCTTGCTGGTTTTTATAGAATGTTACTTAAAAAACTTGCAAAAAAATATGGAAAGACAGTTCTGCCACCAGATTATAACAGTCCAAGAAGACCATGGTGGATGGGAATAGGCATTAAGCAAGATATACAAGACTAAATATAATTTACAGGAATAGAATAAATATCTTCTTTTATTGGTAAAATTGAATTATACAAACAAACAATAGCGCCATTGCCAACTTGTTTTCCGGTGTTTTTCAATACATTAAACCAAAGCTTTACTCCGTTGGGGTTCGCTGTCTTTTTAACTTCAATCGGATATAATGTATCATTCGTTTCTATTACAAAATCTATTTCTTTTTGATCAGTATCTCTGTAGAAATATATATTTGGCTGTTGTGCATTATTCCAGTAACTTTTTAAAATTTCAGCAAAAACAAAAGTTTCGAGAATATTACCGCTCATAGAGCCGTTCATAAGAGTAGTCGGGGAATCCCAACCACACAAATAAGAACATAACCCGGTATCTAAAAAATACATTTTAGGAGTTTTGATTGCTCTTTTTGTTAAATTATTATAGTAAGGATAAAGCATTTTAATAATGCCTGATGTTTCCAAAATTGATGTCCAGCTCTGGATAGTTTTTACATCTACATCAACATTATTTGCGATGTCAGCATAATTTATAAGCTGCCCTGATCTTGCTGCAATAGTTTTTAAGAAAGTCAAAAACTTGAGTTCATCACCTATCTTCACCAAGTCTTTTACATCGCGCTCTATATAGGTTTGAACATAAGAACTGTAAAAAATATCTCTTGGCATGTCTTTATCTGCAACAAGTTTTGGATAATTTCCTCTGAATATTTTTGCGTAAATATCTGTAATATCTTGATTTTTTGATTTGTTTTTTAAAGTTTGTTCAATCCAATCTTTATCAGGCAAAAACGGGATTGCTTTTCGTCCCAGCTCTTCTGCCTGAGAGATTCCAAGCAAATCAATAATTGCAACTCTACCGGCTAAAGTTTCTGTTATGTTTTTCATTAAATGAAACTTTTGTGAACCTGTAATCCAAAAATCTCCGTTTGTTTTATTTTTATCAACATACATTTTTATATATGAAAATAGTTCAGGAGCATATTGAATTTCATCTATAAATAATGGTGGCTTATGGATTTGCAAAAATAATGCAGGATCTTGTTTGGCAAGTCTTCTTTGTTCTAAATCATCAAGCGTAATATATTCTCTATTTTTGCTAATTTTCTCAAGCAAAGTCGTTTTGCCAACCTGACGTGGTCCTGTAAGCATAATTACAGGAAAATGTTTTGATAATTCTATAATAGATTTTTCGAGATTTCTTTTTATCATTTTCGTTTATTTTGGAGTACAACTCCATATTAAACGAAATTTATGTAAAAGTCAATACTTCTAAATGCGTAATTAATCCTCGTCCCAAAGTTTCTTTGCGTTCTTGTACAACAAATCTTTTACAATATCTTTTAAAACATACTCTAGCACATCTTTTTCTGCCAGTTGATTTTCAAGCCCCATATTTTTATCTACTTTGCTTAAAATCTTCTTTGCTTTCTTTTGCGCTTGTTTATAAATAATATCATCAAACTTTTCTCTTGGAACAATAGCATAGACAAAATCGCAATCCAAAGCATCTGCAATTCTTTCCATTGTAGATATTTTTATATTCTTTTCATTCTTTTCCATAGCAAAAACTCTTGGCTGAGAAACTCCAACTCGTTTTGCAAGCTGAGTTGTAGTCATGCCTAAAAAATCTCTTATAGTTTTTAACCAACCTTGAGGAGGAATTTCTATCATAACTTTTTTCAATGCATCAAATTTCTTCTGGTAATTGCGTCTTAGTATTGTTTTACTATCCATAATATTAACCTATATATTATAATAAATCTATTTATATTATAACTCATATATTAAGCATATTCAATATATTATAACTCATATATTAAGCATATTCAATATGTAATATAATATAAATATTATAAATATTTACAAACTAATCTCGTATTTTTGTTTTGCAGTTCACAAAATATCGATATTTAGACACGCCCCAAATAGCGTATTTATTTGAATTTCACGATTTAGCAAGTTCGTATCCAACCTGGGCAGTTTTGTGAAAGTGTGTATACCTGCATGAGTTTTTTGGGTTTTTTGGGTTTTAATTATAGAGAATCAGCAAAAATTGAACAATTTGTAAAATTTTGATGTAAAAACGAACCAATTTCGAGCAAAATTTGGCAAAAAATTCGATTTTCAGAAATTTCAAAAATCCTTGCCAATTTGTTTAAAACTCCCTGTCAATTTGTTCAATACTTACTGTCAAAAAGTTCAAAACTCTCTGATAATTTTTTAATGTCATTAATACAGAGAATCAGCAAAAATTGAACATTTTGTAAAATTTTGATGTAAAAACGAACCAATTTCGAGCAAAATTTGGCAAAAAATTCGATTTTCGGAAATTTCAAAAATTCTTGTCAATTTGTTTAAAACTCCCTGTCAATTTGTTCAATACTAACTGTCAAAAAGTTCAAAACTCTCTGATAATTTTTTAATGTCATTAAAATTCCAAAATTCCTGTGAATTTGCAATGGTTAATTATAGTTTTATATCAAGAATAATCAAATTAAAAAGATAATGTTTTCGAAACTTTTTAATAAATAATACTAACTCCGCCATCAAACAGGACATTATTAATGAGAGTTATATGAATTTTTATTTGTAGTACCTTTTTTACTTCTTTAGGTAAATTATAGAAATAATTAGGAAATATCATTATACTATGTCCATTTTTGACATAGTCATATGCAAGAATTAATTTAATGTTTGAGGTATAATAAGTACAAGATTTATGGAGTAGCAAATTGTTTAATCTTGAGAACAGACGGTATATAGGAAGTAAAGCAGATTTATCTGATTGGATTATTGAATTAATCCAAGAAAATTGTACTGGCGATACTTTTGCAGATATTTTTGCCGGAACTGCCATCATAAGCAAAAAGGCAGCTCAAAAATATTCTAAAATAATAGTCAATGATTTTTTATACTCAAATAATCTAATTTACAAAGCATTCTTCGATAACAATGATTGGGATAAAGAAAAAGTAGAAAAATATATCAATAAATGGAATAAAAAAAATAGTAATACTTTAGAAGACAACTATTTTTCAAAAAATTTCGGTGGCAAATTTTTTAATGGAGATGATGCAAAAAAAATTGGTGCAATAAGAGAAGATTTACAAAAAAATAAAACTTTTAATGAAAAAGAAAAAAATATATTATTAGTTTCGCTTATTTATTCTATTGATAAAATTGCAAATACTGTTGGGCACTATGAGGCATATTTTCATAAAAAAGATATACCTCAGCAATTTATATATCAAATGATTAATCCGACTCCAATTAAAAACATTGATATATATAGAGAAGATGTTAATAAATTATCAAAAAAATTAAAGGCTGATATAGTTTATATTGACCCTCCTTACAATTCAAGACAGTATAGCCGTTTTTACCATGTATTAGAAAATCTTGTAAAATGGGAAAAACCAAAATTAGAGGGTGTTGCATTAAAACCTCCGGCAGAAAATATGAGCGAATATTGCAGGACAAATGCACCAAAAGCTTTTAAAGAACTTATAGACAATTTACAATGTAAATTTATTGCTGTTTCTTACAATAACACTTATAATTCAAAGAGTAGTTCATCAAAAAACAAAATTTCTTTAGAACAAATCGAAGAAATATTAAGTTCAAAAGGAAAAACAACAAGATATGAGCACAATCATAAATTCTTCAATTCAGGAAAAACAGACTTTAACGACCATAAAGAGTTCCTCTTTATTACAGAAGTCAGATAACAATTTAATACGTTCACCATTTTTTTATGTAGGCGATAAATATCGCATACTTAATCAAATATTGCCTTATTTTCCAACACAAATAAATACCTATGTTGAGCCGTTTGTTGGTGGAGGGTCAGTATTTTTAAACGTAAATGCCCAAAAATTTGTTTTAAATGATATTGATAAGAACATGATAAAATTACACAATTATCTGTGTACGTGCTCATCATGCCCCGACATATTTTTTGAACAAATTACAAACAGGATATTAGAGCTTGGTTTATCTCGTTCATTTATGGAAGATGTTGTTCCAAGTGATTTGAAATCAGAATATCCGAAAACATATTATGCAAAATATAATAAAGAAAATTATGCTCGTTTGCGTGATGAATACAATAAAAACAAGGAAAATGTTTTAGACTTGTATTTGTTGCTGATATACGGTTTTAACAGGATTTTAAGATTTAATTCTAAAGGTGATTTTAATTTACCTGTTGGCAATGTTGATTTTAATAAAAATGTTGTAAATGCACTTGAAACTTATTTTAAAAATGTGTGTTCAAAAACAATTCATTTCTTTAATTTTGACTATAAAGAATTTGTTAATATACTTACATATAAAGGAAATGACTTTATATATTTAGACCCACCATATTTAATAACATTCTCTGAATATAACAAACTATGGAATGAAGATAAAGAAAGAGAATTGTTAGAATTGCTCGATGAATTGGCTCATAACAAAGTAAAATGGGCTATTTCAAATTTGGTTGCGGATTACAATAAAGGTACTCATAACGAAATTTTTGACAATTGGATGCAAAAATACAATGTCCACGAGATAAATAGTTATTATATAAGTTTTAACAATAATAAAGTTAGACCTACAAGAGAAGTATTAGTTACAAATTATTAGAGGATTTTATGCCAAGAACAAGGAATGCTGAAAGAAAACCGTTATCTTTTTCTACTACAATGAGAAACCCTGAAAGGATAGGAGCTCATTTAAGTGTATTAACTCCTTATGAAGGAAAAATTTTAAACAATGAAATTATAATTAATATCATTAAAGATTTATTTCAAAATAAAATAATATTTTCTTATTATGAATTAAGTGTTCCAAAATATAAAAAGATATTTTTATCAGATAATTTGAGTTTCTCTACGGAAGATATTAATGATTTAATAGAAAATAGTGCTGATGGCCTAAATAAAAGACATAAAGAGTTTGGTTTTGATAAGGGCTGGCCATCAAGATTTGCAACAAGATACGGATTGCCGCAGGAATTAGGATTTGTTCGATATGAGATAGGACAACCTATAAAAATTTCACAAACAGGTCATATGTTAATTAATGCATATAATAATGAAAATAGAAATGAGGAACTTGCGCAAAATGTTATGTTAAATGCGTTAATGAAGTATCAAACAAATAATCCATTTCGCAAAAATCTTAATTCTAATGCCCCATTACCATTATTATTAAATGTTTTAAATTTGCTTAAACAAGATAAAAGTGAAAATGGAGCAGGAATATATAAATTAGAATTGCCAATTTTAATTTGTTGGGGTAATAATGATGCTTATGAGCTATATAAATATATTAAAACCTTGCGGGAAGAGGTCGGGTACTCATATTCAATCGAATTTATATACGAAAAATGTTTAGAATTATTAGGGGCAGACGATTCAAAAAGGAATCGTTTTAAAATGGATCAAATTTGCGGAGAAGCCATAGATGAATACATAAGAAAAATGCGTAGCACTGGTATAATTTCTTTACGAGGTAATGGACGATTTATTGATTTTAATATGGTTGAAGAAGATAAAATCAATTATATAATTAAAGTTTATTCTGAATATCCAACATTTGAAGATAAACAATCCTATTATGATTATATTGGCGAAATCGATAGTAAAATATTAGAAATTAAACAATCATCAAAAATAAATTTGCATGATATAAAAATAAAAACTTTATATAAGTATGCCCAAAATTATTCTGAAGAAGAAATATTTAATGAATTAATGAAAGTATGTAATAGAAAAGATAGTAAGGATGAAATATTAAAATTTATCAATGCTCCCACTCGTTTGGAATTTTTAACGAGCATTGCGTTGGTTCAACAATTTAAAGAAATCAGCGTAGAACCTAATTATTCTGTAGATGACGAAGGTTTACCTACCTTTACGGCTGGTGGAAATATTGCAGACATTGAGTGTTATGATTCAGAATACAACAGCTTATTTGAAGTTACTTTAATGTGCGGTCGCCAAGATCAAGTGCATAATGAAATTATCCCCATAAGTAGACATTTAGCAGAACAAAAGGTCAAAAATGAAAAATCTTTTTCTGTTTTTATTGCTCCTGTCATACATCCTGATACGAAAAAATCTGCTGCATGGATTAAATTTAATGAAAATTTAGATATTATACCATTAGACATTAATGAATTTATAGAAAGCATTCAACAAAAACAAAAAGTTGAAGAATTGCTATTAGCATAATTATAACTATTAGAAGTTAAAGGTATTGTTATGGATATTTTGATTTTAGGGAATGGATTTGATTTAGCACATGAATTAGATACAAAATATGCAGATTTTTTAAATTACTGCAGAAAAAACCAAAATGTTGAAAATATATGGTTAAGGCACTTTGTAAATAAACAACAAAAGCTAGGTGACAAATGGATTGACCTAGAAGAAGAAATATACAATGTTATTAAGGCCTTAAATGAAAGCTTAAAATGTCTGACGAATAATTATGAAAAGGAATCTATATCAAGAATGTACTCTTTTCAGAAAGATTTTATAGATGAAAAATTTGATTTATGCAGAATTACAAACGAATTTAGGCAATCACAAAATAAATATCCCACGGATGAAAAAGAATATACAAGTGTAAATACTAATATAGTAAATTATGTAGGGTATTATTTTAAAACATATAAAGGACTGATAAATTTTTTATATGACCAATTGCGTGATTTTACAAATCAATTTAATAATTATTTATTAGCGGAAGTTTTACCTAGCATAGGTAATAAAAAATATGACTTCCCGTTGGCAAAAGGAAAAACAATAAGGGTTTTGAATTTTAATTATACTGACACTTACGCAAAATTATACAGTCCACATAGCATATATGCAGATGAAAATCCAAGATATATTTATGTACACGGGAAAGTGTGGGATACTGAAAATTGTAATTTGATACTAGGGACACACTCTTTTTATAATAATTTACCAAATGATTTAAATGAAGAAATTAATGTTGAATTTAATGTATTCAAAAAGCATAATCAAAGACATAGATATGGTACGATTGAAGCATATCAGGAATTATTAAAGGAACTCAATGACAGAAGGAAAATAATAGTTCCTAGTTTTCATATAGTTGGTCATTCTTTGGACAAAGCAGATCACAATATTTTAAGACACATATTTAAAGCAAGAGAAAAATGTAATATTAATATTTATTACCATAATCAAGAGGCTCTTAATCGGTTAATAAACAATATTACAGAAATAATTGGCGAAGACGAAGTAATGTCAAAAGTTAGATTTATTCATCAACATGATCCAAAGCGAGGAATTCTGATTCCAGTTGAAGAGAAACAATTGATTAACACTTGAATTCATTCTGACTTTGAGTGATGTATACGACACGATAAAGGAGGTCGCATGGAAAAAGTCGGATTGAATATTACTTCCAAGGAGTTTAAGCAATTAAGCAAGTGGGCGGAGAATATTTATAACACAGCGGTTGTTATTGATTACTTTGTAGCGAACCAACCGGAGATTGAAGAATGCTACAATCTTGCGCCGGTAGTTAAACACTTAAGAAATGATGCGGATGTGCTAAACGCATTCTTTATCGACCACGAAAAAGAAGTTAAAGATTTAAATGCCGTTTAAAAAGAGTTTAATCGGTGTTCAAATGGTGTTCAAAAATTATTATGTCGGAATGATACGTTTTAGACATATATGGTTGATGTTTCTGCTTACAAGAGTGATGAATGTAGTAGCTTGAAAGGAACAGATTATGGTTGAAAAAAATTACAAACTATATGGAACAAAGATTTTGAATTTAAAAACACAAGAAATTGGGTTGTTGATTTGCTTGTGGGAAAACAAATATGCCGATAAAACTGTAGATTTTGCAACCTGCGTAGATAAAACCGGCAAGAGATATAATATTGAACTTGATAATATTAGAGGGTTTGAAGATGATTTTGAGAAATAAATTAACCAAAGAAACGTTGGATATTCCGTATTCTGAATTTAGGAAAAAGTTTGCAAAAGAAATTCAGGATGCATTTGAAAGTTACCGCAGAACACAATTAAATAAATACTCTTGGAACTTCAAAGATGACAATTCTTTGGAGTTTAATTTTTATTTTGAATTACATTGGAATTTTAATCATTTTGGGAATTCAAACTGGTATATTGAAAGATTAGCTGATATTTATAAATAGGCAAAAAGCTTTTTGATACAAGATGCATACAAACTGAATTTTCATGTTTAAAAATAGGACTATGGTATAATAAAATAAAAATAAGTATTATATCTAAATTCAAAGCTTTAGAATAAGGAAGGATTATTTAGTTAATTATTTATGAAAAATTTAAATTTTATAAATTACATACTAGAAGTATTAAAAATAACTATTCCTGCAATAATATCTGTTGGAGTTGTTATGCTTGCAAGGTATTATGAAAAGAAAAAAGAATATGAAAATAAAATTAGAGAAAAAAAAGTTGCGCTGTATGAAAAATTTTTTATGGCGCAACATAAATTTATAATAGAAGATTCAAAAACTAAAAATAAACACCAGAGAGAAAAAATACTAATTGAATTACAGAATGCTATTAAAGATTTTACAAAAGATTTAATGTTTTGGGGAAGTTCCGATGTTATAAAAGCATATAATAAACTGCAAACAAGGATGAAGGCTAAAGACCATAAATTTGAAGACTTTGAGGATTTTTATTTTGCATTAAGAAAAGATGTAGGGCATTCAAATAGAAACTTAAAAACTTTTGACCTTCTTCGCTTAATGTTAAGAGCTGATGAATTTGATGAAAAGGGAAAACCTCTGAAATCAACCCTGATAAATAATAATCCTGATCTACAAGATGAAAATATTGATATGTAAGTTATAAAAGATCTTTTTGTTTAATATATTAGATTATAAAATTTTATTAAAAGAATTTGAACATCTTTTGAACGGTTGTAAAACGAGGGTTGAATTTATCAAAAGATAATAAATATTACAAATTATCATGCGCATGTTGATATTTTACTCAACTTATTTTAGTATTTAGTTATGGATGAAGAAAATTTTGGACAATATTTAAAAAAAATTTGGTGTTGATTTTACTTATTTAAGTAAAATTGAAAATGGGAAATTGGAACCACCAGCAGAAGATACAATAAAAAAAATAGCAAATTTCTTAGGTGAAGATGCCGACCATTTGATATTATTAGCAAATAAAATTCCTAGTGACTATAAAGATGTGTTAAAATCAGATCCTAAAATTCCATTTATGTTGCGTCAAATAGGTGGCTTTACAAATACTCAAAAACGTAAACTATTTAAAGCAATTGAAGATATCGAAAGGAATAAATAAATGACCTATATTTCTGATAGCACAATTGAACAAAAATCATTTGAATTGCTGTCAAAATATAGTAAAAATTTTAATTGGCAGCTTTCATTTCCTATTCCAATAGAAATGGTTATAGAAAAACAACTCGAATATTCTCTAGATACATTTTTTGAAGATGAAAATATATTGGGAGCAATTGATCAGACTAATAAAATAATTTATACAAATGAAAACGCAATATCATATTTTAAATCGTACCCGGGTTCTTTTGAATTTACTTTAGCTCACGAAGTAGGGCATTGGGATTTACATTGCGATTATAATAGTAACCAACTTAGAATAATGAACAAACCTGTTTCTATGATATGTAGGGCCGGCGACAGAGATTTTAAAGAAATTCAAGCAAACAAATATGCTGCGGCTCTTTTAATGCCAGAATACTTGGTAAAAGAAACATTAAAAGATGTTGATTACTATAATTGGCCAACCTTATATAATATTGCAAAAGACTGGCATGTAAGTGTTACTGCATTAAAAAACAGATTAGAAAAGCTTAAATTGTTATATTTTGATGAAGAAACACAATCTTTTTATGAAAATAAAATCGCTGCAAGCGGCCAGCAAACACTATTTTGAGAGATTGTAAAAATTTGTTAATATAATATTGTGTTGAGTATCAACTCCAACTATAATACATGGTGTATTAGATAGGTGGAGGATACAGACATGCAAATTAAATAAGGGGGAATGGGTTGGAGGGCAAAAAAATAGTGATTTTATTTGGACATAAAATCACCGTTAATTAAAAATTCGTAATAAAATTATACTTGCTAATTTTTCAAAAACAATATTTTGTTAGTCCATTTGAAAAATAGCAATACAAACAATGAGGAAACAATCATGTCAAAAAAAGATGATGCTTGGAATAACGCAAATGAAATAAAAGGACAAAATCCAGATGTATGGAGAAAAGATGCCTACGGTAATAAGATACGATATGGTTCTTATGGCACACAAGGAGATTATGGCTGGGAGATCGATCATAAACACCCAGTTTCAAAGGGAGGAACTGATTCTCCAAGAAACTTACAGGCGTTGTATTGGGAGGAAAATCGCCAAAAAGGCAATAAATATCCATACTAAAATTTTTGAGGCGGCTAAATGGCCGCCTTGCCTTTTTTCATTTCCAAATTTATCCATTCCATAATTACTGAGACAAGGTATTCTTGTTCGGTTTGGGTAAGTTCTCTGTGTTGAGGGAATTTGTGCCATTTTTCGATGCAGCCGCGGCAGCAGGTGGCGGTTGCGTGTTGGGCAATAAATACTGGGTGTCCTCGCATTGGAGTTTGTTTACCGTCATTTGCAGGCTCTGCCGGAGCAACTCTGTCACGAATAAAATCGCAGGCATGAGAATGAATCGTATCAAGTCCTTTATCCTTAATATATTCAAGTTCTTTTGTCCGCAGTTTGAATCTGCTCCTAAATTTTGATTTTGCTAATCTGTCTAAAATATCCATATTAAATTCCTGCAACACGTGAAATCATTTTTGAATACTCATCACCTTGTGGTAATTCGTAATTTACGCATAATTTTCTACGAGTAGTCATTTCATTCATATTTTTAACTGGATTAAATCCGACCTTTTCAATTTCTTCAAAATATATTCCGCAACCGTATATCTCCCATTTTGGAATTTTGTTTATTTCGACTCCGTATTCTGATAATATACTCTCTTTTTCATCAAGAATTTTTCCACTTAATTCATTTGTCGCATCTTGTGGGGATTTGCCATTTGCCAATAATTTATAGTAACAATGGGCATAAATTGAATTCCTGTGAGAATCTTCCATTCTCCACAAAAAATAATCTTGAACATCCTCAAGTGAAGGCAATGGAATAATTCTACAATCAAAAATAGCAGTAGCATTCATAAGTTGTGAAAATTTTACACTAACTTCTGCTGCTAATAAAGAATTATATTTCCTAATTTTTTTATTAAATAAATTAGTATTTTTATTGAATAATAAAGAAGTTTCATCACTTTCAGTATAGGCATATGAAATATCAAAATCCGATTCCATAAGATGACAAATTGCTTTAATCATTGAGTCTCTAAATTTTGCATCAAATGGACGTTTTAAATCTAAACGTTCTTTTGTCAGTTTTGTAAAACCACGACCGTCAAGACGAGCAACCATATAACTATCTTGTGGAATAGTTTGGTCTATCGATTGTTCAAATTTTCTCATTTTTTCATCAAAGTCATCAAATTTCATAGTTCTTCATTCCATTTGCTTACTATAAATTTATTATCCTCTATCTTTACATAGTATAATTCATCAAAATTTTCGGAATAACTTGGTTGTTCAAGTTTCTTTGCAGTAGCCAATATTCCTTTTAAAGGAACATCCTTTCCCCGTTTAGAATTCCTTTTCAAACACTCATCAACGGATGAACGAAAATATATTCCAACAGTTTTATATCCATTTTGTTGTGCAATATCAATATATTTTTTGCGTTCTTCAATTGTTGAGTTTGTATTATCAATAACAAGATTTTTACCTGAATTAATTATCTCATTAATAATTTTATCTTCTCTTTTCCGAGTTTTTATAATATCAAGACTAACAATGTCAAAATCGCAAAAATACTCTTGGCAAAAGGTTGTTTTACCACTTGCTTGTATTCCAATTAGTATAAATATGGTTTTGGTGTACTCTTTAAACATGATTTTGACCTATGTTAATTTTATTATAAACAAACATAGTGTCAGATATGGACATAGGAAAGGATTAATTTTAAAACAAAAACCTGTGGCTATTCGTCGTTCAACAAAATGTTCTCAAATTGGGAGTCATTTAGGGGGAAATGTATTTTTTTGTGTCTATATATGTTCAATTATTACAAATTTCAATTACATATTTTTGAGATTTTCGATTACATTTTTTATTTTTTTATTATTTTTTAAAGATATTTTAAAAAAACACTAAAAATGTGTCATAAATGCTTCCGACTAAAGGGTTTTAATACAATACGTTGTATTTTACAGTTAGTATTGAAATTTTAAAATATGTAATTGAAATTGAGAGGGAAGATACTTCCCACTAAAATGGGGGAAGTCATCTATTTTAGAAGATTTGGACCACTTCCGGGTTAAAGTCGGAAGTAGAAAAATATGTAATTGAAATGTCCGATTTCAATCATAGGCTAAAACAACTGAAAACACGCTAATATTCGGTATTTTGCAAGATTTTAATCCGGACATCCATGTAATCGAAACCGGACAAAACGGACTTCAATTACATATTGGTTATCATTATGGGGGAAGTGCCTCAAAGGTAAATATACCGGGGTTTAACGACTAAAACTTTTCAATTACATATTTTCAATTTGTCCTGTCTAACTATAGCTTAACGACTAAAAATTTTCAATTACATATTTTCAATTTGTCCTGTCTAACTATACCTAAAGTATTGAAATTTTGTCAAAAGTTGACAAAAATACATCACAATAAAACTTTGATGTTGTTTTATAATTAGATAATATATTATCTATATATTGACATTTTTGATAAAATTGGTTAATATATTATATATGAATAATCAATTTTTAAAACAAAAAACTCCTAATGAAATAGCCAAAAGTTTAGCAGATAAAATTAAAGAACACAGAAAAAAGTTAAAGATTTCGCAAGAGGTTTTAGCACAAAAATCCGGTGTCAGTCATGGCAGTATTAAAAGATTTGAAACTAAGTATGAGATATCTTTGCATTCTTTCATAAAAATTGCTATTGCGCTTGATTTAGATAATGACTTTGAAAATTTATTTACACAAAAAACTTATGCTTCGATTGATGAGGTAATTAATGGATAATTATAAATATCTTAAAGTTTTTTATAATGATAAATTAGTTGGGACTTTGGCTAAAACTCCTGATAGGCTTGTGGCTTTTGAATATGATAGCGAATGGCTTGCGACGGGTTTTAGTATTTCACCTTTCAGTTTACCAATTCAAAAGAAGGTCTTTTTACCAAAATATGAACCGTTTGACGGATTATTTGGTGTGTTTAATGACAGCTTACCTGACGGTTGGGGAAAATTATTAGTTGACCGCCTTTTACTTAAAAACAAAATTAACCCAAGTGAAATTGATAATTTAAACCGTCTTGCTGTTGTTCAAGAAAGCGGTATGGGAGCTTTGACATATAAGCCTGAACACAGATTTGAAACTCCACAAGAAGAATCTGATTATGACAAGCTTGCACAAGAATGTTCAAAAATATTAGAGGCTCAAAGCTCTGATAACTTGGATGAACTTTTTAAACTTGGCGGTTCATCAGGCGGTGCAAGACCAAAAATTTTAACAAAAATAAACGGAGAGGATTGGATAATTAAATTCCCATCCTCGCAGGATCCTAAAAATATAGGCGAACAGGAATATAAGTATTCACTTGTCGCAAAAGATTGCGGAATTAAAATGAGCGAAACAAAATTATTCCCATCAAAAATTTGTTCAGGATACTTTGGCATAAAGCGATTTGACCGCCAAGATGGTAGAAAAATCCATATGGTATCAGTTAGCGGACTTTTAGAAACCAGTCACCGTCTGCCAAATCTTGATTATAATATTTTGATGAAATTGACACTTGAACTTACAAAAAATTATCAAGATATTGAGCAGTTATATAGACTTATGTGCTTTAATGTTTTCGCGCACAACAGAGATGACCATTCTAAGAATTTCTCGTTTTTGTATGATGAAAGTCAAAAAGAATGGCACTTATCACCTGCTTATGATTTGACTTACAGTTCATCATTCAACGGAGAACACGCAACAACAATCAATGGCGAAGGTAAAAATCCAACATTAGATGACATTATAGCAGTAGCAAAAAATATCGGGATAAAAGAAAAACCAGCAAAAGATATTGCTCTTGATATTAAAGCCAAATGCACTGAACTCTAAATCAAAGGACAATAAATTAATATGAACTCAAAAATAAAATTGGCATTGAAAATTTTATTAAGTGCAATTATTGGCATAGCTATATTTATCGCAGTAACAGGCATTGCTTTATTTCTAATACTAAATACAGAACCTGTATCAAAAATAAAAGATTATGAAAAATGTCTTGAATTAGTTCTAAACAAAGATAAAATTCGTCATTTCCCTAAAGCTATACCTACTGGCGCTAAATCATATCTGTATTGTTATCCTGCGGATTATGAAGGGCAAGGGGAACTCGTAATTTTAAGACTTACAACGGATAAATCTTATATCCAAAAAGAACTACATTCGCATACTTTTTTAAACGCAAAAACACCGGTTGGTACAGTTCAAAATATTTATAATATGCCAACTGAAACAGTAGGAATTTCTAAAGAAGATTTAACTTTTTACGTGTTAAAAAATGCAGATAATGAATATTATTATAAAACATATTTCCCGTATTTCACAGGAATAGGAGTTGATAAAAATATGGAAAACATAGTGTATTACTACATTGAACCATCTGATTAATTGTCATAACTTGATTAAAATTTGTCAAAACACAAGCACATTTTCATTCGTCATGCCATTGATTATGTTTTTGCAACCATTCTTCTTGGGTTATATTTCCATCTAATTTATCCGTATATAAATTATCCAATCTTGTTTGAAGCCTTGATATCTGTTTTTTAGTTTCTTCCAGACTTACTTCTTCGTAATCAGATTTCATAAGCCGTATTTCTTTAACTGCCTTCTTAATTTCTTCAAATAAACCTTTGTCAGGATCAGGCAACTTATCAATCAATTCTAAAAATACTTCATGCATTGTATTCAATGAAAACAGCGGAAAATATTAAAACTGTTGTTGATGATAGATTAAATAAAGATGAAAAAGAGATGAAATATACTATTATTAGAGAAGACGCCGGAACGGCTGATAATTTAGACATAATGTTTCAGAAACAAAAACTTATAATTTCTAAAATGCAAACAGTTTCCGCAAAAATCAATGAGATAATTTCTGCAATCAATCTTTATCAAGCATTGGGCGGAGTTGATTTTACAGAAATTGAGAATATATAGTAAACAAATATCGGACATATGAAACAAACCGAATATCCAACCCAAGCGTATTAATTAAGTAAAAGTCTGTAAAAAAAATCTGTTTTCGTTTAATCCGGAGTTACACTCCATATTAAACGAATTTCGAATTAAAATTTTGTCATCGGTTCGTTTTCAGCTCATGTTAAAAAATATGTCTGAAATGTGCAATATTATTGCTTGATAGACTTGACTTGTTAAAAAAGAGAGTTAAGATGAATAGTGACATAGCAAGTATTTTAAGACTTCACAGGTTCGGGTTCAGCGCAAGCGAGCAGAGTGCGAAGTGTTTTTGCAAAAAGAACGGAGTTCTTTGAAGCAAAACACGTAGGCGCGTTTAATGCGAGCGCAGCAAGACAACCCAGGCAGTTTTAAGAGTTTGTGTATATAGATACTCATGATACTCTCTGGGTTTTAATGGGACATTTGAAAAAATATTTTTCTGCCACCTTTCGGCTTTATGTTTGAATTACATCATCTTCCGAGTGGTTGACTGAAACTACTCAGAAAGTCACTTTATTGTCACTTATTTGGCGGTAACTTTCCACAATAAATCCACCCAAATCGCTATAATCTATATATCGCTACATTCCCCGATGACACTTTCCGGACAAAATGTCCGTTTTGAAATTACCTACTCCAGAACTCGGAAGCTAGTCGGAAATGCTTTGTATTATTATGAATATATTTCTGTGCAATTCATTTTTATGTTAATATTTTTGCATGGAAAAAATAATTAGTTATTCTTCATTTGCTTTATTTATTCTAATCCTATTTTTATCAATTTTTAATGTCATATCAATTGATAAATATACTTTTGTATTAACTATTTTCTTAACAATTCCCTTTATTTCAAAATATATAGAATCTCTAAATATATTTGGAAATAAATTTTATTTCAGAAAATCAATTGAAAAGATAGAACAACTTACTAATAAAGCATTAGAAGAAGAATCTTCCGATAAAGACAAAGATAGTACAAATTTTCAGCATCCTATGTCATATATAGTCGAACAGAGCCAAGAACTATTAGAAAAAGACCCTACATTGGCTATTGCATCTTTGAGAATAGGCTTTGAAAAGTCATTAAGAAACTTTTGCGAAAATTTAGCTATAGATGCTAGTAATAAGTATTCATTAAAAGCGGTTATAAAAGCGTTAGAAGAAAATGGGATAATAAAACAATATCAAGTAGACGCACTTGAAGAAATAATAAATGTTGCAAATAAAGTAATTCATGGCAAAAATATTTCGTATGATGATGCAAAACAAATCATTGAACTTGCAGAAAGATTAATATATAGTTTCCCTATTGGTTACGTTCCTGATTTTAAGGAAAATCAGGATTATGAAAAGCAAGGCTTTATATGTGAGTGGGAACATTGTATTGAATTCCAACCATTAAAAAATCCTCCCGATGATGCTTCGTGCAAGATCTTTGGACATGATTGTCCTGGAGGAGCTGAAAAACGAAAAAAATGTAACAAGACACTAAAAGATATTATGTAATGAACATTTAAAATCTTTCCCATACCTCAAAATATGCTCAGCCACATGTTGTGCGAGGTTTTGTTTCATTTGGGAGTGGTTTATTGAGCGGCGGAGGCGGGAGTAAAGAACTTTTACCCGCATAGATTCTTCTTTTGTGTGCGGCAGCTTCTTTCGTTTTGTTTTTAGCGGTTTATCGACTACAAAAAGTTCGCCGTCATACAGATAAAAATAAACAGGTATATCGTAAAATCTCCGCATCTTGGCAGTTTTCGGTTTTTGTTCAAAGTGTGTTTTAAGGGCGTTCAATTGCCGTTCATAAATCATTTGCCGAAAATGTTTATAAAAATTCTGCATCGTCGCGTCCCCAATATCCAAAAGAAAACTCGCCTGTTTTGACTTCACCCCGGCACAAAACACATTTGTCAGTATCTATTTGCGGTTTCATCTGATAGTTTATATTCAAATCTTTGTGAGGTACTATTTTATTTATTACGATATTTTTTAAATCGGATAAGGAATTCATATTTTTTTCTTCAAGATAATTAAGCAGACCTGATTTTAGCTTATCAATAATACCGTATCCGTTCACCTCAGTACATATTTGTACAACATCAGAACCTGCTGCAATATACTGAACAGCATCCTGCCAATTTGAAATTCCGCCCATTCCCAAAATCGGAAGTTGAGATTGTTGCCTGAGTTGAGTGAAACCCTGATAAAAGTCCGCAGCTTACCGTCATAAAAAACATTGGAAGAAGCGGCAAATGATTTGGATGCAAATTATAATTTGCTAAGTCGAAGTTTTGTAAATTAACACCCTTTATAAAAAATCCTGCAAGTACCAAGCCTGTTCCGAGAATTAACGTCAAGCCGAGAATCGGGTAAAATTTACCGATAATTTTATCTATCGGAAATAATGTTGCAACAATAAAATATAACAAGATTACCAAATAAGCAGCTAAGACTATCGGATTAGATATGGCAAAATCTTTTATACCAAAAAATCTTTCAACAAATAAATCGCCTGAAGTATAAACAAAAACTGTTGCAAGTAAAAGCAACATTACCGATACAATAACCATAAAGATTTTAAATGCACCACGTCCGAGATATTTGTTAATAAGCCCTGTTATTTGCGCACCGTCATTGCGCATGGAAAGCATCCCAGCAAAATAGTCATGAACAGCTCCTGCAAAAACACATTCCACCGGTATTAAAATAAATGCAACAGACCCGAACAAAATCCCCTGAACTGCGCCAATTATAGGTCCCATGCCTGCAATATTCAGCAGGTGAATAAGAGAATTTCTGTTTTTAGAAATCGGTACAAAATCAACCCCGTCATAATCCTTTATAGCAGGAGTTTCTCTGTCGTCAGGCGAGAACAGATTGTTAATATATTTTGAATAAAAATATAACCGACTATTAAAATTAAAATACCAAAGATAAATGTCTGCATAAAAAAATTAAAGCACATTAAAAATAACAGTCGATAATTTTACATAAAACTTTTTGCACAAATAAGTTTACATTAATAACGGTTTATTGTATCATCTCGAAAGGAACATATGTACACTATTTGAAGCAGAGAGCTATGAAGGGGAACTTTTTAAAATATATTTTTTCTGTCGATTGGAAAAGTACAAACAGAATTATTATCTATATACTCGGAATAAGGATAAGATTTTTGAAACCAAATGTCAAAAATTCCGCTGCCAAATATTCGGAATTTAATTGTCCGATAACCGAAATTCCAAAAGCTGAAGGGGTTTTGCGAAAAATTCAGCTTGCTAATCTTAAAATAACTCTTATTTTTAAAAAATTATGCGAAGAAAACGGACTTAAATATTGGCTTGATTACGGAAATGCTTTAGGCGCAGTCAGACACAAAGGTTACATCCCGTGGGATGACGATATTGATTTGGGTATGATGAGAGATGATTATGAAAAATTTATTGAACTTTATAAGGACGGAATCCCAAATCATGACGAATTGTATCTTGATTTTGACAATAACGGAAGGAACAAGTGTTTTTTAAAGATTAAACACAAAACTCTTACCAATATCGCCATAGACATTTTCCCGTATGATTATTTTTATAAACAGACTACTGCACAAGAAAAACTTGAAATAACAAGTGAAATTAACAGAACTTTATACCAAAAAAGATTTTTCTTCAAACTTTTACAACCAATTTATCTGCATTGTCCGGATTTGATGAGAAAGCGTATTTTTAAGTTCAGAGATGAAGTTATATTAAAAGGCAATGTTGCCAATCCGCAAAATCAACCGTCAATTATATTCGGAATTGATTATCCGCATTCGATAAATCCGTATTTATATGATTATGATATAATTTTTCCGCTGAGTACAATCAATTATGAGGGATATGAATTAAGCTGCCCGAATAAGATACATGAGTTTCTGACTCAAATATACGGTGATTACATGGTTTTGCCGCAGGATTGCTATTCACGTCATGTAAGCACAGGAGCGTTTGAAGGAAAAATGGGACAATTAATAGATGATTATATTTCGGATTTGGCTGATAAATTTTAGGAATTTTTATAATTTTATTTTATGAAAAGGTATATGAGTTACAATAAAAGACAGTGGGAAATGTCACCCTGAATTTATTTCAGGGTCTGTTCATTTTGATTAAACGACAGATCCTGAAACAAGTTCAGGATGACAGTATAGTTAATTTTAAAGGTATTTTAGTGATAAATTCTATATAATTACCTTATTTCAATTTACATTTGAGCGTTCTTGATGTATCATAAAAGCAGATTAGGAATTTAATTTTTTGAGAGCATATATGAAAAAAGATGTATTTAAAAAGATTTTTTCATTAGACTGGAAAAGTTCAAACAGAATAATTATCTATATTTTAGGTTTAAAAATACAATTTATGAAGCCGTGGGTAAAAAATTCCGCAAAACAATTTTATAAATATGATTGCCCGATAACGGAAATTCCACGAGCAACAGGCGCATTAAGAAAAACTCAGCTTGCCAATTTAAAAATAACTCATATTTTCAGTGAATTGTGTGAGCAAAACGGACTTAAATATTGGCTTGATTGCGGTAATGCTTTGGGAGCTTTCAGGCATAAGGGCTTTATTCCTTGGGATGATGACGTTGATTTGGGAATGTTACGTGAGGATTATGACAAATTCATAGCACTTTTTAAAGATGGTATTCCCAATCACGATGATATATTTGTAGATTTTCGCAATAACGGAAAAAATAAATGTTACCTGAAGATTAAGCATAAAGTTCTTGAAAATATAGAAATAGAAGTTTTTCCGTATGATTATTACTATAAAAAAACAACTTTTGATGAAAAAGTAAAAATAACTTATGAGATAAAGAAGTATATGCGTGTACACAAGCCGTGGTTTAGCCTTTTATCTCCGATATACATACATTTCCCCGACAAAATGATAAAAAGATTTTTGAAGATAAGAGATAATTTTATTTTAAAAGGCAATGTGCCAAAGCCGGAAGAACATCCGTCATTAGTTTTCGGCATGGATGCTCCGCATATTGAAAAAGTGTATTTGTACGATTATGAAACAATTTTTCCGTTAGGAACAATTGAATATGAAGGTTACAAAATGGCATTCCCTAATCAGATGCACGAATTTTTAACCCAATTATACGGGGATTATATGAGCCCTGCCTGAAGATTGTTATCCGCGGCATACAAATTCCGAGGGTTTTCAGGGCGAAGATGCAAAAATTTTGGACGATTTTATTTCAGATGTTAAAGACAGATTATAAGGAAATTTATATATGGAAAAAGTTAAACGAAATGTGTTATTAAATCCGGGGCCGGCAACCACAACCGACAGTGTTAAATTTGCTCAGGTAGTACCTGATATTTGCCCAAGAGAAGAAGAATTTGCATCTATTATGCGAACTTTTCGCAAAGATTTGTTAAAGGTTGTACATGCTTCACCGGATAAATATACCTCCGTATTATTTTGCGGTTCGGGAACAATAAATATTGATATTTGTTTAAATTCATTACTTCCCGCAGGCAAAAAAGTTTTGGTTATAAATAACGGTGCATACAGCTCTCGTGCTGTTGAAATTTGTGAATATTACGGATTAAATCATATAAATTTGAAATTTGATGTAGATAAGCTGCCTGATTTGGAGCTTGTTGAAAAAACTTTAAAGGAAAACAAGGATATCGCACTTGTTTATACGACTCACAATGAAACAGGAACAGGAATTTTAAATCCGATAGAAAAAATCGGAGAGTTAGCACACAAATATGGTGCTGTTTTTGTAGTTGATACAACATCAACTCTTGCAATGCGACCTATTGATATGGACGCGGATAATATAGATTTTTGTATGGCGTCAGCTCAAAAAGGTCTTATGGCTATGGCAGGCTTATCATTTATTATCGGTAACAGGGAAATTATTGAAAAATCAAAAGATTATCCGAAACGTTCATATTATTGTAATTTATATTTGCAATATGAATATTTTGAAAAAACAGGCGAAATGCACTTTACACCGCCTGTCCAGACAGTATATTCAGCCGTTCAGGCATTAAAAGAATATTTTGAAGAAGGGGAACAGGCAAAATGGCAAAGACATTTGAGAACCTTTGAAGCAATACATAAGGGACTTGATGAATTAGGCTTTAAAAATGTAATAAAGAAAGAATGGCAGGCAGGTTTGGTTGTATCTGCGATTTATCCTGATGATAAGAATTGGGATTTTAAAAAAGTTCATGATTATTGCTATGAAAGAGGATTTACGATATATCCGGGAAAAATTTCAACGACAAATACTTTCAGATTATGTTCATTAGGAGCAATTGATGTTAAGGATATCGAAGATTTCTTTGTAGTGTTTAAACAGGCATTAGAACATTACAATGTGGCAATACCGGTTGTTTATAAAAAATAAAGGGGAATCAGATGAAAAAAATTTATACTTGTTTTTGTACGGATTTTATACATGACGGTCATCTAAATATAATTAAAGAAGCTCAAAAGTACGGCGAAGTTATTGTCGGAGTTTTAAGCGATAAGGCTATGATTCGTTTTAATAAATTTCCTACAATATCTTTTGAGGAAAGGTTTGATTTGGTAAAAAACATCAAAGGTGTCTCCAAAGTAGTGGTACAGGAAGACATCAGATATGATAAAATCGTAGAAGAAATTAAGCCTGATTATATAATTCACGGAGATAACTGGCTGACAGGCCCTATGAAAACTATTCGTGATAATGTTGTTGAGCTTATGGAAAAAACGGGCGGACAGGTTATAGATGTTCCTTATACAAAAACAGAAGGAATCAATCTGCTTGATGAAAAATATGAATTAAGACGCGGGATGCCCGAATACAGAAGAAAACGACTTCGTGAGCTTATAAATCTGCGTGATGTCGTAAAAACAATAGAAGTACATTCGGGTTTAACAGGATTAATTGCCGAAAAGACAATAGTTGAAAATAACGGTGAAATTGACCAATTTGATGCAATGTGGATATCATCACTTTGTGATTCGACTGCAAAAGGAAAACCTGATATCGAACTTGTTGATATGACTTCCCGCTTCAGAACAATATCGGATGTAATGGAAGTAACAACAAAGCCTATAATATTTGACGGTGATACCGGCGGACTTATCGAACATTTTGTCTATACCGTAAGAACACTTGAAAGAATGGGTGTTTCCGCAGTAATAATTGAAGATAAAATCGGATTAAAAAAGAATTCCTTGTTTGGTACAGAAGTAAAACAAACTCAGGATACAATCGAGCATTTTTGCGAAAAAATTGCAACCGCAAAAAAAGTTCAAATTACAGATGATTTTATGGTTATTGCAAGAATTGAAAGTCTTATTCTTGAGCAGGGTATGGAAGATGCGCTGACAAGAGCAAGAGCCTTTGTAAAAGCAGGTGCTGACGGAATAATGATACATTCACGTAAAAAAGATCCTGCAGAAATTTTAGAATTTTGTGATAAATTCAGACAGGAAAATACAACAACTCCGATTGTTGTTGTTCCGTCATCTTTTAACACAATAACAGAGGCTGAATTGGCTTCTCACGGGGTTAATATTGTAATATATGCAAACCAATTAACAAGAAGCGCTTTCCCTGCAATGGAAGATACAGCAAAAGATATTTTGAAATATCACAGAGCAAAAGAAGTCGATGACAGACTTATGCCGATAAAACAAATTATATCTTTGATAGACCAAATATAGGTGACAAATCATGACTAACGCAATACTTATGGCATCAGGACTCGGCACAAGGATGCGCCCGCTGACCGATACAACACCTAAACCGTTAATAAAAATCGGAGACAAACCGATGATTGAAACGGTTATTGAGGCGTTACAAAAGGTTAATATCAATAAAATATATATTGTTGTAGGATATTTGGGAGAACAATTTGATTACCTGAAATCGAAATATACAAATATCGAGATTATTAAAAACCCTGATTATAATACGATTAATAATATTTCTTCAATATATTATGCCCAAAATAAGCTGAGAGAATCTGATTGCTATATATGTGAGGCAGATTTGTATATTTCAGATTCGGATATCTTTAAAACAACGCCAAAGTTTTCCTGCTATTTCGGGAAATATGTCGAAGGGGCTTCTGATGATTGGGTGTTTGAATTGGACACTCAGGATTATATAAAAAGAGTCGGAAAATTCGGAACAAATTGCTACAATATGGTAGGTTTATCCTACTTTACATTGCAGGATGGCAAAATTTTGGCTGATGCAATTGAAAATCAGTATAATAAAGCAGGTTACGAAACTATGTTTTGGGATGATGTTGTAAACAACAATTTGGATAAATTAAAATTACGTATAAATCCTGTCAATTCCGAACAAATAACCGAAATTGACACAGTAGAAGAATTAAATTCAGTAAATGAGAAGGTGAAAAATGAAAGTAGAACATTTAATTGATATAATTGGCGCTGATTTTTATACAGGAGTTCCTGATTCTCAGCTAAAACCGCTTTGCAATTGGCTTATAAATAACTATGGCACAAATTCGCAGCATCATATTATTGCTGCAAATGAAGGTAATTGCTCCGCTATTGCTGCAGGATATCATCTTGCGACAGGGAAAATTCCCGTTGTATATATGCAAAACAGCGGAGAAGGGAATATTATAAATCCGGTTGCTTCGTTATTAAGTCCGGAAGTTTATGCAATTCCTGAAATTTTTATAATAGGATGGCGCGGAGAACCTGATGTGCATGATGAGCCTCAGCACATATATCAGGGCAAAGTGACATTAAAATTGCTTGAAGATATGGATATTGAAGCTTTTGTAATTACAAAAGAAACCACAGAAGATGAAATTAAAAATGTTATGGATAATTTTAATAAAATATTATCATCAGGCAAAAGTGTTGCTTTTGTTGTTAAAAAAGGTGCATTATCTTATGATGAAAAGGTTGTGTATTCAAACAACAACACTATGAAGCGGGAAGATATAATTGAACATATTGTATCGGTAACAAAAGAAGCTCCGATTGTTTCAACTACCGGCAAAGCGAGCCGTGAACTTTTTGAAATTAGAGAAAGAAATAATCAATCTCACAAATATGATTTTTTAACGGTTGGTTCAATGGGTCATTCATCATCAATTGCGCTCGGCATTGCCTTTCAAAAACCCGAACAAAAAATATGGTGTATTGACGGTGATGGTGCGATGCTGATGCATATGGGTTCAATGGCGGTTATCGGAGCAAATTCACCCGAAAATTTTGCACATATCGTGATAAATAACGGTGCTCACGAAACTGTCGGCGGAATACCAACCGTTGCATCAAAAATAAACTTATGCCAAATTGCAAAAGCCTGCGGTTACAAATACACCGCATGTGTCGATAATTTTGATGCTCTGGATAAAGAATTAGATATTATAAAAGAAAAACGTGAATTATGTTTCTTGGAAATTAAAGCTACAATCGGAGCAAGAGATGATTTAGGCAGACCGACAACAACAGCTTTGGAAAATAAGCAAAATTTCATGAAATTTTTAAACGAAATCTAAAAGTTTTATCGGCGATAAATTATGAAAAAAGTATTTACTCTTGGATTATTTTTGCTGCTTTTTGTAAATTTTGGTGTCTTTGCGCAGGAAAACAAAATTCCGCTTAAAGATAAATATAATCCTCAAAAAGATTATTTTGATTATTCTGTTATTCTGAGCGAATATCCGAAAGATTACTATTACACAACAGTAAAAATTAACAAATCAAAAATCGTATTTTAATTATTACAGATAAGGTTACAAAAGATAATTCTGCATATCACGGTTTGTTTTATTATTTTGCGCAAAACGGTTTTGTATATCCGCTCGGATACATCGAAAGCTTAAATCCGCTGGCTGAGTCGAAAAACTATCTTTATTTAACCGAAAAGTCAGGATATGTGAAATTTTATATGTCAGATAAAAAATTATCAATTATAAAATCAAAACATAATAAAATTAAAGAAGCGCTGCGCAATATTAAATTTGACACAATTGAAAGCGTGGATAAATTTGCGGGAGATTTTGGCGAGAGTGCAGGCGATGACGTTGTAAGAGCATATTTAGACGGATTTTATTTTGAATACCATAAACCTGATTATAAAAACAAATATATAAAAAACATTATGCAAAAATGTATTAACACCGGAGTTAAGACGCAGGTTCAAATGTATTGTTGCATTGTAAAATATTTACATCCGTGAGAAAAGTTTATATTATATTATAATAAAGTTCAGATATTAAATTAATAAGGATGTTTTATGCAAAATAATATATTAATGCCTGGAGATTCTGCGGGAAATTATGACAAAAAATGGACACAGACGTTTGACTTGGCATTTTTAATACTGTGGATTGTTTTATTTACAATTCTGCTGTGTGCGACCATAATTTTTGATCCGAGCCTTTTTGAGGCAAAAGGGTTTTTCTTGAGATCAGGCATAAAACTGCTTGTAATGATGATATTAGCATTAGGCGGCGGAATGTTGTGCCGTCATGGAATTAAAAAAACAGATATGTAAGATCTTATGCGGGAAGTGCGTGTGTATATATTGCTGCACTTGTATTTTTGATAATCTTCAAAGATCAGTTTGCAAATGCAAAAGAGTTTTGGGCGGCAATTATATTATTCCCGCCTGTAATGACATTATCTGAGGCTTTTGCTCCTCATTCGATGGATACTCCGGTAATGATGCTTATAGGATTTTCGCTGTTGTTTGGAATTTGCGCTATATTCTGATATAAATCCACATTGAGACCTGTGTATGTTTATATTAAGCTGTTAATATGAAAAATAAGGAGAGAAGATGAGTATTTACGGACAAACAAAAGGAACCGAGTTAGAAAAACAAATTGCACAGCTTGCGACAGGAGAAGCCATGGGCGGGATGATGTATTACGCTATGGCACGATTTGCGGCTGCGCAAAAGCCGCTTTTAAGAAGCAATAGGGAGGAAATTAAATATGCTTAAAAAGATATTATTATTGAGTACGGCTTTACTCATTTTAACAGGCTGGAACTTAATTAGCAGCGCAAAATGCTTAAATAATAAATGGGATAAGGTCTTTGCAAAATCTGATAAAGTAGATGTGCAAAAAGTTTCATTTAAAAACAGATTTGGAATCACACTTGTCGGAGATTTATACACTCCAAAGACAATGATGAAAAATGACAGACTGCCTGCGATTGCAATCTCAGGACCTTTTGGAGCAGTTAAAGAACAATCATCGGGATTGTATGCTCTAACTTTGGCGCAACGCGGATTTGTAACTTTAGCCTTTGACCCGAGTTATACAGGAGAAAGCTCAGGATCGCCAAGAAATGTTGCAAGTCCTGATATAAATACCGAGGATTTTTCAGCTGCGGTTGATTTTCTGAGCAACTATAAAAACGTAGATTCTGATAAAATAGGCATTTTGGGAATTTGTGGATTTGGCGGCTTTGCAATAAATGCCGCAGCGATTGATACAAGAATTAAGGCAACAACTGCTGTTACAATGTATGATATGACAAGAGTATCTGCAAAAGGATATAATGATTCGGTTGATGAAAATGCAAGATATGAGATGAAACAGGCATTAAACAAACAAAGAACACAAGATTTTAAAATGGGTAAATACCTTGGAGCAGACGGACTGCCTGAGGAATTGACAGGTAATGAACCTCAGTTTGTAAAAGATTATTGGGGATATTATAAGACGAAAAGAGGATTTCACGCTCGCTCAATCAATTCAAACGGCAAATGGAATATGACATCTTCATTGTCTTTAATAAATCAGCCGATTTTGCAATATTCACCTGAAATCAGAAGTGCTGTTTTGGTTGTGCATGGAGAAAAAGCCCACTCAAGATATTTTGGCGAAGATGCTTTTAAAAAGCTAAAAGGCGACAATAAAGAACTGTTGATAATAAAAGGTGCAAACCACGTAGATTTGTATGACGGCGGAGATAAAAACGCAATTCCGTTTGATAAAATCGAAAGCTTTTACAAAAGTAATTTAGGAATAAATTAATAGCACCATTAGTTTGTAAGGTGCAGTTTATACGTAACTATATTTTGAACGGATAATTGCACCTTTCAAACTATGGTTTTTCGGACACTTTTGAAATTAATTTTTGCTTTTCTTAATCGCCATGTCTGGCTTTGTGTTTGAGTTTTACCCGCTTCCCTCAGTTTGAGAGTCGGGGTTTTGAAAAGTCCGAAATGTCCGGTTATTAGGACGAAAATTGTACATAGACACTTAGTTTGATAATTCTCAGACACAAAATGAGAATGATCTCAAACTGTTAAACAAAAAGTCGGAAAAACTTCAAAAATCCATGATATAAATTTCAAAACTCTTTGATAATCTACTCTCAAACTAAATGATATTAAACTTTTAAGTTCTGTGTCTAAGTGTGTTCATTTGTTAAATGATATATAGCCGGTTGGGTAATATCTTGTTGTCGGGCTTAGTGATATACTCTAAAATACCCTAAAATTAGGATTTTAAAGGAGTAAGAATGGCAGAAATTATTTGGCTGAGTATGGATGAAGTTTGTAATCTAACAGGTGAAGTCAAAGAAACTGTCAGACGCAAATGTAAACGTGGTGAATATTCTTGTACTTATGATAAGAAAGGTAAATATAAAAACTATTTAATAAACCTTGATTCACTTCCGGAAGCTGCCAAAAACAGATACAACGGCATAAAAATAAATGTGCAACATTCTAAATTCTATAAGGAATCTCCGGCATGGGCAAAGAAACAAGCTAAAAAATATGTTGAGTTAATAGAAAAGACAGAAGGGATGAAGCATAAAGAAATCGTTGAATTTCTAAAAGATTGGAACGAAAAACACCCTGATAAAAAATCAAGTTATTCTGCTTTATGCAAAGCTAGGGTTAAATATGAACAGTTCGGCGAAGATGCACTTTTATCGAAGAAAGGTTTTAAGGAAGAGGAATACCGTGTAAAACCTGAATATTATGAGTATTATAAAAACCTTTATATGAAACCTGCAGCACCATCAGCAATTGATTGTTGGATGCAAACCCTTAATTATGCAAAACAAAAAGATAAAATAAAAACTGCGAACTTTCCATGCGATAAGACTTTTGATAGATTATTAAAAAAAGAATATTCAGCAGAAGAAATCAAAAGAGCAAGACGACACCACGAAAAAGTTATTGCGAGGGATTATTCAAATATCAAAGCGAATGAATATTGGATAATTGAAAGTTGTCAGCTCAAGTTTCAAGTAAAATATAAAAACAGCTAAAGTTACTGTTGGGCAGGTATGCCCAACCTACAAGCTTTTTACTTAATCAATATCTGTATATATATTAATTTGTTTTTCTAACAGACCAAATTTTTCACCTAATTCTTTATATTTCTGCGTAAACCACGATTTTATTTTACTCGGTTCTTTCAATGTCCCGCGTTCTTTCATCAATTTAGTTGTTACATCCACAGGTAAGGTCGTCATTTCTTCATAAGTAAGCCCGGTTGAAACTTCCAAAGCATTAATTGTCTTTTTTGATAGTTTAAAATTCATACCAAAACTTTGATTATGCTGACATATTGGTAATACACGCATTTTATATTTCCCTTATTTCCATACTGTTATTAAAAATTATAATAATAAAATAATTTCATATTAACAAGTTTAACAACTTTTAAAACACTCTGCATTTTATAATAACCTTACCATCTGTACGGTTCAACATAGAACCAATAATTTAATCCTGTAACATGCCTGACCGGTACTTTTACGCCTTTTATACTCCAGATAGCATTTAAAGCCGCCTCAACGGCTTCTTTAGAGCCGTTTGAACTTACAACCTGAGCGTTTACAACATTACCTTTTTCATTCAATTCATACCTGATATGAACCGAACTATCCTCTTTTAAAGGCGGATTCCAATTCCGCTGAACCAGCAGCGCAACATTTATACGCGAGAAATTGGCAGGGAAAGAACTCATTGTTCTGACATCTTTTGCATCTTCAATTTTTATCGGATTTTTACCTATAAACTTGTAGTTTACAAGATTTGGCAACTGCGGCGGGGTAGCATAAGAAGCAAGATTCATATCATTTCCTCTGAAATGAATCTGATAACCTATTATATCTTTTTCCATCTTAGGCAAGAAAGGTTCAAACGGCACACTGTCAAGAACCGCTTTTATTGCTTTGTTATCAAAATCCTGATTCCCGGATGAACGCAAAACACCATACGAAATTATTTTACCGTCTTTGCCCAAATTGAAATTCATTATAAAATCATTATTGACATCTTTTTCAACTTTACGCCAATTTCTGCGCACACAATATTCTATATAGTTAGTGTATTTTGAAAATGCTCTGCTTGGGGTGAGTGGAACAGCCTTTGGCGTAGCAGGTGCAGGGGCGCTAACAGTAACAGATTTTTTAACTGAATTATCAGTTTGCAAATCTATCTGAACGCTTTGCACATCCGCAGTTTTTACGGGCAAATTTTGAGGTTTTACAAATGTTTTTTGTTCAACCTGAGGTTTAGTTTTTGACGGAAATACATTTTTACCGTAATAACCCGCTAATATTCCGAGTGCCAAAACAAGCGAGACTATTGATATAAGTCCTAAATTATTTACTTTCATAATAACCTCCGAACAAATGAATTATAGCACATTTATTGAAATACCAAAACTATTATCCTGTCGGGTAATAGTTTTAATATTGTGATGTAATACATTAGAAGTAATCCGTTAAATGTATAAGATACACTAATTATTTTTTTTAAAGGGAGAGAAACAAAATGATTAAAGAAAAATGCATTAAAGTAGTTATTGTTGAGGATTTTAAACTGACAAGAGTCGGATTAAGGTGCGCACTTAATTCAAACCCCGACATTGATGTTGTAGCAGAATCAGAAGATGCTATACAGGGATTAAGGCAAATTGAAAGAACAAAACCTGATGTAATTCTTATGGATTTGGGACTTCCCGGAATGAACGGAATACAGGCAATTTTAAAAATAAGAGAATCTGATAAGGATGTAAAAATTATTGCCTTGACATCTCACGACAGACAACAGGAGGTTGTCGGGGCATTGAGTTCCGGAGCTAATGCGTACTGCCTGAAAGATATTGACCCTGAAAAACTTGCAAATGTAATAAGAGATGTCAATGAAGGTGTCTGCTGGATAGACCCGATGGTCGCAGGGCTTGCGTTAAAATCTATTCCAAAAACTGATGATGCGGCGATCGTCGGAGAAAACTGCGCCTCAGAAATTAAAGTTCCGCTGACAGAACGAGAACACGAAGTTTTAAAACACCTTGTTGACGGTAAAAGTAACACAGAAATTGCAAAAGAACTTATAGTAAGCGTTCACACCGCAAAAGCACATGTTTGTTCGATTCTGCAAAAAATGTGTGTTAACGACAGGGTTCAGGCGGCAGTAAAAGCCGTAAAAGAAGGTATGGTCTAATTTTTCTGCGTTCACCATATAAAAAGAACTTTGGCACATGTAAATTTATACTTGTGCCAAAAGTTCTTCCACAACTTTTGACGGCAAACCGATAACATTATCGATTTGTCCGTCAACCGATTTTACATACCCATCAGGCAACTCCTGTATTCCGTAACTGCCTGCTTTATCAAACGGTTTGAAATTATCAAGATAAAATTTGATTTGTTCTTCGGTCAAATTCTCAAAAGTTACATAAGTCGTGTCTGATTTAATTTTATATTCAAGTGTTTTTGAATTTACAACAGCAACAGATGTTACAACAAAATGAGTCTTTCCGGAAAGCATTTTTAAGGTGACAAAAGCGTCCTGATAATCTTTTGGTTTACCTAAAATTTTATTATCGAGAACAACTATCGTATCAGCCCCTAAAACCTGAGTATCAATGCCTTTTTTATTTAATTTTTTCGCAACATCAAGCGCCTTATTATATGCAAGACTTTCTACAAATTCGTAAGAGAAAACCGTCTGGGTATGAGGTTCATCATATTCAGACGGTATTACGTCAAAATCCAATTTCATTGTTTTCAAAATACTTGCTCTTCTTGGAGATGAAGAGCCAAGGATGATTTTTCCCATTTGCGTCTCCTTAATTCTTTGGTTTCTTCATTTTACCAAAAAATTTAAGGAGAGGAAACTTTTATCTTTGACCGAGCGAACGCTGATATCTCGCTGTTCGTGCATTTATTGCATAGCAGGCAATATTCAGCCTCTGTCTTAACTCAACCATATTTTTTAATGTTGAAGCATAATCATTCATTGCACCCAACATTTTTTCAGGATCAACCATTGATTCGGTATTATCGTGGTTATCAACTTTTTCTTCCTGATACTTTTGTACTAACATCCTATCGATGTAATCTTCTGCGCCTATACCCATATAGAGTATCCTCCCTTAGATTTTGACTATTATCCTATTGTTTGAATCATCCTTACCCTAAAATTAATATTTCAGGTATTTCCTATATATAAATAAAGTATTTTATTATTTCATAATTGCCTCTTTTTTATAATATATTAAGAAATGTTAAAATAAATTTTATAAAAGCCGTTTAAAAGATATAATTTATTTATGAATGAGATTAAAATTATTTCGCCGGTAAAACAACCCGAAGACATTCCTGTTTTCTGTAGAAATACGCATTGTCGCAGATTTTACTGCTACTACGATAGATTTATGAACGGCAATTTTGAGTTGGTTAATGTATTTTTACAGGCAGCTAAAAGTTGTAATGCAAAATTTTTTATTAATTTCAAACACGATATAACAGAAGAAGAATTACCGGAAATCAAAAAATTCCTACGATTTTTAAAAACTACCGATATTACAGGAATTTATATAAACAGTTTTGCGGTATTAGAGGCAATAAAAGTTTTCAATTTACCGTTTAAAGTCATGGCAGATTCTTATTTTGATATTCACAATCTTGCCGGAATCGATTTTATAAACAGTTTCCATAAGGTTCACGGAATAATTATTACGGAAGAAATTTATCTTAAAAACATTCAGAAAATAAAAAAATTTACCGACCTTTCTCTTGCGATAGATTCAGATAACCTGCCTTGGTGTGCGGAAGACATAATAAAACTCAATGCGATTGATTATGTCGTAATTAAGGGAAAATTCAAAGAGTCAGAGGATATTTTGGAAGGTATTGAACTGATTGAAAAAATATTAGAAAAGCCTAAAATGTTCAAAAAACAAAAATTACCTTTCAAACATACAAGACAATGTATTTATCAGACAAACCATTTTTCGGGAGATGTTGTTAGTGCAGAAGGTAAGGATTTTAAATTCAGCCGAAACATAAAGAATTTTGATTGGGATGTCAAGCGTGTGCAGACTCCAAAGGATTTAAAATTTACAAGCAAATATCGTCTGAATTTGCGTCTGACCGGACTTGCACAAATTAAAGAACTTGAAAATTACATTAAAAAAATCGGTCATAATCCTATTTATTCAATTGAATACGGCGAAATTGTTTCAACCTGTGACCTTTCCAAAAACAGTTTTCCGCAGGTTATAACAAAAGTAAAAAAATTCTGTTCAAAATACGGGATAATTTTTCAACTTTCAACGCCTAAAATTCTCATTGAGCGTGATTTTGACAGGACTTATGAATACGAAAAAGAACTTTTGTTATCAAATCCACATCCTGACTCGCTTATTATCAATAATATCGGTTATTTTTGGTCATTTATTAACGATAGTGATATCAATGATATTCCGTTTGAAATCGGGCAGGGTATAAATTTATTTAACAGTATGTCAATTAAATGTTTAAACAACCTTGCAAGAATTGATACAGTTGATTTTTCGTCATTTCCTGATGTGCAGTCAGCAATAAGAACACTGAAGAAAATAAAAAATGAGATTCCAAACAGAAAATATACAATAGGCGGAAACAAAAGGGTTTCAAGTATGGGCTTGTGCCCGCTAAACAATGATAGTGCCGTCGTATCAAGACTTTCGTGTAAAGCCCCTTGTCATAACGGAACTTATGCTCTCAAAGACCCGTCATTAGATAAGGTATTTCCGTTCACCTGCGACGGTTTTTGCAGAATGCACATGTTTGAAGATACAGTAATGCAGGATTTTGAAAACATTGAAGAACTTTATAATGCGGGAATAAATGAATTTGTATTTGATTTTTCAGCACTTCCGCCAAAGTACATTCCGCTTTTACTGAATAACTTTTTCTTAGCGGTTGCAAAATAATTAATATTTATTTTTCGTTAAACGCTCTATATCTCGTTTTTGTTCTTTTTTGACCATATCTTCACGCTTGTCATAAAGTTTTTTACCTTTTGCCAACCCGATTTCCACCTTTGCAAGACCGTGAACAAAAAACACCTCTAACGGAATAACCGTATAACCGTCTTTTTTAATTTTTTGGCTAATTTTTAATATTTCTTTTTGGGTCAAAAGCAGTTTGCGTGTGCGTTTTTCTTCGTGGTTATAACGATTACCTTTATCATAATGAGAAATATGACAGTTATATAAAAACAGTTCATTATCATCAATTTTGCAAAAACTGTCTTTCAAATTTATGGCATTATTACGGATAGATTTAATTTCCGTACCGGTCAGCACAATACCTGCTACAAATTTTTCAAAAATATTGTAGTCATGAAAAGCTTTTCGGTTTGTTGTAACGATTTTTCTGTCCATAAATTGATTATATCACGGATATAAAAAACACTTACAGGTGTGGAAATCAGAGAAAAATTTTTCTTCCGGCACCTGCATTTTGCATTTATCCATAGCATAAGGACATCTTGTATGAAATTTACAGCCTGAAGGCAAATTCTGCGGAGAAGGCAATTCCCCGTTTAATTTTACCTGCTGAATTTTGTTATTTTGATTGATTTGAGGAACAGCACTTAAAAGCGCCACAGTATAAGGATGTTTTGGACTTTGAAAAATTTCTTCGGTTAATCCGAGTTCGACAATTTCGCCAAGATACATTATCGCAATTCTGTCTGATATATAACGAATTACACTCAAATCGTGCGAAATAAACAAAAAAGTAAGGTTAAAATTGTCTTTTAAATACTTTATAAGATTAATAATTTGCGCCTGAATACTGACATCAAGCGCACTGACAGGCTCATCTGCGATAATAAGTTCCGGCTCTGATACAAGCGCACGGGCAATTGCAATTCTCTGTCTTTGACCGCCTGAAAATTCATGAGGGTATAGATTCAGCGCAGATTTATCCAAACCAACCTGTGAAATTTTTTCTTCTACAATCTCTGTTATCTGCTTTTTGGAAAGTTTTGTGTTGATTTCGAGGGGTTCGGATAATATTTGCCCAATCTTCATTTTCGGGTTTAGAGAAGAATATGGATTTTGAAAAATCATCTGAACTTTTTTATAAAAATCCTGCAATTCTGATTTTGTTTTCAGGTTAATTACATTCTTACCTTCAAAAAATATTTCACCGCTTTTTACTTCGGTTAGTTTCATAAGTGCTTTTGCAAGAGTTGATTTACCGCATCCTGATTCACCTGCAACAGATAGTACTTCCCCTCTGCGAATATCAAGGCTGATACCGTTTACGGCACGAACAATTTGCTCCTGCCCTGTCACACTCTTTTTTGAAGTGTATTCAACATATAATTCATCTGTTTCCAACAAAGACATAAATATATTTTAGGATATTTTTTAATTATGTGCAATTATACATAAAGTTGATATTTTGCATTAAGGAATTATGCAAGGAATGAATAATCAGAAACATATTTTCTGTCTATTCTTGAAGCCATTTCATCTTTTGTAATAACACCGTCATGGTTGTAATCAAGAGCGGCATTTGCTTCATAATATCTGAGTAATCTACCGTTTTTACCGGTTTCACCTTTTCTGCAAAGGACATCATTTCCTGCTCTTGCCGGTAAGAAAACTAACGCATATAAATCACCTTTGCTTAATTTTGCATTGTCAGCAAAGCCTGCTGCTTTTTTTGATTTTCTGATTGTTTCTTCAACCAAATCAAGTTGTTCCATAGGACTCATTTTTCTGATTTTAGCGACATCAAAATATTGAGGCATAAAGCAGATTAAACCGCTTGCTCCGTTATAGCCGACTGTTTTTGCATCAACACTTGATTCGGAGTTCATTATTGCTATTAAATCTCTGTAATTACAATTAAGATTTTTTGCAATTTGTTTTACTTTATTCAAAAATTCAGGTCCGTATTGAGTTCCTTTACCTTTACCGTTTAAAGTCATACCTTGTGAACAAGGCTGAGAATTATCAGTTTCCGGAGCTCTTGAACTCGGATTTGATGCCGGAGTGCTTGGAGTTGAAACGCTTGGTGCAGTAACAGGACTTGGAGTTACTGGTGCAAAAGGATTAGTTGTCGCTTGCGGAATATATGTAAAAGTCTGCGGTTGATAATTAAAACTTCCAAAGCCACCCATTGCATAAGGATTAGAATAACCCATTGACATATAAGGGTTAAATATAGAGCATCCGCACATTGTCGGCATTACGGGATAATAAGGAATACCTGCGGTAGCACCGGCAAGTCCCAAGAAAAAGTTTAAACGCGGATTAAAAGCACCAAACATAAACGGGTTGCATCCGCCAAAACTTATATTCTGTTGAAAACTCATCATAAACATCCCGTATAATCCCCTTGTATATATATAAAGTATATTAAGTTGAAATAATTGCCTAAATTTATGTAAATTGTAAACAAATGTTAAGTTGGTTTACAAATTGATTAATTTTAAATTCCATGTTTATTATATATTTGTAGTGGTAGAGGATAGATTTAATAATGGTAAATGAAACAAAAACACACGAAATTACCGTCGACGTTGTTATCTTAACGATTAAGAACAACGCATTGCAGGTATTGCTTGTAAAGCGTGTAAATGAACCTTTTAAAGATAAATGGGCAATTCCGGGAGGATATGTAAGATTATCCGAAAATCTTGACGAAGCGGCATTGAGGGTTTTGAAAGAAAAAACTGCTGTTGATAACATTTATCTTGAACAGTTATACACATTTGGCGATCCGTTAAGGCACCCTGACGGCCGTGTTATTACCTGTGCATATTTTGCACTTGTTCGTTCTGAAGATATCAAAATTGTATCTACAACAGAACTTGGCTGGCACAAAGTTATGGATTTGCCGCCTTTAGCGTTTGACCACAAAGAAATTATCCAATATTCACTAAAACGCACAAGAGAAAGACTTGAAATTTGTCCTGTTGCATACCAGTTGTTACCTGAAAAATTTACATTGACCGAAATGCAAAAGTCTTACGAACTGATTATGCAAAAGAAACTTGACAAACGCAATTTCAGAAAGAAAGCGCTTTCAACTGACGGGCTTGTAGAACTTGAAGAATATACAAAATCATCTTCAAAGCGTCCTGCAAGGCTTTATACATTTGAAAAAATTGAACTCAATTCAAAAAGAGCGCATTTCATCAAAAAAGGAGACAAAAAATAAATGGCAAATACATTATGGTATATAGCAACAGGTTGCGCTGTATTTTTAATTTTACTTATTTTAATGCATTCCCCAAAAGGTGACGGAATCGGCGGAATCGGCGGAGCATCACATATTTTTGCATCACAAAAGAGTGCGGAAAAAGGTTTGAATAAAATTACGGGCATTTTCTGTGCAATATTTATAATCTGCTCATTCCTAATCGGATTAGGAATTATTAAGTAATTTTTTATGGCAAAAGTAAAATCAAAATGGGTATGTCAAAATTGCGGATACGAGAGTGCGGGATATTTGGGTAAATGTCCTGAATGTTCTTCGTGGGGAAGTTTTGTAGAAGAAGTTCAAAGCGACAGACCTTTAAACTTTTCACCGCAAGGAATAATAAATGATTCGAAACCTTCTCTTATTGGTGATATTCAGGTAGGGAAAGAAATCCGAGTAAGTACGGGAATATCTGAATTTGACAGGATTTTGGGCGGAGGACTTGTTCAGGGTTCGCTTGTTTTAATCGCAGGAGACCCCGGAATAGGTAAATCTACAATACTTTTGCAGACAAGCGAAGGACTTGCAAATTCAGATAAAAAGGTTTTATATGTTTCGGCAGAAGAATCAGCAAGTCAGTTAAAACTTCGTGCGGACAGGCTTGAGGTTAAAAGCGATAATATTTATATTTACCCGCAGACAAATCTTGAAAGCATAAAATCACAAATCGAAGAATTAAATCCTGATATGGTTGTTATAGACAGTATTCAGGCAATTTATTCTCAAACTGTCTCAAGCAGCGCAGGTAGCGTATCCCAAATTCGTGAGTGTTGTAATATATTGATGCAAATTGCCAAAACAAAAAATATCACGATACTTGTTATCGGACATGTTACAAAAGACGGCAATATTGCAGGTCCGAAGGTTTTGGAACACATGGTAGATACAGTTATATCTTTTGAGGGTGATAAGTATAAATCATACAGAATGTTACGCTCTATGAAAAATCGTTTCGGCAACACTTCAGAAGTCGGTATTTTTGAGATGGGTTCAAGCGGTTTAAAAGAAGTTATCAACCCTAACCAATTATTTTTGAATGAACGCTCTCAGGAAAATATCCCCGGAACTGCAATAATAGTAACAAACGAAGGAACACGCCCTTTGCTTGTCGAAATTCAGGCACTTGTCGGTGCGACTCCTTATCCGTCACCAAGACGAGTTGCAAACGGGGTTGATTTCAGCCGTTTACTGCAAATTCTTGCAGTGCTTGAAAAAAGAGTAGGTTTAAATTTATCAAAACAAGATGTTTATGTAAATGTTATGGGCGGAATTGATGTTGATGAACCGAGTGCGGATTTGGGGATTGCGCTTGCTATTGCAACCTGTGCAAGAGATGTCGTTGTTGACCCTCAAACAGTAATTATAGGGGAAATCGGGTTATCGGGGGAAATTCACCCTGTTAATAATCTGGAAAAAATGTTAAACGAAGCATCAATGACAGGATTTAAAAAAGCGATTATACCTTATGCGAACAAAGATATTTCAAATCAAAAAATCAAGACGGTTCCGGTGAAACGGCTTATTGATGCTATCGGGGCTTGTATTACTCCACAATAACGGTAAAAATTATGAAATTAGAAGAAGAATTAGGGCAAATATTAAAAGAAAAAAAATTGACTATAGCAACTGCAGAATCCTGTACGGGCGGGCTTGTAAGTTCTCGATTGACGGATATTTCAGGCAGTTCTGATTATGTTATGCTAAATTTTGTAACCTATGCAAATGAAGCCAAAAACAAAGTTTTGGGCGTAAGTTGGGATATTTTAAATAATTACGGTGCGGTAAGCGAACAATGTGCGCAGGAAATGGCAAACGGTTTAAACAGAATAACAAATTGCGATGTTGCTCTCTGCACAACAGGAATTGCAGGCCCGACAGGGGGTACCGTGGACAAACCCGTCGGCTTGATGTTTACATCTGTCAGATATAACGGAATTACGACTGTAAAAGAAATTCTTTTACCCCCTGATTTACCACGAATTGAAATGAAACAAAAATTTGCAGACGAAGCGTTAAAACTTGCTCTGTCAATATTGAAAGATAATCGTATCGCTTAATATGTAACAATTAGTAAGTTGGGGTTTCTACCCCAACATTTTACTTGTTGGGCTAAAAGCCCAACTTACATATTTCGGTAGTTTGTAGGGTGCGTTTATACGCACCAAATATTTCCAATTGTATTTTTAGGTATGTTTTGACGATATATTTATAGGTCGAGTTTTAACCCGACAAATTTTGTTGGCTAAAGCAATAACCTACACAACTAAAAATTAACCTGCGATTAATTTTGCAAGCAATTCAGGGAATTTTGTAACAAGTGAATCTGCAAGTTTTTCGGTATCAATTTGGGTGCATACAACCTGTAACAAATCAGGAGGAAGGTTTGTGAGCATTTTTTCAAGATATTCTGGCTTCATAACACCCATTGCCTTTACGGTATCCTCTTTTTCTCTGTCTCTTGCTATCATGTGAGTATAAGCATCCGCATCAAAATTCAGATAATATTTGTTATCCGTACTTGTAATTAATAGCGTCAATTTCCGCTTTTGAGTAACATCAAGGTTTCTCAATGCGTTTTTATAATCCAAATCGCCAAACTGCGAAATTGTATTAACAAGTTCAGCCGTATTATTTTCTTCGGTTTCCTGACCTGTAATACTTTCAATCATTTGGCGCAGATAAGTTTCAGGAATTGATTTAAGATTTTTTAGGACAAGACCTTTATCCATATCGACACCTGTCAAAACTTTATCAAGTTGTTTTTCCGGCATACGCTCAATAACCTGACGCTCTGAAAACAACTGAAATACAACTTTTACCAATTCTTCTTTAGGTACTTTTTCAAGCATCTTCATAAGGCTGTCCATTGTAAAAAACCTCAACCCCTGTACCAAATCATCTTTTTCAAGCATTGGCAAAATTTTTGCAAGTTGAGCAGAAGTCATCTGCTGCATTATAATAAGTTTGTTTTTCGGATTGGCTAATTGGAAAAGTTCTATAAGAATTTTAGGATTTGTAAACATGTCTGCCGCAAGTTGAATAGCAGCCTGATTTCCCTGCGCTGCTTCGGCATCAATAATCTCTTTGATACTTTTGTTCTCATACTCAAGTATCTTAGCAAGGCTAAGACCCAGTTTTGAACGCAAATATTCTTGTGTTGCATCAATCGATAATGACATGTAAAAACCTCATGAGTATCCTTATTATATATAACGGTATTTTTTCACCCTAAATTTAACAAACTCTAATTATTGTTACATTAGTTAATAATAGTCTAATCACCTGTAAGACGGTAAAAATAGACCAAATAAATTGTAAAATTTTCTTAACAATTAACCTGTTTTGTAACAAAAATTTACCAAAAAATTACTTTATATAAGTAAGGGAACAACCAAGGGGAATAAAGTCATGAGTTTTGATGTAAATATCGGAAGCGCAAAACCGGTTATCAAAGCAGCGGCTAATACCAACAACGACGGCGGAAGCGGTGGTAATCTCGGTTATATGATGGGCGGAGGCGGTCAGAAGAAAAAAGAAAATCAGGGCAGCCTGTTTTCTTCAAAACCTGATTCTTTTGAATTATCTTCAAAATTACCATCTGATGATATTGATATGCCGGAATCAAATTCCTGGTTTAATAAATTATTGAAAAAATTGGGTTAATGCACATAATATATGTTATCGGTAGTGATTGAGCGATTGAAACTTTCTGCCTGTTCATTTCTTTCTCTTTTATTGCGAGTAAAAGAGAAAGAAACGGAACCAAAGAAAGAGAAAAACGCAAAGATACAATACC
>CACYKF010000014.1 GCA_902774905.1 uncultured bacterium
CGTCAGGCATTGCAGTGAAATAGCGTATTTTCTCTTTCTTGGTTCATTCTTTCTCTTTTCATCGCAAGAAAAGAGAAAGAATGAACATACAGATAATATTTTTTATGTAACTATAGTAATGACATGTACAGCAGTGAAATGCTACTTTAAAATAGTATATAATGACCTAAATTTTATACTTCATGTATTTAAAACTTCTATTTGATACAATCAAGTTCTCCATAATACGGGCGAACTTTTTTTAATGCTCTTTCTATATCATCAAAAATTTGGTGCAAAGGGGTGTGTTCCGATAGTTCTTCTCTGCTTTCTATATAACTTTGGGCTAATAACAAACAATTTTTTATACTGACAAATGCATCGCTGACTATAAAATCTTTTTTTCTTTCCTCTTTTTCAAACTCTTTAGTCATAATAATTCCCCTTATGTTAATAAATATTACTAATACATTCCGATATAAGGGAATATTATACTACATAAAGGAACATGTCAACTTATATCGAACAAATATATAAAATGATTTTATGATTGAAAATAATATTTCTGTATTAATAGGTAAAAAAAGAACAACTGTTGCTGAAGTTGCAAGAATTGCGAATTTAAAATATACTACCGTAGATAATTTGTATCGTGACAAAACAAAGGGAATAGAGTTTGAAACAATGAACAAACTCTGTTTTGCACTTGACTGCTCAACAGGTGATTTGTTCACATATATTCCTGATTAATACTGTAAATTGGGGCTTGTACCTCAAAAGGGATAATCTATTTTGTCAACATTTCGTTAATTGCTTTTGCGGCTTTTTTACCTGCGCCCATAGCGTTAATTGCGTTTGATTCTCCGACAGGTGCGACATCTCCGCCTGCATAAACACAAGGAATGTTGGTCGCTCTTGTTTCTCCGTCAACTGTAATGTAACCTTTTTTATCGGTTACAATTTCAAGCCCGTCATACTGTGCAGAACGCTGAATAATCGGGTTAGGATCAGTCCCGAGTGCAACAATTACGGTATCAACATCTTCTACAACAAATTCACCCGTTCCGACAGGTCTGCATCTGCCCGATTCATCAGGTTCGCCAAGTTCCATTTTTTCAAATTTCATTCCGTCAACATATCCGTCTTTTTCAAGTATTTCAACAGGTGCGTGTAAAAATTTGAAAACAATTCCTTCTTCTTTTGCATGGCGAATTTCTTCAAGTCTTGCAGGAAGTTCTTTTTCCGTGCGGCGATACATGATAGAAACTTCTTCAAAACCTACTCGAACGGCAGTTCTTGCAGCATCCATCGCAACATTCCCGCCGCCGATTATTGCGGCTTTTTTACCTATTCTTAACGGTGTTGGGGAATCTTGTCTGCCTGCACCCATAAGATTAACACGGGTTAAAAATTCGTTTGCGCTATATACACCGTTTAAATTTTCCCCTTTTATGTGCATCATTTTGGGCAACCCTGCGCCTGAGCAAATGAATATTGCATCAAATCCATCTTCTTTTAATTGTTTTAAGGTTATAGATTTCCCGACAATAACATTTGTTTTAAATTCAACTCCCATTTTTTTGAGGTTGTCTATTTCTCTGTCTAAGAAGGTTCTTGGCAGTCTGAATGGCGGAATACCGTATCTTAAAACCCCGCCTAATTTATGCAATGCCTCAAATACAACAACTTCGTGACCTGCTTTGCGCAAATCTGCTGCTGCTGTAATTCCTGCGCAACCTGAACCTACAACTGCAACTTTTTTACCGCTTGGGATAATTTCTGTTTCGCTTGCTTTTGTGTTATCGCCGACATATCTTTCTAATGCGCCGATAGCCACGCTTTCACCCTTTATACCGAGAACACAGTTGCCTTCGCATTGTCTTTCCTGAGGACAAACACGACCGCAAACAGACGGGAGCATGCTTGTCTGACGAATTATATCGCCTGCTTTATCAAGTTCGTCATTTTTTAATGCTTCTATAAAATCCGGTATCTGAATATTAACAGGGCAACCCTGAACGCATCTTGGATTTTTGCAGTGCAGACATCTTGAAGCCTCAAGTTTTACTTGCTCCGGTGTCAAATTACTTTCTACCGCTTCAAAATTTGAGCGGCGTTCAATCTTGTCTTGTTCTTTTACTCTCTGTCTTTCAGCAACCATATCTCTATCCCTTATTAAAACTGTATTCGAAAATATTTTAATTTAAATAAGTCTTATGCGCAAGGGGTTTGAAAACTTTTACAAATATGATAGTATAACAAAAAGAGGGATTTTATGGAAAATTTTAGCGAAAATAATAAACTTTTCAGTTTTGACGGAATAATAAATCGCAGAAATTATATTGTAAATATTTTGCTTGTTGAAACAATAATACAGGCATTTATAGCAACTCCGTTAATGGTTGCGGTTTTTAAAAGTAACAGTCTGACAGGTTCAATTCTTGGCGGCGGAACAATGCCAGTGTGGTGGTATGTTGTGATGAGTATATCAGCAATATTAAGTTCAATTATGTATATGCCGTCAGTTGTGCGCAGGTTTCGTGACATCATGGGTGTTTCAGGCAAAGATAATGTTAAGTCGTTTGGGATATTTACCTTTGTGATACTGATTTTGAGTATACCTGCGACTTTTTCAAAAGATATGCTTCTTTTATCTTTTAAAGCATTAGGGCTTGCAATTTTAATTTTACTTGCTTGCATAAAAGGGCAGATTACGGCGAATAAACCTAAAAGTGAAATTGCGGGGTTTAACTGGGGTGCATTTATCGGAACCTGGATTTGGGGACTTTTTAACAAGAGTTATATAACTTTGTGGGCATTGCCTTTAACTTTTACAACCGGTGCATTGCCTTTTTATATTGTCTGCGGATTAAAAGGGAATGAGTGGGCTTATGAAAAAAAATCCGACAAAGATATAAAAAAATTTCATTCCGGTCAAAAAGTGCAAACTATTATCTGGACAATACTTGTCCCTGTGTTATCTTTTATACTTGTTGTTTGCGGCAGTATTTGTTTATACAAATTTGCAAAAAGTTATACAAAATCTCATCCTGATTTTGCAAAACAGGCGGTTGAATATTATGTAAGAACCGAATCGCAGGCGGCAATGTCAAAATTTGACAAGATAGAATTGGGTGAAAACGAGTACAAATTTTATATCAATCCTAAAAAATGGGCAAACTCATCACGGAAAGAAAAGATGGCTGATTTTGACATGGCAAGCGGCTATGTAATGCTAAAAAATATAGAAAACGGCAATCTTGCCGAAGCGTTTTCCGGAACATCATCGGGAAATATTATGAACAGGATAAAAATTTATTCTTCATATAACGATGAATTGTTAGGGGAATTTTATCTAAAGATTGAGGATATGGAAAAACTGATGCAAGATGCAAAAAATAATCCTGAAATACAGGCTAAATTGGGGGAAGAAATTAAAAAGGGCTACAGGTTCAATTCGCATCCGACATTACCTTAGAATTAAAAGAAATATTGACAAGTATTTTTGATTATGTAGAATAAGAGATGTGACAGTTCAATATTGGGGTGTCGCCAAGTGGTAAGGCAGCGGTTTTTGGTACCGCCATCTCGTTGGTTCGAATCCAGCCACCCCAGATTATTAAAGACTTGCTCTAATGCAGGTCTTTTTTAGTGGCTTGATGAGAACCATCAATGCGTAAGCATTGACTTGGTTCGAGCGCGAGCGAGCAGAGGCTGAAAGGGCACGACAAGGGTCGTGACCTGTAACGCTGTTTATTGCGAGCGAGCAAGACAATCCAGCCACCCCAGATTATTAAAGACTTGCTCTAATGCAGGTCTTTTTTAGTGGCTTGATGAGAACCATCAATACTAAAAAATCGGTTCAACCGAAGTGCCACCAAAGAGCCAATTTTTGAAAAACGGTTTTGTGCCGTCTTTATTATAATAAGTCGTATCAGGTTTTCCGCCGCCATAAGATATTGTTTCAACCTTTTTTGTTCCGGTATCTGAATATAATCCCGTACTTATAAAATCATCCCCGTATGTTCTGTCAACAAAGAGATTACCCTTTTTATCCGTATAAAATTCAATATATCCCTTTTTTAACCCTGCACCGAAACCTAAACGAATATCATGCGGCTCACTGCTATAACTTGTTACATCAAGCACATCTCCTCTTTGTTTTGCCACCTGAACGATATTTTCTTTTCTCGCAGTGTTAACTAAATCTTCAACTCTCCGATTACTGTCTGTAGATTTACTTAATATTCCAAATAGACCTTTCAATCCCCGCTCACTAAAAATATTTTTGATAGTATCAAAAAACGGTGTTTTTGTTATCATTACATCTTTATCAATTTCGCTAATTAAATCTCCAAACAGATATTCTGCTTCTTGAAGTGTTTTGACAGATGTTCTTGCACCTTCTTTTAGTACTTCGTAATAACCTGTAAAAGCAGGCTGTTTTACACAACTTATATGCGGGTTAAAGCAATTGACAGAAGATACATTCATTTTATATACCTCACTAATTAAGTATATCTTTTTGGATATATTGTATTAAAAAAATGAATTTGTCAACTGTCAGAGGTAAATATTTATTAATTTATTAACTAATATTTTTATGCTTGTAGTAATATCTAAAAAGGTAGAAAGAGTGAGGAATAGAATTATGTCAGAGCGCATGCCTAATATAGCAATTTTAGGAGCAACAGGAGTTGTTGGCAGAGAAATTACCAAAATATTTGATGAAATGAAAATCGAATACAATTCATTGAAATTTTTATCAAGTGCAAAAAGTGCAGGTACAAAAATAATTTTTCAGGGCAAAGAATACACTGTAGAAGAAGCAAAACCTGAAAGTTTTGACGGAATCAATATTGTACTTGCGTCGGCAGGTGCTTCAACTTCAAAACTTTTTGCTCCGGAAATTGTAAAGCGAGGCGGAGTTTTAATCGACAATTCTTCAGCGTTCAGAATGGAAGAAAGTGTTCCGCTTGTTATAGTCGGGGCAAATGAAGATGATATAAAATTACACAAAGGGATTATTGCAAATCCAAATTGTTCAACTTCACAATTGATGTTGGTTTTAAAACCTTTAAATGAAAAATTTAAGATTAAAAGGCTTATAGTTTCTACCTATCAGGCTGTTTCAGGAGCGGGTTTAAAAGCAATAAACGAACTTCGTGAGAATACAAAATGTGCATTGAACAATGAAAAATTTGAACCGGTTGCATTTAAACATGAAATTGCGTTTAATGTTTTACCGCAAATTGATGTGTTCTGCGACAACGGCTACACAAAAGAAGAAATGAAAGTTGTAAATGAAACGAAAAAGATTTTGCATCTTGATAAAGATTTGCCGATTTCATGCACAGCAGCAAGAGTTCCCGTATTTAACAGTCACTCGGAAGCAGTAGATATTGAGTTTGAAGAAAGTGTTACTCCAGATGAAGTGCGTGAAATTTTGAAAAATACTTTTGGGGTAAAAGTTATTGATAATCCTGAGAATTTTGAATATCCTACAACAAAAGATTCATCAGGAGTTGATCCTGTATATGTCGGCAGAATAAGAAAAAACCTTGCGTTCAATAACGGAATTTCACTCTGGTGTGTTGCAGATAATTTGCGAATCGGAGCAGCACTAAATACCGTAAGAATTTGCCAAAAAGTTATTGAAATGGGCTTATACTAACCCTTTATCATTACTTTTTCGATATTTCCCCCAACAACTTTTAAGATATCATCCTGATATTTTTCAAATTGTTCTCTTGAGCAAACAATTTTCCCCGTAACGGTTTTCAGGTTCGGAGGGAATTTGCTTATGGTCGAATTATACACTTTGTTTTTATTATATAAAATAAAATTCCCGTCTATAATTTCTACCGATTTTAAAAGTTCATTTTCATCAATGCCAAACATTGAATAAGGGATTGTATGCCCATGAATGGGGTCAATATTGAATGAAGGTTTGTATCCGTTTATTTTTAGATGACCGTTTTTGAGCGATTTTACTTCTACACCAAGCATTTTGAAAACAGATTTTATTTCACCGTCTTTTATTGCAGTGAATAATGTTTTACCTGTTTCAATATCTTTTTCATTAAGTTTTTCACTTATCATAATCGCCTGAGCGGCTTTTGGTCCATCGTCAATAATACCGGATTGACACGACAATTTTGATGTTTCAATAAATTCTTTAATTTTTCCGACAAGACTTACAGGTACAATATTATCATTTTCTTTTCCCTGAATTTGATCAATTTTGCCTTTCAATGATGTCATACCAACCATTGGCTCCCACATATTAAAAGGTTTTGTGCGTTTTAGGTATATATAAAAATCACCGTCTGTTAATGCATCTGAAGCCTTGTCATCACTTGAACGGGTACACCAATTCTTGTTACTCAGGATTTCAAGGTTCTCAATATTTTTTAGTTTGCCTGCGCTGTCATGCTTAAAAGACGGAATTTTTACCCATACTTCGGAATTATTTGACAAATTCATACTCATAAGCAAATTATCTCTTAATCTGTGGGTGTAATATTCAATAAAAGATGGTTTTGCACAAGTGACATTACGGTCAATCGGTTGAATATCCTCAAATCGTTTTATTGTTTGCAAAAGAGCATCTTCGTTGAATGGTACCGGAATGTGCCTGTTATCCGCTTTCAGTTCACTTGTTATCGCATGCCAAATAACAAATTTCAACGAATTATTCTCTAATTTTTTTGAAAGTTCAGGGGTTTTGTCTTTTAGTTTTTCCGGATTCTGAAGCATATCAGCCCAATAATTAAGCCTCAAAGTGCGGGCATGATTTATTTTATCTACCGAATTTTCTCTTATATCAAGGGGAATATAATTTTTCCATTTAATTTTTGTGTAATCGGTTTTTGAAAAATTCTTATAAATTTCCGGTGATTTGAAAATTTCTTTCGTTGCTTTTGCAATTTTAGACGCTGAAAGCATGCCGGAATTTATATTAAATCTTTTGCTTCCGGATAATATTTTGGCAGACAAATAGTCAAAAACCGTTTTATACTCCGAAGCTTGCGACATGCCTGTAAAAACAACACAATCATAATTATTTATATGCAATGAAGGGATATATGTTTTTTGTGCATATAAATTATTTGAATATAAATTCTTATATCTAAAATTTGTATTATTTATAGGTTGTAACATGTCTGACCTTTATGCGTTTTGATAGAAATAAAACACCTAAAAATAATTTTTGCGCAAAATATTTGAAATAAATAGTAAAAATCTGTTTAATTGTAAACAAAAACTTTAATAAATTTATATATTATATATATTTATTATATACACTTTAAATAAGAATAGGGCATATTTAAGAATTGTTAACAACATTTTAACAAAAAAGGCAATTTTGGAAAATAAAAATACTTTATATAAATGTAAGGGAAATACAAAATTTCAACTTAAGGGAAAATAAAGATTAAATCTAAAGTATATGTGAAAAGGATTTAAGAACGAAAACAAGTTTATTTTATACTCTCTCTCTTAATATCCTCGTGTTTATTTAATGTTGCCGTTATTCAATGGCAACTTTTTTTTTAGTATTGATAATAGTTTTAGTTATTTTGAATATTTGTACAGGAAATACAAAAAATCAATTTGGTAACAAATTTTGAATTGAAAACTAAAAAATTCAATTAGCGTCCATTTTTGACATGGAGACACTTTATACTAAAATGCATGTCAACCTAATCAAGTTGACGGAACAGATAATTCTACACTATACTTAAAAGTAATAAATATTTGAAAGGGAAAAATCTATGCAGGAAATTAAATGTCCTAAATGCGGTGAAGTTTTTCAGGTCGATGATTCCGGATATGCCGCTATTGTAAAGCAAGTCAGAGATGAAGAATTTTCAAAAGAAATTGAAAGCAGGCAAATACAATTTGAATCCGAAAAAAATAATGCACTTCAAATTGCAAAATTTGAAGCAGAAAAAGAATTGAGTGAAAAATTAAGTAAAAAAGAAGCAGAAATTACCGATTTAAAAAACAAAATTTCCTCTTTTAATAAAGATAAAGAAATAGAAATAACAAAACTTTTGGCTGATAAACAGGCGGAATTAACCGAAAAAGAAAGTGAAATTGCCAAATTAAATAATGATATTACTTTGACTGAAAAAGAGTGTCAGTTAAGAGAGCAAACAATAAAAGATAAATATGAAGAACGGCTCAGATTCAAAGACGAAGAAATTGAACGGTATAAAGATTTCAAAGCAAAATTATCTACAAAAATGCTTGGCGAAACATTAGAGCAGCATTGCGAATTATCTTTTGAACAACTTAGAGCAACAGGGTTTAAAAGTGCATATTTTGGTAAAGATAATGATGCAAAAACTGGCAGTAAAGGTGATTATATATACAGAGATTACGATCCAAACGGCAACGAACTTATTTCTATTATGTTTGAAATGAAAAACGAAGCGGATACAACTTCAACAAAGAAAAAAAATACCGACTTTTTGAAAGAATTGAACAAAGATCGCACGGAAAAGAAATGCGAGTATGCTGTATTGGTGTCGATGCTTGAACCTGAAAGTGAACTCTATAACGGCGGAATTGTTGATATGTCGCATTATTACGAAAAAATGTATGTCATCAGACCGCAGTTTTTTATACCTATGATAACTATTTTACGTAATGCCGCACTAAATTCTTTGGAATATAAGCAAGAACTTGAACTTATTCGCACCCAAAATATTGATGTTTCAAATTTTGAAGCAGCAATGAATGACTTTAAAGATAAATTTTCTAAAAATTATGAACTTGCAAGTAAAAAATTCAGGACAGCAATAGATGAAATTGACAAGACTATTGATCATCTGCAAAAAACAAAAGAGGCTCTTTTGTCGTCAGAAAACAATTTGCGTCTTGCAAATAACAAGGCAGAGGATTTGAGTATAAAAAAATTGACCAAAAATAATCCTACAATGCAGGCAAAATTTGATGCACTTAAATTACCAAAGAAAAGAAAATTTCGCTGATTACAATACCGCCTGACGGCGGCATAAGACTGCTAACGCAGTAATATGTGTTTTCGCCTGTCGGCAAAAATCTCTTAGCGCGCCTAAAACTACGGCGCGCATTTTACCCCTCACCCCACCCCTCAGCCATACGGCATACAGGCTCACGCAACTCACAAGTTCGTTGGTTCGCTTTGTATCCCCTTGGGAGAGGGAGCAGTTCTTGAAATTTTAATTTCATAGAAATGCGGGTGAGGGTTATTATACGACCTTTACGAAGTGAGCAATCATTGTTTACGACACGATCATCGTAAGTTGGGGTTTCTACCCCAACCTTTATTTTGTTGGGCTGAAAGCCCAACTTACCTATTTAAAGAAATGGGGCAAGGTAGTTTTGATGAACAAAAACTACCGATAATATGTTTTATGTTGTGAATATATTAATTATAAATTCTTTCGGATAAGATTATATATTCATGCTAAAATAAAATAGCATGTAGTATTTATAAGAGGGATATAATTATGGCGAATAAGGTTGTTATCGGTGCGCAATGGGGCGATGAAGGTAAAGCAAAAATTACTGATTTGCTTGCGCAGGATGCGGATTTAATTATCAGATACCAAGGCGGCTGCAATGCAGGTCATACTGTTGTTGCGCATGGCAAAACTTTTAAATTTCACCTTATCCCGTCAGGAATTTTATACAAAGGCAAAACCTGTTTAATCGGTAATGGTACGGTTGTTTTGCCCGAATATTTTGAACAGGAAATTGAAGGCTTAAAAAAAGATAATATTGACCTTTCAGGCTTAAAGGTCAGTCCGCTTGCGACAATAACAATGCCTTGGCACACCGAAGTTGACGGTTACAGCGAAGATAATGCCCAAAAAGGTAAAATCGGTACCACTAAAAAAGGTATTGGTCCGACCTATACCGATAAAATGGCAAGAATTGCGCTAAAAATTGGGGATTTGTACTCAAAAGAAGCATTAGAAGAAAAACTTGATGTCATTTTGCCGTTAAAAAATAAACAATTAAAAGAGTTATACGGTCTGAAAACTTACACAAAGGAAGAAGTATTGGCTTTGTGTGAAAAATACGCTAAAATTTTTGAACCTTATGTTTGCTTTGAATGGCAGGAATTGCTGCAGAAGTTCAAAAAAGAAGGTAAAAAAGTTCTGTTTGAGGGCGCACAGGGTGTAATGCTTGATGTTGATTTTGGGACATATCCGTTTGTAACAAGTTCAAACCCGATAGGTGGCGGAGCATGCACAGGCTCCGGCTACGGACCGAAAATGATTGATGAAGTTATTGGGGTTGCAAAGGCCTATGTAACAAGAGTAGGGGAAGGACCTTTTGTAACGGAATTAACAGACGAAATTGGCGATACAATAAGAGAAGTCGGACACGAATTTGGGGTAACAACAGGGCGCCCAAGACGCTGCGGGTGGTTTGATGCCGTCACAATGAAGTATGCGTGTTTGGTTGGCGGTTTGACTTCAATTGCGCTGACAAAAATTGATGTTTTTGATAAATTTGACGAAATCAAAGTCTGCACCGCATACAAAGACAAACGCAACGGAAAAATTTACAATTCCTATCCGACAGATGTCTATATTCACAAGTATTTAGAACCTGTTTATGAAACACACAAAGGCTGGGGGGTAAATATATCAGGTATTCGTAATTACGAAGAATTACCGCTTAATGCGAGAAAATATCTTGAAAGATTGGAAGAACTGTTAGACACTCCGATTTCAATAGTTTCAGTCGGTCCTGACAGAGAACAGACTATTTTCAAGGCATAAATAAAAAAGGTGCGATATTTCGCACCTTATATCTATTTTTCATTATCATGTTTTTGTACTATTTTATGAATATCATATTCATGTTTACTTAGAGATTCTTGAAGTTGAATTTCTTGTTCGCTTGTTCCTTTACCCTCTACATAAATAGTATGTAGGGTCGAGTGTTCAATGCCATTGTGGATTACTGAACCAACTTCAGGATTGAACCAGATTTCAAGGTTGTCACTATTATCCATTTTTACTGTATTATCATGGGTGGTATCATTTAATATAACTGTGTCTGAACGCATATTTTTATTAACATACCAACTTTCTTTGTTATCTACAATAACAGTATTATTATGCGAGTTTCCTTTTAATGTTATTAAGTCATTGCGGTTTGGCGCTCCGGTGATAGTTGCATTTTCTAAGTCATTAACATCTATCCAAGATGAATCAGGGTTATACCATTCATTTCTCAAACCTCTGCTTTCAATAGAAGGATTATTATTTTTATTACTTTGATCCGGATAATTAATTTGAACTCCGGGTTTTACAAAAACGGTATTCATTTTTTTACCATCTTGAGTATAAGTTTTAGTTTTACTTTCATCAATTTGGTTTCGATTAAATAAAACTCCGCCTATTTTTACTTTCTCGGAATTTTGTTGTTTTTGCTTATTTTCTACTGCTTTAGTCTGAGCATTTTTAGATGTCCTGCTGACTGGTTTTACCGGTTCCATAATAATCTCCTTTCATGTTTTTATACTCTCGTTGCTTTAAGCATTCACATTTATATAAAGTTTTTATAGACGACAAAATTGCCAAAAAATTCAATGTAGTAATTCCAATTTTTATAAAATATAGAAATAATGCGACATTTCAGGTTTACAAAAATTAATATAATATGAAATAACAAATTGAAATTTTTTAAAATAAGGATGTATTACTTCAATGGATATTAAAAAAGAGGTTGGCGAAAAAATAAAACGATTTCGTAAAAAAAATGGATTTACACAGGAAAAACTTGCTGAAATCGTCGATATTTCTTCACGAAATTTGAGTAATATAGAACTCGGTTTGAGTTATCCAAAGCCTGAAACTCTCGAAAAGATAATGCTTGCCCTTAATATGACAACAGAAGAACTGTTTTCTAATGATAATTTAAAGACTAATGATGAATTATTGAATGATATAAATAAATTTATATCTGAAGCGAAAACAGACAGATTAAAACTTGAAAAAGTATATAAAATTCTAAAAACTTTAGTTGAATAATTTTAACAAATTGATATTGTCCTAAAAATAAGTATAATAATATAAGGTAACTATAAAATGTTACAGTATATAGTTGTCGTTGCGAGGAGTCAAAAGATTGACGACGAAGCAATCCAGTTATTTCATCGTTATTGGCAAATTAATGGCTGGATTGCCACGCCCTTTCGGGCTCGCAATGACATGGTACTGTATAATGATAATATAATTACCTGAAACTTCCCCTCGCCCACAGTATCATTAGGGTGGGATACAAAGCGAAGCACCGCAGCATAGCGAGGATGGCTGAGCCTGTATGCCGAAGGGCTGAGGGTAGAAAATCAAAACGAAGAATGAGTTTTAGATTTTCGGGTGAGGGTATATGATTACTAAAATTGATAAAAGTTCAATAGAAGATTTAAAGCAGAGAGTCAAAAATAAACTTGACTCCACACAACTGTTCACTTATCGTGGTTCAGTTTCAAAACTTTTGGGTTTAACTGTTGAAGTGAAACTTCCGGGGCTTAAAATCGGCGATTTGTGTTATATTGAAACCTATGACGGCAGACAAAAACCTGCGGAAGTTCAGGCTTTTAAAGGAGAAGTTGCGCAACTTTCACTTTTATTAGACGGTGAGGGAATAGGACAGGGCAGTCTTGTTACATCAACAGGAAAACCGATTATTATACCAGTCGGGGATTTTTTACTTGGCAGATTGATTGATCCTATGGGCAATCCCCTTGATGGGAAACCGCTTGATTTGGAAAATGCAGAGTACAGACCGATTGAAGGACCTCCGCCCGGTCCGTTTGAACGCCCGATTATTACCGAACAATTTTCAACAGGAGTCCGAGCGATTGACGGTTGCATGACTATGGGTGCAGGTCAGCGTCTTGGTTTATTTGCAGGTTCAGGTGTCGGAAAAAGTACACTATTAGGTATGATTGCAAGAAATTCCGATGCGGATGTCAATGTCGTTGCACTAATCGGGGAACGTGGCAGAGAAGTGAAAGAATTTGTTGAAGATGCATTGGGCGAATATGGTATGAGCCGTTCGGTGCTTGTGTGTTCAACAGGAGATAAACCTCCTTTGATCCGTCAAAAATGTCTGCTTGCCGCTACTGCGGTGTGCGAATACTTCAGAGATCAAGGCAAAAAAGTTTTCTTAATGACTGATACCGTTACCCGTTGCGCTATGGCGGGGCGTGAAGTTGGTTTGTCTTTGGGTGAACCGCCTACTATGAAAGGGTATCCTCCGTCAATTTTTTCATGGCTGCAAAAAGTTCTTGAACGGGCAGGTAACAGTGAAAGAGGTTCTATAACCGCTCTTTATACAGTTTTAATGGAAGGTGACGATATTAACGACCCGATAGTTGATATTGTGCGTGGTATCGTTGACGGTCACATTTTCTTATCAAGAAAAGTCGCAGAAGCAAATCATTATCCGGCGATTGATGTTTTAGGCAGTATTTCACGTCTTATGAGTGCGATTGCTTCACCTGAGCATAAGCAGGCAGCCGCAAAATTGAGAACAATAATGTCTTTGTACCGTGAAAATAAGGACTTGATTGATGTCGGGATGTACCAACCGGGGTCAAACCCAAGACTTGATACTGCTATCGAAATGATGCCTAAAATTAACGGATTTTTGCAGCAGAGAACAGACGAAAGTGTTACAATGGAAGGTACAATTAACCAACTTATTGAAATGATGCAGGATGTTGAGATTTAATTTATGTGAATCGTGAATAGTAAATGGTGAATTGACCTTTACTGAATTAAGCAGTTTTATTATGTACGAGTTATACCGTTGATTATTTATAAACTCAATATTCCTTAAATATTCTCTATAAATTCCACAACTTCTCTCAGCGAATAAATATTTTTTTGCACAAAGAAATTTTTACCCGATTTTTTGCGCACATAATCCAAATTTTTGCCGTCTAAAAAATCCTCACTGTAAGGCCTTAGCATTACAGTCGGTATTATTACTGTATCGCAGTCAATATCTTTGACTGCTGCAATCAAATCATCCGTTGTTATAAGTCCCGCAACTGTAATATCTTCCCCCCAATAGTTTGATTTAACGGGATATGCTTCGACCGTCAAATTTTTGATTTTTGATAATTTTTGGGCAACTTTTTGAAGCATATTTTTTGCGGCATAAGAACATGCAAAAATCATTTTGTAAGGTTTTGATACGGATTTTGGCAGATTTAATTTTTTAAAATCATCATAAGTAAGTCTTAATGCTCCCACACCATCATCTAACTGGCAAAAATTCCCGTAATATTTCGCAGGTGGTATAGGTTCATCTGCCAAAAGAAAAAATTCGTCGCTGCAACATACACGCCTAAATTTTGAGGCAATTTTTATGGTTTCTTTTGCACACCTACTATCAACCCGTTTTAATTTTTCTTCTCTAAACTGCGTTATCCCGACAGGAACTATTGCGGTAGATAAAACAGTATTTTTTAACTGTGCCAAATCAGTCAGAGTTCGTTCCAATTCTTTGCCGTCATTTATTCCGGGGCAAAGAACAATTTGCGCATGAAACGGAATTTTATTTTTCCTCAGCCAGTTTAAATTCTCCAAAGCCTTGCCTGCGTTTGGATTGCGAAGCATTTTTACCCGTAATTCCGGATTGGTTGTATGAACAGATACATAAAAAGGTCCTAAATGAAGTCTTTTTATACGCTCTTTATCTTTTTCTGTCAGGTTTGTAAGTGTTATATAAGTTCCTTGCAAATACGAAAGCCGATAATCATCATCTTTTATATACAAAGTATCTCTTAAACCTTTTGGCTGCTGGTCAACAAAGCAAAATATACAATGATTAAGACAGGGTTTAATCCTGTCAAAAATTGCACTTTCAAAAACAATTCCCAAATCTTCTTCAAAGTCTTTTTCAATTTCTATTTCTTCAATTTCACCGTTTTTACGCTTTAATTCAATTGTGACAAGTTCTGATTTCATATAAAAATTATAATCAATCATATCTGTCATTTTTTGACCGTCAACGGATAAAATTTCGTCACCTTTGGTGATTTCAAGTTCCTGCGCTATTGAATTTTCTAAAACACTATCAACTATTGCGCCCATTTTCTTTTTCAAAACCTTCTACCAGCGAAATAAAATTATTGTATTCACAAATAGTATTATCAAGCACCATTTTTTGATAAAAATCGCTTGAAATGTACTCATCAGACATAATTTTTTGCGCATTCATACGATAAGCATACGCACCTGATTTTATATTTTCAAAAAGTTTTTTTAAGTCATCTCCGGATAAAAAAGAAGCGCAACAAAGTTTAACTTTCGCATCAGAAATAAAATGAAGCGGATTATTAGAAAACGGCTCCAACAAAAGATTGCGTAATTCCTTGATACCATTATCGGTTATGGAATAAAAAGCAGAAAGTTTTCCGCCCTGTGACATAACTTTTGAAGATGTTAAAAAGTTTGATTTTTCAAGTCTGATTAATGCCGGTTTTAATGCCCCGAAACTCGGATTTGTAAACGGTGAAAACCTGTCTGCAATATGTTTTTTTATTGCATACATCGTCAGGTCACGCTTCATCAATACAAACAAAATCATTAAATCTATCATAAATTCAGAATAACATTAATTGTCGTATTTAACAAATATATTTATTTTTTGCATGCTATAATCAAACTATGAGAGTTTTGAAGTTTATTTTCGGATTATTTTGTATTTTGGCTATAATACCTGTGATTACGGCTGTTTTGTATCTGAAAGTTTTGCCTGCGGCGGTTCAAAATCAAAAAGTTATTGATTATATAGAAAAAATCGGTTCAGAAGCGCTCGGTGCGGAATTAAAAATTGAAAAACCATATTTGCAAACCGATTGGACTCCTTATGCAAGGATTAAAATTAAAAAACTTTCTTTAAAAGATAAAAATAAGCAACTGTTAAATGTTGAAAATTTCGATTCCGAAATGTCTCTTTGGAAACTCCGCACCCACAAAGAAATTGACATTAAAACTATTAAAGTTGATGATTCTTACGCCGATATCAGCGGAATTTTAAACTTGCCTCCGTTCAAAAAAACATCTGAAAAAAAAGGCGGATTTAGTGTCAATATTTTTAAATCGGTTGCAAATATTAAACATGTAGAAGCATTTTATCAGATAGACAAAGAAAATTCAGTAAAAATCAATGCAAAAGATATAAAAATTTCCGATAATCCTGATAAAAAAACTTTGGGTTATGATATGCACGCAGTTTTGATGCGTGATAAGAGCAAACTTGATATTCTTGCCAAAGAAACGGGCGAAAATACCTTAATAGAAAATAAACAAAAACTTATTGTAAAAAATTCTCCGCTTAAAGTTGCAAACACAAATATTTTATTTAATGGTGAAATTGACAGTAAAAACTACGACCTGACATTTAAATCCAAAAATTTTCAGGTAAAAGATGCTGTCAATATTATGAATTCTCAAATTGTAAAGAATAATTTGAGTGATTATCTTGTATATTTTGATAATCTTGACGGGAATTTTGATTTTGATGTGAATATTAATTCAAAAGGTATGGGCGGAAAAGTTGACCTCAATAAACTCTCATTCAAACTTGTTCCGCTTGCAAAACTCCCTGTCATATTAGATGGCGGAAAAATTACATTTGACAGTAAAAAGGTTAATCTGAAAGATTTTAAAGGGTATTATGACGGTAAAAAATATAATAAAATTGATTTTACCGGAACAGTCAAAGATTATCTAAAATCGGTTGATACTGATATAACGGGAAATGCGGTCGTAACAAACGATTTTGTAAAAAAATATCTTTCAAAAGTTGTATCTTATCCTGTTGAAATGGAGGGGCAGGCAGATACAAGAATCATGCTCAAATCTAAATACGGGAAAATGGATTTGACATGGCTATACAAATTTGAAAGAGGAAACGGATTTATTTTAAACGGTGAAAAAAGCACCATAAATAATGCGGGAATAAGAGTTATGGTTGCAAAAATGCACCTTGCGGATGGTTTGCTTGCAATAAAATCGCTTGATTATCATTTTGCGCAAAAACGCCCGAATTCGAGAAAAGAAAGACATACCCCGATATTGAGTATGAATGGGAATATTGAACTTTCGGGCAAAATCAGAGATTTGGGAATGACACTTACAAAACCTATGCCAAGCACCTTTGTAAATCTTATTATAGGACAAAATCTTTTCAGACACGGAACATTTACCGGAAAAATGAAATATATAAACTCCGGTAAAGCACCTGTATTAGACGGAGATTTTCAGATAAATGAAGTCGGAATTCCAAGCCAGAGATTATTTATCAAAAAAGGACAGGTAAAAACCGAAAACGGTAATATGCTTATTTGTGCAGAGGGTAGATACCGCCGTTCTTCTTACAATGTTGATGCAAAAATTAAGAATGAAATAATTTTCCCTGTAATTGTTCGTGATGCAAATTTGACTGTTGACGATATGGATGTTGAAAGATATTTGCAGGCATTTAATCAGCAGAAACCGAGCGAACAATCTTCAAGTGATGTTCATTCTGTAATATCGAAATCTGTTGAGCAGGAAGTTGATGAAAGTGATGATACGCAAACCTTTGACCTTGCAAATCTGATAGTTGAAAAATGTACTCTCAAAGTTTTGAAAGGTCATTACAAAAATATTCATTTTGCAGATGTTATCGGGAATTTGACATTAGACAAAAACAGTATATTAATTCTCAAATCAAACAGATTTGAAGTTGCGGAAGGTAATGCAGAGGCAAAAGTAAAATGTGATTTGAAAAAGCATTTATATAATTTGACACTTGCTGTTATGCGTGTAAATTCCGACACAATTGCAACCGAACTTGTTAATCTGCCAAAAGAAATTAAAGGAAAAGCAAGCGGGATTATTGATATAAATACTAATGAAACTTTAAAACTAAACGGAACAATAAAATTTGTTATTCAAAACGGTGAAATTGCAAAAATTGGTTTGGTAGAATATGCAATGAAAGTCGCGGCACTTTTCAGAAATCCTGTTGTAATGATTACTCCAAGTGTTATTTCCGATTTGGTAGATGTTCCTGAAGGTAAATTTGATACGATTAACGGTACTCTTACTCTTGAGAAAAATGTTATAAGAAAAATGGTAATAAAATCTGTTTCTCCTCAATTAAGCACCTATATCGTCGGCAGATACAATCTTGAAAATCAGGACGCAATTTTGAGGGTTTATACAAGATTTTCAAACCGTAAAAAAGGCGTATTCGGATTTTTAAGAAGCGTATCATTAAACAGCCTTGCAAACAGAATACCTTTCAGTAGTCGTAATAACAGTAATTACTATGAATCCGAAATAAAAGAAATTCCAAGAATTGAAGCAGACGACAAAGACTGCCAAATATTTCTGACAAAAGTTGACGGGGTTATTGTTTTGAATAACTTTTTATCCTCGTTATATAAAATTAAATAATCAGTTCAATTCTGCATTACGGTTTTGTTCTTCTTTAATGAAATTGCAGATTTCTTCAAGTCTGTTATCTTCCATAGCATCAATAAGTGCCTGAACATTATCAAATTTCTTTAGTGCAAAACCCGTTTCCGCAAGCAAAACACAATCATTACAAAGTCTGTGTTCTCCGTATTTTATTGACCCTGCGTAAGATTTACTCTTTCCGCAGCATGCACAGTCAAAATATTCATATTCCAAATCCGGATTTTCTTCCAAATCATCAAGCACCATTTGCTTTGCAACTGCCTGCATTTCTTCAATTATTTCTTCAGGTGTTTTATTCATTAGTTTTTCCTTATTTCGTGAAAAGTGAATAGTGAATTGTGAATAGACCTTTACGGAATCAATTATTATTAAATTGTGCGCTAGCACCAATAACGACTATTCACTATTCACTTCTTGCTATTCACTCTATTTTACCAATTCAATCATCTCAATTACTGCCTGCTCAAGCCCAACAAAAATTGCTCTTGAAATTATACTGTGTCCGATATTGAGTTCATACAATCCTTCAATTTCGTGCATTCTTTTAACATTTTCATAATTCAAGCCGTGCCCTGCATTTACTCTTAAGCCAAGTTCTTGAGCCAATTTTGCCGAATTTTTGAGTTTTAAAAATTCAATTTCTTCGTTTTTTGTCCCGTAAGCATTTGAGTATGAACCGGTGTGCATTTCTATAAACTGCGCTCCTGTTTTGGCACTTGCTTCAACTTGTTTTTTTGTCGGGTCAATAAATAGACTCACTTCTATTCCCGCATCTTTTAGCGGTTTTACAAATTTAGTAATTTTTTCAAGTTGCCCTGCTACATCAAGTCCGCCTTCTGTCGTAACTTCCTGTCTTTTTTCAGGCACAAGACAAACAGAATGAGGTTTTATTTTGAGTGCAATTGCCTGCATTTCATCTGTTACTGCCATTTCAAGGTTAAGATTTGTGCTTATATTTTTACTTATTAGTTCAACATCAGAATCTTTTATATGTCGTCTGTCTTCTCTTAAATGTGTTGTAATGGAACTCGCACCGCATTTTTGACAAATTCGGGCAGCCAAAATCGGTTCGGGTTCAACACCACCTCTTGCGTTTCTTAATGTTGCTACATGATCTATATTGACACCTAAAAGCATTTATTTTACCTTTCTGTTACTTATATGTTGTGCGTCAGCACTGATAATGACTATTCACAACTCACATTTCACTTCTATTTACTTTCTTATTTTCATTTTGTTTAATTTCAATAGTGCCGTATAAGTAGGCAATATTGTCAAGTTTTCCTCTATTTTATCAGAAGAAGATGCGATTTCAACCGCAGTTTTTAAATCTTCTTCAATTATAATTTTGTCTGTTGGAACTCCTGCATATTTAAGGCGAACTGCCATATCTTTGGCTCTGATACCTGAAACAATTATCGGCTTTACGGTATTTTGCAACCTTTCAAAATCCGCATCCCAAAGCCATGAAACATCTCGTCCGTCCGCATAATTATCATTAATTGCGATTAAAATCTGTGAATTCAAATCAACGGTTTTTAAAACTTCACTTGCGCCTGTCGGGTTTTTAATCAACTGAATAAGAGTATTATGTCCGTTTATAACTCTTTTTTCCGCACGACCAAAAATTGATTTGTAAGATAAAAGTGCTTCTTTTATAATGTTTTCATTTATACCCAAAAATAATGCGCTTGATACCGCACTTAAAGCGTTATAAGCATTATACAAACCTATAAGATTAACACGAAATTCGTAAGTTTTACCCTCAAAATCAACAGAAAGTTCACTGTAATCATCATAAATTTTTACATTACCTTTAAAAGTAAGTTCCGGTCGGCTATTACCGCATTTTTCACAGTAATAATGTCCCTGTTGTGCAAAAAATCTTTTTGAATATTTTAATTCTTCTCCACAAATACATTTAAAAACTTCGCTTGGTGCAGCAGAAGAAGAATTGTGCTTGTCTGAAATAAATTCGACATTTTCAAACCCGTAATAAAAAACCTCTTTACCTTTGCCTAAATTTGCGACCAAAGGATCGTCAGCATTCAAAAACAAAATAGGATTTGCTTTATCAATAGCATTTTTTATAAATCCTGCCGTTGTTTCAAGTTCTCCGTATCTGTCAAGTTGGTCACGAAAAAGGTTTGTAACAAGCAAAAAATCTGACGGCATAAAATCGTACAACTTGGTCAGATATGCTTCATCTGATTCTAACACCGCATAATCAAATTTTTTACATGGCAAATTTAGTGCAAAAACATTTGCTACTCCTGTGAGCATATTTGCACCTTTGACATTGTGAATAATTCTGTTTTCCTGCTCAAGAATATGGGCTAAAATTCCTGATGTCGTGCTTTTTCCGTTTGTACCCGTTACAGCAATTTTGGTTTTAGAATATTTTTTACAGTATTTAAGAAAATCAGGGCATATTTTTAGTGCAAGCATACCGGCAAAAGATGTTCCGCCTGAATTTTTCAGAATTTTTATTGCCAAATATGCAAGTTTTGAAAATATTAATGCAATATAAAATCTTAACATACCCCTTAAATACTCCTTTAAATGTATTTGCAAATGCGCAAACAGGTATTATACTAAAAATAAGTATAATACAAAAAGGGAAATAATGCTTACATTTTTCATCGCAATAGTTTTAATAGCAGAAATCGTAATTACATTTCATATTATCTCTTTTATTCTTAAAATTGATAAAAAAGTATGCGAATTAAATGAACAAATTGTTGCGCTTACCCCGACAATAGAAGATACTTTGACATCTGCAAGAATTTCCCTTAATAAAGTTCTTTTGGCTTTGAATAAATTTGAACAAAAACTTCAGTCAAAAACGGAAGAATTTAAATTCAATATCCTGAAAAGTGTTATTACAACTGCATTATATTTGTTGCTGAACACAAGCGGAAAAAAAGTCTTATCAACCATTGAACTTGCATTTTCACTAAAAGATATTATGGATAAGTGGGCTAAAAAACTTGCATAGCAAGGTTTTAGCGGTAAACTCTTGAAAAAGCGTAAAAAACATGATATTATTATTGCGTTATAGAAATGTCATTCTGAACTGACAAACAAATGTATTGTCACCCTGAACTTGTTTCAGGGTCTACCGGTAAAACTCCTTTAAGGAGATCCTGAAATAAATTCAGGATGACTGAAAGAAACGAGGTTTACAACTATGTGCAAAAAAAATGATGCTTTTGTATTCTCAATGGGTATAATTGCAGGAGTAATCGGCGGTATTATCGGCGGTGTACTTTTTGCCCCAAAATCAGGTGAGGAATCAAGAAAAGAATTGAAAGAAACAGCGTGTGAGTTATATGAAAAACACGCACCGCAAATTATTGATGCAAAAAAACAGGCGTTAGAATCTGTTGATTTGATGCGATACAAACTTGAAAGACAATTCAAAAAAATCAATAATGCGATTAAATCAAAAAAAATGCTTAAAGCAAAAGAACTGGAAGATATTGAAAATTCGTCAGACAGTGAATTTGATTACTAAGAAAGGAATTTACAATGAGTATAGAAATATCTGAAGCGGTTCTTAATTACAGCCTTGTATCACTTGCAGTGATGGGTGTTATAACATTAGGCTTTTTGGCAAAATTATTTTATGACTGTTCAAAACTTGCTCAAAACGCAAACAAAACAACCGAAATCGTAAATTCAGAACTGAAACCGACATTAGACGAACTCAACTGTGCGCTGAAGTCGTTTAATAAAATTGTTCAGAACACAAACGAGGGTGTCGGCAATGTCAAATTGGGTTTGGAAAATGTTTTGGCAAAAACAAAAATCTTTTCAAGTAATATTGTAAGCGGATTTTTAAAAGGATTTTTGGCAGTTTATGGACTTTTTGGCAGGAAAAAATAAGCAATTTGTCTAATAAAAAGAAATAGTAATCAGATTAAAATATGTGAGTTAAACAGTAAAGGAGAAAATTATGTCAGTAGGAAAATTTATAGCAGGTTTTGTTGTAGGTGGTGTAATCGGTGCGGTTGCAGGTATATTGCTTGCCCCAAAATCAGGTGAAGAAACAAGAAATGATATTGCAAACGGTGCAAAAGATATGCTCAGAAAAGCAGACGAAACCGCTAAACAAATTCAATCTAAAGCAGATGATGCTTTAGGTGAATTACAGAAAAAAGGCGAAGAAATCAAAGGTAAATTACAGGATTTAATCAACAAACAAAAAGACGAAAATCCTGCATAAGAGGTTTATAAGAATTTCTACCCTCTCCTAATGGCAGAGGGTAGTTTTTTATGCGAAAAATGCGTAAGTTGGGCTTTTAGCCCAACACTTCTTTTGTTGGGCTAATAAGTAAGTTGGGGTTTCTACCCCAACATTTTTTTTTGTCGGACTAAAAGCCCAACTTACATATTATCCCCTATATTTATATAGAGTATTTTCGCTTCCGAAAATTGTCATGTTGTTACAAAACTTTAAAGCCCTCTCCCCTCAGGCGAGGGCACTTTTTTTACTATTGTGTTATAATCCTTTTGTGAAATAATGTAGAAAAGTAGGTCGGCATTGCTATGCCGACACATATTATTTACGGAGAGCAATTATGAATATAGAAGATTTGAGAAAAGAAAACGAACTTGTTGACCTGTTTTGTTCTTTGGCGGAAATCCCGTCACCATCACGCCACGAAGAAAAAGTTATAGATTGGATTTGTAATTACTGCAAAGACAACGGTTTAAACTGTGAGCAGGACGATTATAAAAATATTTATATAACAATTCCTGCGACTGACCCAACAAAAGAGCCGATTTTATTATCCTCTCACCTTGATGTAATTGGTGATGATTCGCCTGTTATTCCTTATTTAGACGGCGATTTGATTAAGGCAAAAGGCAGAACTTTGGGTGCTGATGATAAAGCAGGAGTTGCCAATGCGCTTTATTTTGCAAAATATTTAAACAAAAGAACGGATTTATCTCATGGCGGACTGGAACTTCATTTCACCCGTGATGAAGAAGACTCTATGAGCGGAATTAAAAACACAGATTTTAATAAAATCAATTCAAAATATGTGCTTGTACTTGATAGTGATGCATTAGGACAATGTCTTGTTGCAGGTGCAAGTTATGTAATGATTGATTTGAAAGTAAATGCACCAAAGGGCGGACATTCAGGCAACGACATTGGTGACCCGACAAGAGCAAATGCAACAAAACTTATTGCTGATTTGGTGTCTAAACTTCCGCAGGGCGCATATTATTGTGAAAACGGACAGGTTATAACCTCTTGCAACATTGGCGGAATTGAATCTGGCGATGTTACGGTTACAAATGTCATAAATACAGATGCTCATGCAACTTATTCTTTGAGAAGTTCCGATAAGAAAAAAGAAGATGAACTTATTGCAAAAATGCAGGGTATTGTTGATGAATTTAATAAAGAACACGAAGGGATTGCAACGGCTGAAATTACTTTTACCGTCAAAATGCCTATGTTTGAAAAAAATGATGATGAATATATGCCTATTCTTTTTGAAACGGTTGCAAAAAAACTTGGTATAGAACCTGAAATTTCATCGTTCCACGCAGGTGCGGAAACTCATATTTATGCAAATAAAACAAACGCAAAAGGCGAAAGATTTTCACCATATCTTTTGGGGCTTGCAACTGTTTGTAATATGCACTCCGCAAGAGAGTATGTCGATTACAAAACAATGCTCAAAGGTCAGGAACTCTTACAGGCACTTTTTGAGGCACATAATCGTAATTAATGAAACCCTCACCCGCATTTGTCGGCTCATTCTTCGCCTACAACTGCTCCCTCTCCCAAAGGTAGAGGGGAAATAATTGAAAATTATGATATACAAATTCAACCTTGGCAGGAGTTGCCTTAAAGTTATTATAAGAACTTACGGAATAAAAGAGATTTTTATTCCGTATTATTCCTGCAAAACTATTTGGCAGGCTATAAGAGAAGAAGATTGTAAAATAAAATTTTATCATATTGATAAAGATTTTATGCCGGATTGTGAATTTTCAAAAGACAGTTATATTCTTTATATCAATTATTTTGGTATTTTTACAAAAAATTGCAAAATTTTGTCTGATAAATATAAAAATCTCATAACCGATAACACGCAGGCCTTTTATGCTCCGAATTTCGGAATTGCAACTTTTAATTCTCTTCGCAAATTTTTCCCTGTGCAAAACGGGGCGTATTTGCAAATCGAAAAAGAAATAGAAATGAATTTTGAGCAGGACAATCTAAAACTTCAAAACGTAAAAATCCAAAAAAACTACGACATTTTTAAACTAAATGAACTAAAACTTGACAAAGAGCCAATAAAATTTATATCTGCGGAAGTTGAAAAACAAATGGATGATATTGATTTTGAAAACGATAAAAAACGGCGGACTGAAATGTTTAATAAGTACGCAAAGGAATTTGGCCGGTATAATCTTATAAAACTTCCGCCTTTAGAGGATAGTATTCCGTATTGTTATCCGTTATGCACCAATAATAAAGAAATTCTGCAAAAATTGTCCGGTAAAACTATTTTAAGGCTTTGGGATGATATACCAAAGAGTTTTCCTGAATATGAGTTTTTGTATAATGTTGCTTCGTTACCGTTTATATGTGAGTGGTGAATTGTGAATAGTGAATAGAAAGCAGCGTGCATTAAAATGCACGCTGCTAATGTTATTAAATCCTACTTTTGATTTATTGAATTAGTTTTAAAAATTACATAGAATTTGAATATGAATTTGATAAAGATTTTTCGGGCATTTTTGGTATTATTTTTTATATTTTTTGCGAATGCATCATTTGGAGAAGATATGCGTATTGCAGAGGTTCGACCTAAAGTTCCTGCCAAAATAGTTCAAAATAAAATTCCTGCGGAAGATATAATGAATACTTATATGAAAGATATGGAACATCGTATAAAATCAAATTGGGCTCCGCCTGAAGATAGTTTCAAAAATAAAACGGTTGTTACCTTCAAAATTATGCGTGATGGCACTATAAAGAGTTCAATGATAAGTGAATCCTCAGGAGATAAACAATTTGACACAGATGCAATTAAAGCGGTTCAGCAAACGGGTAAAGTCGCCCCGTTGCCCAATGATATTCTTGGAGAATATATAGATATTACTTTTACATTTGAAAGAATTTCATATTTGATAAAAAAAGATAGATATAATCGTTAATGTTTTGTATTTAGTTTAGAACCGGAAAAGTTAGCATTAAAACAGGCTTAACATCCTGATGCTTTATACCTTAGCGCTTTTTTATAAAATATTAATGTAAAAACTTGTAAAGTTTACGCAAAAAAAACTTGCTTTTTGTTTTGAAATGAAAGAGAATACCAAAAGAACGGGAAGGATAAAAAATGTTAGCGGGTAGCGTAACGAAATTCCGAATAGACCAAATGCGAGAAAAGCAGGGGTATCTATCCTCTAAAATCGGAACTCCTGTCGGCAGTCAGAATTCCTATCCGCAAAATAATAATCAAGATATTAAGAGACCTTTAAACACTAATCACCATGATTTAAGTTTTGAAGGTCTTTCTTTTATGCCAAGATTATACAAACCGCTTGAAAAAACATACAGTAAAAAAGAATTTTTAGAGTTTACAAGAAAATATTTAGGTGACATGGGTGAAGAACTTTTAGAAAATGTCACCATTGTTCACCGCAAAAGAACAAACAAATTAATTTCAATGGACGGCGATAATATCACTATCCACAAAAAGACCATCCCTCATTTAGCATGGGATGGTATTTTGTATCCGTTCAAAATTTTACCCGGGGATGTCTTAAACGGTCTTGTTGAAATGTCAGGCAAAATTCCGGGCTTAAAAGGCTGGTCTGAAAAAACATTAAAATTGCCAATGTTTAAAAATATCAGACAGCGTTCAAAAATAGATAAAAAGGTAAATTCTCTTGTCGGTATGATTACATACAGAGAAAATAAACTGAAAGATGCAATTGAAGGTTATAAAAAAGTTCATGGTATTGCGCCTGATGAAAAAGCACTTGAAGAAATTAAAGCAAATGTAGAAAAAAATATGCAATCAAGCGTATTTCAAACTATTACAAAACCGTTTGATTACAAAACAGGCAATTATGATACAAAACATGAAAGGGCTTTAAACAGATTAGTTTCAGGTTTACCGCCTGCAATATTTTTGGCAAATGACGCTTATAACCTGTCAAGAATGATGGATGATGATCCAAAAGCCGCAGAAAAAGAACGCAAAACAAGGTTTAAACAAGAAACAAGCAGAATTTTGACAAGCGGATATTTGACACTTATCACAATGGGCGCATTCCAAAAATTCATTAATAAATCAAAATTCGGCATTGTTCTGACAACGGGTATAACGGTTCTTGTTACTGAAATGTTCTCCCGTTTATCCAACGGAAAACATATTACAAGACTGACACCTGAGCAGGCAAGAAAAATTAACGAAAAAGAACACGCACCGGAAGCCCAAATCAAACCTGCGGATAATAACGGTCAAATCTCTTCAACAGGCAATCCTGACAATAAAGAGGACAAAACAAAAGAACAACAAAAACCGCTTTTATCATTTGATACCTTGGTAAAAGCATCAGCCGGAGTATTGGCTGCGGGGTATGCCATTAAGGGTTTCAAAAATATTCCGGCAATTAAAAATGCGGCATTGAAATTCTTTGAAAATATGGAAGCGGATAAATTAAATAAACTTGGGATAAATAAAGAAAAATTATCTTTGGATAATGCAGTCAAGACATTTGAAGATAAGGTTATTTACAGACCGTTTACACAATTCTATAAGAATATTACAAGTACTGCATATCATGTTGCACCTGCAAAATTTGATGCAACAATTATGGTTTTGAGAAAGAACGGATACGAACAACTTGCAGACCAATACGAAAAAGTAGGCAAGTCGGCAATCAAAAACATTGACGGGAATGAATTTCTTGATTTGGGTTCAAGAGATAAGATGTTCAAAGTTTTTGGCAAAGATGTTTCGGTTAAGCCGTTTGTAAACTTTGTAATAGCACCATTCAAATTTATGTGGAATACAGTAACACTTCCTTATTGGATGGTTGATGAAAAAATCGGGAATTTATTCAGAAAAGCAAAACCAAAATCTAAGCCAAGAGATATTGATGCACTTGCGACAAGTTTTGATAAAATCAGTAAAAAGGCACAGGCTTTTGCAAACGGGAAAATGACATCCGAACAGTTTGAAGACTTCATAAAAATCAATATGACAAATGCATTTAACAGAGATTCAATGTCAAATGTATCAAATGCCGAACTTTCAAACCTTGCAAAAACCGCCGCATCAGTTGCTACAATCTGGTTTTTGATGACGGATAACTACAATATGGTTATGCTGAAATCAAACGGCAACGACAAAGATGGTGCTAATACAAAATTCAAAGAAAGATTTGTTCAGGAAGGGTCAAGATTATTCTATCAGACATTATTGATAGATTTGTTCAATTCGACCTTCAGAAATTCATACAACGCATCATTATTAGGTATGAGTTGGGTAACTTTGGCAGACACAACTTTGGGTGAAATTTTGACAAGAAGTTCTGTAGGAATCCCTGTCAAAGCACACACAAGAGATGAACTCATTGATATTGAAACAAAACAAAATAATTCAACAGGATTTAAGAAAAAATATTATAATTTTATGCAGAGATTAACAGGTAAACGCTCGATTAAAACTTATGAAGTCGCACCCAAAGATGCAAAACCGCAACCACAAACAGTTGCACAGCAGCCTGCTGATATCAACTTCACATTCCAAAAACAAAACAGTCTTTTAGAACAGATGATTAAAGGTTAGGGGTAAATTATATGTCATTGCGAGAAAATCTTTGATTTTCGTAGCAATCTCATTAAAATTTAAATAATCATTAAAATTCATCTTCTGCAATAATACGAAGTAATCTGTGAGTTTTTTCAAGCAATTTTTGGTTATTTTTTATTTTGTCAATATAGGTGTATATTTCGGAAACAATTTCTGTTTCACCTTTCAAATGCTCAAATGAAAATAATATATCAGACGGGACATTAAGAGATAAAATAATTTTATCAAGGGTTTCAGAGGTAACAAAATTTTCTCCCGATTCAATTCTGTTCAAATTACGGGGTGTAATATCAATCATTTCTGCAAATTGTTCCTGCGTATAACCGCGCATTTTTCGCAATCTTTTGACTTTTTCACCAAGTAATTTTTTAATACTCATAATATTTCCCTTATACTTGCGTCTGTTTTTAGATATTTTTAGGACTTTTAAAGTCATTATATATTAAGTTTTGTAAACCCGTAATGGCTTGTTCTGACAATATTATGGGATTTAACAGACTTTTAAAGTCATAAATTTGGCAATTTCTATAGACATAAAATTTTAATATATGTGTGTAGTAAAAATTTTGGAAAGAAAGGTAGGAAAAATATGGCATTAGCTGTAAAAGCAATGAAATTTGGAAATGGTGTACTTAAATCTGTAACAAGAGATTTAAAATCAAACGGTAAAATGGTTATTAATACTTTTCATGCGCGTCCGGGAGTTAAACCGGAAACAAGTATGAGATTTGGAAGATTTTTGACTTTACCGCAAGACAGTTTTCTTGCAAAAGCCGGCATAAAAGAAATTGGCAATATTAAAGATGGCGCAAAAGTTTTCAAGAATGGTAAATGGTGTACAGGAAATAGTGTTTATGCAAAGGATACTCGTGGTGAAGTAATCGCTGTAGGTATTGATAAGGTAAGAGGATTAATCAAGGCAATACGAGATTATGGACTTACATTGAATAAATTGCCTTTAAGCAAATAAAACTTATCATGTAGTAGGTTTGTTAATAAGTAAGTTGGGGTTTCTACCCCAACATTTTATTTGTTGGGCTGAAAGCCCAACTTACATATTTGGGCTGAAAGCCCAACTTACATATTAATTTCCCTTCCCTATATAGAGAAGGGGTTGGATGGGTTTTGATTTGGCTGATTAACCAAAACCCCACTAACCTTCCCTACCGAGGATAGGAACAAGTTTCCCTCCCCAAGGGGGAGGGAGTAAGGGAGAGGGTTAGGTTATATCAAATAACATGACCCTCTTTTGCATATATAACACTTGCTTTCGCTTGTTAACATCTGCTCTCTTTTCAATGGGAGTGAGTTTGTTGGGTGGCTAATGTCAACGCCGACTTATTTATGATTCACATAATTTTTCCTATTGCCATTATGCTTTATTGATTTTATAATTAGTTTATTAGTTTATAAGAAGGAGTGATTATTATGGCAGATGCAAAAATTTTAGCAACTATTGAGCGTTCGGAAACAGAACACTTACAAATTTCTTTGAGCGAATACAAAGGAACAAGTTATCTCAATATGAGAATATTTTTTACAAATGACGGCGGGGCAACATGGATTCCGACCAAAAAAGGGGTAACTTTCACCGCTGAACAATTAGATATTTTAACTGAAGCCATTGAAGAAGCAAAGCAAGAACTAATGGCAGAAGCGGAATAGTTTTTTATGACCGATATAATTCAAAATAAATTATTTGAACAAAAATTAATGTTAAAAAAACGACAAAATGAAAATGACGGAGAAGGCACTCCGTCATTTCATAAATATGCCGTTTGTCTTGTAAATATTAAAGCGATGGGAGTTCGCACATTCAGTTATGAAATTCCGTTGCATTTTCAAAATAAAATCAAAATCGGTCAGGCGCTTTTAGTTCCCTTTGGCAGACAAGGAATGATAAATGCTTTTTGTGTCGGGTTTAGTGATTATTTACCGCCGGAAATTAAGGCAAAACCGATTACAAAAATTCTTGAAGAAATCCCGTTATTCAGCGCAGAATATTTAAAACTTTTGGAATGGGTTGCAAATTATTACTGCACAGATTTGATTACTGTTTTGAATACTGCAATTCCGCTAAAACTCATTGAAAAATCGCTTAAAACTGAATTATCTATAGAATATGTAAGAGATTTTGGTGCAACAAAAAGGCAACTGCAAGTACTTGAAATCTTAAAAGAAAAAGGCAAAATGCCTTTAGTATCATTTGAAAAATTTGCCAAAACCACAAGGGCAACTGTCAAAAAACTTGAGGCTCTCGGTTGTGTAAGAATCAGCGAAGAAGAAATCTACCGTAATCCGTTGGATATTTTAAACATCGATAAAACAGAACCGCTAAATGAGTTGTCCGAATTGCAACAGGAAGTTTATAAAGGGATTTCAAAACAAATCAAAGAAGAAACAAATCCTGTGATACTTGTCCACGGAGTTACGGCAAGCGGAAAAACGGAAGTTTATTTTAAACTTATTGATGATACGATAAAATCCGGTAAAAATGTTTTGTTTCTTGCGCCTGAAATTGCGCTTGCATCTCAATTAACAAAACGGCTTGCAAAAAAATTCGGCACAAAAGATGTCGCTATTTGGCATTCAAGTATATCTGAAGGCGAAAGATATGATGTTTGGCAAAAACTTTATAAAAATGAAATAAAAATTCTTGCAGGTGCAAGAAGTGCCGTTTTTGCACCGCTGCAAAATATCGGCTTGATTATCATTGATGAAGAACACGAAGGAGCGTACAAACAAACTTCGCCGGCTCCGAGATATGATGCAAGGCTTGTGGCAAAAAAATTGGCACAGTTTAATAATTGTCCGCTGATTTTGGGTTCTGCAACTCCTGATATTTCAAGTTATTATTATGCTGTCAATTCAAACCATTTATATCAGATGCTAAAGCGCTATAACAATGCAAAAGTTGCACCTGTTACAGTTATAAATATGCAAGAATACGGTCAGGCAGCGTACAGACATTTAATTTCACAACCATTAATTCATGCGATAAAAGAAACTTTAGATAATAAACAACAGGTTATTCTGCTTATCAATCGCAGAGGATATTCTACTTATACTCAATGTCAGGGGTGCGGGCATGTTATTGAATGCCCGAATTGCGCAATTCCTATGATTTGGCACTCAAAAGATAATATGCTGAAGTGCCATTATTGCAATCATGCACAATATTTCCCCGACAAGTGTCCAAATTGCGGATTTGAGGGATTAAAAAATTCCGGAACGGGTACACAAAAAATTGAAGAATATATAGGTGAAATTTTTCAAGGGTATAATATCGCAAGAATAGACAGTGATGTTTTGGTTCGTAAAGGGGAACATATAAGACTTTTAGACAAATTCCAAAAAGGTGAAATTGATATTTTAGTCGGAACACAAATGATTGCAAAGGGGCTTGATAACCCGAATGTTACTTTAGTCGGGGTAATAAGTGCGGATGCAAGTTTTAATCTGCCTGATTACAGGGCATCAGAAAGGGGATTTCAACTTTTGACTCAGGTAGCAGGACGCGCAGGCAGAGGAGAATTTAAAGGCAGAGTATTTTTCCAGACCTATAACCCTGAATTTTATGCTCTTGAAAGCGCAAAATCGCAAAATTACGCTGATTTTTATAAAAAAGAAATTGTATCAAGAGAAGATTTTGACTATCCGCCATTTAGTCAGATTATAAGAATTATTATGTCGAGCCAAAACAAATTTAGAGCGGAAAAATCCGCACAGGAAGTTGCATTAAGACTTAATACAATGATTGATAAGTTTGGCTTTAAAGAAAGACTTGATGTTCTTGGACCTACCCCTTGCATTATTGAACGGATAAATAGTCAGTGGCGGTTTCAGATAATTATTAAGAACAAATTAGAGGAAAAAGGGCATCAATTTGTTTCAAGTTTTTTAAATAAAATAAATGCTCCGAAAGATATCCGCATGACCATAGATGTTGATCCGTTGGATATTTTATAATTTATTTTGAATGAAACTAAACACAAGTTAGAAAAATTATTGTTTTATCAGGCAATAATTACATAAAACATATTATCGGTAGTCCTTGAAAAATTAAAACTTTCTACCTGTTCATTTCTTTTCTTTTGTTTGCGAGGCAAAAGAAAAGAAATGAACCAAAGAAAAGAAAACTTCGCTGATTACTATACCGCCTGCGGCGGCATAAGACTGCTAACGCAGTAATATGTGTTTTTGCCTGTCGGCAAAAATATTTAGCGCGCCTAAGGACAACGGCGCGCGCTTGAGAAATTATCATCAAAGGCGCCGTAGTTTTAGGCGCCTGATTGATTTTTGTCCGTAAGGACAAAAACTTTATACTTATATCTTATGCGCGGAGCGATGCCGTCAGACATTGCAGTGAAATAGCGTATTTTCTCTTTCTTGGTTCATTCTTTCTCTTTTACTCGCAAGAAAAGAGAAAGAATGAACAAGTAGAAATTATCAATCTCTTAATCACTACCGATAATATGTTTTATGTGAATATAAAATTATTTTATGTGTATAATTAGTTGTTAAGAAAGGAGACTTTTATGAATATTTTGTATATTGATGCATCAGTCAGACCTGATTCGAGAACAAAAAGACTTGCACATCATTTCTTTAAAGGGATAGAAGAATTAAACGCAAATGTAAAAGAAATATATCTGACAAATGAATGTATTCCGCCATTAAATAGAGAATCTTTAGAACACAGAACAAGATTATCCGAAGAACAAAATTTTGATGAACCTATATTCCATTATGCAAAAGAATATTCAAATGCCGATATGATAGTAATTTCTGCGCCATATTGGGATTTATCTTTCCCTGCAACCCTGAAAACATATATTGAAGCAATAAATGTTGTGGGATTGACATTTATGTATAATGAAAATGGTCAGCCTGTCGGACTTTGCAATGCTAAAAAACTTGTCTATATAACAACCGCAGGCGGTAAAATTATATCTGATGAATACGGTTTTGGGTACATAAAAGAACTTGCACAAAAATTTCACGGCATAAAAGATGTCGAATACATAAAAGCCGAAGAACTTGATATAATCGGTGCAGATATTGAAGGTATTATGTCAAAAGCCGAGAAGAAAATTGATAAACTTGCACAAGATTTAGTCAAAGAATGTAAATAAATAAAAAATCTGTCCTGTATTTCAGGGCAGATTTTTTTTGCTATAATAGTTTCATAAAAGAAATGAGGGAAGTTATGGATATTAAAGCAGTAATTTTAGCGGCAGGCAAAGGTACAAGAATGAAATCCGAAACAACTCCCAAAGTTCTGCACGAAATATTAGGCAAAACTTTGTTGGGGTATGTCATAGATAATGTTAAAAATATAACAAACGAACAGTTTGTTATTGTCGGACACCATGCTGATGAAGTTGAAAAATTTGTAAACGATAATTATTCAAATGCCAAAACTGTTTTGCAAACTCCTCAACTCGGAACAGGACACGCCGTTTCAATGGTCTGTCCAAATTTAGAAAACTATGATGGTTTAGTCTTGATTCTTTGTGGTGATACTCCGCTTATAAAAGAAGATACACTAAATAAATTTATAGAATTTCATAACTCTAATCATTCTGATTTGACAGTAATGAGTACAATTTTTGAAAACCCGACAAATTACGGAAGAATAATAAGAGAAAACGACAATACCTTAAAATGTATTGTGGAAGAAAAAGATGCAACATTGGAAAAAAAAGCCGTAAAAGAAGTTAATGCAGGTATTTATTGTTTGAATTGGGGAAAAATTAAAGGCGCATTTTCTCAACTCAAAACAAATAATGCTCAAGGGGAATATTATTTAACAGACATAATTTCTTGGGGTAAATCTCAAAACCTTAATGTAAACGCTTATATTTTGGATGATAGTGATGAAATTTACGGTATAAATTCCCGTTCAAATCTTGCAACCGCATCAAAAATAATGAATAAACGCCATATCGAAAAACTTATGGCAGAGGGGGTAACAATTGTTGACCCTGATTCAACATGGATTAGCGAAGACACGCAAATCGGACAAGACACAATAGTTTATCCGTTTACATATATTGAAGGAAAAAATGTTATCGGTAAATCTTGCAAAATCGGACCTTGCGCGCATTTAAGAGGCGGTGTAGAGGTTTGTGATAATGTAAAAGTCGGGAATTTTGTAGAAGTTAAAAAATCAAAAATTTCTTCAAACACAAATGTCGGACATCTGTCTTATATCGGGGACAGTGAACTTGGGCAGCATGTAAACATTGGTGCAGGCACGATTACCGCAAATTATGACCCTATTAGTAAAACAAAATCAAAAACTGTTTTGAAAGATGATGTAAAAATCGGCTCAAACACGGTTTTAGTTGCACCTGTGACTGTCGAACAGGGTGCAAATGTCGGCGCAGGTTCAGTTATAACAAAAGCGATTCCTCAATGGGCTTTAGCCCTAACCCGTTCCCCGTTAAAAGTGATTGAAAATTGGGTTAAACGAAAGAATAAATAAGGTAACTATATACAATGTTACAGTAAATATGTCTGTCATTGCGAGGAGGAAATGGCTTTCCGACGAAGCAATCCAGTTATTTCATCATTATCGACAAATTAGTATATAATTACCATAAATAATTAAGAAACAGGGACATTTAGCTCAAAACATTTTACTGTTCACTTTCGTGGTGGTCAGAGTCTTTTAAAAGTTTTGAAAAGTCAGACGGTTTGATGTCTTGGATAAAGTTTTTAAATTCTTCTGCTTCTTGAGCATCTTTTGCACTATCAGTTGAAACAGAGCCGGCAGAAAGAACTTTTGCGCTGACATAAATTGGGGCATCGACACGAATTGCGACTGCTATCGCATCAGATGGTCGTGCATCAATTTCTATTGTTTCGCCATTTTCTTTTTCAAGATAAATTATTGCGTAATAAGTTTCTTTTTCAACATCATTGATTTCTACTTTGGAAAGTTTATATCCTGTTTTTTCGACCATAGATATAATAAGGTCGTGAGTCATAGGGCGTGATACAGACAGATTTTCAATTTTTCTGATAATAGAACTTGCTTCGGCAGAGCCAATCCAAATCGGGAGAGCACGGCGATTTTCTTTGTCGTGCAAAACAACTATTGGTGAACCTGTACGGGTATCAAGGGCAATGCCCATAACTTTCATTTGAATCATTATATAAACCTTTCTTTTAAGTGAAAAGTGAATAGTGAGAAGTGAATCGACCTTTACGGTTTTTGGAGTTTATCAAATTTATCAAATAATAATTTAATGAACTATTCACTATACACTATTAGCAATTCACTTTAATTATACAAAACAAAAAGATTTTTTCAAAGCCTTTTCAAAAAAAAGTATTTGTGATAGAATTGTAAATGTAATCTTGGTAAAGGTTGCGCCGAATGGAAAAGTGGCCGAGAGGCTTAAGGCGGCACCCTGCTAAGGTGTTGTGTGGGGTTACCTGCACCGTGGGTTCAAATCCCACCTTTTCCGAATTAAACCCGATAGGCATTGCCTTATCGGGTTTAATTGTGTATTGTGAGTGTAGTTAGACGAGTAGTACGGTTTTGTCAGTTTGACTATTTTATTTCCTAAAACTCGCTCGTTGTAGGGTTTTGCTGGTCGAAAGTGCAACTTTACCCCAAAAACCGATTTACTCATTATTTACTCTTTCAGGTTGGTTACTTTCCAATAATAGTACTAACATTTTGGTGCGTTTATACGCACCATTTAATTATTCCAATTCCATTTCAGAAATACTATTTTTGTCATTATAATTGCACCAATTTATATGATAGGGAAGTTTAGCAGACATAGAAAATATCAAAAATTTAGATATGGAATAATTCTCAAATCCACTGTTCTTTCTTCTTAAACCAACTGTTATTATGTATTGTGCAGGTGAGGATGCGAACCTATCAATTGTGGATTGCCCCCCCCCACCTGCTTTTTGGCTCTAATTTTTCCGATTGTAAAATTTTAAACTAAATCAGCAAAAATATTTTTTACAGGTTTTATATCAAAAAAGGAGTATAAAACCATGACACAAATTTCATTTACTTCAACATATAGAATACCGTTAATAGAGCGAAAAGTTTCTGTTGCAAAGCGTCAGGCACTTAAAGATTTGGCTTCTCAATATGAAAATCACTTGTATCCAAACGGCAATAAAGGATGTGTAAGAGTTTCAATTCCTGAAGAACAAGACAGCAAATTTGAACAGAATTTAAGACAAAAAGGTTTTAAAGTTTATCAAAAATTTGAAGAACATAATCTTCCTGAAGAAAAAATAGATGCATATATAAAACAGGCTCTCAAATTCAATGAATATAAACAATACGGAAAACAAAAATAGAAAGGACTATATATATGAATATTGCAAGATTATTACCGCAAAAAATGTTAAACAAAACTCTTGAAAAGAGAAGATTAAACAGAATACAGGAATATACTTCCGTTGCTGATTCTCTTGAACCTAAGTTTGCGCAGAGAATAAATGAAAGTATTGATTCAATCGCAAGATATGCACAAAGGAAAAATTGCCATTTAGAATTTGTTCCGGCAGAAGATTTATTCCAAAATTCAATGCAGTTAAATGTTTATAAAAACGGTGTTTCTCTCTTAATTGGACAAGACGGACTTCCTGCGGCAGCATTTGATTTAAAAAGTCTTTCCGGAAAATCTATCCTTCCGGATGATGCAAAAGGAGCAGATTTGATCGGGTATATCAGAAAAGCGGTAAAAAATATTATTGATAATGACAAAAATTGGCAAAATAAAATTTCTGAAATATAACCTAAAAAAAGAGCAGATAAAATCTGTATATTATTGTAAAATGACCTTACAAGCATATTGTAAGGTCGTTTTATTGAAAATAATTGTTTTAAGTTTTTGTTTTTTGTAAAATAGTCATGCGGTAGTTTTTAAGAAGGAGAAAACTTATGAAAAAATCAATCAAAGATTTAGGTGACATTAAAGGTAAAAGAGCATTAGTCAGAGTTGATGTTAATGTACCTTTGGATGAAAACAAAAATGTAACGGATGATACAAGAATACAGGCTATTGTACCTACTGTTAATTTCTTAACAGAAAAAGGCGCAAGAGTTATTTTGATGGCACACTTGGGCAGACCAAAGGGAGAAAGAAATATGGAATTTTCACTTGCGCCTGTTGCAAAATATATGAGCAAAGTTTTTGGTCAGGAAATCGTATTTATCCCGTCTGTTGAAGAAGCAGGTCCTTATGTTGAAAAATTGCAAGACGGTCAGATTGCACTTTTGGAAAATATCAGATTTTATAAGGCTGAAGAAGCAAAAGATGATGATATGACATTTGCAAATGAAATTGCAAAATTGGGAGATTTTTATGTAAATGATGCTTTTGGTGCGGCTCACAGAAACCACACTTCAACCGCTAAACTTGCAAAGGTTGTAAAACCTGCAGTTTCAGGTTTGTTGATGGAAAAAGAAATCAGATGCTTATCACAGGCTCTTGATAATCCTACAAGACCTTTCACTGCAATCGTAGGCGGTGCAAAAGTTTCTTCAAAAATCGGTGTATTGGAAAACTTGTTAGACAAAGTTGATAATATGATTATCGGCGGTGGCATGGCTTACACTTTTGTAAAGGCTAACGGCGGTAAAATCGGTAATTCAATTTGTGAAGACGACCAAATTGAAACGGCAAAAGCTATTGAAGCAAAAGCACAGGCTAAAGGTGTTAAACTTGTAATGGCAACAGATGTTTTAGTTGCAGATGATTTCTCAGGCAACGGAACAAACAAATTTGTTAAAATCAATGAAATTCCTGACGGATTTGAAGGTGTTGATGCAGGTGAAGACTCAAGAAAAGCATTTGCAGAAGTAATTAAATCTTCAAAAACTATTTTGATGAACGGTCCTGTCGGCGCATTTGAAAATCCGAAATTTGCAGAAGGTACAAAAGCAGTTTTGGCTGCAGTTGTTGAAGCAACCAAAAACGGTGCAACTTCTGTTATCGGTGGTGGTGACAGTGTTTCTGCCGCTAAAAAATTCTTTAAAGCGGAAGATTTCACTCATGTTTCAACAGGCGGCGGTGCTTCATTAGAATTTATTGAAGGAAAAGTATTACCGGGCGTTGCTGCTTTGGATGAAAAGTAATTTATTTGAACAAAGAAAAAATTCCTCTTTTTTAAGAGGAATTTTTTTTCGCTAAAATCTTGGTCGGCTCCGATAATAACCTCTTACTTCTGTACCATCTGAACGTGTGTATGAATTTACATAAACAACTCCGCCATTTGTCAATGCCTCCCGTTGCAGGTCACCATTTGTTGGCATTGAACCATTAAAATACTTTGTTTGCGCATCAATTTCTTTTTCGTGTTTGGCAAATTCATCACTTGTCATTGAGCCGACTTCCTCACGTGTATATATGTGGTTACTGCCTGTCAGTGGGTTTGTGTAACCGAATAAGCCTGAATCCTGTTTAGATTGAACTTCAGGTAATTGAATTCCTAACATATTTGCAAGTTGATTGATATCAATGTCAGCCGCAAAACCAAGCGGTTTACCATTATTATCCACCCCACCGACTCCTCTTGCTGGGGTAAAAGGCAGTTGAGGCTTTTGTTCTTGAAATTCTCGCGGGTCTTCAAGTCCTGTAATTAATTTACCTTCTCTCATTCTTTGTACAACTTTTCCCGCAATTATATCTTTTTGTTGCTGTTCAGAAAGTTTATTAAAGTTTAGATACTCTCTACGAATTTCATTTGCAATTTCTCGACCTTGTTGATTATTCCATAAATCCATATTAGATGATTGTGAATATTGGCCATTTGTTTGAAGTCCTGATTTTTCATGCTGATTCCCCAAAAACTTTGCAATGCTATTCCCGAAATTTAAGGATAAATATGCTTGCATATAAGTATGTCTAAAAGCATCTGATTCGTTATCAACAGCAAGATTGTTTTCGCCAATTTCAAACCCATATTTTTTTTGATATTTTAATGTATCGTTTACCATTTCTTTTGTGAAATTCTTTTGCGGATGTTTATAATAATTTAAATCGTGTTTCATTTTTTCTCCTTTTTTGTTATGATGTGCTTATGAAATTAACAAAATATATATGTGCCAATATACTCTTTTTAATGGGGAATGCTGGGCTGTGTATTTTTCTTTTGTCGTTAATTGGAACTTACACTATTCAAGGTAATGCTTGGATGTATATTGAAAGAAATTGTGGTATATGGGCATTTATAATTTTAGGATTTCTATTGATATTACCAATAGAAATATTTGCAAACAAAATTACACACAACAAATTTCTCTTAAATATCCCATTTAAAAATGAAAATATAAGATACACATACAATATTTTGTTTTGGTTAGGTATAGTTTGTTCAATTTTATACCTATTATTTTATTTATGGTTCATAACAAGGTAAACCATAGAAAACTTTAAAGTCTAATAAGTAATTATATAAATAATTACAGTTTTGGTTTATTTAATTTTTGCTAATTATATTTCGTTATCTATTTATATAAAAACCTCACTTTCATTGTCCAAAGTTAAAACAAAGTAAATTTTTAACAGATAAATGAGTGGTTTATACTATTATAACATTTGTAGTGCGTTTTCTCCAAGCATAAAATAGTACTTACCCTCTTAACTTTTTTTGATTAATGGTTTATTATTAATATAGAAATATAATTGGCAATCAAAAGGTGAGAAATGAAATCAGTAAAAGAAATTTCAACGGAAACAAAAATTTTAAACAGATTAAAAAATAATCCTGTCTGTACTGAATTGGTAAATTATTTATTTAATGATGCCGAGTTGCAAGAAATGCAGGAGTATTCAAATAATGTTTCCATAAGAAGATTAGGATATAATGACCACGGTCCTGTTCATATGCGTCAGGTTGTCGGTAATGCAATAAAAATGCTCAATATTTTACGAGACTTCGGTATAAAAACATCTTTAGAGGAAGAAGAAGTCGGAACATTTGAAGATAGTATGTGTGCAGTAATTATGGCAGGACTTATGCACGATTTGGGAATGGCAATCGGCAGACAGGGGCATGAAAAAATGTCTGCTTTACTTGCACAACCTTTGATTGAAAGAACTTTGATGCACATGTTCCCAAATGATTTGCACAAAAGGGTTATTATTAAAGCAATGACAACCGAGGCAATTATAGGTCACATGTCATCACATAAAATCCATTCCATAGAAGCGGGGATTATATTAATCGCTGACGGTTGTGATATGACAAAAGGCAGAGCAAGAATACCTCTTGCTATAAATACAACCCCAAAAGTCGGCGACATCCACAAATATAGTGCTAATGCAATCAAATGGATAGGTATTCATCACGGAGAAAGAAAACCGATTAAAATTGATATTGAAATGACTTCTGAAGTCGGTTTTTTCCAAATTGAAGAAGTTTTACTTTCAAAAATTGATGTCAGCCCTGCAAAGAAATTTGTTGAACTCTATGCCGGAGTTGAAGGTGCAGAAAGGAAATGCTATCTGTAATAACTTTTTTAATTAATCAATAATGTATTCTGAAATTGACTTAAACATCTCAAAGTGTTATATTTAGTCTATGGAAACACTTGATTTGTCATCTTTTGAAAAAGCAATAAACAGTTTGGGCAGTATAATAAAAAGATACGCAAACGAAGGTGATGTTGATTTGCGTGATGCGATAATTCAGAGATTCGAATATACCTATTCAATGTCATTAAAAATGATAAAAAGATTTTTAAAACAAAATGATATATCAGAAGATGAAATTAATGGTATGACATTTAATGAAATTATCAGAAGAGCAAATCAGTTTAATCTTTTGCTTACTAATCTTGAAACCTGGGATGAATACAGAAAAAAACGCAATATGACTTCTCATACTTATGATGAAGAAACGGCTCAAAAGGTTATGACTATTATACCTGCATTTAAAGATGAAGCGAAATTTTTATTGAATAAGTTAAAGGAAAAACTGTCATGATGTTTGGATTAGAAGACAGACATATTGATTTTATAAAAGAAACATTAAAAAGACATATTCAAAATCCTGAAGCAAAATTCTATATTTTCGGCTCCCGCGCAAATGGTAAATACAGTCAGTATTCCGATGTTGATATTGCCATAGATTGCCCTGATTTGACTTTTGATAAAAAATTGAAGTTGGAATCGGATTTTGAAAATTCAACTTTTCCTTATGAAGTTGACATCGTTGATTTAAATGATATAAAAGATAATTTTAAAAATTTGATAAAAGATTCACTCAAAGAATTGGAAATAAATGCTGATAGATAAAGAAAATATAATAAAATGTCTTGAAAACGGTGGGGTTATTGCCTATGTGACAGATACCGTCTGGGGCTTGGGATGTCTGCCTGACAATGAAAAAGCCGTAAAAAAAATCTATGAAATTAAAAAGCGTGAACCCCAAAAACCGCTTATTTTAATGTCAAACGAAGTTTATAATTTGTTTGATTATGTCAAACCGATACCAAAAATCGGTCAGATTTTAATAAAAAAATATTTCCCCGGAGCGTTGACAATTGTAACCGATAAAAGTGAAAAAACACCTGATTACATAACTTCAGGCATGCAAACGGTTGGAATAAGAATACCGGATAACGAAATTTTCAGGCAAATTTGTGAGGTTGTTCCAAATCATGTTCTTGCAACTACAAGTGCAAATCTTTCTCACCAACCTTCGGCAAAGACTTATGCGCAGGCAGTAGAAAATATGTCCGGACTTGCAGATATGATTATTCCGGATTACGGATTTGTTGCGCAGGGCTTAGAATCAACTGTTGTAGGTGTTATGAATAATGAACTGCGAATTTTCAGACAGGGACAGATTGTATTGGATGAATAATTGCTACATTAATAAATGTTAAAATTATTTTATTTTCTGCTCTTTTAAATGTATAATCTGATTAAAGATAACATAGGATTATAAGGGTATGAAAAAATTTATAGCATTATTTTTGGCATTATTAATAGGAACTTTGAACGGTGCATTTGCTTTCAGCGAAGTGTATTATCTCAAAAACACTACTCCTGCTGCAATTCAACCAAGTGTTCTGAATGGTTTTTATTCACAGAATTTTAAACTTGTTGACCAAAAAAATCCGTACTATGCAGTTTCAACTAAGGATTCAGGGGATTATGCCGTTGTAATTTTGCAGCAAAGCGGTAATAATTCATTTTACTATTACCAATCAAATGATAATAAAAAAATAAACAAATATATCTTGAAAGCAATAAAAAGGGCGGGGATTGATTATGAACAATCATACAATTCCAATATAATTGGTACATTTGACGATATTGCAAAAAGAACAATATCTGCTTCCGGTTCCTCTCAAAATACTTATGTATTTAATGACAATGAACCTGCATATTCAGGAAGTTACACAACTTCAACAAAATCGGTTCAAAGACAAAATTCAAATACTTATAAGGGTTATGTTGCAAATGTTGAAAGCGGAACAAAGATAAATATTTACCTTCAAAACGCTATCAATACTGCAACTGCAGTTGAAGGTGACAGGGTTATTGCCGTTTTAACAAATGATTTAACTTATAAAGGTTATGTAATTGCACCGCAGGGAAGTCTTGTTTACGGTATTTTGACAAAAGCCCGTCATGCATCTTACGGCTCAAGAAACGGTAAAGTTGTTATTGATTTTAATCAAATTGTTACACCTGAGGGAAAAACTTTTAATATAGAAACCGATAAAATTGATTTTACAGTAACAAATGAGGGTAAATTTTCAAGAGTTGCAACAAATATTGCGGTCGGTGCTGCTGTCGGAGCATTGTCCGGACTATTAATCGGTGCATTATCAGGTCATACCGGAGTATCTACCGCTATTGGTGCAGGTGTTGGCGCAGGCGGGGCATTGATAGGCGGAGCGGCTGAAAGAGGTGTTGATGCCGAAATTCCGTCATTTACTGAAATGGAAATTACCCTAACAAAGCCGTTTAGTACGACTGTTGGTTATTAAAGAGGTTTTAAGAGGTGGATAAAAGATTAGTAACTGTCGGACTTGTAATTTTAGGGGTGGCAATTTTATTAAAAGCAGCCTTTGTGTTGTTGTCCAATGTCAAGATTGATGAATTTCACAAAACGGCAATTACTTTCATCATTGATTCTTCTACGACAAATCAGTCTAAGTTGCCCAAACAGATAAAATATATCAAATCTTTGTGCGCAATTTTAGACCCTGAAGATGCAATAAAAATAATAAAAACAGATAAATCATCATATCTTATATATGAAGGAAGTCCGGGAGATGGTGTTGCTATTTCAAATGCCGTAAAGAAATATACCCAAAATGGCAGTGCTGAAACATCTTACGGAGAAGCAATCAAAAAAGCGGTAAATTATTCGCTTACAATGAAAAAAAATGGTTATAATACAGCGATTGTTGTGGTCGGAAGTCTTGAGGATAATGGCGATGCATCAAAGCGCATAAATTGGGATACTTTGCCGAAAAATATTGAAAAAACGCAAAAATATCTTCCTGAAATTGCTATGATGTTTGCGTTTGCAGATCCGCAAAAACTTGATGAAGTAAAAACAAAACTGAATCCTGTTTTGGGAGAAAACAAATTGATAATCGTCAATGAAGTTAATGTTGATAAATCCGCATCAAAGTTGATAAAAGCCATTGGCAGATAAAGGAGAAAAAATGGGTTTTACCGTCAGTTCAAAAAATAATGAGCAAACCTTTAATGATAAAAAAGTTGTTTATATAAGTTCAAAGTCGGGTTACGATTTTCAAATTGAAACTGACTTTGATTTTATTTTGGGAATACAATATGACCAAAGTACTAATAAATGCAGACTTGTAAATAAGTATAAATATCCGCAGTTCAGGTTTAAAGGAGAAGTATTACCTGAAAAAATGATTATAGATAAAGTCTGCAAAATTATGATAGACGGAAGCGACGATTATCTTACAATAAAAGTCGGTGAACCTGTGCAAACAGTTGAACAAAAGCATGAAAGTAGTGTATTTCATTCCAATATAAACAGTGTAAAATCAGAAATTGAAACTGAAAGAGTAAAAATTGTTAAAGAAGTTTCTTCAACTGTCAGTACGCTCAAGCGCAAAATTTCCATAAATTCAAAATTGGGTATTTTGCTTCATTTGGGAATGTTAATCAGTTCGTTTATTTGTGCTTTCGGAATTTCAAATTATCTTATGGGTATTCCGCTGAGTTATGATGGTACAACCGTTCAGATTCCCATGAACGCAAAACTTGTTGTATTTTATGCGTTTATTGTCTATTCTGTCGGCAGTATGCTAAAGCAGGGAATGTTTTTATATATGCAAAGAAAAGCAGGTTGTGACACTTCTACGCCTGTTTTGGTTGAAAAACTTATGATAGGTTTGTCTTTAACATTCTTTGTTGCAATCTATTTGATAAATCTGCTTTATTATATTTCAGGAAAAAATATGGCATTTTTTGCGATATTTATTTCTTTATTTTATGTCGGAACTGTTCTTACTCTGGCTTTGGGTTGCGGTTATTTTAAACACGGAAGTTCCGTTGCAAGAAAAGAACTTGATAAATATGAATACAGAGAAGATTTTGAGCGTGTAATAAAATCTTATCAGGTCTGGATTGAAAATTTTGCAAATTCTTTGAGTGAAGCAAGAATTTTAAAAATAAAAGATAAGTTACTCAATCTTCAGATTTGGTCTGCCTTGGAAACAGGTTTAGGTATTTTAACTGCACCGTTTTTGGCATACGGGGTTTCTAATACTCTTGCAATGTGTTTTCCTGAAGCGGCAGGCTGGATGAGAATAGGCGGTTTAAGATTTAGTCCGATATTTCTTGTGCTCGCAACATTTTTGATTATTTTTGCATTCTTTTCATTTGTAAGTGCATTTACTACAATGAAAAAAATTGGGGCATCAGATATTATAAAGCAAGACGGATTTAGTAATTACCTTTCTCATGGGGTAGAAATTTACGGTCTTGAGGGTGTGAAAAGACTTGATGCGGAGATGCGCAGATATATTATAGTCGGTTTAGCAATAATTTTAATAGAATTTTCAATGAACATTTCATATTTTACCCAGGAAATCGGTTCTGATATGAAAGGTTTATTTATAAGTTGTGTTGCCGCACTTGTTCCGACAGCACTTTTGATAGCGGAAACAATAATTTTGTCACATACAAAATTTGAAATTCACGCATCGGAAGAACTAATTGCAAGGATAGACAGAGAAGAATGACATATAAATCAATAATACAAATATTGCTGATACTTGCAATCATATCAACCGTTTGCATAAGCATTATCAAACCTAAAATGCACGAACCTGTTATGGTTTTAAATTCGCAGTTTAGTGTTGAACATGATGATGGTGTAAATATTGATGAACAAAATATTGCAGTTCTTGTTCAGGATACTGAGGTTGATGGCGGAAATGGTGTCGAAGTTCAAAATGAGGGAGGAATAAATTTTGTTGAACCAAAAGTTGAAGATGTTTCGACTTTAAGTTTCAGTAATGCAAAAACAACAACTCAAAATACGGCAAATATTCAAAATACAGGAAGTATTCAAAATACAAAAAGCCAAAAATTAAGTAATGTCGGGATAAAAAATAATAATACAAATGTAAAAACTACTCCTGTCAAAATGGTTAATAACACTTTTAAACCGACACAAACAAAAGTAAATACTCAACCTGTTACATCTAATAAACCGCTAAAAACGACTGTTGAAAAACCTAAAATTGATTTAAATAAAATTGTAAACAATAATCAAAAAATTATTAATACTCCGTCTGTACCTTCGTCTGCTCCTGTCAAAGCAGACAATCTGCCGAGTGTAAATACTACCGTTGCGGTAACAAAACCTCAGACAACTCAAACTCCGAGTCAAAAACAAACAACGCAGACTCCGCCGATTAGAGTTGCAACTAAAACAACTTCAACTCCGTCTAAGCCTGTTACCGTAAAGGCTGAAACAAAGCCTGTTGTTTTAACGGCGAAAGAAGAAGAAATAGCCTGGAATAAGTGGCGTTCCAATCTTAATAACCAAATTATGAAAGATTCAAAACTTCCGACAATGCCAAACGGTATAATTTTCAAATACAAATTTACGGTCGATAAATACGGAAAAGTTTCTAATGTTCAGACTTCTTCAACAACTCCGGGGTATACTCCTTATGCAATTCAGTTTATCGCTCCCGTAATAAGAAGTTATCAGGGCAGAGCGATTCTGAATTTCCCAACAGGTTCAAACAGAACATTAACAGAGGTATCGGGTGCGTGGAAAATTTCGAGCAACTCAAAACTTTCAACCCCTGACGATTATCATGACATAGAAAAAATTAAAAGATAGGAAAGATAATGTTTAAGTGTAGCGAATGTGGTACTGAATACGAAATAGCCCCAAAATATTGCGATTGTGGAAACGATATTTTTATAAATGTTGAAGCGGAAGAAGATTTTGAAGTTCAGGAGATAGAAGATTTTGAAGAAGAAATTGATACACCAAAGCACAGAAATTTAAGAAAAAAATCTTTTTCACCCGTTGGTATGGGGATTTTTGCGTTTTGTATAATTCTATCGCTTTTGGTTCTTTTTGTAATAGGTAATCCTAAAAAAGATTTGGTAACTCAAGAAGCAGAAACAGAAGTTCAGGAGAAAATTGAAATTCCTTCAGTCGATTCTTATTGGGATAATACTGCGGTAAAAATTGCACAAAAAGAAGAACCTCAGCCACAAAAAGAAGAAAATATTTTGGATAAAATAGTTCAGCAAATCGCTCCTGTGGAACAACCAAAAAAAGAAACAAAACCTGCTCCTGCCATTCAGCCTAAAAAGATTGTTCAAACAACTCAAAAAACTGTTCAAAAGCAAAAAAGTCAGGCACAGAAAACTGCTCAAACTTCAAAAACTCAAACTGCAAAGCCAAAGCAAACAACTTCAAAAACTTCATCAAATACTGCTAATAATCAGCAAGTAATGACTTTTGGCGATTTAACAAATAAAATCAGAAACCAGTATTCTCAATCGCAACCCCCAAAACAAACACAAACTCAAACTTCGCAAAATACTGCGGTTAAATCTGCTCCGATTCCACAGACTGCCATAACTACACCAAAAACAACACAAACACAGACAGTAAAAGCACCAGTTCAGAATCAAAGTCAAAGTCAAACTCAAACTCAGATTCAGGCACAAACAAAACCTGTAACTGCGCAAAACCAGGTTATTGCAAAGACTCCTTCCAAAACTCAGGCGCAGTTAAAACAGGAACTTGCGTCTTATAAATCGGGCTTGAGAAATACATTAGGCAGAAAAATAGATTTTACAAGAGTAATTGGTGACGGGGAATGTGTTTTGTCTTTCAAAGTTAATTCAAACGGTAGATTGACTTCAAAAGCATTTACAAAACAATCTTCAAATATTACTCTCAATGATGCGGCTTTCAATGCACTGAATACCACTACAAGTTATAATCCGCCTCCTGAAGGCTACAAAGGCGAAACTTTAAGATTAACAATAAAATTTTATAACGGGAATTTTGAAATTTCGCTTAATTAAAATTCTTCAACATGGTATTTGTCCATGAGTTTATTTTTTTCGTGATGTGATATTGCTATTCCCGAACACAGACCAACAATTGCGCCTGCACCTGATTTTAGGGCAAGTGACAGTTTTTTTGAGTTTTGGGATAATCCCATTCCGCAGCCGATAAAAAATCCCGCAATTGTCATAAATATTGAATTCTTGAGTAATGTCTCCGATTGTTTGTTATATTTTTGCACAAACTCATCCGCTCTTTGTCCGCTTATTATGTACGCAGGTGCAAAACGGGGTTTCGACGGAGTATTTTCGTATTCCAAGCGTGCTTTTTTATCCGTATAATTCTGAATTGATAATCTCATGGTATTGTTATTTTAATCAGATTCAAATTTTAAAACATCACCCTTTTATCGGATAAATTTCGATTTTAAACGATTGAATAATTCGTTTGCATATTCCATTTTCATTGCTAAATTTAGTGGAATATAAACAACTAAACAAACAAGAGCGATTAAACTGATTTTCAAAAATTCAAACGGTATCTTTGACAGATGAACAAATTTATCATATTGACCAGCGCAAATCCAGCAAATTCCTCCTGCGACTAATCCTGCCAAGCACATTTTTATCAGATTTACAAACAAAGATTTGTAATCCATTTTCATTTTTCTTGTAATAAAATATCCTAAAACACAGGCATTGAACAGAGTTACAAGAGATGTTGAAAGCGTAATTCCGCCGATGCCAAAGTGCATTTTTGAGATTAAAATCCAGTTTAAAAATACTTTTAGAACGATAGATGAAAAAGCAACGGTAAACGGAGTTGCAGAATCATTAAACGAATAAAAAACTCTTGTTATTGAATCTCTGAATACATAGGGAATAATTGAAACAGACAAAAACCACAAGGCTTCTGTTACCATAAATGTTGCGTTTGCATCAAATTCTCCACGCTCGAAAATCAGTCTTATTGCATCCGTTCCGACAACCAAAATACCTATAATAATCGGAATTGCCCCAAATAAAAGAACTCCTACACCTTTATTAAAATAATTTTTTATCCCTTCAAAATCGTTATCTGCAACAAGTCTTGCAAAAATCGGGAATAGCGGGACCAAAAACGCTGTAACCAAAATTCCGACAGGAAACTGAAATACTCTGTTCGCATAACCGATTGCCGTCCATGCACCTTCTGAAATTGACGAGGTAAAAAACATATCAACATATATATGCACCTGTCCGACCGTTGAACTCAAAACGGCAGGAAACAAAAGTTCGCCGATTTCTTTAAAATGCGGATTATTTACAAATTCAAAATTAGGTTTCAGTTTATAACCGAGTTTTCTGATATTCGGGTACTGAATAATAAGTTGTAAAACAGCACCGACAGTTGTTGCCCACGCAAGCGCATAACCCTTTTGGTCATTCGGTACGGCAATTACTATCCCGATAATCGCAAGTGACATAATTATAGGTGACAAATTCGGAAGCATAAATTGTTTATAGATAATCAAAATTCCGTAATAAATTCCGACAATTCCGCCTATAACAAGCAAAGGTGTCATAATTTGCAAATGAACCGATGCAAGATGCACCAATTGATCAGAACCTCCGGAAATAATAAGTTTCATTATTTGTCGGGGAAAAATATACATCAAAAACGATAACAGCACGAAAAATATAATTGTTGCAGTCATAAAAGTTGAATACAACTTATTGACGGCTTCGGGCGGTTTTTCTTTTAAGTTCGGTATGAGTTTTGAAAAAATTGCAACTGTTGCACTGTGAAATGGCCCGCCGACTCCTCCTAACAGGATTAAAGACAATGACGGTATCTGATACGCATAGTAATAAGCATCAGATACCATTGATGCACCGTAATAGTTTGCAATTATAATATCTCGCACAAATCCGATTAACTTGCTGATAATCGTCACCACCATAATAATCCATGCGGCTTTCAAAACACTTGTTGCTTTATCGGTTTGTGTCGTCATTGTTTCCTGCTACTTCCACATACAATCTCATTCCGCCCGTTGTGTTTATGTATGACGGATATGTAAATGTTATCGTATTCATTCCGTTTTGTAAATATTGCCCTAAATCTATACGATTAAAGCGTTCTTTTTTGTTCAATTTGATTGCTTCATAAATCCCGTTTATTGTCAGGTCTATATAATCAAGTTTGTACCTGTTATCGATAACCAAAATTCCCGTTCCGTTTTTGGTGTAAAAAGTTTGAGTTTTTTTGTTATCAGGTGCTTTAGAGGTTAAATAAATTGGTTCTGTAGAAAGGGTTATTCCCTGATAATAGTGTTTCAAAATTTCTTCAAAAGATTTGTGCAGGTGTGTTGCCATATAACCGGCACCATATTGGCTCATGCCGACTCCGTGTCCGTAACCTCCGCCGTATATTTTAATTTTTGTGAGATTACCGTCAATGTCATGTTCTTCTTTAATTACAAAATTGGCACTTGGCAGGGCTTTGCCCTTAACAGTAAAAAGTCTGCGGATGACAAGTTCTTTTTCAACAGTATAATGAACTAATCCCGTATGGATTTCAATTTGCATTACTTTACCGGAAACTCCTCGTCTGATGACTTTTAGACCTGTTATTTTATCAATAATTTCGCCTCTGCTCACAGACGGATGAACAAAACCTGCGTCACTTTGGGCAGCAATATGATTTTGCACCTCCGTTTGCAATTCTTCAGGTGTCCATTCTCTTTCCCAGCGAAAATAAGAGGATTTATTATCAAAAGTTTTTGGTTTTGTTGTGTAAAAATTCAGAGCATCTTCTTCGTTTTCAAGTGTTCCGAAATCCTCATAATCCGGAACTCCACGCAGATATTGTTTTGGGGGGGCAGGAAAAATTTTTGTTTTTGGCTCGGAAAAAGCATTATGATAACTTTCTGTGTATCCGCCTGCCGTTGAAGAATACAGGGCAAGTATCATTTCGCCGTCATAAGTTGCAACAATTCCTTTTGTTTGTTCAACTGCTTTGTCAGACAATTCTTTTTCCGTATTTGCACCAAAATAAACCTGACTTGCAACAGAATCCACAACATCATAATTGGGGTTGGCTTTTACTCTTGGTGTTAATACATAATTTCTTGCCGCTACTGCTTGTGCTTTTAAGGCTTCAAGTCCGAAATGAACAGGCATTTCATTTGGTACAACACCTTTTAAATATTCTTCAACAGGCAAAGAATTTACTATATGAAAATAACCTTCTTTAGGGCATATAAGTTCAATTTGACCTCTGTATTGAGCATCTTTTCCGGCGCGTTTTAAATCTTTTATCCCGATAAAACCGTAATCGGATTTGAAAATTACCGGTCCTGATACTTTTGCTATGACATTATCATTACTGTCTTTTAGTATAAAAATTTTGCCGACCATAGAAATATTGACCTGATTATTGCCGTCAAAAGTGTTTATATAGTTCTTGTTATTGTAAACTTCGTATTCTCCTGTTCCGTAAACAGAAACATTGTTCCACAAATAATTTGAAAAATTTTGGTTTCCTATACCAACTCTGACGATTTTTCCGTTATTAAAATTTTGTGTTTTAAAAGAATCAATTATTTTATTGATTTGATTTGAATTGTCTGCGTAATTTGCGGATACGGGACAAATACATAACCCTAAAATTAAAATAATTAAGCCCAATCTTTTCATAAATTTATTATATTACAAAATATAGATTGTTAAAATTGTAACGAAAATTTTTAAAACTGAAATTTATATTTTTTTTGTATTTTTATATTTATGTAAGTAATGAATTGCTTAGCCGCAAAATCGGTTCGCAATTACAAAAAATACCCAAGAAGATTGATTATGATGAACAATTCGATAAATGCAGTACAAAGGCAATATATGTTTGCCGTAAACCCTGTGCAACTGTTTGAAACAAAAAATTCACCCGTTGCATCAAAAAACTCTTTTGATTTTATAAACCAAAAGAGTCCAAATTCGTTTAATCCTTTTCATCCGAATGTTCAAAATTCTACGACTGCGAATAAATTGGATATTTTATCTTAACAATAAGCAAGATGTTTTAGTACAGGGTCGCCAAAATATTTTCCTGCGTTTGCGTAATCTTCAACAACAGGAGATTGTCCGTAAGTTTTGTCCAAACCGTTGATAGAAGCATATAATCCTTTGTTTTGAATAGGGTTAGATACAACTCTTTGAGCCGGTACATTCCCTCTTGTGCCTGCTATAACATTTGAACCAAATAATTTTGATACATTAATTCCCATAGTGTTTCCTGATTTTTCCCTTATATATTAATTAAGTACAAAATTAATTAAAAATTGACAAATTTTTGTCGAATATTAAGAAATATTAACTTAAAATTCTTGCGGTAAATTTAGCCGTGAATAAAATGCCTTTATTGCGTTTCTGACAACCTGCGATTCTCTTGATATCGGATTTCTTTCAAGTTCGCTATCGTAAGGAATTGCACCTAAAATATCCAAGTCATATTTATGCAAAAGTTCAGATAGTGCAAGCATTTTGCTGTTATCAACTTTATTAACGACAACACCTAACTGTGTTCCTGCTGCGTGTTTTGCGCTGAATTCTTTTATGCGCTGAGCCAAATGTGCAGATTCTTCAGACGGATTAGCCACAATTATAGTTGAATCAATTTCAATATCGACAAGTTGATTTAAATATTTTAAGTCAAATTCACAGTCAAAAATACAAAAATCGTAACGATTGATTAGTTTATACACCGCATCATTGATTTGTTTTGTAATCGGACATCTGCAATCTTTTGAACCTACAAACCATGATTCTATAATGTCAACATTATCGTTTATCGGGACAAGAATTTCTTCTAACGCCCATTCAATAAATTCAGATTTACTCATATCGTCAGGAATACCGGTTTTATATTCGTGTTTTCCGCTCCTGATACCGTAAATTGTATTTCTTATATCAAGTCCGAAACTGTGAGCGAGTTCGCTTGTCAGGTCATTGTCAAATAACAAAATTGATTTATCGGGGTACATTTCTTCAAAAATGTGCATAAACGCTTTTACAATTGTTGTTTTTCCGCTTCCGCCTTTACCTGTTACGGCTAATTTTATTGTCAAAATCTACTCCTCACTTTTTAATCTGTCTGATAATTCTTTGACTAAACGCATTGCAAGTTCTGCATCTTTAACACTTAATCCTCCTGCCCCGCAAGATGATGTTATCAGCGAATTATCTAAAATAAGTTTCTCATTTATGCCGTTTTTAGTCAAATAATTTACACTATCGTGAAACTTTTGTACCAAATTTTCTGTATTTAATTTGCGTAAAATCTCTCCGTCAAGTGTCGGCACAAATCCCCAAGCAATTTTTCCGCCGTTATTTAAAAATTTTGAAATCTCTTTATGATATACATTAAAATTTTGTCCGTAAGTATAGGCATCAAAATTTATAATATTAACTCCGGTTTTTATCGGAATCCGCCAGTCACATTTCCCGCAGCAGTGCATTGCGCTCAATGCTCCGTTTGATTTTATAACTTCTGATATTTCATTAATCATCGAAATAACATCATTTTCTGATATCGTCAAATATGCAGATGAACCGATTTGAGAAACAGACGGCTCGTCCATAAAAATTATCGGAATAGTGTCAGAGTTTGCGGATTTTATTCGCTTAATCTGCCATAAAACTTTCAGTGTTAAGAGTTTTACAATTATATCACGCAAAGTTTCATCATAAATTATTGCTCTGCCGTTTTGATCGTTTAGAGATGTGCAAAGAGTAAACGCTCCGACAATTTGACCTTTTGCATATTTAGGTTTGTTTTCTTTTATAAACTGTTCAAATTTTTCAAAAGTGGAAGATGATTTTTTGCTGATAGCATATTTATCAAGTAAAGGTGAATTTATATCAGCCATAATTTCTTCATAGTCGCTGAAAAACTCTTCCAAACCTGATAAAAATTCTTCACTTTCACTATTAAGAATAAATTTTTCACTCTTATCGGGTGAAAATGTAGGTAATCCTTCCAAAAACTGAAGCATCATATCTTCATTTTTGCTGATATTTGCAAGTTGAGGGAAAAACGGAATTTGAGAAAAATTTTGCTCTACAATTCTCATCGCCTCATCAGGATTTTTGTGAGGTAATGAACCTATTCCAAGCGGTTGAAGTTTTAAATCATTTTCCATACTAATTTAGCCTTTATAACGAAACTGTCATTCTGAATTTATTTCAGAATGACAGTTACAATTTTATAACTGTTGAGTCTGTATGCCTGCTTGCATTATTCAGCAGTTTCTTCAGTTGCAGGTTCTTCTTCAATAGCTTCTTTAACAACTTCTGAAGCGGTTACAACAACAGCCAATTCGCATTTAACTTTTGAAGTTAATTTGATAAGCATTTTGTATTCGCCGATTTTGTTGATTGGAGCATTAAGAGAAATTGATTTTTTATCAACTTCAATACCTGTTTTTGCAAGAAGTTCTTCTGCAAGTTTTTTGGTAGTGATTGTACCAAACAATTTACCTGATTCACCTGCTTTTGCGGATAATTCAAGTTTGCCGAATTCTTCAATTTTGCCTGCTTTTTCTAATGCTTCTGCGTTCAATTTTTCTTGTTTTGCCTTGATTCTTGCAATATTCTTTTCTCTGTTTTCCAAAGCACCTTTAGTTGCTAATTCTGCAACATTTTGAGGTAATAAAAAGTTTCTTGCATAACCGTCTTTAACATTGATGATGTCACCGGCTTCGCCAAGATTTTGAACATCTTTTTTCAATATAATTTGCATAATAATATTCTCCTTTGTACTTATATTTCTGCGTGTAGCACCACCTTACACCAAACAAACTCATTTGTCGAGAGGTTATGTAAATTTGTTAAGTTTATCAGCATTTTCAAGTTTCAATGGAAAAGTGGATTAAAGTTTTGTATATTCTTGTATTATGTACTCTAAAACATTATTAATATTTTTTGAAATATCATTATTGTAAATTCTTATTACTTTATAACCCAAACTGTTTAAATATTGTGTTCTATTTTTATCATAAACAACATCTTTATCTTCAAGGTGTTGTGAACCGTCAAGTTCAATAATCAATTTCTTTTCCATACAAATAAAATCCGCAATATATTTCCCGATAGGAACTTGACGGCGAAATTTTATATTATTTAATCCTCTGTTTCTCAAATAATACCACAATACACTTTCTGTATCGGTTTGATTTTGTCTTAATTCTTTAGAATTTTTACTTGCATTTTTTGTGTAGTGCCTATTCATAAGATAATTATAACATAACAACCCCTCTACCTCTGGGAGAGGGTAGAAAATCAAGTTGAGCCGGTGTGAGCAGAGGATGAAAGGTGAAGCCGATATCCGTTTAGTGCGAACACCGGCTGCGAAACTTAGATTTTCGGGTGAGGGTTTATGTATATAAATTTGTAACAAAAAGGCAATTTTAAGAATAAAGAATACTTTATATATTCAATAGGGGAAAATATTGTTATGGGGATAGCAAAAGTTTCTATTCAAACATTGCGAACATTTGTTAAAAATGGTTGGACTATTGCAAACAGACGCGCTATTACTTCGCAAATCGGCAAGTCAAATTTTGATGAAATAACAAACTTGGCGAGGAAGCAAGGCATGACAGGAGATGTATTTGATTATCAAATGGTTAAAGATCAATTTACTTCTAATAACCTCACAACTCTTAAAAGGAGTATAGCCGGCGAAGTCCCTAAAAATGAAGGTACTGCATTTAAACGAGTAAATACTAATGGTAAAATAGAAAAACAACCTATTTCTGTTAAGATAATGCCCATTAGAGAAAATGAAGAATGGGTTACTTATAATTTCTTTGACGGAAATATACCAATAGGGTTTGTGCAATTAGAGGAACATTTCAATATTGGGAAAGAACTACGACCTCGTGTTGGTTTATTCAAAGATTATCCCGAATATGGAATACAAGGGAATAGGGTAATTGTTCACATGCTACAAAATTATAATGAAAAAGTATATGCTGGTATAGGAAATTTAGCAGATAGGGTTGCTGTTCAACATTGTCTTAATCATGGTATTGAACCAAATATTTTGTCTGAAGCATCTTATCAATCTCATTTAGCCCATTTTCTTAGGGGGAAGCGTTTTTTACCATACAAAGGAGAAGATTATAATAAAATTTTTGAACAACTAGCAAAAATTCATACTACAGGTGTGCGTATAGATACTTCTCAATATGGGTCATTATTTACATATATGCCAAGAGAAATGGTTGAGCAAATAAAAACTGAGGTTGCAAATACACCATTATTTACTTTTAAAATATAATTTGTAAATTATTTTCTAGTATGGGTAAAGCATAATGCGTATTTACAATTTAAACAACCCTCACCCATTTTTCTAATGCTCATACTTCGCATTGAAAAACTACCCTCTCCCAGAGGTAGAGGGAATAAGTATTTACATGCTTACTTCTTTGTCCTAAACTTTTATTACTATGGAAGTGAATGTTATCGGGGCAGGGCTTGCGGGGGCGGAAGCGGCTTTGCAACTTGCAAAACGAGGGTTTAAAGTCAATTTATACGAAATGCGCCCAAATGTTGAAACAGGTGCGCATACCACAGAAGACTGCGCAGAATTTGTCTGCTCAAATTCTCTCGGAAGTTATGATATTACAAACGGCAGCGGTCTTTTAAAACACGAAATGGAAATCTTAGGCGGTGAATTGATAGAAATTGCTAAAGATTGTGCCGTTCCGGCAGGGAACGCACTTGCGATTGACAGACACAAATTCTCTCAAACCGTAACCGAAAAAATTACATCAAATCCTAATATTAATTTAGTAAGAGAAGAAGTAACAAAAATTCCTGATAGTCCGACTATTATTGCATCAGGACCTTTGACAAGTGATAAATTTGCTAATCGTATAAAAGAATTTACAAAAAGCGAATATCTGCATTTTTTTGATGCAATTGCGCCGATTGTCGAGTGCGACAGTATAAATTTTGATATTGCATTTTGGGCAAGCCGATACGATAAAGGGGAAGCATCTTATATCAATTGCCCGATGAATAAAGAGCAGTATGAAAAATTCTATAATATTTTAATCAATGCTCCAAGAATTGAGCGACATGATTTTGAAAAAGGTGCGAAATTTTTTGAAAGTTGTCTGCCTATTGAAGTTTTGGCTTCTCGCGGGGAAAATACTTTGCGTTTTGGACCCATGAAGCCTGTCGGTTTGATTGATAAACGAACAGGGGAAAAGAATTATGCCGTTGTTCAGTTAAGGCAGGATAACAGTGCAAAAACACTTTTTAACCTTGTCGGATTTCAGACCAATCTAAAATGGGGTGCGCAGAAAGAACTTTTACAATCAATTCCGGGACTTGAAGATTGTAATATTGTCCGTTATGGTGTTATGCACAGAAATACTTTTATAAATTCTCCAAAACTTTTAAATCCTACTTTGCAAACAAGAGAAAGAAAGGATTTGTTCTTTGCAGGTCAGATAACAGGAACTGAAGGTTACACCGAATCAATTGCATCAGGACTTTTGGCAGGAATAAACATGGCAAAATGTCTCAATAATGAGCCTTTGCTTGAACTGCCGTCTGAAACCATGCTCGGTGCTTTGACTCATTATATAACTAATCCCGAAAACGACAATTTTCAGCCGATAAATTCAAATTGGGGGATTATACCGCCTGTTGAACTGCCGAAAAAAGAACGCAAAAACAAAAAACTTAAAGGCGAACTGATGTCCCAAAGAGCCGTTGCGACACTTAATAACTATCTTTTAAAAAGTGAAATTTAAAAGTTTTGTAACAGAATTGTTATAAATGTAGTAAATAACTTGAAAAATTTTCTCGGATTAAGTATAATAAGTACACTTGTTTTAAAACAGTTGTGTATAAATGTAAAAGTTTTGAAACATTACCCAAAAAAAAGACAATTTAACTAAAAGTATTGTTTTTATCTATTATGTAGCAGGTTTTGAAATATAGTAGGGATTATGCAGGTAAAATCAGTAGGACAAAATATAGGTTCAGTCAATAATAATCGTAAAAGAACCGAAAATATACAGCCCCCTCGTATCAGTGCGCAGGCTGATAGAGTTGCTTTTACCGGCGGAGCATTCAAAAATGCCCCTAATTTCATTGTCGGCTTGATGGATTTTATTGCCGCAGGCGGCTTTGCTGCATCTTTCTGTATTCAGGACGGTTTAGGTTTTATCGCTCCCCGTGTAGGCAAAGGACTTTTGCGTGGCGGTAAGAAAAAGCATGACGAAAACGGTAACGAAATTTTAAATAAAAACGGCGAACCAAAACGCGAACTCAATTGGGCTTATGCAAGAAAAGAAGGCATAAGAGAAATTATCACAGGTCCGAGTGCGTTTCTTATTCCTTGGTTGTTATTAAAAGGTATCAATAAAAAATACGGAACAGGTAACAGTGTTAAACTTGATTATCTTGACGGATTTAAAAATATTTTCGGTAAATACGCAAAAGAAAATATTGATTCAATAAAAGCGGGTAATGCTGACAAAAAGGCTTTCTATAAAGAAGTATTTAAGAATGTTCTTGATGAAAGTATAAATAAGCAGCCCGGTGCAATTCAGATTAAAAAACTTGATGTTCTTGCAGAAAAATACGCTGATAAACTTATTGCAACCGAAGATATTCAAAATCAATACAAAGGTTTCAAAAACAGAAAAATAAGAGAACAAAAGTTGGCAGAACTCGGGTCTTCTGTTGAAGATGATTTTATGCGATTAAGAAAGAGTCATGTCGGCGGAGCAAGCGGTGATATGGCAATTCAGATGTTGTCTTCAGACGGTAAAGTAAAAGGCGGCAGCATTGGTGAACTTACCAAATCAATGAAAAATTATTTCGGAGATGCCGTTAAAAATACCCATGACGCATTGAAAAAAACTGCGGATGCTAACTTAGACGATATTATAAAGAAATTTACAAGCCGCAGAATGGGCTCAAGAATTTTAACAAATCTTGGTTTGTTTGCTACGGTTGCACTATTCTATACGCAAATCCCTAAATTGTATAATATGGGCACAGGCGGTAAAAATCCTGCGTTGATGAATGATGAAGAACCGGCGTTGCAAAACGGAACAACCGAAAAAGCACAGGATACGGCTGATAACAAACAGGTATCATTCGGCGGGCTTTCCTCTGCCCTTGAAAAAGCAGGCGATAAAGTTATCGGAAGTTCAAAAATGAAAAAGATTTCAGATATATTTGAACTTAACGGCCCGATAATTCAGGGTAATGCAATGGCTGTATTGTTATACGGTGCTTGTATTCCTCCAAGACTTCTTCATGCTCAGGATAAATATGATTACGGTGAAATTCTTGTCCGTGATATGACTGCATTCTCAGCGTTGTTATTCGGAGCAAAAGCACTTGCAAGACTGTTCTCTGACGGATTTACAAAATTGACAGGGCTTGCACTGAATAGCAAAAATCTTGCAGGTCGTAATACATTCCAAAAAGTTATTGATTACTTAAATCCTTCTGATTCAAGACATTCAATACTTTCAAGCAAACAACTTGATTCAAAATATACAAACATCAGATTATATAAAGATGGTGTTGACGGGTTTGTTGATTTTATTGAAAAATCAGGCGGGAATATTAAAAAAGCCTTTGCCAATGATTCAAAGGTCAAAGAGGCTGTTGAAAGTATTTTGAATGACTTTAACGGAAAATCTTATGCTGATGCGACAAAAGAAGAAATAAAAGAAGCATTACATAAGGCAAGAATAAGCAAATCAGAAAAACTTAATGAATTTTATAAATTGTTTGATAAACCAAACAAATTGCTAAACAGAGCAAAAACTTGCAACAGCTTCTTTGGCGCATTATCTACATTAGTTCTTGTTCCGGGCTTAATTATCGCATTAACTGATATTTGTAAAGCGATGACGGATAAAAGAAAAGCAGAAGAAAACAAAATAAAATCTGCTACGCAAGCACAACAGGCACCGCTTATTCCGTCAAGCAAGCCGACAATGGCTGGTTTTTTGAATAAAAATGTAGCGTAATGTCTTGTAAGTAGTGAATTGTGAAAAGTGAGTAGTTCTATACAAAAATTTTAGGTAATTATTGCAATTTCGCAGTAATATTTATAACAATGATAAGAACAAAGTGCAAAAAACACCAAGTAATAATTTCTTGGTGTTTTTTGAAATTTCTAATATTCTAAATGAACAATTCACTATTCACGATTCACTATTTACGCTTCAGTTTCGTTTGCTTCAATAGCGGCATTGATATCGTTTACCATAGCATCAACATCAAAACCGTGAACCTTTGCGCCTGCTTCCAGATTTTCAAATCTTGCAGCCGCACAACCTAAACAACCCAAACCGTATTTGTGGAAGATTTCAATGCTTTCAGGGTGTTTTTGTGCGATTTCAATAATGTTCATATCTTTTGTTACTAATTCTGCCATTTTTTATTCTCCTTTTTTGACTTTTTAATGGACTTCATTAAATACATTATACACGCTAAAAATTTTTAGGAGGTTTGAATAATGGAATTGTTAAGTTTTATCTTTAAAGAGGATGTAGATGCTGTCGGACTGTCAAAATTCAAAGACAAAAAGGACAATTACCCGTCATTTATAGACCAAAATTTTAAGATTCATAAGCAATATTTCAAACCCGACTATAGCAACAATTTCTTTTTGTTGTAACTTAAGCAGACAGCGTAAAGATTTCGTAAATTTCTTCGTCTGTCAGTTCTGTGATAATCTTTTCTCCCTCGTAAACCGCCATGTCGGCAAGTTCTTTTTTGGATTTGAGCATTTCGTCAATTTTTTCTTCAAAAGTACCCAAAGTTATCATTCTGTGAACCATTACATTTTTGTCCTGACCGATACGATAAGTTCTGTCTGTAGCCTGATCTTCAACTGCAGGATTCCACCACAGATCATAATGAATTACATTTGTCGCACTTGTAAGGTTCAAACCTGTTCCGCCTGCTTTGAGTGACAAAATCATAACCTTTGTTTCAGGGTCGTTTTGGAATTTGTCAATGAGTTCTTCTCTTTGCGGTACTGTAAGGCTGCCATGGAAGAACAAAGGTTCTATATTACATTCCTGCGCAAGAACTTTGCATAAAATATCTCCCATCTCTTTATATTGAGTAAAGATAAGCGTCTTTTCACCTCTGTCAAGTATACCTTGCACCAAATCTAAACATTTTGCCATTTTGCCTGATAATTCGACACCCATTTCGCCTGCTTTGAGGAATTGATACGGGTGATTGCAGATTTGTTTTAATGCTGTTATAAGTTTAAAGATATTACCCCTTCTATTTACCCCCGTAAATCCGCTGATTTTTTCCATCATTTCATTTAAAGTTTTTTCATAAAGAACAGCCTGAGGTTTAGACAAATAACAGTATTCGTTGAGTACCATTTTTTCAGGTAAATCAGAAATTACATTCTTATCCGTTTTCAAACGCCTTAAAACAAACGGAGAAATAGACATTTTGAGTTTTCCGGCTCTTGAATGTTCTTTAAATCTCTCAATAGGTATTGCATAACTTTTTTGAAATTCTCTTAGTGACCCCAGATAACCCTTATTGATAAAGTCAAATATACTCCACAACTCTGTTAATCTGTTTTCAACAGGAGTACCTGTCATTGCTATTTTAACATCTGATTTCAACATCTTGATTGCAAGAGTTTGGGCGGTGTCAGGGTTTTTGATATTTTGTGCTTCATCAACAATAATGACACTCCAAGCCTGTTTTTTGAGTTCTTCAACATCAATTCGCATAATAGCATAAGTTGTCAGGATTACATCATGTTTAACATCAAGAACTCTGTCTGTACCGTGGTAAATTACCGCATCTAAAGATGGAGCAAACATTTGTAATTCTTTCATCCAGTTACCCATCAATGTTGTCGGACAAATGACAAGAACAGGTTTTTTGAGTTTCTTTTCCTCTTTCATTTTTAATAACAGACTGATAACCTGAATGGTTTTACCTAATCCCATATCATCAGCCATACATGCACCAAAGCCTTTGGCAATATTTGTCCAAAGCCATTTTAAACCGACTTGTTGATATGGTCTTAATTCCCCATTCAAATCTTTTGGCAAAGTAATATCGACAGGTTTTGTGAAATCCGCAAGTACTCTTGCAAATGCTGCATCATAGTCAAAGTCGTATTGGTCAAACTGTTTTGATAATGATGCATGGATAAGTTCCATCCTCGACATTGATTTGAGATTGGTTTTTGCAATTTGTTCAAATATTTTCTTTGATTCTTCCTTATCCACAAGAACATATTTGTTTTTAAACTTAATCAGACCGTTATTTTCTTCGGTCAGTTTCTTAAATTCTTCAAGTGATAACTTTTCATCTCCGATAGAAACTTCGTACGAAAATTCCAGAATATCGTCTAAAGACAATTTACCTACAGTATTGCTGTTAAATATATCTGATAAATCCCCTGCTCTTGCGGATTTTACTTTTGCATTAATTGATGCTCTCGGAATTACAATATTTGTAAGTTCGTCAGGAAGAACAACCTCAATCTGTGCTTTTTGCAGATAATAAGCGGTTTTTGTAATTATCTGATAAACTTCGTTCAGGTTGAAATCAAGATACAATTTCTCCTCATCTTCAAACAACTGCTCTAATTCAGGCATGTAGCGCAATGCGTAATTTAATTGTTTTTCAACAATTCTTGCAATATCACTTGCTTTTGCATCAAAAACATCTTCATCTGTGTAAAGTTTATCAATAAGTACTTCTTCATCTGTTTTTCTGTTTTTAATATAAACTTTGAGTCTAAAGATTTCGTCAGTTTGTTTTTCAATTTTAAGTAGTGGAATAACATCATATTTCCCTAAATAAAGTTCATCAAACCAGGTGTTAAAACTTTCCGCCAAATCACGATTTTTGAACATAATTTTGCGTTCCAAATCTTTGAGCAGATAAGTCCCTGACTGAACATCTTTGAAGCGAAACATCTTTATTCCGAGAAATTTATACACAAGGTAATTGAGGTATGTATAAATAAATTCGTATATAAAATCTTTCGGTTTTTCGCCGATAATAAATAAATCTTTTGGCATATTTTCTTCAAAAAGATTTACTATTCTTGCCATTTGAGTCGAATTTATAATCGGTTCATAGATTATGCGAAACATTGTGCCGTTGCGTTTGACAGTCGGAATAAAGTAAAGTTTTTCAATCAACTTCATTACAAAATAAGTAAGTTTATTGAAATAGACAAAAGTCGGCGATAAGGCTTCAAAATCAACGACATTACCAAATCCGCCAAAATAATCCATTACAATATCCCAAGATAATAAATATCCTCTTGTGCCGTCAGGGAGTTCTTCAGGGCGGAATCTGAACAGTGAACCTTTAGATTTCAGGTAATATTCAAAATTATTTGTCGGAGTGACAAAAAACGAATATTTGCCGTCTTTATTAATAAGATAGAAATTAGTATTTCTTGTCGGCATATTCGGACTTAAAAATACCCCTGCAAACTCATCTTCAACAATCTGATAAATCATGCTCAAAGTATAGCGAAAGTCTTTGTTTTTAAATCCTTCAGGGCTTTCACCCAAATTAAAGAACAATTCATCTACATCATTCTTTTTGAATGAGAAATCAATATTGAGGTTGTCAACGGTATTTTTAGTCATATTAATCCTATTTAATTAATGAAATTCCTGTCATTTCTTTCGGTTGTTCGATTCCGAGAAGTTGAAGAACTGTCGGTGCGACATCGCAAAGTTTGCCTGTTTCTTTGAGTTCCAATTCTTTCGGTGCATTGATTAAAACAAACGGAACAGGGTTTGTTGTGTGTGCCGTATGAGGTTTGCCAGTCTGCTCATTAACCATTGTTTCAGAGTTCCCGTGGTCTGCAGTTAAAAGCATTGTTACCCCGTTTTGTTTGCAAGCATCTGCAATTTTTCCTACACATTCATCAACTACTTTGCAAGCCTTTGTTGCGGCTTCAACAACCCCTGTATGCCCAACCATATCAGGATTTGCAAAGTTTACCAAAATGAACTGATATTTTGGGTCATTTACTGCTTTTAATACATTTTCGCAAACCTCAGGTGCGCTCATTTCAGGTTGCATATCATAAGTTGCAACTTTGGGTGACGGAACAAGTACTCTTGTTTCGTGTGGCTGAGGTTCATCTATACCGCCGTTAAAGAAGAATGTAACGTGGGCATATTTTTCTGTTTCTGCTGTACGGAACTGATTTATTCCGTTTGCTTCCAAAACATCCCCTAATATATTGACAAGTTTTTCTTTCGGGAATGCAACAGGAAAATCAAATGTTGCCTCATAACTTGTCATTGTTGTATATAGAATATTTTTTAAGACTTTTCTTCTGTCAAATCCGGTAAAATCAGCAAAGTTAATTGCCTTTGTGATTTCTCTTGCTCTATCCGGACGGAAGTTAAAGAATATGATTGCATCGTTATCGTGTATTCTTGATTCATCGCCTCCTGCAATGACAGGGAGAACGAATTCGTCTGTGATTCCTTCTTCATAAGATTTCTTAACTCCTTCTATTACGCTTGATGCGTGGTTTCCTTCTCCAAACAATAATGCGTTGTAGCCTTTTTCAACTCTTTCCCAGCGATTATCCCTGTCCATTATGTAATAACGCCCAATAGCAGTTGCAACAGGGGGTAAATTAAATTTCTTTAATTCATCTTCCACTATTTGTAAGTATTCGCATGCGCTTGCAGGAGGGGTGTCACGACCGTCTAAAAATGCGTGAACATAAAATTTTTCTACTCCGTTTTGTGCGGCAAGTTGAATGAGTGCCAAAACATGATTGAGTGATGAATGAACTCCGCCTGTTGAAACAAGTCCGTATATGTGTAATGCGGAATTGTTTTCCTTGACATGCTTAATTGCGTTTAAAAATCTTTCGTTCTTGAAAAATGAACCGTCTTTAATAGCATTATTAATTTTGGACAAATCCTGATAAACGATTCTGCCTGCTCCTAAATTAAGATGCCCGACTTCACTGTTGCCCATTTGACCTTTCGGCAGACCTACATTTTCGCCGTCTGCATGAATTTGTATAAATTTTTCTTCTTTTTCTAATTTTGGTACATTAACGGGGTGTGCTAATTTTGTGGCATCAAATTTTTCTGAACCTGATGAAATTCCCCATCCGTCCATAATGCAAAGTAATACTCTTTTATCCATTTTCTATCCCTTCTTTAAATATAAATATGAATAAGGGTATCAAGAACATGATTTTTTTTCAAGAGAAAATTGTCCGTCTGTTAAAAAAAAACAACCCGCAGGGGTTGTTTTTATGCATCATATCGTTTGAAGGATTTTTCAATTGTTTTGGATATAACGCCCTTAACGGCATCATATTCGGTTGTAAGAGATGATATTTCCGTATCCAGATTTTTCATCTTCATATCAATGGTATTTTCTTTGTGTTCAATTTTTGCTTTAGCAGCGTTGTATTTTGCTTCTGCCTGAGCAACACCTTCAAGGTCAGCGACTTCTGATATGTATGTATCTGTTGAATAACTGCTTTGGTAGTAATTACCGTCGTTATTTATAGATGAAATATATACCGCGCCGGATTTCATAAGTTCCTGCATATATTCTACGCTTTCAATATTATCATTTTCAGTCCAGCCGCTTACGCAAATTCTGTTAAATAATGCATCATAGAATCCTGCAAGAAGGTTATCTGTACCGTCAGTAACATCTGTAGGTGCTTTGATTTTGAAAATATCATCGCCGTGTTCATTAATTTTGTATAATGATGCTTTTGAATATTCACCTATTTCGTATGAATATTGTGAAGTATCAATACCTCGCAGGTATTCAACAAAAGCAGTCATAAATATTTCTGTAATATGGCTAAGGTTGAGTGCAAGACCTTGGCGTCTTCCTCCGCCACCGTCCCAGGCTGAAGTTGATCCTGATCCGCAACCTGTATATGTGCTACCGATATAGTCTATTGCTGTATTTCTTGCTACACTGGAATCATCGTCATCGTAGTTGTGATAAACTTTTGTTGATACAAGGTTTATGCTTTGTTCATAATTTTTTAAATCTCCGCCATCTGTAATTCTTGCAGTCATACCCCCGCGGTCTTCTTCATCGCAATCATTATAATTGTTCGGTAATTTACCTGCCATATCCTGAATTTCTTCATTTGGGTATAATAAATCATATACTTGGTTATAAGCATATTGAAGAGCCAAATCGTTTTCTGCAACTCCGCCAAAGATTGAACTGAATTGGTCAACCATCCAGTTTAAGAATGACGGGCTGTTTTCAGTTCCGACTACCCATTGTTGAAGGAATGCACTTTCACCTGCCGGAATCGTCGCACCTTCACCGGTTCTGAATGATAATGTATATTGTTTATTAGGGTCATTTTTTAATAAATCATAAAGGTTTAATGTGGTTACTCTGTTATCGCCGTTATCGTGTCCGTTTCCGACTGAAAGTCTGAAATTCCATTCACTGTTGCTGCTACTTATTAATGTTTCTTGAGGATAAGCGCATGTGCCGTGATTGTCAAATTGACTTACAATGCCATAATCAGTTGTATCTTTACATTGTTGTTTTACCAAATTCATAAAATCTTCAGCAGTTATATCCGTAGTCGCCACTGTTGCAGAGAAGGTCGCACCCAATCCTATCGCATTGTTATAAGATACACTTTCAATGTTTGCGGCAGTTGAAGCTGAAATTACACCCAAATCTCTTAATGCTTCAACAAACGAATTGCGAACTTCAGATGATGGTGTCCCGTTATAACCTTCTGCCGGTATACCTGCTGCTTTTGCCGCAGAAGCATATATTCCCGATAATACTACTCTGTTTGATTTATCTGTCAAAAGTTTCGGGTAGTAATCGTTGTAAACTGACGGAGTCATTAATAATCCGTATGTTAAAGACATATCACTTGTGCCTGTACCATAATAATCATAGATAAGTTTTGTTTGGTTCATAGCGTTTTGATACTCATCAGAAATTCGCTCCATATCACGAGATAGAGCAATTTTCTCATGAGATAATTTCATAGATTGAAATTCACAGTCTGCTTTTCTGGCTGTGATAGTTAACAATCTCGCTTGTGATGCCGCTAATCCCATTTTTTTCCTTTCTAAAATTGGTTTCAGACATGTTCTATCATGTGTGTTGACGGCATTTTTAATTGTAAACTTTAGGTTATAAGATGTATTGTTACAAATGTTTACAAATTATTAAAAGATACTTAGACACAAAGGTTCTGATATTCTCTGATATGAACAGGAATAATTAATGGATTTATATAATCAATTAAACAAAACTTCTCCCTCCCTCACGAGGGAGGGTCGGGGTGGGTGCTGATTTTAATTTATTTTTGAGGTGACTCCTATATAGTTATTTATTCTAATTTTTACAATTTTGTATAACAAAACGACTGGATTGTCCTCTCGAAAAACAATACTTAATTGTTTTTCTCGGCAGAGTGCTATCGCTCGCAATTGTACATGTCAAGCAATTAGTTACTTTTTTGTACATAAAAAATATTATCTGAATATCTCGCTAAGATATTCTTGTTATGTTCATTTTTTCTTTTTGATTGCGACGCAAAAAGAAAAGTGAACCGAAAAGCGGATTGTGAGCCGAGTGCGTAGTGCCGGAGTTGGCTTGCGGGAGCAAGACAAGCAGGGCACGAAGTCACGTTTAAGGCGAACAACCAAGAAGAAAAACTCGCTGAGGTACAATACCGCCTTTGGCGGCATAAGACTGCTAACGCAGTAATATGTGTTTTTGCCTATCGGCAAAAATCTCTAAGCGCACCTAAAAAAAACGGTGCGCATTTAACCCCTCACCCCACCCCTCTCCCCTTGGGAGAGGGAGCAGTTCTTGAAATTTTAATTTCATAGAAATGCGGGTGAGGGTTATTATACGACCTTTACGAAATGAGCAATCATTGTTTGCGACACGACAACAAGGCGGGATTTGTTTGAACGATAGTGAGTTATCCCGCCTGTATGTGGAGCATAGCCCGAGCAGATTTTACCCCACCTAACCTCCCCCATAGGGGAGGAACAATGCGAGGGCGTACAAATGATTAGCGAACGCAGTGCAGGTCGATTCTGCTTGGTTGCTTGATTTCGACAGTACTACGCATTTTGCTTTTTGTGGCTTTTGCCACAAGCAAAATGGCTTCGGCTTTGGCTCGCAATCCGCTTTGAGGCACTTTTGCCACCAAAAGTGCCCCGTAAATAATTGCTTGGCATGTACAGCAATGACATGCTACTGTAAAATAGTATGTAATTGCCTAATTTTTATCAAACCTCTCCCGCAGATGTAATTCGTTTTGCTCAAACATCTGTTTCCTCTCCTAAATCTTTCGGGAGATGAGAATATTTCTTGGCTAATTTGGTATATAAATTCCTTATTTTTTTTTGTGCTATCATAAAACTACAGATAGTTTTAAGAGGGAGATAATTATGGGAAAACGAATCGGAATAGATGTCGGCGGAACAAATGTTAAAATTGCTCTTGTTGATGAAAAAGGCAAAATAATTTATTCAAACAGTGTGCCTACTTATGCAAAAATGGGTTTTGAATATACGGTTAATAATATCAAACAATCAATAAGAGATTTGATGAAAGAAACAAGAACTGATGAAAAGTCTATTGAAGGTATCGGATTTGATTTTCCGGGGCAAATTGATTATAAAAACGGAATAGTAAAACTTGCTCCTAATATTCCGGGTTGGGTTGATGTTCCTATTGCCAAAATGATAGAAGATGAATTTCATATAAAAACAAGAATTGATAATGATGTCAGATGCGCCGCATTGGGCGAATTAAAATTCGGAGCAGGAAAGGGTTGTGAAAACTTTGTTTGCATCACAGTCGGTACAGGTATCGGTTCGGGGCTTGTCATAAACGGAAAATTAGTCAGAGGGGCAAGTAATGCGGCAGGAGAAATCGGACATATCAAATTGAAAGCAAAAGACGGTGCCATTTGCGGATGCGGGGATACCGGATGTTTAGAGGCATACGCATCAGGACCTTGTATCGTTGCAATGGCTCAGGATTATATAAAAGGCGGCAAATCCGCTAAATTTGCCGAAATGGCATCAGATGGCGAAATTACACCGTATATTGTTGCAAAAGCCGCAGAAGCAGGTGACCCTGTTGCAAAACGCATTTTTGAAATTATGGGCGAATATATCGGACTTGGTTTAACAAGTGTAATTAATTTACTCAATCCGGAAAAAGTTATTGTAGGCGGCGGGGTTGCAGAATGTGGCGATTTACTTCTTGAACCAATAAGAAAAACAGTTAAAAAACGTGCTATGGTCGTTGCAGGTTCAGCGGTTGAAATTGTTCCTGCTCAGTTAGGAAACAGTGCAGGTGTAATTGGTGCAAGTATGCTCATTGATGAGTAAATTATAAACCCCACCTCGAAATCATAGATATCGGTCCTTCCTCAAGGGGAGGACATAAAAATTTAATATTGGAGATAAAAACAAAAAATGTATAATGTAAAATCACCTCATGCAGTAGAATTTATAGATAACGATGAAGTTTTATCGACTTTGCAATATGCCGAAGATAACAAAAATAATGTCGAATTGATTGATAAAATTTTAGATAAAGCAAAACTTGGCAACGGTTTAACTCATAGAGAGGCTTCAGTTCTTCTTGCGTGTGAAATCAAGGAAAAAAATGAAGAAATTTTCTCTCTTGCAAAAAAAATTAAACAGGAATACTACGGAAACAGAATTGTTCTTTTTGCTCCGCTTTATCTGTCTAATTATTGCGTAAACGGTTGTGTATATTGCCCTTATCATGCAAAAAATAAGCATATTCCCCGCAAAAAAATGACACAGGAAGAAATTAAACAAGAAGTGATTGCGCTGCAAGATATGGGGCATAAAAGACTTGCGCTTGAAACAGGCGAGGACCCCGTTAATAATCCGATAGAATATGTTTTGGAGTCTATCAAAACAATTTATTCGATTAATCACAAAAACGGTGCAATTCGCAGAGTTAATGTTAATATTGCGGCAACAACGGTTGAAAATTACCGTAAATTAAAAGATGCAGGGATAGGAACATATATTCTGTTTCAGGAAACTTATGACAAAGAAAGGTATGAAAAACTACACCCGACCGGACCAAAGCATAACTATGACTACCACACGGAAGCAATGGACAGAGCAATGCAGGGCGGTATTGATGATGTCGGAATGGGTGTTTTGTTCGGGCTTTCAACATATAAGTATGAATTTAGTGCACTTTTGATGCACGCAGAACATCTTGAGGCAGTTTTTGGTGTAGGTCCTCATACAATTTCCGTTCCGAGAATAAGAAAGGCTGACGATATTGATCCGAGTGCTTTTGAAAACGGTATTGATGATGATACTTTTGCAAAAATTGTTGCTTGTATAAGGATAGCCGTACCTTATACGGGTATGATTATATCTACAAGAGAAAGTGCAAAGACACGAAAAAGAGTTTTAGATTTGGGTATATCTCAAATTTCCGGCGGTTCAAAAACAAGTGTTGGCGGTTATGCCCACCCTGAAGATGAATCCGAAGAAGAAACCGCACAATTTGATGTTGAGGACAGAAGAACCTTGGATGATGTTATAAAATGGCTTATGGAAATCGGTTATGTTCCGAGTTTTTGTACGGCTTGTTACAGAGCAGGCAGAGTTGGAGAAAAGTTTATGGAAATCTGCAAAGATAAACAAATTCATAATTTCTGCCATCCGAATGCACTTATAACATTAAAAGAATATCTTGAAGATTACGCATCTGAAGATACGAAAAAAATAGGCTATAAGCTGATAGAAAAAGAATTAAATGAACTTGAGACAACTCAGGTTGTAAAGGATAAAACAAAAGAATATCTTGAAAAAATTGAACACGGTCAGCGTGATTTCAGGTTTTAATGATTGCAAAATCTGATTTTATATGTATAATATTTTTGTACTTGTTAAGGGGATCCACCCTGAGGGTAAGTTTAGGTTTTTCGATGTAACGATTGCCGGATTAAATTTACCCCAAAGGATAGAAAAGGACAATTGAATATGGAAAAGAACAACGAAACTTTGTCGATTTTAAGACACTCGACATCTCACATTATGGCTCAGGCTGTTCAAAGTTTATTCCCGAATGCAAAGTTGGCAATCGGACCATCAACTGCTGACGGTTTTTATTATGACTTTGATTTAACAGACGGTCATGCTTTTACGCAGGAAGATTTAGACAAAATTGAAGAAAAAATGAAAGAAATTGTTAAACAAAATCTGACATTTGAAAGATACGAAATTCCTGATGTTCAGGCACAAATTGATGAATTTAAAGCACAGGGCGAAATCTACAAAGCGGAACTGTTAGAAGAACACCGCAACGACAATCCGACTTTGTATATAACAAAAGACAAAGACGGAAATGCTTTGTTTAACGATCTTTGTGCGGGACCACACTTACCAAACACTTCATATATCAAAGCAAATGCTTTTAAATTGTTAAAAGTTGCAGGTGCATATTGGCGCGGTAACGAAAAAAATAAAATGCTTCAAAGAATTTATGCTACTGCATACTGGAATAAAGAAGATTTGCAGGCTTATTTGACTTTCTTGGAAGAAGCAGAAAAACGCGATCACAGAAAACTCGGCAAGCAATTAGACTTATTCTCAACCCGTGAAGAAATGGGGGGAGGTCTTGTTTTGTGGCACCCGAATTTGGCCTGTGTTCGTGAACAAATTGAAAACTATTGGAGAGAAGAACACCGCAAGAGAGGTTATGTAATAGTTAATACTCCTCAAATTGCAAAATCTACTCTTTGGGAAATTTCAGGACACATGGATCACTACAAAGAAAATATGTTCTTTATTCAGAAAGATGAAGATTCTGACGATCAGTATGTTGTAAAACCAATGAACTGCCCGTTCCACATTTTGATTTATCAATCAAACAGATATTCATACCGTTCATTACCATTAAGAATGGCAGAACTTGGTACGGTTTACCGTAAAGAAAAATCCGGTGCATTGTCAGGTTTGACTCGTGTTCAGGGCTTTACGCAGGATGATGCGCATATCTTCTGTACTCCTGAACAATTGGTTGATGAAATCAACGGAATTATTGATTTTGTGGCTGATACAATGGCTATATTCAATATGGAATTTGAGGTTGAACTTTCAACAAGACCTGAAAGTTTTGTCGGAGAAATTGAAAATTGGAACAAGGCTGAAGCAGGCTTAAAAGAAGCTATGGAAAAACGCGGAATGAAATATGACATCAATGAAGGTGACGGTGCATTCTACGGCCCGAAAATTGACTTTAAAGTTAAAGATGCTATAGGAAGAACTTGGCAATGTGCTACAATTCAGTTAGACTTCAATTTGCCTGCAAGATTTGATATTAAATATCAAGACAAAGACGGTCAGTTGAAAACTCCGTTAATGTTGCACAGAGTAATTTTTGGTTCAATGGAAAGATTCCATGGCATATTGATTGAACACTATGCCGGTGCATTCCCGACATGGCTTGCACCAACTCAGGTCAATGTTGTTCCGATTTCTAATGATAAACATACGGATTATGCAGAAAGCGTTTACAAAAAAATGCGTGATGCAGGTATCAGGGTTTCATTAGATGACCGTTCAGAATCTATGAACTACAAAATCAGAGAATCTTTGCAGGACAAAAAGATTCCTTATGTTTGTGTAGTAGGTGACAGAGAAGCACAAGAAGGGACTGTCGCTGTCAGAGCAAGAGGTATCGGCCAAATTGGTACATTCAGCGTTGATGAATTTATTTCAAAAATTGAAGAAGAAATAAAATCAAGAGCAAATCAGTCTTTTGCTAAAAAAGATGCGGAATAATTAAATAAAAAAAGTAAAAAAGGGATTTTTGTAATTTTACAAAAATCCTATTTTTACATAAACTATATTATCTGTATGTTCATTCTTTCTCTTTTCTTGCGATGAAAAGAGAAAGAATGAACCAAGAAAGAGAAAATACGCTATTTCACTGCAATGCCTGACG
>CACYKF010000015.1 GCA_902774905.1 uncultured bacterium
GATTGCTCACTTCGTAAAGGTCGTATAATAACCCTCACCCGTTTTTCAAATGCTCATACTTCGCATTGAAAAACTACCCTCTCCCAAGGGGAGAGGGGTGGGGTGAGGGGTTAAATGCGCACCGTAGTTTTAGGTGCGCTTAGAGATTTTTGCCGATAGGCAAAAACACATATTACTGCGTTAGCAGTCTTATGCCGCCGTCAGGCGGTATTGTTCCTTAGCGTGTTTTTCTTTTCGGTTCACTTTTCTTTTTGCGTCGCAATCAAAAAGAAAAGTGAACATATTAAGAATATCTTAGCGAGATATTCAGATAATATTTTTTATGTACAAAACATGTAACTAATTACTTGACAGACATATTTACTGTAACATTGTATATAGTTACCTAAAATATTTATTTTTTGTTTTTCTTTTCTTTTCGGTCACATTCTAATGCTTTATTCAGGTGTTCAATCAGTTCGGATGAATGATAGTGCATTGCATGCTCTGATTTGTGGTGAATATCTACCAAATGATAGTGCATTGCCATTTCAACCTGAATTAAAGCAATATTATAATTGTAAATACTGTCGATATAACTGTCTAACGCTCTTATATAATCTTTTCTTGCATCCTGCAGCGCAACATAATTCAATACATCAGAACGATATTTTTTCTCAACAATTTCAAGATTTCTAAGAGCCTGTTCAAGTTCAATTTTTGCGGTCGGAACTTGTTTCTTTGCCCTGTCAACATTATTAAATGCCCTCAATAACTCATACTGCAAATCTTTTTTAAATAAATTGATTTCATTGTCAGCAATATTTAATTGAGCATCAGCCCCCTTGATAGAATGTCTTAATTCCATCAAATTTACCCTTGTGGATAAATTTACTCCGACACTCAAACTGTTATTATTCGTAAAGTTTGTATGGTTTAAACCATATCCGACATCTGCAGTCAAATCGGGCAGATAAGTCCTTTTTACATATTTTAGCGATTCTTCCATAGCATTTTTTGTATTAATCAAAACCTGCAAATCCGGACTGTTTTGGTACGCGATATTTAAAGATTCACTCATCTTGAACGGAAAAACATAAGCCTCAAAAGGTTTAACTTCAACCCTTGATTTTGAACCGTACGCATAATCATCATTGTAAGTAAATGTTTGAGTGTTCTGAATTTCATAATCAGGCTGAGAATCAATATACATCGCATTACTCAGGTCATATTTTGCATTATTATATGTGTTTTCAGCCTCAATATATTTTATTTTTGCTTCACTCAAATTGAGTTCTGCGGTTGCAATATCAGGTTCTGTTTTTGTTCTTGCTATTTCTAAAAATTTTTCGTTTATATCAACATTATTTTGGGCAACATTTAACAGTGCTTTCGCTCTCAAAAGATTATAATATTTAGCCTTTATGTCAAACAAAGTGTAACAAAGACTGTCCATAAATTCATATTCAGCGGCAATTTTATTAAATTCTTCCATTTTAATAAATGCGGTGGTCTTGCCAAAATTGTATATCAACTGACTCAAACCCACACTAACCTGAGGTAAATCTCTGTATCTTTTATCGTAATAAATCCCATCAGAATTGCGCTGATAATTAAATCCCACACCTGCACCTAAGGTCGGGAAATATTGAGATTTTGCAATACCTAAATTACTCTTTGCAATATCCAATTCGTATTTCTTGCGTTTAATCTTCGGACTGTTTTTAAAAGCCAAAGAAACGCAGTCTATTATACTCAAAACCGTTCCGTTTTTAATTTCTACCGCAGGTTTTAAAAATAATTCTTCCTCGTCGTGCTCATGGATTGCACTAACACTGTTTCCGGCTAATAAAGTTGCTATTACCAGTGCCGAACATAATACCTTCTTTATGTTCATATATTAATTATATCATGACTGTCAAGGGGTAAATATTGCCACCATTGGATGAGTAAAGTTGACATTGGGTTAAGTATTTTTGGGTAAATGTTGCCACCATTGATTGAGTTAACTTGACAGTCTGATTTTGATATTTTATTATAAATTCATCAGATTTACACAAAGGGAAATTTTATGAAAATTAGTGCAATAGCACAATACAACTATTTTTGTGCTTCAAATAATATCAAAAATCAACAGAACTTTAAAGGTTCAAAAGCCGAAATGCTTACACCTGAACAATATGAAGAGTATAATGATTTAAGAGTTTTTAATCACCATATTTACGAATACAAAAAAGGTATCAGAAATCTTATCCTGACAACCGAGAAATCTTTCTATTAAAACGGGGAAATTGAAACTCGGTCCAACCGAAGAATAAAATATTCGATTAAATTTAACCAATTATTGTTTTATAAAACTTTACTTAAAACAAATTAATAAAACATTTTTTTGAAGATTTGTTCTTGATAGTCTAAAAATATGGCTGACGAAATGCAATATGTACCGCTCCATTTGCATACTGAATATTCGTTGTTGGATGGAGCAATAAGAATAGGGGATTTGTGTAAATTCTGCAAAGAACATAACATGCCGGGGGTTGCGGTAACTGACCACGGGGTTATGTACGGTGCAATGGATTTGTATATAGAAGCAGATAAAATCAATGCACCCGAAAAAGAAAAAATGCAGCAAGACCCTGAGTATCAGCCAAATATGTTTAATCCTATTGTCGGGCAGGAATTTTATGTTCATAACGGAGATATATCAGAACGCAACCCGAACAACAATCCGCGCTATCACTTGGTTTTATTAGCAAAAAATAACACAGGGTATAAAAACCTTGTAAAAATATCTTCTATTGCACATATTGACGGATTTTATGTTAAGCCGAGAATAAATTTTGAACTTCTTGAAAAATATCATGAGGGATTAATTTGTTGTAGTGCCTGTCTTGCAGGGGAAGTTATACAAAATCTTTTGCGTACTGATTATGAAGGAGCAAAAGCAGTTGCGAAAAAATATCAGGATTTGTTTGGAGAAGATTACTATATAGAACTTCAGGACCACGGTTTGGATGATCAAAAGCGAACAAACCCGGAACTCATAAAAATTGCCAAAGAACTTGGGATAAAAATGGTCATCACAAATGACTCTCACTATCTTAAAAAAGAAGATGCGGATTGGCATGACACTTTGTTGTGCATGCAGACAAAATCCTTAAAAACCGATACTAACCGTTTCCATTTTCCTAACAATGAATTTTATGTCAAAACGGTAGATGAACTTCGTGAAGCATTTCGCTGGATGGACGGAGAAACATTCAACGAATGTATTAAAAATACGGTTGATATTTGTAAAAAATGTTCAATCACCGTTGAGTGGAAAGCGCCTTTGCCTGATTTTCCCGTACCTGACGGCTATACCACAGATACATATCTTGAGTCACTTGTTGACCAGGGGATGAAACGCAAATATCCGAAAGAAAAAATTACAAAAGAACTAAAAGACAGAGCAAGATATGAACTCGGTATTATTCAAAAAATGGGATTCAGCGCATATTTTCTTATTACTTGGGATTTTATTCATTATGCCAAAACTCATGATATTCCTGTCGGACCGGGCAGAGGCTCTGCTGCAGGTTCACTTGTTGCATATTGTCTTGATATAACAGACTTAGACCCGATTGAACATCATCTATTGTTTGAAAGATTTTTGAATCCTGAAAGATTTTCGATGCCTGATATTGATACGGACTTTTGTATTGATAAGCGTGGCGAAGTTATTGATTATGTTGTTCAAAAATACGGCGAAGATAAGGTTTGTCAGATTATAACCTTTAACACCCTTGCAGCCCGTAACGCAATGAAAAGTGTTGCAAGGGTATTTGATATCCCTTATGCAAGGAGTAAAGAACTTTCCGATTTGATTTCCGATGCTCCGGGAGCAAAAATATCCGAAGCATTGCAAGACGGAATGGAACTGAAAAAACTCTATGACAGTGATGAAGAAGTAAAAAAACTTGTTGATACGGCTTTACATGTCGAGGGCTTGAAAAACGCAACAGGTATGCACGCAGCAGGGGTTATCATTTCATATAAGCCTTTAGACGAAATTGTTCCGGTTCAGCACGGAAAAGATGGGGTTGTTGTAACACAATACCACAGAGAAATTCTTGAAAAGATGAAACTTTTAAAGATGGACTTTTTGGGATTGCGCAACCTTACAATGATTTCAAAAACCGTCAAACTTATCAAAAAATGTCAAAATGTCGATGTTGATATAAACCATATTCCGCTCGATGATAAACCGACTTATGATATGTTGATAAGAGGTGAAACTGTCGGAGTATTCCAACTTGAATCACAAGGGATGACAAATTTGGTTAAAAAACTTCAGCCAGACGTATTTGAAGATTTGGGAGCATTAGTTGCACTGTTCCGTCCGGGGCCTTTGGGTTCAGGGATGGTTGATGAATTTGTTGACCGTAAACATGGCAGAAAAGCCATTACATATCCTCACCCAAGGTTAGAACCTGTCCTGAAAGATACTTATGGTACAATGGTTTATCAGGAACAGATTATGCAAATCTTTCAGGTTATGGCAGATTATTCGCTCGGTCAGGCAGACCAGGTTCGAAGAATGATGGGGCATAAAGACCCTGCCGCTATGGCTGCGCAGGAAGATAAACTTATTAAGGGTGCTGCTAAATACGGTATGAAAGCCGAAGATGCAAAAGTTTTGTTTGAACAGATTCAAAACTTTGCGGCATACTGCTTTAACCGCGCACATTCATCTGCTTATGCCTTTGTTGCATATCAAACGGCATACTTAAAATGTCATTATCCTGTTGAATATTTATCTGAACTTTTGACAAGTGTTGCGGGCGATCAGGAAAAAACTCAGGCTTATATCGAAGAAGCACAAAAATACGGTATAAAAGTTCTTCCGCCGGATATAAATAAATCTTTCTCAGAATATGCACCTGACGGTCACAATATTCGCTTCGGACTTGCATCAATCAAACAAGTCGGAGAAGGTGTTGTTGATGAAATTATCAAAGAACGAGAAGCAAACGGTGATTTTACCTCAATTTATGATTTCATAAAACGAGTTGATGTAAAATGTTCAAATAAAAGAGCATTAGAGGGCTTAATTAAATCAGGGGCGTTCTCGCAAATTGAAAAAAGCAGAAAACAACTAATGGAAAACCTTGATTATATTGTTTCAACGGCATCAAAAGAAGCCAAAGAAAAAGAATCAGGTCAGGCAAGTTTATTTGACATGTTAGGTGACTCAACATCTGTTGACAATGCAAAATTCAGCCTTGGCGGCAGCGATGAAGAATATGATGCAAGACAAATTCAAATCTTTGAAAAGGAATTTTTAGGATTTTATGTCACAAGTCATCCGCTTTCAACCATTCGTGACAAATTGCCGTTTTTAATGACACATAAAATCTCACAAATTCCGAATATTCCAAACGACAAGTCTGTTACAATTTGCGGACTTGTAACTGCGACAAGACAAATTCCTCAAAAATCTGATCCGACAAAATTCATAAGATTTGTCACAATAGAAGATTTGACAGGAAAAATTGATACTCTCGCTTTTAATTCAAAAATAGCAGATTATGGCGATTTATTGCAAAATGAACAAAGAATAATTGTATCAGGAAAAGTCAGCCGAAGAAGTGACGACGAACCGCCTATTATTCTCGTTGATACCGTAAAACCTGTCGATAATACAAATATCGTAACGCTTGAATTAAAAGACGAATTCAAATACGAAGAAATAATTTTATTGAAACAAATGCTTTGCAAATATAAAGGTTCTGACCCTGTTATGTTAAAATTGCCTGATTTGACCGGCGAATCCAAAATTCTGACGGCATCAATGTTTTGGGTAAACACATCAAACGACCTTGTTAATACTCTAAACAAAGGTTTTGGCGACAGACTTGAAGTCAGTATCAAATCAATGGATAAAAAGTGGTGATAAAAAAAGTCCCATACAAGCGGATTTTGTTACCTGCTAATCTCTGCAGGTGGGTGAGAACCCTGAGTAATCCGTTTCCCGCTGGCGATATAAAATCGGCGGGTATACTTCAGCCTCATCGGAGTTAACTCTCCCTATTTATGTAAATGTAGGAACAAAATTAACACCTGTATGGAACTGTAAAACAGTTTAGCATATATTATGGCGCTTTGCAAACAAAATGATTAGTTTAAAAATTTTTTCGCTAATGTTTCGTAATAATATTCTATTTTTTTGTTTACTGCAAGTTGCAAATCTCGTATAGAAAGTTTATCGATATCAGAAATTGCTGTTTTTAAAATTGGAGTTTTTATTCCGTCATGAATTCTTTGCGCCTTTTCAGTATTGTGTAAAAAATTCAATATCGCAACATTGCCTAATGTTTTTGGAATTTCATCACTAAAGAACAACTGCTTTGCAGGAGTAGAGTGCATTATATCAAGCATCAAATCACCTTTGATATTAGAGCCGATAAATATATCCGTGGGGTATAATTCCCCAAGACCGAAAATATACGGCATTTTATCAATATTTTCCTGCTTCATATATTTTACTAATGACGGTTTTATATAAGTTTGTCCGAATGTTATTTTATCTGTTTTCATATAGGATATAAAACAACTAAAAATATTTTTTGCGAATTTGTAAAAAAAAGTAAATATTATTGTTGAATTTAATTGTTTATGATACACTTTAAAAGTAATAAATTGGGGTATAAAGAATGCTGGTTGATTCAATCGGATACTTAAAAAAGAGTAGCGGAGCAGTTAATGCTGATGTTAAAAAGGCGCAAATTAAGCCTTATGTAAATTACTATCTTAACGACATTAGCGGTCAGTCATTTGCAAAAAACTTGGACTTTAACGTCGCAAAAAAGAGTTCAGATTCTTTAGTCGGAAAATTTTTAAATATATTTGCTTAATTTTTAGTTTTTGGAAATAAGAATTTTACAAGACAAGAACATACCGCGGGAATAACAGATATTCCGACAAGCACCGGTACGATGCTTGTGTTTTGTGCTATAAATCCTACCCCTGACATTATAATTGCAACAATTCCCCACGAAAATCCGTTTATAAATCCTCCGATAATACTTTTATACTGCGGAATAACATTTTGCGCCAAGTTCATTGTTATAGGAGTTGCAAACATTGTGACAAACCCCATCATACCAAATATTACAAAGGATAGTACCGGCATGCTTTTGTAAGTAAACATAAATAAAACCATCAACGGCAAAGTTGCTATCATTGAAAAATAAAATACATTTGCAGTACCGATTTTATGTTCAAATTTTGGACTAATAAGTGATGCAATTCCACCCAAAAATATAAAAAAGAATAGCGCAAGTCCGATTTGAAATTTTGAGTATCCTTGAGATTTCCACAAAAACGGTAATAAAATTGAGCATGAAGTTGTCATTAATGACTTTAACATTGCTATCACATTTAAAATATTTAATTTCCGATTTGACAGAATATCTTTTAGTGCCTTACCGAAATGAATATCAGGTTTTTGTGCAATCTCAACAGAGAATTTAGGAACCATCTTGAACATCAAAATTGCCCAGATAACACCAAGCAAAGCCAAATACGGCATTTTATTCAAACCGAAATACTGCGCAATAAAAGATGAAAACAAAGGTCCCATTGAATAGCCTAATGTTCCGAAAGCGATAAAAATTCCCATATTCCTTACGACATCAGATTTTGAGAATTTTGAAATTAATCCCAAAGATTGCGGGTGAAAAAGACTTGACCCCAAACTGCCAAGCATTATGAATAAAACCATATTGATAATATTTTGACTTGCCGGCGCAAACGAAATAAACACAGATGTGAAAATTAACCCCCAAAATATCAGCGCGCGTTTTCTCATATTATCGGCAAAAAAGCCGAAAAACGGCTGTAAAAGTGATGAAAATATATGCGAACAACTCAAAATTATAGTCGCAACAGGCATAGAAATTTTTACCTGCTCTGCAATAAACGGCATAATAGGGTTTAAAAATCCGGTATAAATATCGTTAATAAAATGCCCGCCACAAAACCATATTTGGGGTTTTCGTTCTTCTTTTGTGTAAATCATAGAAACATTTTCACACTAACAAATTACATTTGCAAATAGAATGTTTAATCAGTAGTTATATATTATTTCAAGTTATCAGATTTGAATATATTATACCCTTCGTAGTGATAACTTGCATCAATTCCTTTCATATAAACTTCTCTGTCATTTACATTAGAAGTCAGGGCTTTTCTTAGAAGTTCTTTTATCTCAATATCTTTTATAGGACTTCTTTCCATCGCAAGCAGATAATCCTCTTTATCAACATTATTCCAATCAACGACTTTACCTATCTCTTTTTTTAATATTAAATCAAGCCATATTCTTGTACTTCTGCCGTTACCTTCTCTGAAAGGATGGGCGACATTCATTTCTACATACTTTTCAATGATTTCTTCAAAATTTGACTGGGGCATAGAATCTATATGCTCCAAAGAGACTTTTAAATACATTACAGGGGCAAACCGAAAACTACCTTTTGCAATATTTTCGGTTCTAATTTCTCCTGCAAAGTAGTATATTTCATCAAAAAGATATTTGTGAATTTTTGAAAGCGATTCAAACTTACCTGCTTCAAGGTTGTCTAACAATCCGGTTTCAAAAAGTTCTATTGCTTTTATTTTACTAAGTCGTTCTTCTTCTCTTGCCAAATCGACAGAATTTGTAATTCCTAATTTATTTTTTAAAACCATATATGCCTCACTAAATCATTATATCATAAATTTAGTGCTGTAATTCTAAATATTTTGGGATAATTTCAAAAAAGTCGCCGACAATTCCTGTATCTGCAATGCCAAAAATTGGGGCATCAGGGTCATTATTTATTGCAATTATGTGTTCAGCCTTATCCATTCCAACAGTATGCTGAATTGCTCCTGAAATTCCGCAGGCAATATAAACTTTCGGTCTGACAGTTTTTCCTGTCTGTCCGATTTGAATTGAATGAGGCGCAAGACCGTTTTCAACTGCAGGTCTTGTTGCCGCAACTGAACCTCCAATTTTATCGGCAAATTTTTGCAAAAGTTCAAAACCTTTTTCATTTTTCAAACCCATTCCGCCTGCTACAACAATATCCGCATTATCAAGGTCATTAATCTCATTTTCGATTGTTTTTTTAAATTCTATTATCTCAACATCATTTTTAAGTCCGTTTAAAATGGAAGTATCTTTTCTGATAAACTCCGTATCTGCGTGATAATCTACACTGTGTACTTTAAATACATTCGGCCTTACAGTAGCCATTTGCGGATAGTTTTTGCACAAAATTGTCGCCATAAGTTCTCCGCCAAAAGTTGGTCTTGTTGCGGCAAGTTGACCTTTTTCATTTATATCAAGTTCTATACAGTCCGCAGTCAGACCTGTATGCAAGGAACTTGAAATTCTCGGGGCCAAATCTCTGCCCTGATTTGTAGCACCGATAAGCAATATTTCAGGTTTAACTTCTTTTACAAGTTCTGTGAAAAGTTTTGAGTAATACTGCGTTGAATATTTTTCAAGCCGTTTATCTTCAAAATAGTAAACTTTATTTACTCCCATATTTTGAAATGCACCCTTAAAGCCCTCAATAGTATCAGGAGAAGTAAAACAAACCGCACTAATTTCAACTCCGCCTAATTTTTGAGATAACTCATGCGCTTTTTCAAGGAGTTCAAAAAATACCGTATGAATATAATTTTCATGCGTTAATTGTGCATATAGCATTATGCCGGAATTATTTTCATTAGGCATCTTTAACCTCCAAACTTTTAATTTTTTCGTCCAAAAGTTTGACGCTTTCCTCTGTTGAAAGTTCAAATTTTTGCGCATTATGATTTGACATATTACGAAATGCTCTGCTAACATAAGTCGGAGAGCCTTTTAATCCGACTTGCTCGGGTTCTAAACCGATAATTTGCGCATCACAAACTCTTATTTCCTGTTTTGATGCAAATTTTATTCCGTTTATTGTCGGGCGTCTTGGTTCAAATTTGTCTTCTAATACGCAAATAAGTGCAGGATAAGTCGTTTTGACTCTTTCAATTCCGTTTTCCAAAATTCGTTTTAATTCGATTGATTTTTTATCAACCTTTTCAAATTTTTGAGTATAAGTGACTTGAGAAATATTTAAAAATTCTGCAATACAAGGTCCTGTCTGCGCCGTATCACCATCAACCGCAAACTGACCGCAAACGATTAAATCAAAATCGGGAAGTTCGGTTTTAATTGCGGCAGAAATTGTTTTTCCCGTTGCATAAGTATCCGCTCCTGCAAATTTTCTGTCAGAAATCAAAACAGCCTTATCACATCCTATCGCAAGAAGTTTGCGTAACATATCTTCTGCCTGATTTGGTCCCATAGTAAAAACTGTTATTTCAACATCTTTTAACTGCTCTTTAATTTTTAGCGCAAATTCTGCTGCATACACATCATAAGGATTGATTACGCTTTCAACTCCTTCACGCTGAATTGTATTATTCTCGGTCCAGCGAATATCAGTTGTATCAGGCACCTGTTTTACGCACAATGCTATTTTTAACATATAAACTCCTGGTTATTAAATATAATAAAAGTGAGAAGTGAATACTGAATAGTGAACAGATCTTTACAAGTTTTAGGATCTTTATGTGTGTATTAGCACCAATAACAAATATTCACTTTAAATTCCCTACCTTATTTTTTTGCGGCTTTTTGTTTTTCATTTGCACTCAATAGCGCATCATAAGCCATTAAATACATTGCACACTTCTTTACACTCGGAATATACCACGCACATTTATCACCTGAACAAACCATATCGATTCCTGTTCCGATACTTGTCAAAGGACAAGATTTCATTTGTTGCTCTGCCATAATTTTCTCTCCTTATACTCCTTGTTTTAGTAAGTTGCAGTTTTCATCTCTCTTGCGTTCCTGGTCTTTATAAATCTTTGTTCTGTTAATAACTTCATCAAAGTCTATTTCGTGAGCATTAAAATCAGGACCGTCAACACATGCAAATTTTGTTTTCCCGCCGACAGTAACCCTGCAAGCCCCGCACATGCCTGTTCCGTCAACCATAATCGGGTTCATACTTGCTTCGGTATAAATTCCTTTATCTCTTGTAAGTTCCGCTACTGCCCTCATCATAGGCATAGGCCCGACAGCAATTACATAATCAACTTTTTCTCTGTCAATTATCTGCTGCAAAACAGTTGTTCCAAAACCTTTTATACCGTAAGAACCGTCATCAGTTGTCATATAAAGTTCAGTGCAGGCATCTTTCATCTTGTCTTCCCAGAAAAGTAAATCTTTTGTCCTTGCACCGGAAATCATATATACTTTATTTCCTGCTTCTTTTAGGGCTTTTGAGATTAAATAACAGGGCGCAGCACCGTATCCGCCCGCAACACATACTGCCGTACCGTATTTTTTAATATCGGTAGGTTTCCCTAAAGGCCCTACTATATCAACAATTTCATCCCCTGCATTGAGTTGTGCAAGTTTTTTGGTTGAATAACCGACAGCCATAAATACAAGTGTCAAAACACCTTTTTCTTTATCGACATCAGCAATAGTCAAAGGCACTCTTTCTCCTTCTTGTTCAACTCTGAAAATTATAAACTGTCCTGCCTTCGCATTTCGCACAACATAAGGCGCATCAATAGTTATTTCGTACTGATTTGGACAAATTTCCTTTTTTGATAATATTTTATATCCCATTTCTCTCTCCTAATCTTTTAAGATTATACTACAAGTTTGTGCTGTTTTCAAGATTTCATATTGTATGTAGGTTGACTTAACAAAACCAACAATAATCTGTCGGATTCGTAAATCCGACCTACAAATTTCAGTCAACCAATTTTATAATGTACAGACTACTACTGATTACTGACTTTTATATTTCTTCCCATACATGAGTTTTAGATAAAACATCCTCAAGTGTTATGTTTTTGTTCCCGGATTTTAAATATTCATATTTAGTCTGGGCTAATTTTTGGCGTTCTTTTTCATATTGCAAACCTGTTAATTCTCTGTATTGAGCATCCCTTGGCAATAAAATTTCGTTTTCAGATTCATTTATAGGATAATATTTCTGCTGAAATTTATGAATATTGTGTCCTCGCTTGGTTTTAATTACATGGAATTCTGAAGTGTCACCCATTATGCACTGCATATCTTTTGATGTTGAAATATATGTACCACTATTGGGAGACATCGAGCCATTTCTGTATACAAAACCTTTGTATGTCCCAAATTCTTTATCAACTTCTTTTAACGAATAATCCAAACATCTGACGACATCTTTTGCTGTTTCGGAATCAAAATTTATCAGTCCTTTTGTCCTGTTGGTATTTGCTCCTTTTTCTAATTTTGGGATATAACTTCCTTTATAATTACTTAAAAAATAATTTATATCTATATAAAGTTCACGACAATGAGATTTGGTATCCTGAGAGCCATTGCCTATATACATTTTTAATGCTTTCATTTTTTGCGGAACTTGAATCCCATCTTCTGCCAAATATAATAACGATTGATAATAATCCCCAATGACATCCCCTAATGGTCCTATATGGCGCATCTTTTTAGAGTTTAGTTTTAATAGCAGTCGATTATATTCACTTTCAGTTATCTCTGAGAAATCTTTTAAAACGCGACCTGCAACGACTTTTGATGATTTATTATCAACTCCATTTATTTGAACAACATCTTGATCTAAACATTGTAAAATTTTACCTTTTAATGTTTTTAATGGACAATCCGTGACAGTATTACAATATTTTTTAATTGCACGCATATATAAATTTTCAAAGTTTACACTAACCATAAAATAAACCTTAGATTCTACCTATATTTATATAAAGTGTTTTTCCATTCAAAAATTGACTTATTATTAAACATTGTTAATTAAAAGCATTATAAATCTTGTACCGATACAATAATTGACCTAATTTTTATTTAATGAGATAATCAACTTATGAATTACATATTCTTCTTTCTGATAGTAATTTCAATAGTAATCGGGGCGATAAACGGCAAGTTGCAGGATGTTGTTAATGCCGTTATGAGCGGTGCGGAATTGTCAGTTAAAGTTGCGTTTTCACTTATCGGAATTATGGCATTTTGGCTTGGGATAATGAAAATCGCCCAAAAATCAGGTATCATAGACTTTTTATCTAAAGTATTAAAACCGATTACCAAAGTTTTGTTTAACGAAATTCCTCCCGAATCACCCGCCGTCGGGGATATTGCAATGAATTTTACCGCCAATGCATTCGGACTTTCTAATGCTGCAACACCATTTGGCATAAAAGCAATGGAAGAATTGCAAAAAGAAAATAAAGACAAAACTTCGGCATCAAATTCAATGTGTTTATTTTTGGGGATGAATACCGCAGGATTTCAACTTATTCCGACAACAGTTCTTGCTGTTTTGGTCGGTATTGGTTACAAAAATCCGACAGAAATAATTGCACCAACTCTTTTAGTCACCATTATTGCATTCACTTTTGCAATTGTGTTATCAAAAGTTTTGCAAAAAGTGTGGAAAGGACAAATGATAAACCCTCACCATAACTCTCTCCCAGAGGGCGAGGGGATAATAGATACGGAGGTGAAGAATGATTAAAATTTTAAACCTCATATCGCTTTGGGCTTTACCTGCGTTGATTTTACTTGTATTATCTGTCGGAATTATTAAAAAAGTTCCTGTTTATGAAGAATTTACAGATGGTGCAAAAGACGGATTCAAAGTCGCAATAAATATTATACCTTATTTAGTTGCAATTATTGTTGCAATATCGATGCTTCGTGCAAGCGGGGCAATAGAAATGCTTGCAAATGTTCTTGCTCCGTTATTAAAATCGTGGCATATACCTGCAGATGTATTGCCTTTGACAATTGTGCGTTCACTATCGGGGTCGGCTGCTTTGGGGGTATTTTCAGATATAGCAAACAATTTGGGACCTGATTCTTATGAAACAAAACTCGCTGCCATCATGGTCGGAAGCAGCGAAACTACCTTCTATGTTCTTGCCGTCTATTTTGGGGCTGTTAAAATATCTAAAATCAGATATGCGCTATTAGTCGGGTTACTTGCCGATTTAGTCGGGATTATTGCAGCAGTTTGGGTATGTAACCTGATGTTTGGATAGCATCTACCCAACTTTGAGAGTACTCTTCCGCTTCATTTTTGACTATTGCTTTTACTAGTACTGCATAATTTATATTTATACAGTCGATTTTTTCAAGCCTTTCTACCGTATATTCACGACCGCCGCAGTTGTGGCAAAAATTGTCAAGCGGAACGACCTCACCGTTTTTGACTGTTGCAATTTCTTTTAATCCGCAGGATGCACATCTGACAAGATACCATTGGTTTTCTATCAATTCCCCGCAATCGGGGCAATAGTAATATTCCGCATCTAAAGGTACTTTATCGTGCGAACATTCTTTGCTAAATCCTAAAATCTGACTCCATCTCATATTATTTGTATAAGAATATTTTCATGAAAGTCAAAATTACTTACATAATATATGTTAAATATTTTTAAATATTATTTGTATTGGGTTTATTCACTCAATACAAATTAATCCTCTTGCCACTTTTTTGTGTCAAATTTTAAATCAGTAACATTCATTTTCAAGGATTCAACATAGGGTTTTAATTTTGTCAGGAGTTGCGCCTTATATAGTAAAAGTTCTTGCGCTACGGCAGGGGTTTTACAGGCAATAACCATTATATTACCTTTTAGCATAGAATAAGGTTTTGAATATTTACTGAATTTTTCTCCTGCGACTTTATTCCAAAATTTATACAAATTACTGCGTTTTATTGCCCGTTTAAATTCCTTTTGCTCCCCCAATTGAGCAATAAGTTCATCAATGTATTGAAATTTTGTATAAAGGATTTTCTTCATAATTTTTGTTAATCAATTTTTTGTGCTAAAATTTTGAAATGACCATTGAACAATTAGATATTAGCATAAAAAATTCAAAAAATATATTGCTTGTGTCCCACATAAACCCTGACGGTGATACTTTGGGTTCAATGTGCGGAATGTATCATCTGATAAAAGATAATTACAAAAAAAAATCCGATATGGTAATTGTGTCAAAATTACCGTCAGTTTATGAGTTTTTGCCTGAGATAAATAATGCAAAATTTATAGAAAATATGGACTTATCAAGAGAATATGATTTGGTCATAAACCTTGATGTTGCATCAATAGACAGATGTGACAATGCCAAAATTCTTTTTGAAAAAGCAAATACAACTTTTAATATAGACCATCACGAAACAAATAATTCTTATGCGGAATTTAATATTATCAAGCCTTTTGCCTCTGCAACAGGTGAAGTTTTGTATGAAATTGCAAAAGAGTTAGAATGGAAAATATTAAAAGAAAGCGCTATTTGTTTATACACTGCGATTTTAACCGACACAGGCGGTTTCAGGTTTTCAAATACTTCACAAAAAACAATGGCTTATGCAGGGAAACTTATATCTTTTGGCGTCGAACCATCTGAAGTTTTTCAAAAGTGTTATGAATCACAATCTAAAGATATGGTGCTTTTTCAAAGTTACTGCGTAAATAAGGCAAAATTTACTGATGCCGATGAAATTGCTTACACCGTTGTTTATAAGAAGGATTTGGAAAAATTCAACTATAACGGAGATGATTTTACTGATGGTCTGACTGAGAAACTGAGAGCCATAAAAACAACTCAGGTGGCCTTTGTGGTAAAGGAACTCAATGCCAATACTTCAAAAGTTTCAATGCGAAGCAGAGCAAAAGATATTGCAAAAGTATGCTCGGCTTTTGGAGGCGGCGGGCATAAACTTGCAGCAGGTGCAGTTATTAAAGCAGATGTCGAAACATCAGTTCAAATGATTTTAGACGAGTTAAAAAAATAGGATTATGATAAAAGATATCATTAAAAACTTAATGAAAAATAAATGCACCCATTGGCTTATTGCGCTGATAAGGTCAATAATTAAAAACGACTTTTTTGGAATGGCAGCAGAGATGGGTTTTATGCTCGTTGTTGGGATTTTCCCGTTTATGTTATTCCTGATGGCTATTTTTGGCTGGATGGGTAACCGTTCTTATATGGATCCTATTTTGAAAGTCTTATCAAAAATAACTCCCCATCAAACAATGGATTTACTCCAAAGTGTATTAAACCAAACAATGATTTTTGGACACGGAAAACTAATGGCAATAATCGGGATTTGTACTTCTCTGTTTTTATCATTAAACGGTGTTGCAGTCATTTTGAAAGGCTTAAACAGGGCATACAAAGTCGAAGAAACAAGGAGTTTTCTATACACAAGAGTTTTATCGCTTTTAATGGTTTTTGTAAATGTTTTAATTCTGTTTTTAACGATAAATATTATTGTTTTCGGTAAAGTAATTGTTATGTTTTTTGTAAATAATTTTGGTTTATCAAAGACAATTGCATATACAATATTGACTCTGCGCTGGCCAGTATCATTTTTGGCACTGTATATACTTGCATTTTTAAGTTACTACATTTTGCCTGATTTGAAAGGTAATGACAAATTCAAACGCAAAAGCGCAATCCCTGGAACTATATTTTTCACGACCTTTTGGTTAATCGGTTCGTGGGGATTTTCTTTATATGTAAACAATTTATCGACATATAATATTGTATTTGGCACAATCGGTGCGTTCTTTATACTTATGATTTGGCTTTATTACACATCAATCCTTTTGCTAATTGGCGGAGAAATGAATTCAAAAGTGTACAACAGACTTGAACACAAATCTGCTGAAATTAAAGAAGAACTTGAACAGTTAAGAAAATCAACTTTTAACAAATAACTTTTTCTTTAATTACTTTTAACAGCACATCTTTATTGCTTCTTTGGGGCATACATGAGAACACAATGAACATCCTGTGCAAGACTTTTTATTTACGGCTACACAATCTTTTTCAATGCTTAGTGCATTGTATTCGGATTCGGAGCATATTTTGATGCATTTCCCGCATTTTATGCACTTTTCTCTGTCAACTAAAGGATAAAGGTGTGGTTTTTTATTTAATTTTTCGTGTGATGTAATTTTCTGAACCCCAATATTTTTTAACTCAGATATGTCATTAAAACCTTTTGTTTCCAAAAAATTTAAAAGTCCTGATTTTAAACCGCTGATAATACCATAACCGTTTAGCATAACTTCAGTACATACCTGAACTGCATCCGAGCCGAGCGCAATATATTGCGCTGCATCTTCCCAACTCGAAATTCCGCCCATACCCAAAATCGGCAATTTAGAATTTTGTCTTAATTGAGCAACACACCTGAAACCAATTGGTTTTACGGCTTCGCCTGACAATCCTCCATAGGTTGAATATCCGTCTATATTAAGAACAGGCTCTAAAGTATCGAGATTAATACCCATAAAACCCTGCACGGTATTTATTGCAGCCAAACCATCAGCACCTGCTTTTTCTACGGCCTGGGCAATCCATGCAATATCGGTTACATTTGGGGTTAATTTTACAAATACAGGTTTTGTGGCAACAGATTTTACCCAAGATGTAATAAGTATAGAAATATCAGTATTTGTTCCTATAGCCATACCGATATTTCTTTCCGGCATACCATGAGGACATGAGAAATTGAGTTCATAGGCATCTATCGGAGTTTCATTAAGTATTTTGACAATATTTTGCCATTCATCACGATCTAAAGTAGCCATAATACTTGCAATTATAACTTTTGTCGGGTGTTTTTCTTTTAAATATTTAATCCCGTCCACCCAGTATTGAACAGACTCATGGCTCAATAATTCTATATTCTGAAAGCAGATAACTTTGCCTTTCTCCTTGATTGTTGCATATCGGGGGCTTGCTTCAATCATTTCCAAATCATCAGGAGTTATTGTTTTTAAGACAGCCCCACCCCATCCCATTTCAAAGGCTTTATCTATACTTTCTACTGATGCCGTCGGAGGAGCAGATGCCAACAAAAACGGATTTTCAAATTCTATTCCTAATATTGATGTTTTTAATGTAGCCATATATTTAATCCTTTACAATTTTTACCCCTGAACTTGTACCTAATCTCACTGCGCCCGCGTTTATCATATCAAGTGCCGCCTGTTTATCACGAATACCGCCGGATGCCTTAACCTTTAATCCGGCATCTTTTACGGTGTCAAACATAAGTTTTACATCTTCAGCCTTTGCGCCAACTCCGCCTTTAACAAACCCTGTTGAAGTTTTTACAAAATTCGCTCCGCCTAAAACCGAATACTCACATGCTCTGATAATTTCTTCTTTATTGAGCAGGTCGGTTTCAATAATAACCTTTAAATTATGACCTGCGCATGCCTGTTTAATGGACTTGATTTCATTCACAATAAAATCTTTGTCATTATCTTTGAGTTTTGTTCCGTTTATAACCATATCGATTTCATCTGCGCCGTCTTCAATTGCTTTTTTTGTTTCAAAAACTTTGACTTCGGTTGAATTTGCACCTAAAGGGAAACCAATGACTGTAACTATTTTTACATCACTATCTTTTAAATGTTCATGTGCAAGTTTTACATAACAAGGATTCACGCAAACTCCAAAGAAATTATTTTCTTTTGCTTCATCAAAAAGTTTTATAAGGTCATTTTCGGTTGCATCCTGTTTTAAAAGTGTATGTTCAATATATTTGTTTAAATCTGCCATATCTGTTTCTCCTGTTTATAATATATTATCTAATATTTCACTTGTTTGGTCACTATGATTAAGTGTAAAAAAGTGCAGCGATGTCACACCGTTTTCTATCAAATTTTGGCATTGTTCCGTCGCAAATTCCGTTCCGATTTGTTTGGAGTCATTTGGAAATTTTTCAAGTTTTTCAATAAATTTTTTCGGTACGCTCACTCTTGCCATTGAGGTCATTTTTTCAATTTGTTTAAGACTTCTGACAGGCATAATCCCTGCGATAACAGGACAATTTATTCCCGCATTTTTGATACTTTCAATGTAACGATACAATTTATCATTTTCAAAAAATAACTGTGTAAAAATTGCACTTGCCCCTTTTTCTACCTTTTTCTTTAAATATTTTATATCATCTTTTAAGTTTTTACTTTCAATATGACCTTCCGGATAACCTGCAACACCGATAGAGAGTGTTGTTTTTGCCTGTATAAATTCAACAAGTTTATCTGCGTGAGAAAAATCGAGTTCTTCAGGATTTATGTAATCAGGAATATCTCCGCGTAAAGCCAAAATATTTTCTATCCCTAAATTTTCAACCGCGACAATATGCTTTTCTATTTCGTCTTTAAGCATTGATACACAAGTAAAATGTGGCATTAAGTTAAATTCCAAATCTCTTATGCTTTTTAAATCTTCATAAGAAAATCTGTTTAACCCTCCGCTTGCACCGTAAGTCAATGAAACCAAAACAGGATTATATCTCTTTAAAATCCGAAGTTCTTCAAAAAGGGAAGAAATATCCCCGTTTTGGGGAGGAAAAATTTCAAACGAAATTTTTGGTGAAAAATCGCCCAAGACTCCATATCTCTCTTTTTGATATATTTCGGAAAGTTCCATAGAGAGATTATACCATTTATCTTTGGAAATTAAAACTTATTTACACAAACAGAGTTGTCTACCACATTCGTTATTCTTTGGAGTATAAGCATTATTGATAGTATTTACCCCTTGTTTAACATGATATTGTCCCGTGAAAGATAACGGAGCATCAACAGGATTGCTGTATAATACAAGTGTCGGATCATTAATTGTTATTTGACCGCCATCAGTTCCTCTTTTTATAATATATCTGTCACCAACTATATTTACATAATAAACATCATTCGGATCGTTTGCATTATAAAATTTTATGTTATTTCTTAGCCCTTTAATACCAACTCCCATAGTACCGTTCATTTCGGTATCACCTTCGTGATTAAGTTCAATTTGAGGAAGTTTTATACATTTTGTATCAAGAGGCTGTTCATTGTCATAATGAGGACGCTTATCATCAACATTACGGTGCAAGTTAAATAAAGAAATTGTCATTCTGCCATCAGTACTTTGCTGTAAAACAGCCGGTATATTATAGTTATTTTTATCCCCGCCAAAAGGATTATAACCGTGCTGCATTGGGAGAACAAACGGCGCACCGTTATTCAAAGGATTACATTCAGGTTTTCTTCTTATGCCCATTGCTTTATCAAATTTTTCTTTATAATCGGCTATAAATTTTTTGTATCTCGGACTTTCAACATCTGCCCATTCATTATGAACTCTTTGTCTGCCCTGCAAATAAACATTTTTCTTTTCGGTATCATAACCTGTAGCACCCAAATCATCTCCGTCATACAAAGTCGGCATCCCCGGCATTGCCGCAAGAATTTGCATCATAGCAAGAACTTTTGTCATTGCAGGCTTCATAATCGCTTCAAATGCATCATCTTCAAATTTCTTTGCCTGTTCATGATTAGAAAGTTTGAATCCGTAACGATTTTGTGCCTGTTCCACAACTTTTTTGATGTTAACATCAATCGGCTTAACTCCGAAAGAATCCCCATCAAACCTTATATCTCCGAATTTCCCTGAGCTTAAATCCGCAATAGCCTTACTTATTGCAATAAAGTTTCTGTCAAATTCTTCCTGACTCATATCCTTTTTATAACCTCTTAGGACATCAATCATTCCTTTTCTCAATGCCATTCCCATTGCAACAGCCTTAGGAGAAATGTTATCAAAATTGTAATGCAAAACTTCTTCGTCTGTTACATGGTCTAAGGATTTATCTTTTATAAGTCTGTAAGCATCCATTCTGTGCTTTTTGTCTTCAACAAATGTCAAATCAGCATAGAACATATCCATATCAAGCGCAGCGCAGTGTAATGCTCTTGGCTTATCGTGGTTACCGATAAATGTATATGCATAATTTATTGCCGGTAAAGAAAATGCTTTTAATAATGAACCGTCAGCTGACATAAGCGTTGATTTTAAATGATCAGCAAGTGCAAAGGTATTTTCATCCGCATCCATTGTTTTTGCATCTTCAAACGAACGAGAATAGAGTTTTACAATATCATAGAAGAATTTTGAATATTGTGCATTTGCAGTAATTCCCGTATTGCGAAGGAATTTTGGAAGAATATCTTTTTTGGAAGGATAAGTTGGAGATTGAGGTCCAAATGCACTGTCAAACAAAGAATCCTCATCAGTTATTTCCGCAACTATATAAGAATTTGGGTTCTGTGAATATATCCCTTGCGCAAATTTTTTCCAGAATTTATTAACATCATTCCAAATATCTTCAAACGGTTGTTTGTGAGTTCTTAGAGAATCAATGTCCGCAATATCTTTTGTTGCATCTATTCTCCAATCAAGACCTGATTGTGTCTTGTCGATAATCAAATCCGCAAGTTTGAAACTTTCTGCATTAGTATTTTTAAGCGTTGCTAAGATACTTTTTATGATTAAGTCCTGAGAATCAGAAGATATATCTTCAATACCTTTTTTCATCTTTTCAAGAACAAGCATTGCTTCGTCCTGCGGGGAACCCGCTTTTGGTAAATCTAAAGACTGAAGATGAGTATTTAAAAGAGCATTATAATCATAAGTGATTTCGCCTGTTTTCTTATCATAAGTAACATCCGCTTTTGGGGCAAATGCTTTTACAAGTGCAAATTTTGCAATCTGCGGAACTATAATCGGAAGAACATACTGACCAAATTCTGTTACGGCATCTTCATTAAATAGTTTGTTGTCTTTTGATAATTTGTCATTAACTTCGTCTAAAACCTTTATCGCAAAATTTGACATTTCATTTTTGTAAATACTATCCATTGCATTATAAGTTTTTGCATACTCAGGTAATAGATTTCTATTGCCGTTTTTATAAATATCATATCTTGAAACACCGACTTCATCTTCGGTTACGGCTCTTTTTGAAATTAACGGAGAACCAAGAACTCCGACAAGATTTGTTCCAAACTCGACAGTTTCTAACGGCATATTCATAAGTTGTTCAAGAATTTGATCTTCTTTTGGTTCATCAGAAAGTTTTCTTGTCACCTTATAGCAACCATCTAAAACATTTTCTACTTCATTTTGGGTTAATTGCGATTTTAAAGCCTTCGGAAAATGATTATCATCCGATAATCCGATAATTTTTTGATATACAGCATTTGGATTTTGCGCATCAACATTTGAAAGCGTTTGAGCAACATGCAGTCTTAATATATCATTTGTTACTCTTGTCCAGTATTTACCGCCTTCTACAGTATAATCCTGAACCTGACAATTTGCATGTCTTATATTTTCTTCTTCTCTCAAAGCATCTTTATTAGGAAGATTTTTAAGAGTTTTTAAATCGTTATTAGATAAAACAAAATTCAGTTTTGCTATGTCAGGATTGGCATCCCAAGTTTCAAACCCGCTTTCAAACTTGCCATCTACAACAAATTTTTCATATTTTGACATTATTCTTGCTGCTTCATATCCATCAAATTTTAATTTGTCTTCTTTTGCCAAAGACAAGTTACGCTCATTAAATCTTTTTACATTGGCTCCCACTGTTGCAGGATTAACCTCGAAATAATAAGGAAACACGGAATCATCATGAGTATGAAGGTCATAAACATTTTTTGTATTAAGTTTTGAATAAGACTTGATTAAAAATTGAGAATCTTTTTTCTCTTTATCACTTACAAGTCTTTTATCAAAGAACTGAATATAGGTAGGTTTTGAAGGGTCGTATTTACGATTTTCCATTTCCTCAACTTTACCTGAGGAATTTTGAACATAAAGTTTAGGAGAATTTACAAGTTTCCATGAGACATTTTCAGTTCTTTTCGGGAAAACACCGAGCGAAAGAGCAGAGTCTTTAAGGTTAGTCGCCCTGAACCATCTGAAATAAGGGGAATCGGTACCCCATTTCAAAACATTTGTAAAATGCGTACCCATCAGACCTTCGTTTACAAATGCACCATCAGAAACAAAATTAAGATTCTTTGCAAACATTTTTTCCTGCAAAGATCTGTAATTATTCATATTCATCAGACTGTTACAAGGCTGAAAAATATTTTCAATCCAATATTTGTGCGAAGTAAAATCTTCTCTTGTAAACACAGGCAGAGATATAATTCTTGAATAACTGCCGAATTTACCTTCTTCTATATCTTTTTCAAGTCCTGCCGCAGTCCCGCCAAAAACATTTGTCAAAGTTTTGACTGCATCAAGACTCTTTTGCTGAAGTTCTTTATTAAGTTTCCATTTACCGTGTTCATCATAAACTATTCCAACATTTTGCGAATCAATATTGACAAGTTTCATTGAACCGCCTTTTGACATCAATGAACCGTTTGGCACTACAATATTATATGCCTTGTGGTCTTCTTCAATACTGTCGCCTGCATCAATCTGCAAATATTCCTGCCCGCCGTCGTGATTTTTTACAACATAATGATATGCAAACGGAGCATCAGGCAATATTCCGAAAGTTTTTGTAAGATTAATCCTGTTAGCACCCGGATTCATTTTTATTCTGTACCCGCCCTGTCGTGCTTTGGCCGGAGAACTTATAAAATAATTGTTATGTTTATCATGATCTAATGTAAAAACTTCAAGATAGCAATCCTGATTATTTTCATCATAGACATAAGAGGTTTCAAAGTTTCTGAAACCATGCTCATCTTTAACCCATTTATATCCGGTAAAATTGATTTTGCTATTATTTTCGGGCTGATTTAAACTTAAACTAACTTTCACACAAAGACTCCTTACCGTAAATTATAACAATCCTCAATGAAAATTTTTGACATAATTACCGGATTTATTACAAAAATTTTACAAAATAAATTATTATTTTTTCTATATTATTTCGTAACATGTTGTTACATTTAGAATAATTAGCGCAATTAATTACAGAAAATATACTTTATATATATATAAGGGGATATTAGAGAATGATTCAGTGGAATAGCATACCAACATATACACCGACAGGAATGTTTTACACTCCTGTTCAGACTCCTTTGGCTCCACAGCAACCTATATTTGGGTTCGGATATCCGACATTTGGGACTCTTACAACAGGATGTTATAATCTTCCTGCATATACCCCGACACCGCAAGGGATTTCATCATGGTCAAATCCGTTTAGCGGATGGTTTAATTTCTCATGGCCTTCATTTAGCAGTTTTTCATTCCCTAATATAGGTAATGTATGGGGCGGAATTAAAACGACAGCAAGTGGACTATATAATTCAGCAAAAAGAACAGTAACAAGTATAAGGCACACAGTTATTAACTATACCGGTAAATTAGCAGATTACTGCGCAGAAAAAGGTAAAAGACTTGCACAGGCAGCATTAAACGGTTCCCCAAGAAAATTTTTGAGTAAATGTGCAAAATATGTAAAAAATGCAATTGCAAGAGCAGGTCTTGGCAGTTATAGATCAGGAAATGGCTGTGATATTGCAGATGTTTATAAAAGCAATGGTAATTTTAAAGAAATCTCAGCCGAAGGAGTTGATCTAAAAAAACTTCCTGCTGGATGCATATTATGCTACGGAAGGGGAGTATCAGGATACAACAGCCAATATGGTCATACAGAAATAACGTTAGGAAACGGTAAAGCAGTATCGGACGGAGTTACAAGAAATATCAGACCTGGCGCAAGAATTCTTATTCCTGTTTAAAATAATATGCCCGGGGGGAGTCAAACCCCCGACCTTGGGCTTCGGAAACCCACGCTCTATTCGTCTGAGCTACGGACACATAAAAAGGCGGATTTTAATGTAAATCCGCCTTTATTATAATATAAAACTTTTTTATTTTAAATAATCACCTGCATTGACAGCCTGTCTTGAAGTTTCATCAGTTTCAAAGAACGGATAAGATTTAATTCCAATCATAGCGGCAACCATTGAACTCGGGAAAATTTCAACCGCATTATTTAATTCATTAACGGCACTGTTATAAAATCTTCTTGCGGCTGCAATATGTTCTTCAACTTCTGAATATGTCTGCATTGCTTGCATCATAGTACCATCCGCTTTTAATTGAGGATAATTTTCGACATTTACCATCAATTGTCCCATTTTAGAAACAATTTGGTTATCAAGTTCTATTTTCTTACCAATTGTATCTGCATCCGAGTGAATAGATGCAGCAGCACTTCTCAAACGGGTAATCTCATCGAATAACCCTCTTTCATGCTCCATATATTTTTGAGCAACAGTCAAGATATTCGGTATCAAATCATAACGCTTTTTAAGTTGAATATCAATTCCGCTCATTGCCTCTTTTGTCTTGTTTTTCAATTGTATAAGACGAACATACATTGGATAAAGTAATATTATAGCAATGACAAGTAATAATATTATTAGCATAAATGGCGAAATCCCCATTGAAGAACCTCCGTTTCCGCTTTCCGTAACATTTTTAGCAACTATCGGGATATTAAATAATAAACTCATAGTAAAATCCTTATATAAACTACAAATTTATTATATCATTTTTTCCAAACATTACAATCTTTATCAGATAAAGATTTAGTTGTCATCACCCAAAACAACTGTAAAATCAGACTTTGCACACTGATAATTGGCAGGTTCATAAACAAACTGTTTTGATTTAACTTTTGGAGCCTGTTTTTTTAATTCTGCATAATAGTCGATTGTAACATATTTTGAATGTGCAATAAACTGCGAATGAACAGAGGCAGAAGTACCTGAACATATAACCTTGATTCCGTTTTCTTCAAGTTCGTTTTTGAGTTTTTCGGCATCTTCTTTTCTGCGTGAAGTACTCATGATACTTGCAGTATATTCTTCTTTCATACCGTCAAATTTTTCTCTGTAAATAAGTCTGTTTATGACCTGTTGAGTCTTATCAGGATCTAAAATCCAGTAACTTATATAACCATGTTTATTTGGTGCCCCAGGGAGCATTGCAATCTCGATATTATCCATATCAAAATGAGTAGCCAAAGATGCATATTGAGTCATTTCATAAGGAGTCATATCTGTTTTGACATATTTATGTGCAACAGCAACAAGTTTAGGTATTTTCACAATCGTATCAGGCTTTTTCAAATCAGCAAGCAACCCTCTTAAAAACCATTGCTGTCTTTTGGTTCTTCCGATATCGCCCATAGCATCATGTCTGAAACGCAAATATTCCACGACATCTCTGTCGGTTAAATGGTGTTTGCCCTTTGAAATATTTATATGCAACTTACCCGCATAATCATCATATTTCATATTTTTTTCAACATAAATATCAACCCCGCCAAGTGCTTTAACTATTGCCCTGACACCTTCATCATGGAACATAATGTAGCGGTCAATTTTTACACCCAAAGTATCTTCTATCGTTTTAATAGTCATTTTTATCCCGCCTATTGCATGGGCAGCATTAATTTTTTGAGTTCCCATACCCTCAGGCAGATAAACTTTACTGTCACGAGGAATAGATATTGCATTAACGGTTTTTGTACGAGGGTCAATGTTCATTAATATAATTGTATCTGTTCTTGTCCCAACCCACAAATCCGAATCTGCACCGTTTGAATCAACCCCAAGAAGCAAAATGTTTTCCCTGTGAGGACCAAACGGAAGATTGAAATCAAGTCCGTTATTATTTCCTTTTTTAAATTTTGAAAATAACAAATCTCCGTTTGCAAAAAATAATATTGCCCCCAAAACTACAAAAAACAAAATCGCCATCACTGTCAAAGACCTGCCAAACGAGGAACCTGACGAGCGTCTTGAGCGTCTGCCTCTATAATTCTCGTAAGGGCTTTGCACTCGTTTCCTTGGGGGATTAGGGCGTCTTGACCCCTTATAACTTCTGCTATCTCTCATTTATATAAAATCTCTAAATTAATTTTGTGCTATACATAAATTTTACAATAAATAATCCAAAAAATATACAATAAATAATGTATATTTACATTTGTTATATAAAATTTTACTTCAACTTTGCTTCAACCTGACTAAAAAATTCATCATAAGGCTCAGGTCTGTATATTCTGATAACTTTTACGGGTGCCATTTGGTTAAATGCAAAACCATCGGCATTTTGCAAAACTTTTTCTACCGGAATAAATTTCACTTTAAATTTATTTTCATCTACTTGGGATATATAAACATTTGCATCAATTACAACAGTTTTATCTTTCATTTCGGTAGCAATTCGTCTTGTCGGACTATACATTGATGCAGCGGCAGCACCATAAGAAAAGACGGTATAAGCGGTAGCGGCAGCAAGCACGACACTCCAGCCTGCGACGCGCTTTTTACTTGTATAAGATGCTTTCAAAGTTTTTGTAACTCTTATCAAACCCAATTCGGTATTAAAATCTTCTATTGAATAATCACTGTCATACAAAGTCGCAAGTACGGCATTCATAACAGACTTTGTATCTGAACAATCAAAATAACGAGTCTGCATATCATATAATACCTGTTTTTTAACTTTCGGCATTGTCCTTGTGTAAGCCGTGTTACAACTAAAAAAACAAAACAAAAAAATTAAAATCGCACAAAAAAACTTTTTCATTAATCACGCATTTCCTTTGCCTGACGCTTTGATTCTTTTATGGCTTCTTTAAGCGCCTGTTTTTCCGCTTTCATTGCCTCTTTTTCGGCCTTGAGTGCTTCTTTTTCAAGACTTTTTTGCAGTTGCTGTGCTTCTTTTTGAGCCTGTTTTGCCTCTTTTTCAGCCTGTTTTGCCTCAAGTTTTGCCTGTTTAACAAGTTCTTTTAGTTCTCTTGCTTCTTCTTTAGGTGATTTTATATGTTCCGGTTCAGGATCCACAGGAATCACCTCCAAAACCTGTTCCGGAACATAAACAGGCTCGGTTGCAGGTTGCTTTTGTTCCGGTTCAGGACTTTGTTTTACCTGCTGAACAGGCACTTCTTCTTTTGCATCTTGCTTAATTTCTTCTTTAGGTGTAACTGTATCTGCCGATTTTACATCCTTTTTGGGCAAAGATTCTTCTTTCGGTTTAACATTATCTGCCGGAGAAATTTTGTCTGTTGCAGGAACATTTTGCTCCTTAACTACATTTTCAACCGGCTCTTTAACTTCAGATTCATTAACAGGTTCTTCTGTTTTTTGGATCTGAGGTTTTCTTACCTGAGGTTTAACCTTTTGTGAAGGTTTTTTGAGTGAAACAGGTGTTTCATCTTTTTTTATTTTATTTTCAATTTGTTTTTGAAGCGCAATTGCATTATCAACTTTTGTATAAAAATCTGCATAATATTGTGAATCATCAATATCATCTATCATTTGCGCATTACCGTACTCATTGAGCAGTTTGCGTTTAAAGTTTGCTCTGACTCTTGCCTGCTCGCCGTATTGGGTAACATTAACACTGACTTCCAATGTCGCAACTTTTACACCGTTATAACTCAATCTTGATTTTGTCACCCCAAATTCCTGCGAAATATCCACATTCGGATCAGAAGTATCAAAATCTTTTACACCATATATATAACCAAGCAAAGAATTAACATTATATACAATGAATCCCTCATCCTGCAAAACATTTAAAATTGATTTCATAACAAGCATATTGTCTTTTGCAGGATAAGACTTAGTTTGAAACTGCCTTTTCTCAAGTTGCGTAACTGGAGTAATAATTTCCTCATTCTGCCTTTTTTTTGCAGCGGCAGGAAGACTGCAACATAATATAAGTAAAATTGCTAATATCTTTTTCATACTTTTACCTCTAAAAAAAATTCTGCTACGATTATTATAGCAGAATTTTATATTATATAAAAACATTTATTTTATTTTCCTTTTGAAAGAGCAAATACTGCATTTTTAAACATACCCTTACGAGCAATATCCAAATGTAAATCATCATATTTTGCGACTGTTTCCAATAACTTTTGACCTTTGCCCTGAGTTACATCTAACTTAAACAGTGTATCTAATCCTTCAAGGTCAAGAACTGATGCTGCTTTGAGCATTGCAATATCATTAAATAATGCACTTAAACCTGCCGGTGAACTTATGTATTTTACCTGAGATTTATCTTTTATGTAATCTGTCGGATGCTTTCTGATAAATGTTCTTACCGTATCGAGTTTATCAACATTTTCAGGGGTTAAGATTTTTTGCATAATTTTTGCCCCCTGTTCACTACTTGCAACATCAAGAATTTGAGTTAAATTAGAGCGGACAAAAGGACTTCTTGATATTTTATCATCATTCATAACTATTTCCATAATTGTAACATTGTTAGGATTTAATTTTGTTCCAATAACGGGAATATTCGGTTCTGATTTTGCACTGCCTACAAAACCATCAGGCATGATATTTTTTCTGACGGGAAGTTGGTCTGCATTTACCCATCCGCACTTTTTAGCCATTTCCTTTTGATATTTGCTAACCGGTTTGAATACATTTAAATTTACCATTATATATACTCCTATTTTGTAATTTTCTAATATTAAACCCCTAAAAATATTTTTTGCTATTTATAAAAAAAATATGAAGTTTATTTAAGACTTGATTTTGATTTTACCAAATTTACAAGTTCAAAAAATACATTTTCCCAGCAATTTTGCTTTTTTGCCTGCAAAGGCTTAACGCTTTCATACCAGCCGACATTTTCTCCATCGGTCTGATACCAGCGATAATTAGTTTCTTTGTTAAAAAGACCAATCGTATCAACGCCCAATGCCCCTGCAAGATTTAGAATTACATTATCGGTCGAAATAATCAAATCCATATTTTTAACAGCGCTTGCACTATCGGTAAAATCCTCAAACGTTCCCCCCAGAGAAGTTACTCCGTCAAAACTGCTTTCATCTTTTTGCAGATTATAAAACGATAAATTCGGTATATCTTTTAATAAAGAGTAAATTTTTGAAAGATCAATATTTCTGTCATTGTAATTTGCACTTTTATCTCCGCTCAACGAAAGCCCGATTTTAAAAGTACTGTCATTTTTTATATATTTATTTTTATAATCAATTATTGAACTTCTTTCAACTTCAAGATAATTTGATTTAAGTAAAGGGAAAGAAGAAGATTCAAATTTCAGAGCGTGTAAAACATCTAAAAGTGCCATATTTACATCATAATCAACGCTATTTTCATCAGTTACAATCTCTATTCCTCTAAACAAATCCGATTTTGAAATTAAATTAAACAACTCTTTTTGAACAACAAAAACAATTTTTTTCGCAATTTTATTCAAAAACGGTACAAATCTTGAATACATAATAGTATCGCCAAATCCCTGTTCATAATGAATAAGCAGGGTTTTATCAGATATATCGGTTTTAAAATCCCATTTCTTGCTTATATCAGACGGATATTTTAAATTTATATCATCTATATTAAATCTGTGCGCAAAATATTCGTGTCCTTTTTTGAAATCACCACAATGAATTAAAAAACATCCATAATTGTAAAAATCATTTTCATTGGAATTATTTTGCAAAAGTTTTTCGTAAAAGATTTTTGCCCTCACATTATTGCCCAATTTCTCGTAGCCAAAAGCAAGTCCGTGGAGTATAAGCCTGTTATCAGGCTGAATTTGGTAAGCCTGTTCATAAAGTTCTGTTTGTCTTTCCAAAGATTCACTGCCGTTCAATTTTGAATACAAATCTGCGGTAATATTGTATATTGCAACTTTTGTCTTATCTATACTCAGAAATTTTTCATAACACTCAATCGCATGTTTATAGTCTTTTATTTCCTTATAAAAATCCGCAAGTTCGATATAAGAAAGTAATTTGTTTTCTTCTTTTTCACCATATATCTGCAAAAATTGATGATATAATTTGCTATCATTCATTTTGGCAAGATTTCGCGCAATCGCAAGATAATCAAGGCTGTCCAAAGAAGATTTTACAATCAGAAATCTGTATAACACAAGCGCAGAAAGAAAATTCCCTTTTGCAAATTCATCTTTTGCATAATTGTTTATTGTAGAAAACAAAACGATTTTCATACTATCAGGCGCTTGTTGTTTCATTGGAAGAAATTTTTTATAAACATTAAAAATTTCCATATTAAAACTATCGTCAATATGCTCTAAAATGAATGAATCGAAATCATTTAGTAAAAATTCGGAAATACCGTTTGACTCAAAGGCCCTACAATCTTTTTCAAATAATGACTCTAACTCTTCTTTTATCATAAAAAATTCTTAATTTAATAACCGATAGCCCAATTAAATTCGGTATGTTTAACTTTTTTCGGATGCGGAAGAACCGCAGACGAATTCATAGCAGTCACTTCAATAACTTTTTCCGCTTTATGGAGTAATTTATTCTCTCCGATTTTACTGTCAACATTATTAAAAGACTTATATTTGTCCAAATCAGCCTGCAAATCAGTACTTTCCGTATTAATTCTTACTATTTCTCTGTCTAATGAATTCAGTTTTGCTTCAAAATTCATTGCGATATAATAACTTACCATAGTTACACAAATAGTAAACAAAAGGCAAAAGCAGAGAGTTTTATTAATTCTTCTTGTAACCATTTCTCTGACTGTAACGGGTTTTGCCTGATAAAAAGAGCCTGAAATAACAGGATTAGACACCGGAGCCGTACTTGGCTTCGCACCGACTAAAGATAAATTTTGATTCGAGACTCTGATATTTGTACTCATATACTTCTACTTTTTAATATACTTTGCGATTCTTAGTTTGGCACTTCTTGAAGGAGGATTTTCATTAATTTCATTATCGGATGCCATAATCGGTTTTTTATTCACCAATTCCAAAATAGGAGGAGGACAATTACAAACCGCCTGCGTTTTATCACAATGACAACGCACAGAGTAATATTTGAACAGTTGTTTCACTATCCTGTCTTCAAGAGAATGAAAACTAATTACACTGATTATAGCACCGAACTCCAAAATATCCAATATGTCATTTAAAGTTTGTTTAACATTTTGTAACTCATGGTTCACTTCAATTCTTACAGCCTGAAAAACTCTTGTTGCAGGGTGAACTTTTGACTTTACATGCGGAGTGCAATTCACTATCAAATCAGCAAGTTCGGTTGTAGTTTTAATATTTTTCAATTTTCTTTTTGTAACAATTTCTTTTGCTATTCGTTTTGAAAAATGTTCTTCACCATATTCTGAAAATATTTGAACAAGTCTTTCTTCGCTATAGGTATTTATAACATCATAAGCGGTTAAATCTTCGTCCTGATTAAAGCGCATATCCAAAGGTGCTTCTTTAGAAAACGAAAAGCCTCGTTCCTGCTTTGTTAATTGATGATAAGATGCCCCTAAATCAAACAACACTCCGCCCGTAATCTTATCAATGCCTAAATCTGTCAAAACTTGCTTAATATTTGTATAAGAAGATTTTACAATTGTTAAGTTTTTGTAATCTTTTAATCTCTCACTTGCGGCATCAATTGCATCCTGATCAATATCAAATGCAATAAGTCTGCCGTTTGGCGATATTCTTTGCAGGATAAGTTCACTGTGACCGCCGCCGCCAAGCGTGCAGTCAACATAAATTTTGCCGTCAGTACATTCAAGTGCATCAACAGCCTCATTTTTCATTACGGTATAGTGAGTAAAATTCTGCATATATTTATATTATCATGAACAACATGTTATTTTGAGGCAGAGTGATATTGTCAAGGCATATCACATGTCATAGCTTTACATGTCAGGCAATTAGTAACATGTTTTATACATAAAAAATATTATCGGTAGTTTTTGTTTTATCAAAACTACCTTGCCCCATTTCTTTGACCGCAAAGAAACGGGGCGCAAAGAAACTCCCTGACCTGCACTGCGTAAAGGTCGGATAGAAACCCTCACCCGCATTTCTATGAAATTAAAATTTCAAGAACTGCTCCCTCTCCCAAGGGGAGAGGGGTGGGGTGAGGGGTTAAATGCGCGCCGTAGTCTTTAGGCGCGCTAAGAGATTTTTGTCCGTAAGGACAAAAACACATATTACTGCGTTAG
>CACYKF010000016.1 GCA_902774905.1 uncultured bacterium
CACTCATTAAACGGCATTTATTGTTAAAATTTTTTGAAAACTTCCGACTAAATATGTCAAACTCGGTATACTTTATCTCAAAATCCCTCATACACAGTACCCTTTTTCATGTGCAAATTCAAAAAAATATGCCGATAAAGAGATTCGGACTCGTGCCCTTAGTTAGAAGACTCGAACTCCTGACCTGACATTTAATTGTCATACACATCTTAACTCTGTGTTATAATTGTTTCAAGTCGGACTGATACATTTTGTATCATTTAGACACATACAAAAGGAAAGGTGTAGAATAAGTATTAATATGACCATTTTAGAACTTTTTGCAGAGCACGTCCAAAAAAAGCCTGAACAGATAGCAGTTATATATAAATCTGAAACAAAAATTACAAACAAAAAATTATGGGAGCTGTCAGGGAAAATTTATGCTTGGTTAAAATCTAAAGGAATAAGCTCAGAAGATTTAGTAATGTACTGCTTGCCGAGAGGCGTTGAACTTTATGCCTGTATTATAGGAACTATAAGAATCGGAGCTGCTTTTGTATTAACAGAAACAGATAACAACCAAAAACGTACTGAATTTATAAAACAAGACTGTAAATGCAAACTTTTTGTAGATGAAGATTGTTGGAAAGAAATTATAAATACTGATTCATTAGATGGGTACGAACCCGTAAATTTACATAATTTATGCTATATAGCTTACACATCAGGTACAACAGGAAACCCGAAAGGGCTTATGCACGAATACGGTTCTTTGGAAAATGCTTGGAAATCAGCACGATATAACGGCAAACCTTTATTTTCTAATGATGATACATTTCTAGTTATGAGCCCGATGAATTTTGTCTCACTTCCGATAATTATGGCTTTCTCTTGTGCGTTTGGCAATACTATTGCTATAATGCCTTATTTATACGCAGAAAATGAAGAAGAATTTAATAAATATATTAAAGAAAACAATATAAATTGCGGTTATTTAACACCTTCTTTTATATATAAACACAGTGAATGGAAAATTCCTTGGAAAAAATGTATAATCTCAAGCGAACCTGCTGACGGATTATATCTTCCGAATGTTAAGTGCTATAATGCCTATGCTTCAACAGAATCAGGATGTTTATTAGCAATGTATGAATATACTAATCCCCTAACTCCGCTTCCTGTCGGCAAATCACAATCTGACATTAAACTTTTTATACTGGATGAAGAAGGAAAAGAAGTTCCGCAAGGTAATATTGGTGAAATATGCTATAAAAACCCTTATGTAAGAGGCTACATTAATCACCCTGAGCTGACAAATAAATTAATACAAGATAATATTTTTCATACAAGTGATGCAGGGAAAATAAATGATGAAGGAAATCTTATCGTTCATGGACGCTTAGATCAAATGTTTAAAGTCAGAGGCTATAGAATTGATACAAACGATATTGCTGATGCCGTTAAAAAAGTAAGTAATTTGAAAAATATTGTAGTAAAGGGGTTTATTTATAAAGATATATCTTCAATTATTGTATTTTATACCGATAATATCAATATTAATGCGGCAATTATGAGAGAAAAACTGCTTAATATACTGCCGGAATATATGATACCAACAAACTATGTACATCTTGAAGAATTTCCTCTTCTTGAAACCAATAAATTGGATAAGCAAAATCTTTTGCCTCCGGAAGGAAGTTGGGAAAACCTAACAAAAATATCTTCACCTAATTTGCAGTTGATTGCAAAAGGAAGAACATCTGACATTTATAATTTTGGCGATAACAAGATTTTGAAGCTTTATCACAGGTCAATTCCTTTTAATGAGATAAATAAAGAATTAGATTTAATAAATACAGTTAGTTCTTTTGGCGTTCCAACCCCTTATGCCTATGAAATCGTCCGTTCATCAAATAATAATTACGGTATTATAATGGATAAATTAAACGGCATAACGATAGAACAAGCCATAAAAAACAATCCAGATAAACAAAAATTTTTAATTGAAAAATTTACTCAAGCCATAAAAAAACTTCATCGAACACAGGTGCAAGATGAAAGAATACCTGATATTAAGCAGACTTCAATAATGTATGCTAAACAGCTCAATTCTTCATTTTGTTCCAATGAAGATAAAACGAAAATTATAAAAATTTTTGAAAATATTCCTAATACTAAAAATTTCTTACACGGTGATTATCACACAGGCAATGTAATTATAACTGACAACAAAATACAATTTATTGATTTGATGTTTTGTGCAAAAGGGCACCCTGTATTTGATATTTTATGTATGTATTCTCATTATGTATTCTTACCATCATTTGATTCTGATGAAGCGTGTATTTTAAATCTGGGTTTAGATAAAACGGGTGCAGAAAAGTTGTATAATCTTTTTATCAAAATGTACTACAACAACAAAACAGATAATGAAATTGCAAATGTAAAGGAATACATAAAAGGAGTCCATGCTGCAAGGATATGCCTTGCTGATGTTGCGCTTGCAAATGTATTTTCTAATGAAATATTGCAAACGGCAAAGAAAAGAGCACTTGCATTTTATGAACAATTAAATAATTTTAAAGCGGATATAATAAGCAGCCTATGTTGAATAATTTAATGCAAAAGTATAAAGATAAATTTTATCGTAATTATTTATGGTACACAGCTCTTGAAACAGAATTATTGTTTTTCATTGTATGTGATGTAATGTTTTTAACAAAAGTGAAAAATATTTTACCTGACAAAATCTCATTGCTTGTATTTCTTTCACTTGTATTCTCTCTTATCATTCAATATCCGCTGCTGAAATGGATTAATAAAATGGGAAACCGTTTTGCAGTACGTATAGGAAGTATTATATTTATGCTTTCTGCAATATTTATAACATTTTCTCCAAATTTTTTAGGGGTTCTTTTTGGGGGATTTTTAAAATGCGTAGGACATACACTAAATTCTATCGGAACAGCTATTTTAAAGAATAAACTGTCGAAAGATAATTTAGAAGAGCAATATGTATCTTATCAGTCTGATGCCAACAGTTTTACATCATTTGTTACTATGTGTACATCTTTAATTTGTGGAGGATTGTTTTATTTTGATGCATACTTGCCAATGCTTGCCTGTATTGCTTTCAGCATTTTTGGTGTATTTATTTCATTTATAATAACGAAAGAGGATTATAATTCAAAAAATACAGATACAACAAACAATATGCAATATTTTACAAAAGATTATGCGCATAAAGCAAATTATTTCAGTATTTTAATTTTTATTTCGTTTGCAATAGTTACAAGCTTATCAGGGATAGGATTATCTTATGCGAGGATAAATTTTCAGGAAGTATTAACAAACTATAATGCTGAATTTATTGTATCATTGCTTGGCATAATCTCGGCGATTGTCTATTTAATAAGGATTTTTTCTAATTTAATAATGAAAAAAATATATGAAAAAATAAGAAATCGTTCGGCTTTTATTTTTTCTAAATTGCTGATAATCGGATTGTTTTTGCAGATACTACCTTGGATACACAATATACACAACTGTAAAATTATATGCTGTATTTTATTATGCAGCGGATATCTTTTGCTTTCTTTTGTCAGAGATCCGTTTATTACACTTGTTCAGAATATATGTCTTGAAAACAGCAATAATAAAATTGAGCAGCAAAATGCTCTTGTACTACTCAATGCTTCAAAAAAAACAGGAGCGTTATTACTTTCTGCCATATGCACATTATTGCTAAACAGATGGAATGTTGTGAATGTAATTGTACTAATGACTATAATTGCAATGATAAATTACACAATTTTAAAATATGATCGAATTTGGGATAATAAATAGTGACTAATCGAACTTCCGACTTGTATGTCAAACTCGCGATACTTTATGTCAAAATCCTTGAGGCAGAACATTTATATACAAAATTACAGACCGAAAACAAATGTTCTCGGTCTGTAATCTGGAGGATAGGGGACTCGAACTCCTGACATCCTGCGTGCAAAGCAGGCGCTCTACCAACTGAGCTAATCCCCCAAGTTGTCTTGGGCGAACAGTCTTTCAACCGCTCGTATTATTCATTCTACATGAAAAATTTTTTTTGTAAAGAGGTAACTTAAAATTTTGTAAAAAATAAGGTGCGATACCTCGCACCCTATCCTTATAATCATTTATGCCTTCAAAGATTCCTGATAAATATTTCTTACCAATTCTTTTGAATTTCCGCTTGGCCCGATTCCGATTAAACCGTCTAATGATGGGGTTGTAAATGCCAAATCCGTTAATTTATCAACATCACTTGCACTAAAACCTTCATCTTCAAGTTTTTGACCCACATCAACAGATTTTAACCAAGCATAAACTCCGTCAGCCGCTTTTTGTGCTTCATCAGGTGTTCCTTTTAAATCAGGAACAATCGGTGCTAAAATATCTGCTAATGTTGCGGCTTTGTCTTTATAAATAGTTTTAACAACCGCAGGTAATAATATTGCCAAGCCCAAACCATGTGCAAGTTCAGGTTTAACCGCACTCAAAGGATGTTCCAAAGCATGCGTATAGTGTAACAATCCGTTATCAAAACTTACACCTCCCATCAATGCCGCATAAGCCAAGAAATATCTTGCCTCCAAATCCTCAGGATTTTCTATTGCTTTAGGCAAATATTTTGCAACTAATTCTATTACATCTTTCGCTAAAGAAATTGAATAAGGTGATGCAACTTTTGATGTTGCAGCCTCAATAACATGGTTTACAGCATCAATAGATACATATCTTGTTTGTTTTGGCGAAAGTTTTGTCATAAGTTGCGGATCATCTATCGCATACATCGGATAAATGCAATCATAAGCAATTGCAGGTTTAAAATTCTTTTCCAAATTGGTTACAACCGCAAATCTGTTTGTTTCTGTTCCCGTTCCGTGTGTTAAATTTATTGAAATAATTGGTACGGCATATTCAGGTGTAAATGTGAAATCAAATAATTCTTCAGCAGTTTTATCAGGATATTTCAGTAAAATTGCAACCGATTTTCCTGCATCTGTCGGTGAACCGCCACCGATTGCAATAACTCCTTTTGCTCCAAATTCTTTTGCCATTTTGACTGCATCATTAACATGGTGCGTATTCGGGTTTGGGGTAACCTGATCAAAATTTATATAACCGATACCGTTATTTTTTAATGCGCATTCAACTACATCCCACGCACCGGTTGCTTTATAAGCGTTGCGACCGGACATAACGATAACTTTATCTATTCCTTTTGATTTAATATCTTTTGCAATATCGTGAATTTTTTGGATAGCACCCACCCCAAAATAAACATTTGTACGAGTTCTGATTTCTTTCACTTCATTGATGTTAATATCTTTTTCCCACATATAACTCTCCTTTCTTATTTTTCACAAAAAACATCAATACTATATGATGTCTGACCATACAGAATTATAAATTCGTAAAATATTATTTGCAAGAAACAAAATTAATAACCGTAACCGGTTTGCACATTGCTTATTTCTTTCAAATACTGCAATAATGCTTTATAACCGTTATATATTTCATTAGACACTGTTGCATAAGAACTTGCTTCAAGATATTTGAGTTCTGCAACTCTGATTTGTAAAATATCATCAGAATCCTGTCTTAATTTTTCATCATCGGACACAGACCATTTTTGCAAAAGAACAAGTTCATTATACATTTGCTGCATTGTGGTAAATTCTAAAGTATTAAAGTCATACTTTTCTAACAATGACTTTTCAACATTTGTAATTCTGCTCAAACTAACCTGAAATTTGAAAATTTGTTTTATAATCAAATAATTGTCTGCAATTCTTTTATGAGATAGAGGAACGGTGTTTTTTGCAAGCAAAGCGGCGACCGAACGGGATGTAAATGTATCGTTTTCGCTTGAGAATGCGCTTTTTGAAGTTAAATCAATATTTGCTTTATTTTCTATCATGTCTAACATATTTCCTCCACAAAATTATATTAGAATGATTAAAGATTTTTGTCATGATAAAAAGTCAAATTTTTTACATTTGTTAAAATAAAAATAATGCACTTACACTTGTTTGATTATTTTCTTTTAAATTCTTTTTTCTGTTGTGAAATTGGTTTTCTACCTCTCCTGTGGAGAGGATGCCCGAAGGGCAGGAGAGGGTTTGTAGTTAATACCCTCTCTTAGATTTCTAACTTTCGGCAGAGCCTCAAGTTGAAATCTTTTTCTCCCCGCAGGGGAGATAGGATTAAACTCACACAATTTACGAATTGGTTAAATTTGTGTTAATATTAACCTGAAAAGAGGGTTTTATGAAAGTTGCACAAATAGAAAATAATAATCTTGTTATAAAACAGAGAGAAAATGAAACTTTAGACGGACGCAAAGGTGCGTTGTTGAAAGTTTTGGGTTGTGGATTATGCGGTTCGGATATAGTCAAACTGACTCAACACATCAGCAAAGACGGAACAGTTTTGGGACACGAAATTGTTGGTCAGATTATTGATATAAACTCCGGTACAAGTTTTAAAAACGGTGATGTAATTATTACATCCCACCATATACCATGCGGTAAATGTGAATATTGCAAAAACGGGAATGTGTCTATGTGTCGTCACTTTAAAGAAACAAACATTAAACCCGGAGGTTTTAGTGAATTTGTTTTTGTATCGGAAGAACATTTGCAAAATGTTGCTTATATAAAACCCGAAAATTTAACAAATGATGAATCAGTATTTTATGAGCCGTTGGGATGTTGTATTCGTGCCGTAAAACGAGCAAATTTAAACAAAAATTCAACAGCCCTTGTAATCGGTCTTGGTTCAATAGGAATTTTGATGGCACAGGCTTTGCGTGCTTTTGGGATGAAAGTTATCGGGTGTGATTTGCTTAATTCAAGAGTGGAACTATTGAAAAATCTTGGTATTGAAGCGTTTAATGTTAGTGAAATGTGCGAAAGTATCAATGCTGACGGGGTGTTTATGACTTCAGGTTCAGATAAGGCTTTGCCTACCGCACTAAAATATGTTCGTGACGGGGGAAAAATACTTGTATTTTCAAGCACTCCGCAAAATACGGGTTATGCCAATAATGAAATTTATTATCGTGAGTTGACGGTTTTGGGCAGTTATTCGCCTTCACCTGCAGATTTGAAAGACTCTTATGAACTTCTTAAAAATAAAGAAGTCAAAGTCAAAGGGCTTTCGACATATTATCCGCTTGAACAAGTACAAAAGGCAATTAATGATACGCTTGAAAATAAAATTCTAAAAGCATATATTCAAATAGGTTAATCAAATATTGCCTTAATATTTAATTGATTTTATAATGAGCATACTAAAAGGATTTTTTATGTATAAAAAAATATTTTTGTTAATAGTTTTTGTAATGTTTTTATTTTGCGGTTGTGCAAAACCTCAAAAAGAACCCATAGCAAGTACATTAGATACCATAACGAAACGAGGAAGTGTAATAATCGGGGTTAAAACAGATGCTTATCCGTTCGGGTTTAAAGATAAAAACGGAAAATATGCAGGTTATGATGTTGATTTAGCCAACATGATAGGAGAAAAGATTTTTGGGGAAAAAGGAAAAGTAAAGTTCGTGCCTGTTACGGCATCAGATAGAATGATGAAACTTTTTACTGAAGATGTGGATATGATTATTGCAACAATGTCTGTCACACCGTCGAGATTGCAAATTTTGGATTTTTCTAATCCTTATTATATAGCAGGAGAATCACTTTTGGTAAGAAAAGGGAGTAAAATTAAAGGACTTCGTGACTTGAACGGAAAGAAAGCAATTATTGTTTTTGGAACTTCAAGTGAGTCAAGCCTGCGTGCTGCAGTGCCCAATGTTAGTATAATAGGCTATAAAACTTATGCCGAAGCCGTAAAAGGCTTGAAACAAGGCAAAGCAGATGCCATAGTTTCTGATGATACAATTTTAATAGGTTTATCATTAAAAGACGGAAGTCTTGTACTTTTACCAAAACGATATTCAAGAGAACCTTATGCTGTTGCATTCAGAAAAGGTGAAGAATCCGAAGATTTATTAAGAGTGGTGAATGATGTAATTGAAGAAGCATCAAGAAACGGCACTTTGCAAAAACTTCAGAAAAATTACGGAATAAAAAAGTATTAATATATAATTATGGTTCTGTAAACGCAAAAAAAAAGTCACAACTTTTTGCGACTTGAACAATAATCTTGGGAGGAGATTTTGGGATAGTTTGTACATGCATGATATAATAACATGTCAAGTTTGTAACATTTCTAAATCAAGATTGTAACAAAAATTTACATTTAAAATCTTTTGTGCTATAATAACGGACATGGAGAAAGATTTAAACATACTTATCATTAATGGTCCGAACATCAATATGTTAGGAGTTAGAGAACCCGAACAGTACGGCTCAAAATCTTACAAAGATATTGAGATGGAACTTCATGAATATTCCTTTGAACTCGGAATAAATATTGAAATTTTCCAAAGCAACTGTGAAGGTGAAATTGTTGACAAAATCCAATATGCACTTGGTAACTTTGACGGTATAGTAATCAATGCCGGTGCTTACACTCACACAAGTGTTGCTATTCGTGATGCTTTGCTTGCGGTAAAAATTCCGACCGTTGAAATTCATATTTCAAACATATACAGACGAGAAGAATTCAGACACGAGTCAATGTTTGCGGACGTTTGTGTAGGTCAGATTTGCGGATTTAAAATCGACAGTTATAAACTCGGGTTGCAGGGGCTTGTTAATTTCTTAACAAGTGCTAACGACTAATTCCGAATAAGGATAATTAATTATGAATAGTACAATTTTGGCAGCAGTTGCCATAGTTTTGGTTTTGTTTGTTGTAGTTATTTATAACAGGCTTGTAACTTTGCGTAATTATGTAAAAGAAGCGTTTTCTACAATGGATGTATATCTCAAAAAACGCTGGGATTTGGTGCCAAATCTTATTGAAATAGTTAAAGCATACGCAAAACATGAAAAAAGTTTATTGGAAGATATTACCAAACTTCGTTCGGGTAATTACTCCGATATGTCTGATAATGATAAAATTGATACAAATAAAAAACTCGGCGAAAATTTATCTCAAATTATTGCAATTGTTGAAAATTACCCTGATTTAAAGGCAAACGAACACTATGCAAAACTAATGGAAGAATTAACATCCGTTGAAGATGATATTGCTAATTCAAGAAAATATTATAATGGTTGCGTTAGAATTTTAAATAATACGGTCGAAATATTCCCCACAAGTCTGATTGCGGGGTTGTTTGGAATTAAGAGTGCAAAAATGTTTGAAATAACGGAAGGTGAAAGACAAAATATAAAAGCGGAGTTTTAAATGAAAAAGATTTTTGGTTTGATTTTTGGTTTATTAATTTGTATTTTTGTTGCAGTACCTGCATTTGCGGAAAATTTTTATATCACAAATTATGATGTAAATATTAATGTTGATAAAAACAAAACGGCACATGTAACAGAAGAAATTGATGTTAATTTTACGGTTTCTTCTCACGGAATTTACAGAACAATACCGCTAAAAGGAAACAATATATCAAATATTCGTATTTATCCTTACCAGTACAGTGACAGTATTGAAGGTGATAACTTAAAAATTAAAATAGGAGACCCTGATGTATATGTAAATGGTCCTAAACATTATCAAATATCTTATGATTACAATTTTTTAGATAATAAAAACGAATTTTATTTCAATATAATCGGTACACAATGGGGAACAGAAATCCGAAAAGCAAGTTTTAGTGTAACAATGCCTGAAAAATTTGATTCTTCAAAAGCGGGACTTTCTATAGGCAGAGAGGGAACGGCAGGTTTTAACGGCGGAGCGCAGTTTTTTGTAAACGAAAATACTCTTTCCGGTTATACAACTCAAACTTTGCCTGCTTATAACGGTATTACTTTGAGAGTTGAAGTGCCAAAGGGTTATTTTAACCATAAAACAAATTATGTTCCGATGATTGTTATAGCAATAATGCTTGTATTGACTGTAATCAGTTGGTTTATATGGTTTAAATTCGGGAAAGACAAACCTGTAATTCCGGTTGTAACTTTTTATCCGCCCAAAAATTATAACAGTGCGGAAGTTGAATTGATGTATAAGGGTAAAGCAAGTGAAAAAAGCCTTGTATCTTTGATTTTTTACCTTGCTAATAAAGGTTATTTAAAAATTTCTGATAGTATGTTTGGGTTTGAAATTGAAAAAGTTAAAGAATATGACGGAAATAATCCTATAGAGAGTGCCTTTATGAGAGCATTAATTCCGAAAAATAAAATTAGTCAAGCAGAATTATCTGTCTCAAGGGTATTTTATAAAGAATGTCAAACAATTATAGAGCATATAAACAAGGCAAGAAATAAAATATTTGTAAAAGATTCAATAAATCCCGGGCTGATATTTTTAATGTCATTATGTCTTTTGGGCATAGGCGCACTGACATTATTTTCACTGTTTAATTTTGATATATTCAGAATAATATCAATGGGTTTTGTAATTTTATTTCCGTTGATTGCAATAGGTGTATTAATTGCATTTTTTGTATCAGGGAGAAAAAATATTGAAACAGGTATTTTTATTATAATTTGGTCAGTCTTTTTTGGCGGAATACCTTTTTTGGGACTTTTATCAAGTATTGTAATAAATTCATCAACAATACCTGCGATATTTACCGGGGTAATTGGTCTTGTAGTTTCATCAATATGTCTTTATCATCTGCCTCAGAGAAATGATTTCGGTAACAAAATGCTTGGTGAGGTTTTGGGTTTGAAACATTTTATAGAAGTTGCGGAAAAACATCGTCTTGAAAAATTATTAGCAGAAAATCCGTCTTATGTGTATGATGTTTTGCCTTATGCTTATGTGTTAGATGTTTCTGACAAATGGATAAAACAATTTGAAAGTATAATGACACTACAGCCTGATTGGTATAGCGGCAATGTATTGAATGTCCATAATTTCAACACATTTGCAAATAATATGAGTTCCGTTTCAATTCCTTCAAGTTCTAATGGCGGAGTATCATCATCTTCAGGCGGTGGTGGTCACTCCGGCGGCGGAGGAGGCGGTGGGGGCGGAGGCTCCTGGTAAAAGTTTGAAAAAGGTGCGATATTTCGCACCTTTTTTTGTTAAAATTCTATCTGACTTAACTCATATTATTTAAATAAATCAATTATATTTATATTAAGAATAGATGCAATTTGTTCAATTTTATCAATAGGAATATTTACTTTATATCTCTCTAATTTAGAAATATAAGAATTATCACAACCCAATTTAAGCGAAAGTTCTTCTCTTTTTAATCCTGATTTTTCTCTGTATTTTTTAATATTATCGGATATTATCTTTCTGGCTAATTGACTCATGCTTCAATTATGGAATATCATTCTATTAATTAACAGGAATAGCATTCCATTATATAAAATAAATTTAATAAGAGGTAAATATATGGTTGATTATGATATTGATGATTTAATAGATTCTATTTACAATCATAATGGAAATAAAGGTAGTTTGCCTAATGTAATTTTAGACAATTTAGAAGTAAAGTTTTTAAAAGGATTAGCAGATGGGAAAAGTTTAGAAGAAATAAATAGTATTATCAAAAATTTTTCCGAAACAGAAACTTTTAATACCGTATCAATGAGATTATTAGAAAAACTTGAGGCTTTTACACTTCCCCACGCTATTTTAAAAGTTATTAAAATGAAATTAATTGAATTTTAAATATATTCTCTGTATAGGCGGTAAATTACAACTGTGAAGAAATTTCTGCAACGATACGGAAAATGTCCGCTCCGCCAACACTGACTTCCAAAATCAAATGTGATGCAATAAATACGGTTTCCTGATATGCCATTGTATCAACATCTATTATGTCAAATTCAACATAATCTTCCCCGACATATTTAATTTTTCCGTATTCTCCGCCCATTGCCCATTTCATATAAGCATATTGGTTTTCAAACGCTTTTAGTTTATTTATGAGTTTCATTCGTACCCCTCTACAATAACATCATAATTATTTTTTCTCTCAAGTCAATTTATTAATTTAAGCGGTAAATGTTCTCGGATAGCCTTCTTTGTGATATTCGTTCGGTCCGCAGACATTTTCAACGACTTTTAGAACAAATTCTCTCGGTGCATCCGTTTGATTGAGTGTAAATTCCTGCCCTGTAAATTTGATTTTAAAAATACATTTTTGAGTTTCATCCGGCGGGATAAATAATGACGCAATTTCATTTTCCAAAAGTCTTGTCATCTCTTCTTCGTGGTCTTTTACACCTTGCATAATTTCGTTATAATTCCCTTTTAGTGCCATAATTCTGTTTGACGGAATGTTTCTGCCATCATCTCTTGAAAGCACTTGAGGTTCAAAATTGCAACGAGTTGTAAAACTTATTGTTTTCCACAAAATATTTATTACTGCTACTGATTTAACGGCATCAGATTCAACATAAATATTTTGGGTTGAAACTCCTCTTGATGAAAACGATTGTTTCATATTATCGGAAACAATATTCAGGCAATCAATCATTCTTGAAAATACTTCATTTGTATTGACTGTTGCATGCTGATAATTCAAAAATTGCTTATACATGTGGGTTGATAGAAGTTCAACTCTGTCTTGTATTACTATATCTTTTTTGGTTGCAGTTTCGGAATTGTCAAAACTTTCAAAATTATTAAGCAATTTTTTGTTTCCTTTTTATAAGATATTTGTAAACTAAAAACACTCTCTTGTAAAGATTATACATTTTTTTTGAATAAAAATAAATACTTAAATGGGGTTATTTACAAATTTTATTATTTGAAATTTTATTCGGCATCCTTATAAGAGAATACATGAAGTCATTGATCTGACCGAAATTTGTAAAATAATCTCATACATTTAGATTATGACGCACATTAATATATATCATATAATAACCTTGATGTAGAATATTCACTCGTATAAGAGGGGTAAAATAATGAAAAAGAAAATAAGTCTTTTACTTACGGCAATAATGTTAGCAGGTGTCATACCGCAAATTTCTTACGGTTTTGTAAATCCGCTCAAAAACTACGATTTATATGCCGATACGCACAATGACAATTCTCCTCGTGATAATGCTATGAGTGAAATGTATTATACCGACAATGCGCAAAATTCAGCCTCTACAAACAGACCGCCGCAACAGGTTCCGACAACAGCAGAAGGCGGAGTTGAGGTTAATGTTGAAATTCCGCAAAGAAGAAATGAGTATTTAAGAGAATCTTCAAGAAAAGTTTTCGGTACAGGTGCGGGGAATTGGACTAAAAAACCTTATTTTTATGATGCGCCGAATTTAGAAAGTATTAAGAAAAAATATCGTCTGAGTAATTTTGCAGGCTGTATGCAGGAATGTGAAGCCTATGTTCAATCTCATCCTTACGATACATTAGGATATTATTATCTTGCAATGAGTTATGCTAAATGCGGTAAAAAAGAAGACGCAATTCTTGCATACGAAAGAGTTATAAACCTGAATGATAATCCTATGATAGTAAAATATGCAACAAACGGCAGAAATTGTGTCATTGGTAATGAAGATGAGGCAAAATGTTTTCAGAATGTTAATGAACCTGAATATTTGTACCCATACAGAGATATGGCAGGCGAAATCGGTTTGACACCTGTTAATCCGCAAGATTTGATAAACAGAAATCTGACAGAACTTCAACAAAGACTCAATCCGAATACTTCTTTTGTTGAACCCGGTCAGGAAAATCAAAATGGTCAGGAAAATCAGAACAAAATTACTTTGCCGTTCCAAAATCAGGATGATTCTTTAGACAGATTTATCAATGCTCCATACGGCTCAGGCTTCTCACCTGAACTTGAACAGGAATATAAGCAACTGCAACTTAAAAATCTGCAGCAACAAATTAACAGTGAGGATGATAATTCTCCGGGTAAATATTTCCAAAATATCAGAGATATCAAAAATTTTGATAAAAAGAAATCTGAAGGGGAAGAAACAATAAAACTTGCACTTGCAGATCAAATGGATGTTGAAGATATTTTAAAAAACCCTGAATATATTCAAAATAAAAAAGAACTTGATGAAATAAAAATGATGTTTGGAGATTATGGCACAAGTGATTTGTCATCTGATATAACAACTATGCTTCCTCAACTTGCAAAAGACGGACAAAATGTTTCACCTGAAGTTGTTCAAATGATGATGATGCAGACAGTTATGCCAAATATCATTGATACAAATTCTTCAGGATTTTAATTTGCATTAAAAGGTCTTTTAAAAAAATATATGACATCAAAATATCAACAGGTTAAGCAGGATTTTTTATCAGGCAGATTAAAGGGCTGTCGTGATTATTTTGAATCTCATAACTATCCGCTTGAAACAGGCTATTGTTATATGGTTCTTGATAATTTTGCAAAAGCAAAAGAACAATTTGAAAAAGCAAAAGTTGATAATATCCGGGGACATTGGGGTTTAATGCTTTTACAAATGATTGAAGAAAAAATTTCAATGTCACCTACCTATTTTGAAGTAAGAAATTTCCTTGAAACTGATTTAGACATATTTATAACTTACCGAAAAGGCGATATTGTTCAACAGATTATAAAATATGCAGATTTTATGGCTTTTTATAATATGGAGTGTTACAAATTTATCGGTCGTGCGTTTTGGGCTCATAACTTTATGACTCCTGCAATGTTTTTTCTGCAAAAAGCACAGGATAATTTGTATAAAGATCCTGAATTACATTATCTTTTAGCGTATATTCATTACACAAATAAAGATATCAAAAATTGCATCAGAGAGATTGACACCTGTCTTGATATTTTGCCTCAATATGCCCCTGCTGTGATGCTTAAAAAGAAGATTAATATTTAATCTTAATCTTTTCAATATCGTTAAAGTTAGATGCGTCAGATTTGGATTCGGTATCACCTAACAGCATAATTGCTTTAACTTTTGCCTTTTTACGGCGGGAATCTTTCGGGAAGATTGTGATAGGCTGATGCGCATAACTTCTTATCAAATCTCTTATCTGTTTTTTATCTTCGTCATTTAAATATATTGAAAAGACAAATACATCTTTGATTTCACCTTTATCGGTTACATTAAACGAATAATAAAACCATGTTCCCAACCCGTAAAGGTCAAGACTTTTTATATACATACTGTCATCAAGTATTCTGTTTACAAAATTACTTTTCCATGTACTCCAGTCAATATCCTGATATTTATACTTATTCATGTCAGAGCGATAGTCTTTATTGCCAAAACCGACATTATAACTGCCAATATCCCCGTTTTCATTATTAAACGAACCGCCCTGATTATTGAAACTTCCACCGGTATTATTTAACCCGCCCTGATTACCAAAACCTGTGTTTTGGTTATTAAAGTTGCCTGTATTATTTACCCCTCCGCTGGTATTACTTAACTCGCCCTGATTACCAAAACCTGTGTTTTGGTTATTAAAGTTGCCTGTATTATTTACCCCTCCGCCGGTATTAGAAAAATTTCCCTGATTGCCGATATTGGTATTTTGATTACTCAAATTACCGGAATTATTAAATCCAACATCAGTATTTGAAATCCCTGTATTACCCTGATTAATTACAATTTGCTGATTACTGACTTTTACTCTTGAAATTGTTTGCATATCTTTTGCATTAATAACCACAACAGATATGCCGATAAATAAGGCAACACCAAGTATTATAGGTATTTTGGGATTATGTTTTTTATTTCTCATGTTTTAATATTAAAGATTAGTCTAATGTTTGGAACACTTCATTGTAATTGTTTATTTTGTGCATTGTTCCGCTCAACATCATTGTTTCTGCAATCAATAATGCAGTCGGTACAAACGCTGCCATTGAACTGATAAACATACCTGAAATATCTCCGCCGATTTCCTGAATAAAGTATGAAACATTCATTGTAAATTCAATCGCAACGATTACACAAGCAATAGCCATTGTAATATTCTTTTCCTTATGAAGTCCTTTAATAGCATCTAAACCGAGAATATTAACACCGTGGCTTGCATAATCATGGAAACCGTCAAATTTGATAATTTCTGATGCCTTAATTTGTTTGCCTATAGTAAATGCTCTTACGAATGAAAAGAATGCAAAAATAATCAAAAATGTTGCAAGAACAAGGAAGATAGGGCTGAATCTTAAACCCGAAATTCTTATCCACCCTGCTGCTTCAGGGAAACAACTTGCCAAAGTGTTTGATACTCCATAAGCAAGGAATGGTGCGGTCAGCATACCGATTAAAATTTCACCCGACATTTTTATTTGTGTATTTAAAAGACTATCTTTAATAGAGTCTAATTTATTGTCACTTAAACTGTTAATATATTGAGAAATTAAAGAACGATAACCTTTAAGGGTTGTTTCAAAATCTTCTCTGTATTCAACATTCATCAATTGATAATTTGCAGTTTTCAATTGGTATTTGAAATATCCTGATGCGGCAGAAACTATTGCAAGTGCGCCGACAAACAACAAAGATACAAAGATTGATGCAACAAATGCAATATCTTTATAGTAGAACAGGTTAATTGCATAGATTACAAGCATAAATACGCATGAAGCGTAAACCATAAGTCTTTGTATATCATTATTTTCACCATATCTTTTATTCTGACTCGATTCAATCAGTGAGAAAACGGATTGTTTCATTGCAAAAGACACTGCAAATACGATAAGTGAAATTGCAATTAAAAAGCCGTAATTTGTTGTTAAGTTAAGAACACCTTTGCTTGTATCAATAGGCAAGTGCAAAATAAAGTTTGTCATACCAAAAGAACAAATTATTGATAATACCAAAATTGCGGCATTAGCAACAAATGAAACTTTGCCTAAAGAAGATATTTGATTTTTTAGAGCCTGAATTTTATATCCGATTTCTTTCACAATAGCAATTCTGTTATTTTCAATATTTCCGTTAAAAATATCTTTTTTATCTCTGTTAATTATTCGGTTGTTTTGCACTTGAGTTGCCGCCCTTTCAGTTGTTGCAGTAGCAGTTGAAGATGCTGCTGTTGCTTTAAGTACCGTATTGTCTGTATCTGCTGATACATTTTTGTTTGATTCTATATTAACTACAACCAAAACACTCTCTTTCAATGCAGTATGCCCGATAGAAAAATGTCTTGGAACAAGAACTTTTTTGAAAGTTTTGTTATTGAACAAAACTTCACTGCTTTCATCGGAATTAACAAGTACATAACTGTTATATTTTGATGAAAACACCATTTTTACATTTATAATTTCATCGGTTCCGTCAATTACAAAATCACAGTCAGGGGTTGTACCGATGACTATGTTTTGTTTATCTTCAAAAACCTGAATATTGCTTCCGAATTTAATTTCTACATTCATTTAATTTTTTCTCTCTATTGCAAACTGTTATCTGCCAATTGCACCGAGGAATTTGCTCAGTACTCTTGCCGCACCTGTTTTGTTACCTATAATAAGTTTATCTTCTCCCAATACAGGTCCTAATTTTTCTTTAACATAATCTAATTTTGCAGGTGAAGCATATAAAAACATCATTGCAAGTTTGTCACCTGTTTCTTTTTGAACTTTCTGAACTTCAGACGGGAAAGTATCCCAATGAATTTGGTTTTCGTATTTCCCTTCATTTTCCAAATCACCCATTACTACAATTGCAGGAATATAACCGTTCTTGTGTAAGGTTATGGAATGATTAAATGCTTTTTGAATGGCAAGTCCATACGCAGTACCAAATTCATCCCCGTCAATTTTAGTAAATTCTTTGAGGGCTTTGCGAATTTCTGATGTTGATTGCGGAGAACCTTCATAAATAATATATGATTTTTCAGAAACTCTTAAAATCTTTATATGGTCTTCAGGGTCAAGCATTGAACACAACTGTTTTAAAGTCGCTGTTTGTTGGGGTAATTCTTTTGCATTTGAAGCCGAAGAATCCACAATAAATATGACCGAAGCCTTATGAAATTCATCAACTTTTACTTTTGATAACCCAAATACCGCAAGACCTAATGCTAAAAGTATTGCGCCTACAAATAATAAAATTTTTAATTGTCCGTTGCTTGATTTTCTGTTTCTCATAACTATAACTTACCATAAATTTTTAAATTGTGTAATCATATAAATAGTTGAAGTAAGATAAGTTTGCAAGTTAAAAACATATCAAACTTATCTTACTCATTCTGTTTATTAAACCTCTTATGAAAAATATCTTTTCAAAAGACCGTCAAAGCCTTTGCCGTGACGTGCTTCGTCTTTAGCCATTTCGTGAACCGTATCGTGAATTGCATCATAACCGAGTTCTTTTGCTCTTTTGGCAAGTTGCAATTTACCGTCACATGCACCAAATTCCGCTTCAGCACGAAGTTCAAGATTTTTCTTTGTAGAATCTGTCAAAACTTCTCCTAATAATTCAGCGAATTTTGCAGCGTGTTCTGCTTCTTCAAAAGCATATCTTTTGTATGCTTCCGCAACTTCAGGATAACCTTCTCTTTCTGCTACTCTTGACATTGCAAGATACATACCGACTTCAGAACATTCTCCTGCAAAGTTTGCTCTCAAACCTTCCATAACTTGAGCATCTTCAACTTTGCCATCGCCTACATGATGTTCGCAGGCATAAACTTTACCTTCAGCATCAAGTGCTTTAAATGTTGTAGCCCCGCAAATAGGACATTTATCAGGCATTGTTTCAGATTCTGTTGACCAACCGCATACTGTACAAATAAATTTCATAATAACCACCTTTCCTTATAACAATGAGTATAACAGAAAAACCGACTTTTGCATAGTGGGAAAAGTAAATTAAAAATTAAAAAACTTAATTTCCCTCCCTAAATAGGGAGGGATAAAGGGAGGGTTTCTTTTACATATATTAAGAATTCAAACCCATCCTAACCTCCCCTATATAGGGGAGGAATTGTTTTTCCCTTCCCCATGCAGGTAGTGGGACAAAGGAAGGGGTTATGATTAGCAAAAAAAGACCTGCCGTTTTTTGGCAGGTCTTTTAAATTTTTTATTTTTCTTATGCATTAAAAGTTTTGAATGAAGATTCAACATTTTTGGAGATAACTTTTTTGACCGCATCCATTTCTGTTGAAATAGCATTTTCTTCGGTATCAAGTTGTTTCAGTTTCAATTCTAACTGTTTATCTTGTTGTTGAACGATTTCAAGTTTTGAGTTAATTTCCTGAATTTTGTGGTCATATTCGTGTTGTTTGTAGTTATATTCGTTCATTGCATCATTATATGCTTCTTCATCTGTAGTAGTTGTTGTTGTCAGAGCATAAGTACGCTCTATTTTATTACCTTGATCATCTGTACCAAGATTGATTGTAATTGCCACATATCTGCCTGAAGAATCTTTTTCAACGGTTGCTTCTTTGTGTAATACTTCTCTTGTTTGTGTTGTAGAACCAAGTGAATAACAAGGAATACTTGCGAGGTTTTTATTGTTATATTTTTGAGTTTGTTGTAATTCGCTTAAAGCATATAAATATGGTTCATAGTTGCCATTTGTAGTATTTTTAATATATCTGATATAGAATTTACCACTGTCACCGGTTTTTTCCTGAACCATTTTTAATAAATATGCTTCGTTTTGTAATAAAGCGGTACGCTGACTTGCTGAAAGTGATTCATAGTATTCATCATCAGCGATATTTGCAGGGGCAACACCTGCTTCTCTCAACTTGCAACTTCCGATTGAATAAGTTGAGCCTGTTTTTTCAACTAAACTTGAGGCAGCCGGAACGATAGCATAATCATCCTGCCATTCTTCGACATAGTTTACAACATACTCATTGTTGGTACCGGATTTTGGTAATAAGGAAATAAGGGTATTAGTCATTGCACCATCATTGAAGGTGTAAGATACTTTTGTATAATCATCAATAGATGGCGGAGTCGGCACTTCCATATTACACAATTCGCTATAATAACTTGCTGATTCGTTAGACAGGGTTGTTCTTTGCTGGTTAATCTGTTGTCCTTCAAATTCAACATTGTTTTTTCTTGCTGTTAAACTTAAAAATCTTGCTTGAGATGCTGACATTCCCATAACGGTATTTCCTTTCGTCTTATTTTATCTGTTATCTTTCATGTCGGCAGGTAAAAGCATGAACTTTAATGTTTTTGAGCATGTTTGTAACATTTCGTTACAATAAAGATTGAAAAAGGTTAAAATTCAGTTATAATAGTATTAATCGTACATTTACATTTTTATATGGGGACGTTCTGGTATTTGACAGGATGTTTGGTGGTAATATGCGGCGGGTCGGAGCGCTGTTCTCCGTCATCAACGAGCAAAACAAATTAAGTGCTAACAATGTAAGAAAAGTAGACTTTGCACAAGCATATGCTTTGGCTGCTTAGTCTATGATTAGCCACTTATATAGCCCAGCTTGCCGGCTGTATAAGTCCATTATGCAAGCGGCAGTGTATTGATGCAAAGTAGATACATCAAGATGACTTTGCAAGGTTTAGAGTTTCCTTTAAATAAAACCTTGGGCTGATTCGTATGGTTTAGGACATTTTCCTGAATCAGTTGAGCAAAAAATAGCCTACACTCGTAGAAGTATGTTGTCATCCATTTTGGACGTGGGTTCGACTCCCACCGTCTCCATTTTTAAATATTATAAATAATAGTTGTGTGAGGAGAACCCAACAAACCGAGAGGTTTGTCTGTGGTTCGAGCGGGAGAGAGCCGAGGCTGGAGCAGATTTTGGCTTGTGCCAAATGGCACAAAAGCCAAAATGCGTAATGCCGTTTATGGCGAACGACCAAGACAACTCCCACCGTCTCCACCAAAAAAGAGAATAAGACAACTATAGGTTTTCAGGACAGTTGTGATTGGAGTTTTATTGTGGATTTGCCTAATTTTAGGGCAATAGAGGCAAGTTTATAGTGTAGAGATTTACCGGACTATTCTTGCACTTTTGTCATAATTTTTGCACTATTTTGCACCGAAAACCTGTCACCCTGAACTTGTATCAGGGTCTATTTTGCGTGGTGTTTGAATTTTAGCGAGTGCAAATAAGTGCAAAATAGTGCAAAAATAATTTATCTTACATTTTGATATGTGTCTTTTTGTCTCTGAGATTGAGATTTGGGACTTGATTTATTCCGAAAGGTGAGTGATGAATGTGTGTGAGGTAACTTTTTATGACAAACTTCACACCCGAAAAATGTAAACAAATAGCACTTGCAAGACTTGATGTGGTTCACAAGTGGCTTGAATTTAGAAAGCAATCTCAAAATAAACTTCAAGCCGATTATGATTTTGTAAAATTACATAACACATCAAATTCACACTTGTTTGAAATTTTAGGAAAAATATCTCGCGGAAGTTTGCACCGTTGGTATGCTATGTTAAACGGAACGGAAGATTATATGAAACTTTTGCCGCAGTATAAATATTCAACTGTTTGGGAATACCGAACAGTTCTCAATGATGAAGAAATAAAAATCTTTATGGGATTGCTTTTGCATCCTAACAGATTATCTATCGGTAAGGCTATAGCATTAACAAAATATAGATTAAAGGAGCAGGGGCAAAATTTTATTCCGGCGGATATCACATTTAGAAGGTACGCAAAATGGTTCAAGGATAATAATTACGATAAATGGATTCTTGCTCGTGACGGAGAAAAAGCACTATCGGATAAAGTTGAACCATACATGAAACGTGATGCAAGCTTGCTTGAAGTCGGGGACATTCTTGTCGCGGACGGACATAAATTAGCATTTCAGGTAATAAATCCGTTTACAGGAAAACCCTGCAGAGCAACATTAGTGGGATTTTTGGATTGGAAATCTACAGCACTCGTTGGATATGAAATAATGCTTGAAGAAAATACGCAGTGTATTGCAAGTGCTTTGCGTAATTCAATAATTAATCTTGATATGATACCCAAAGTTGTTTATCAAGATAATGGCAGAGCTTTTCGGGCTAAGTATTTTACAGATGATAAAGGATTCAGCGAACTCGGTTTTCAGGGATTGTATTCAAAACTGGGTATAGAAACAGTTTTTGCAAGACCGTATAATGCGAGAGCAAAAGTTATTGAAAGATTCTTTAAAGAATTTCAGGAAGGTTTTGAAAAACTTTTGCCGAGTTATATCGGAAGCAGTATTCAGAATAAACCTGCTTATATGATGAGAAATGAGAAGTTTCATAAAAATCTACATAATGAATTTATTCCAACTATTGAAGAAACAATAAAAATGATTAATATGTGGCTGAGTTTCAAGAATTCTCAACCTTGTCCGAATGCTCCGGATAAAACAGTTACGGAAGTTTTATCTGAAAGGAAACGACAAAATATTGATATAAATACGCTTGACGATTTGATGCTTGCAACTGAAGTCAAAACAATTCAGCGAAACGGTATAAGATTTTTGAATTGTGACTATTTTGATGAAAGGTTGTACGGATTCAAGAGTAAAGTCCTGATTAAATACAATATTTTTGATCTGACAAGTATTAAAGTTTACACCCCAAAAGGCGAATATCTTTGCACCGCAGAAAGAGTAACAGAAACTCATCCGATGGCAAAATTACTCGGTAATGTCAAAGATTATGAAGATTACAAACAAAAAATTGTTAAACAACGGCAATTAAAAAAGAAAACAGTTGAATCTGTCAAAAAATATCTTCAATGTGAGGATATAAAGTTACTTGAAACACAAAATAAAAAACCAATTGTTCAATGTGCGTTTAAAACTAGTTCAAATGGTGTTTACAAGAGTTTTAAAAATAATGCTGATAAATATGAGTATTTAATAACTCATAATCCGCAAGATGAGTGGATAGAGCAATTTAAGCAAACAAAGGAGTATCGATTATTGTATGAATAAGATTTTTGTAAAAACGCAAAACGTCAAAAACTTTATCGGACTTGTTGAGAATCTGATTAACAAACCCAAAAATATTCCGAAAATGGGACTTGTTTATGGTGAGCCCGGACTTGGAAAATCGCAAACAGCATTGTGGCTTGCGTGCAAGTATGACGGAATATATTTAAGGGCATCAAACCTTATGACGGGCAGATGGTTGCTTGAGGAAATGGTTAAAGAACTTGATGAAATTCCGAGATTTTTGACTTTGGATAATTTCAATATCGTGGTTAAAAAGCTGAAACAAAATCCACAGTTGATTTTTATCGATGAGATTGATTACCTTATGAATAACTACAAAACCATTGAAACTCTAAGGGATATTTACGACGAAACCGGCTGCCCGATAGTTTTTATCGGAATGGGATTGGCTCACAGAAAACTTGAAAGATATAAACATTTGTATGACAGGTTTTCAGAAATTTTAAAATTTGAAACCTTTGGCGTAAATGATTTAAGCCAAATTATAAACCAATTGTCTGAAATCTCATTTACTTCTGATTCAATTGAATATATCCACACGAAATACAATAGATTCAGGCAAATTGTTCAATTAATAAATCAAATGGAAACATTTGCCAAAGACAATAATTTAACCGAAATAAATATGGAGGTCATAAGTCAAATAATATGAACATAGAAAAATTGGCACGACATTTAAAAGAGTTTGCTCTAGATGAAATCGAAATGATTGCAGAGTGTGATTGTAAAACAGAACTTGAACGGCTTTTGAACGAGGGTAAATTGGTATTTGAACAAGGATTGTACAAATATAAAGAGCCGAAGCAACTTAAGACTTTTGATATTTTTGAAAAGCCAATTTATAAAAGCGGGGAGCGAATTTTGTTTAAGAATATGGCAATTATATATTTGAATAATCGTAGACTTACAAAAGATACATTAAAAGGCTACCGCTCGCAGCTGAAATATAATATTATTCCGTTTTTTGAGGGTTTATATACTGATGAAATTACTTATGAAATGATTTTAAAATTTGTGGACTTTATGAAGAAAAAATTTAAACCAAAGACCGCAAGTAACGGAGTAACATTGCTTGGCAGTATTTTAAAATATGCATTTATGGATGGTTATATCAAAAATAATCCGTATTTTGGTGTTAGAAATTCAATGTGTAAATAAGGAGAAACTATGACTAAATTAGATAAATTAAAACAAGCAGAGCATTTGTATGTTTGTGAAAAAGAGCCACTTGACGTGATTAGTGCAAAACTTGACCTTTCACGCAGGACTTTATTTTATTGGAAGAAAGAATATGAATGGGACAAAAAGAGGTTTGAAAAAGGCAGAGAACAGGAACTTTTTAATCGCGAACTCTTAAATTTTGCTCAAAAAATAATGGATAAAATTTCAAATGATATTGATAATAATCAACAAACCCCACAGGCAGAAATGTATTCCCTTATGAATATCATTAAAAATCTGCCACAAATAAAATCAAATATCGAAATTTCGCAAACTAAACATAAATCTAAAAAGGAAGAATATTTGCCGGAAGATATTATAAAAATAGTTGAAAAAGATATTTTAGGCATGTAAACATAGCACCATACTAGTTTATAAAATATTATTTTTATTTTGTTTATCTATATATTAAATGTTTGCATTGATAATGTATAAATATTCTTTATTCTAATAAAACTAAGAAAGTTCTTGAACTTGCTTTTCCAGCAAACTTTTTCTACCATCCCAACTTATTTTGAATTTATGATAATTGTCTAATTTTGTTAGGTTTGATGTTAATTCTAGTTTTAATGAAACAACATATTCATGCAATTTGCCTATTAAAATAAGAAGAGCTTCTCTATCATTTATTACTTGTTGTTCATAAGGTAAAAGCATTTGTTCTGCAATTCCTTGTAATCGTTTTAATTCTAAATCCTTTAATGTTAATTCGTGATACAAAACTCCTTGGTTTCTTTCACCTACAATATTGTGTAGATTGTATAACTTCAGGTTAAAACTTAAAAATTGTTCTAATAAATTATTAAATTTGCTGTCAAAGAAGCTCGTATATTCATCAAAATCAAATTCTTTTATTGTATTTATAATTTCCATTGTCAGTTTATAATTTATCCTAAAATTCATATCCGTAATTTCTTTTTTTATAAGAAAATTACCTAAATTTTTATCAATTACACAGAGTGTAAAATAAATTTCCGCGAAATTGTTATATAGTTTGTTTATAATCTTATTTTTTTCATAAAGGAACAAAATTATTGAAGTCATGCCTGTTAACACAACTCCGGTAAATACTCCTGTAGAAAGATCATAAAACTTATTATTTTGTTCTGTAGCAAAAATTCCAATTAAAGACAAAATTAATATAATTATGCAAGATATAATAATGTATTTTTGTAATCTCATTTTAGCTCCTTTTTACTAAGAGTATCACAAATATAGAGCAAAACGAAGATATAAATAAATTCAAAAAATACTTACTACAAGTTATAATATTTAAAGTCTTTCAATGTACCAGTTCGACATTCCAAAATGATTAAAATTCCAATGTAATTCAAAATAAAAATTAAACTCCAAAGAGTTGTCGTCTTTGAAGTTCCAGGAATATTTATTTAATTGTGTTTTGCGGTAACTTTCAAATGCATCCTGAATTTCTTTTGCAAACTTTTTCCTAAATTCAGAATACGGAATATCAAGTGTTTCTTTAGTCAATTTATTTTTCACTTTCATTTCGCTTTGCTCCATTACAGATACAGGCTCACAAGTTTCGGCTTCGCCTTAACTGTTCGCTTTGTAAAAATCATCTTCAAACCCTCTTATATTATCGAGCTCAATATTGTACCGTTTGCCGGTCTTATCAACACAAGTTGCGAAATCGACGGTTTTATCGGCAAATTTGTTCTCCCACAAGCAAATTAACAAACCGATTTCTTGCGATTTTAAGTTCAAAATCTTTGTTCCGTATAACTTATAATTTTTTTCAACCATAATTTATCCTTTCGTTATTGTAATATCTGCGTATATCTCATCCGGTTTGTCGGGATCAATCAAAAAATCTTTATCAAATACATATCTTTCACCATCCGGTGCAACGCAGCCGACAATGTTGTGTTCGCCAAAACAAACAACTTTAAACTCTTCGCTATCTTTTTCAAACCAACCTTTTAGCTTTTTTAATCTGTATTTTTTACCGATTTCAATCATAGTGTGCTCCTTTCAAGCTACACCATTCATCACTCTTTTCATAAGAAACATCAACCATATGTGTCTAAAACGTATCATTCTGACATAATAATTTTTGAACACGATTTAAACGGCTTTTAAACACCTTTTAAACGGCATTTAAATTTCAACTTCTTTTTCGTGGTCAATAAAGAATGCGTTTAGCACATCTGCATCATTTCGCAGGTGCTTAATTACCGGCGCAAGATTGTAGCATTCTTCAATATCAGGTTGGTTTGCCACAAAATAATCAATAACAACTGCTGTGTTATAAATATTCTCCGACCACTTGCTTAACTGTTTGAATTCTTTTGGAGTAATATTCAATCCGACCTTTTCCATTTACGACCTCCTTTAACGTGTCGTATACATCACTCAAAGCCAGAATTAAATCAAGTTAATGTTTTACATGCCACTTATTTTTAGGCTATAGTAATAATATGAGCAACTTATCACCTGCAGATATTAAATATTTAGATAATGCTTTAAGGCTTGAAACGGGATTTATTGTAAGATTTACAAAAGAATCCTTTGCTGAATTTTTTCAACATTTTAATATTAATATTTATGATGAAAAATATACTGCAAATGGAACATCTATGACTAATATTTTACACACATTTTGGAATTTAGAAGACAACAAACTTGTTGCTATGACATTATTAGAACTTGCGTCATTATTTCGCAATAGAGAATTAGCAATCCCAATGTATGTTAAATTTTCGGTTGAAATTGAAAAAATTGCTAATAAATTACAGATGTACCCTTCTAAAAAAGTAGAGGTAAATAACAATATGATAAATAATATTGAAGACGCTGAAGTTACAATCAATATAAGACCTGAAATATATGAACATATAAAAAGATATTTTGCGACTCAAGATTATTATCACGCAGTAGAAGAAGCATACAAAATTGTTAGGCAAAAATTAAGGGAGTTAACGGGAGAAGAAAAAGCAAGTCAGGCATTTAGCGAAACAAATATTGAAAAAATATTTGGACACAAAGCTAAAGATGATACCGAAAAAGATTTTTTTGATGGGGTAAAATTTATAAATATGGCAATACAAATGTTTAGAAACGAAAAAGCACACACTCCGGCAAAACAATTAGATAGAAATTTAGCAATACATTATATTTCTCTGGCAAGTTTAGCGTATGAATTAATATCAAAAAATTAGGTTTTGCAAATTCGCTACTCAGTGCGTACTGATTTTATATGTCCATATTTGGCACAGTAATAAAGTAATATAAACATAAAAGACATATTGCCATGTTCATGGTAGTATTGGCATATGAATTTTATGTAGTTGAGGGTTTTGAATGGGCTATCAAAGTGAAGCAGAATTAGAAAATAAATTGATTGAAAAACTTAAAACACAAGGTTATGAGAGAGTTTTAATTAATGATTATTCAGAACTTGAAAATAATTTCCGAGAACAACTTAATAAATTTAATAAAAAATCATTAGATGAGAAACCTTTAACTGATAAAGAATTTGAGAGAGTATTAAATATTCTTAATGGCAAAAGTGTTCTGCAATCTGCAATAAAATTAAGAGAAAAAATAGATTTTGACAGAGAAGACGGTACAAAAATATATTTAAAATTATTATCAGAAAATGCCGAAGACAATATTTATCAAGTTTCAAATCAAATTACTGTTCAAGGTAAGTATAAAAACAGATATGATGTTACCATTTTAATTAATGGTTTACCATTAGTTCAAATAGAACTAAAGCGTAGCGGTATTGATATCAATGAAGCTATTAATCAGATTGATAGATACCGTATCCATTCATATCGTGGATTATTTCATTACATACAAATTTATGTTGTTTCAAATAGTGTAGAAACAAGATATTTTGCAAATACTGATGCCCAAAGATTATTAAAATCTCTAACATTTTATTGGACAACTGAAACAAACGAGAGAATAAATAAACTGGAAGATTTTTCATCTTCTTTCTTTAACAAAACCCGTTTATTGAAGAATATTACCCGTTATATGGTAATTAATGAAACAGATAAAAATCTCATTGTTATGCGCCCTTATCAAATATATGCCACAGAAGCGTTAATCAGACATGCATTAGACACCGGTAAAAACGGATATATTTGGCATACAACAGGGTCAGGTAAAACATTAACAAGTTGGAAATGTGCAAATTTACTATCAAAAGAACAAAGCATTAAAAAAGTATTTTTCTTGATCGATAGGAAAGATCTTGATACGCAGACAAAAGAAGAATTTAATAAATTTGAAAAAGATTGTGTTGATGAAACTGATAAAACTGAAACATTAGTAAAACAGATAAAAGATATTGATAGAAAATTAATAGTTACAACCATTCAAAAAATGGCAAATGCTATAAAAAATCCGAGATATTCAAAAATATTGGATAATTATAAAGATGAAAAAGTTATATTTATAATAGATGAATGCCATAGGTCCCAATTTGGAGAAATGCATACTACTATAAAACATCATTTTAAACATGCGCAATATTTCGGTTTCACAGGTACACCTCGTTTTGATGAGAATAAATCTCAAAATGGACTCAGAACATCTGATTTATTTGAAAAATGTTTACATACATATTTAATCAAGAATGCAATATATGACCACAATGTTTTAGGATTTTCAATTGAATATATTCAAACATTCAAAGGTCAATATGATGAAAATGATAAAACCATGGTTGAAGGTATTGATACTGACGAAGTTTATATGGCAGATGAGAGAATTGACTTGGTTGCAAATCATATAATAAATAACCATAAGTGCAAAACTGTAAACGGTAAATATACAGCTATTTTCGCCACATCTTCAATCCCTGCACTTGCTAAATATTACGATAAAATCAAAAGTTTAAATTCTGATTTAAAAATTGCTGCAGTTTTTTCATATGGTGAAAATGAAGATTTAGAAGGTAAAGATGAACATAGCAAAGATATTTTAGCAAGAATAATTGATGATTATAATAAAGAATTTGATACTAATTTTTCATTAGAAACCTTTGCTGCATACAACAAAGATATTGCTAACAGATTAAAAATCAAAAAATCGCCGAAAATTGATATTTTACTTGTAGTAAATATGTATTTAACAGGTTTTGATTCAAGACCACTTAATACTTTGTATGTTGATAAAAATCTTGAATGGCACAACTTAGTACAAGCATTTTCAAGGACAAACAGGGTTGAAATGGCTTCAAAACCTTTTGGTAATATTATTTGTTACAGAAATCTTAAATCTAATACAGATAAAGCCTTAAGATTATTCAGTAATGAATTAGAAGCAGATACAGAAAACAATCCGCCAATATGGATAATTCCGGGTTATGGATATTTTAGAGACAAATTTAAGGAGTTGGCATTCAAGTTACTGTCTATTGCGCCAACAGTTCAAAGTGTAGATGATTTAATGAGCGAAGATGCGCAAAGAGAATTTGTTATTGCTTTTAGAGAATTGTCAAAAATAAAATCAATTCTTACGACATTTTCGGAATTTTCATGGGCGGATGTTGAAGATGCTTTAACTTGTCAGGGGTATGAAGATTATAAGAGCAGATATTTAACATTATATGATTTTGTTAAAAAGGAACGTAATGCAGAAAAAGTTTCAATTCTTGATGATATTGATTTTGCTATTGAAGTTATTCAAACAGATAAGATAAATGTTACATATATCATGAATTTATTAAGAAATGTCGATATCGCCAACAAAAAACAGCAAGCAAAAGATTTGGAACATATTAAGCAAGAGTTAGATAGAACCGATAATCCAGAATTAAGAAGAAAAGTTGATTTAATTAGAGCATTTATCGATAGAGTAATGCCTACAATAAAACAAAATGATTCAATCGATGAAGCATTTGCTAATTTTGAATCAGAACAAAGAAATAAAGAAATTGAAGATTTCGCAAATAAACAAGAAATTAATGCAGAGTTTTTGAAACAGACAATTTCAGACTATGAATTTTCAAATACAATAAATAAAAAAGATATAATAACAGGTATTGATAGACCTATAAAATTTAAAGAAAAACATGAACTTGTTGCAAAAATAATTCGATTTATTAAGGAAAATGTATTTAAATATCAATAGGAGTTGAGAATGGTAGATATTGCGGTACAAAAAGAACAAAAAGCTGAACTACATAGCAAATTATGGGAAATGGCAAATAATTTGCGTGGGAATATGGAAGCTTATGAATTTAAAAATTATATTCTTGGTTTAATATTCTATCGTTATTTATCTGAACGTACCGAAAATTATATGAAAGAACTTTTAAAGGATGATGGTATATCTTATGCAGAAGCTTGGGACGATGAAGAATATAGAGAAGGTTTAAAAGAAGAATCTATCGATTATTTGGGTTATGTCATAGAACCAAAATATCTTTTTTCTCATGTAATAAAATTAATTGAAACAGGAGAATTTGATGTTGAATATATGGAAAAGATAATAAACTCAATATCTGAAAGTACACAAGGACACGATTCCCAAGAAGATTTTGAAGGATTATGGGAAGATATGGATTTAAGATCTTCCAAACTTGGTAAAGAAGTTTCTCATCGTTCAAAATTAATTGCAAAAATCCTAAATACAATTAACACAATAGATTTCCATTTAGAAAATATGGAACTTGATGTATTGGGTGATGCATATGAATATTTAATCGGTATGTTTGCACAAACCGCCGGCAAGAAAGGTGGAGAATTTTATACTCCGGTTAATATGTCAAAACTTGTCGCCAAACTTGCAACTGTCGGTTTAAGTGAAGCAAGAACAGTTTCTGACTGCGCCTGCGGTTCAGGCGGTTTATTGTTGCAAGTAGGTAAATATATAAAAGTGGGTCAATATTATGGTCAGGAATTAACAAGTACAACATATAACCTTGCAAGAATGAATATGTTACTTCATGGAATTCCTTATAACAATTTTGAAATAACAAATTGTGATACCCTTGAAGATGAAAGATATGAGGATAGAAAATATACTGTACAAGTAGCAAACCCACCATATTCTACCAATTGGAGTGCAAATTCAAAATTTTTAGATGATGAAAGATTTTCAGCTTATGGTAAACTTGCACCGAAATCTACTGCGGATTTTGCTTTTGTTCAGCACATGATTTATCACATGGATTCTGATGGCAGAATAGCAGTCTTATTACCACATGGAGTATTGTTCAGAGGGAATGCTGAAGAAACTATAAGAAAGTATATAGTTAAAGATTTAAACTATTTAGATGCTGTTATTGGTTTACCTGCAAATTGTTTCCAAGGAACGTCGATCCCTGTCTGTTGTATAGTGTTAAAAAGAGAACGTAACGGCAACAGTGATAATATTTGCTTTATAGATGCATCTAAATATTACACACAAGGTAAAGCGCAAAACTCTATTTCTCAAGAAGATATTGACAGAATAGTTAATGCCTATACGGAAAGAAAAGATATCGAAAAATTCTGTCATATAGCGACAATGGAAGAAATTGAAGAAAATGACTATAATTTAAATATTCCAAGATATGTTGATACTTTTGAACCTGAACCGGAAGTAGATTTACAAGAAGTTGCAAGTGATATTCGTAAAGTTCAGGCGGAGATAAAAGATATTGATAAGGAGTTGAAGCCGTTTTTTGATGAATTGGGATTAGATTTCCCGTTTGGAGAAAATTAATAATGGAAAACCAAATTGCAATATATAAAAATAACGATGGAAATATTGAATGTAGTGTAAATCTACGAGACAATACACTATGGCTTTCTTTAGACCAAATAGCAACAGTTTTTCAGAAAAATAAATCTACAATATCACGACATATAAAAAATATTTTTGAAACGGAAGAATTGGATAAAGATTCAGTTGTTGCATTTTTTGCAACAACTGCCAACGACGGAAAAACCTATAATGTAGCTTATTACAATTTGGATATGATAATTTCTGTCGGTTATAGAATTAATTCAAAAATTGCTACAAATTTTAGAAAATGGGCAACAAATGTTTTAAAAAATTATTTAACACAGGGTTATGCAATTAATGAAAAATTATTAAGTGATAAACAGGAAAAAATACAAACTCTACAAACAACAGTAAGTTTACTAACAAGAAGTTTAACAAATCAAATTGAATCACTTGATGATGCACAGCAAGTCGCAAAAATTTTGGATAATTTTGCAAAAGGGCTTGATTTGCTTGACAACTTTGATCATAAAACATTAGATGTAAAAGGCTCTACACAAAAAGAAGCTGTTATAATTCCTGTTAAAGAATTTTTATCAGTAATAAACGAAATGAAATCGGAATTTGCATCTGATGTTTTTGCAAATCCGAAAGATGATAGTTTTGAAAGTTCTGTAAATCAAATTTATCAAACTTTTGGCGGAAATGATTGTTATCCGACATTAGAAGAAAAAGCTGCAATGCTGTTATATTTGATAACTAAAAATCACTCTTTCTCTGATGGGAATAAACGTATTGCGGCAAGTTGCTTCTTGTACTTTTTAGAAAAAAATGGAATTTTGTATAAAAATAATTTGCCTATCATTGATAACGGAACTTTATTTGCATTAACCATATTAATTGCCGAAAGCAATCCAAAAGAAATGGAAACAATGAAGCAAATTGTTATAAGTGTTCTAAATCAAGGAGGAGTTTGTGACTAATTCTGAAACAAAAAATTTTTCACAAAATGTATCCTCAAGTTATCATCTTGAAGAGGTATAATGACGAGTGGGTTGAAAAAAGAATAGAAAAGGTTTTAAAAATTAAGCACGGAAAAGATCAAAAGGCAATTGAGAACAATGATGGAATATATCCGATTTTGGCAACAAGCGGGGAAATAGGACGCTCAAATACTTTTTTATGGGATAAACCTTGCGTTTTAATAGGAAGAAAAGGAACAATTAATAAACCACAGTATATGGATACTCCGTTTTGGACTGTTGATACATTATTCTATTCGGATGTTTTTCAAAACAATAATGCAAAATATTTATATTATTTATTTAATACAATAAATTGGAAAAAATATGATGAGTCAACAGGGGTACCAAGTTTAAGTGCTAAAACTATTGAGAGAATAAAAATTAAAATATCTAACAATCTTCGAGAGCAAGAAAAAATAGCATCTTTTTTGACATTAATTGATAAGAAAATTGAAAAACAAAAAGAGCTTGTTGAACTCCTCAAGAAGTATAAAAGAGGATTGTTTTCAGCAATATTCAGCCAAAAATTGAAATTCAAAGACGATAACGGAAACGATTATCCGGCATGGGAAGAAAAAAGATTGGGGGATATTTGTAAAATTGTAGGAGGTGGAACTCCAGATACTAATAATGTTAAATATTGGGGTGATGATATCAATTGGTTTACACCAACAGAAATAATAAAAAAATATGCAGATAGCAGTAATAGAAAGATTTCTAGACTAGGTTTATTAAAAAGTTCTGCCAAAATATTACCAATAGGTACTGTATTATTGACTACTCGTGCGACCTTAGGAGAAATGTCAATTTTGAGCATTGAAGCTACAACTAATCAAGGTTTTCAATCACTGATACCTGTTAAAGATGAGGCATCAAGTGAATTTATATATTATTGCCAACCAATTATAAAACATTTTTGCTATAAATATGCCAACGGTTCAACATTTTTAGAAATAAGCAAGCAGACTTTAGCAAAATTAAAATTAATGATACCAAATAAAGATGAACAAAATAAAATATCAGATTTTTTATCAAAATTTGATAATAAAATCCAACAAGAAGAATGTATATTAAGTAATTTAAAAACTTACAAAAAGGGGTTGTTACAGCAGATGTTTATATAAACAGTTTTTGTAAAAGACCTTTTTTATAATCATTATAAGAATCTAATAAAATATTCTCTTTTTCTATAATATTATCTAACTTTGATATTATATTTGCAATTTTTACTTGTTCATCATATACAGGGCAAGAAAATTTATAGTTTGAATATTCTTTTGCATTTATTCCCGGTTGTCCAGATCGAGCTGACATGATTGAAACCCATTTTTTATAATTAAAAGTTTGGGTTATATAAAAAATAAAATTACTACAATATTCGTTTTTTATAGAAAATTTTATTAAGAATCCTGCAAAATACATCTTTCCGTCATTTTCATTATATAAATATGTCTTTCCTGTACTTGCCCCTGTTCTGGCAAATAATAAGTCATTAATTTTTAACTTGTAATCATCTGATAAAACACAATCTGGGGAAACGATATCCAAATTATTAAATTTACCTGTAGTTTCATCAATATCAGTAATTCTGATATATTTATTTTCTCCGTCATAATCTTTTGATGCAGCATTTAAGCCATAAGATATATTGCCTGTTACTTCTCCGAGAGATTTTTCTTCCCATGCCGGATAATCGTTTCCGTTATCGTCTTTGAATTTCAATTTTTGGCTGAATATTGCTGAAAGCAATCCTCTTTTATACTTCTTGAGGAGTTCAACAAGCTCTTTTTGTTTTTCGATTTTCTTATCAATTAATGTTAAAAATGATGCTATCTTTTTCTGTTCTTCATATCTTGGTAAATTTAGTTTTATATTTGTATAATCTTCATATGAAATATTTAATAAACCATCCATACGAACGCTTGAAGACACTAATTTTCTCAATTCTCGTTCAAGTAATTTATTATTTAAATATAAGGCAATATATGGAGCATAATTATTTTTATCTATTTTAAAGCAATGATAGACATAGGGAATACGTGCCTCATCAACGTCTATTTGAAAACAACAACCGTACGGTTTTGCTTTTGAAGCACCATGATTATATGCAAGCTCACCTTTATGTATAATGGTATATTTTGTCAAACTTTTACCTGCATTATCTCGCGAATATTTTTCTGATTGCATTATAAAGCCACAATTAGCAGAAATCATCATGATAGGTGCTGTAGAATCAGAATTAACCCTTTTTATTCGAGTAGATATATTTTTTAATGGTATTTTATCATAATTATAGGTATACCCTTTAAAGCGGAGTTTTGGGACATTGCGTGCGTTGGCACATGTATTTTTATTACATTTACCCCTGTCTTCAAGATGATAACTTGAGGTCAAGAAATCTTATAAATACCTTAATAAATAGATATAAGGAGGTATTTATTATGACAAAACTAACAAAAAACACTACTTTTAAAACATTGACACATTTATGGTTAAAAGAAAAACAGGCTATGGTTACCCAATCAACTTATGCCGGATTTTTACTTATTGTTGAAAATCATCTGATACCGTATTTTGGGACACAAAAAATATGCGATATAACAGAACCAAAAATTCAGGAATTTATTTTTTATCTTTTTAATAATGGACGACTTGATAATTCCGGCGGTCTTACAGTAAAAACTATAAGGGATATCATTCTTGTCTTAAGGCTAACATTAAATTTTGCATATAAATCAAGAGTAATTGCCGCATTAAATTGGGATTTAATAGACTACCCAAAAGATTCGGCAATTAAAAAAGTTATAGCATTATCCAAGGACGAAGAACAAATGCTGATACAAGCAATTTATTTGAATTTAACAAGAAAATCAGTTGGAATATTACTGACATTATTTACCGGATTGAGGATAGGAGAACTTTGCGGCTTGCAAATGTCAGACATATCATTGAGCGATAATACTATAACTGTCAACAAAACTGTACAAAGAATTTATGATAAATTAAAGAAAACATCTTATATTCATATCGGCGCACCCAAAACAAAAAGTTCGCAAAGAACTATTCCCGTACCATCATTATTAATGAATATTATAAAAAAGTTTTATACAAATAATCCTAATCACTATTTTTTAACAGGGAAATCAACCCCGACAGAACCAAGAGTTTATAGACAATTTTTTGCAAGATTTGTGAAAAAACATGAACTAACACCGGTAAAATTTCATGAACTTCGTCATACATTTGCAATTAGAGCAATAGAAATTTCGGATTTTGATATAAAATCCCTGTCAGAAATATTAGGACACAAAAATGTATCATACGAAAACCGTACGTTGGATAATCGTACGTTGGAAAATCCTACATACGATAACGAAACGCAAATAAAGAAAGAGAGAGAAAAGAAAGAAAAAGAAAATATAGATTGTATAAATCATCGAATCATATCTTATCAGCCGGAAAACGATACTTCA